>NZ_JACOPC010000009.1:0-295565 GCF_014288035.1 Hungatella sp. L36 | reverse complement strand
TCCCCAAACTCGCTGCGCTCAGACAGGTGGGGATTTCCCCTGAACGAAAAATTCTGCGCATTAAGAACTGCTAATGCCCTGCAAAGTCACAGGAAAGGTCCAGGAAACGAAAGCGCCGGACCGGGCAGCGGCAGCTGGAAGTGAAGGCTGAACTGTTACATAATTTATCCTGTAAAAACACAATTGAGCGGCGGAATCGTTCCCGCCGCTCTGTGTTATTGCGCAGTCTTTATTTCTTTACAAACTGCTTATCAAATTCCGGATTGAAATAGTAGAAATTCTTGGAATCCAGATTGGACTTAATCTTCTCCAGCGCCTCGCCGAATCTCTGGAAATGAACCACTTCACGTTCACGCAGGAACTTGAGCGGTTCCCTGACTTCCGGATTGTCGATGATACGGATCAGGTTGTCGTAGGTGGTTCTGGCCTTCTGCTCGGCTGCCAGGTCCTCCGTTAAATCGGTGATGGCGTCGCCTTTGGACTGGAACTCACAGGCATTAAACGGGACGCCTGCTGCGGCGGTCGGCCACAGAGCTGTGGTGTGATCGACGTAGTAGGCGTCAAAGCCAGCAGTCTTTACCTGCTCCGGCGTTAAATTTTTCGTCAGCTGGTAGACGATAGCGCAGATCATCTCCAGATGGGCCAGCTCCTCCGTACCGATATCCGTTAAAAGTCCGCCAACTTCCTTGCATGGCATGGAGTAACGTTGGGAAAGATATCTCATGGAAGCAGCCAGCTCTCCATCAGGACCACCGAACTGGGTGATGATGAGAGATGCCGTCTTCGGGCATGGCGTCGAAATTTTTACTGGAAACTGAAGCCGTTTTTCATAATTCCACATTAGACAGTACCTCCTTCCCACGGAAGCGGACCGTCAGACCAGGTAAAATGCTTCTGTCCCGGATACTTCGTATGGGTTTCTGATTTGTTATTGGTATCGGGGCAGACACAGTCAACCGTCAGCGGTTCAAAATTCTCCGCGTACGTCTGCATCAGCTGTTTTCTCTGCTTCATGGCGTCGCTGAATGCCTTTAAAGCGTTGTCGTCAAGAGGATGAGTGTCAAGGAACAGGGTCAGATCATTGACTGTGAAGCTGATTTCATTAATCTGTTTTAACATCGTTTCGCGGTCTGCCATTATTTGCCACCTCCAGTCACATAAAACGGTAAGTCGAGACAAGGGAAGATCGTTCCGTGCTGTAAAGCGGCAGCAGGCTCATATGGCTGCTCCCAGGGCTGCATCGGTACTGTCGCGATAGCCAGTGTTAAAGCGGCGGCAGGTGTACTCTTGTCACTGCCGGATTTTCCGCAGCCACATGAACTGTTTGAATTCAAATTCATAAGAACACTCCTTTCATGTTGCATTGTAAAGTATCTTCTCTTCTAGTATCTGCCCGGAAGATAAAAATACGATGCAAAAAATATGCCAGAATAACCAATTGCCTTATTGTATAATGGACCAGAATAAAATATAATGGTAGATATCACTAGGATAACAGGAGATCAGAACATTGAATGACAAGAAATTTGCAGTATTAATCGATTCGGATAACATTTCAGCAAAGTACATCAGCTATATTCTGGCTGAGATGACAAAGTATGGTGTCATTACATACAAAAGGATATATGGAGACTGGACGAGCTCTCAGATGGGAAAGTGGAAACAGGAACTCCTGGAAAATTCAATTACACCGATTCAGCAGTTTTCCAATACCGTGGGAAAGAATGCCACCGACTCTGCGCTGATTATCGATGCCATGGATTTGCTGTATACCGATAACGTGGATGGATTCTGTATTGTTTCGAGTGACAGCGATTTTACGAAGCTGGCCAGCAGACTCAGAGAGTCAGGCAAAGAAGTAATCGGTATGGGAGAGGATAAAACGCCGAAATCATTCCGTGCAGCCTGTACCGTATTTACTAATTTAGAGATCCTGCTTGACCAGGATGATGAGAGCGTAAGCGGAGTAACGGTAGGACGGGAAGTCATCGAACAGGATATCGCCTCTATTATACTGGAGAACGACGATATGAATAAGGCTACTGGTCTGGGAGAAATCGGGAATCGTCTTGTAAAAAAATATTCTGATTTCGATGTCAGAAGCTATGGTTACAGTTCTCTATCGAAATTTCTGGAGGAAATGGATAGTTTTGAACTGAAGAAATCAAATAATGTAGTGACGGTTCGCATAAAGGACAACCGCACCAGGAAACAGGAGCTGGATGATTACGCCATAAAGCTGGTGAGAAACAGCGGAAAGAACGGCCTTGAGCTGGCCGCTCTGGGCAACGGCATGCACAGGAAGTATGGGGATTTCAAGGTCAAGGATTACGGCTACTCCACATTTTCCAAGTTTGTGCAGAGTATCAGCCAGTTAGAGGTCCGGGAAAATAAGACAAACAACAAAGTCGTCTTCATCAGACAGGAGTAATACGGAAGGAAAGAGGGAATAACGATGGTACGTTACAGCTTTGGTACAAGGCTGACCAGACTTTCCGACGGAGAGAGACGAGAGGGTGATGACGCCTGCATTACGGTTATGACGCTGGAGGAGTTCCGGGAGGCGAAGGAGACGTACCTTCACCGGAAGGTACTGGTGCATTCCATGGAGAATATCCATTACTGCAAGGCGGAGGCGTACGGCGGCTGCACGATGGGGACTTTTATGATTCCCAACAAGAATAATCTTTTGGGAGAAAAGTTTTCCTTCGGCTTCTATGTGACGGACAGTGAGCTGATTCTGCTCGACGAAGGGGATATGCTGACTGAGATCATCACACGGATGGAGGACATTGCGTCGAAAGAAGGGACTGTCCATGCCCATGCTGGAGCGGAGAGGGCGAAGGAAAAAGGGATGCCTGCCGCTCCCGCGGAGTTTCTGATCCTCTTAATGGATTATCTGATCCGCAACGATGTGCTTTTCCTGCAGAAGTATGAGGCGAAGCTGGAGGACATGGAGGACGAGCTGCTGGATCATCAGCCGAAGAATTTTTATGAAACGGTGATCGTGAGCAGAAAGGAACTGCTTGCACTGCACACCTACTATGAACAGCTGATCTCTCTTGGAGAGGAACTGGAGTCCAATGACAACCACCTGTTTTCCGAAGGGGAATGCGCCGGTTTCGGCATGTTCGCCAGCCGGGCCAGCCGCCTTCACGATCATGTGGAGATGCTGCGGGAGTATGTATTTCAGATTCGGGAGATGTACCAGTCTCAGATTGCCTCCAATCAGAATCAGATCATGAGCTGGCTGACCGTGGTGACGACGATCTTTCTGCCTCTCAGCCTGTTGGTAGGCTGGTACGGCATGAATTTTGCCAATATGCCGGAGCTTCGCTGGAAATACGGCTACGCAGGGATGATTCTCCTGAGCGTCGTAATTGTGGCGGTCGAGATTTGGTTTTTTAAAAAAAAGAAGATACTATAGGAGAACGCGATGGAAAACAAGGAAAAAGGATCGTTTGTCGGCAGTGTGCTTCTGTCTTCCCCGGTGTGGGATGCAGAAAAGTTAAAAAAGGATTTGCTGGATGAGTGGAACATCAGCGTACCGGACGAGGAGGAGACGGATAACGACACCATCGTATTCGAGGCAGATAATTATATGGTAGCCATCAGCCTGATGCCGGCACCCGTGCCTGCGGGAGAGGCGGAGTATTACGCCAAGTCCAATTATTTCTGGAAAGGCGCTGTGGACGCGGCCAGTGAGCACCGGGCCCATATCCTGGCTGCTGTGGTCGGGGGAAGGGAAAATGATCCGTTTGCAGCCGGCAAGCTTTACGTAAAGATTTCTTCGGCCTGCTTAAAGCAGGAGAATGCGCTGGGAATTTATACCAGCGGAACCGTGTTTGCGCCGGAGATGTACTGCGCTGTGGCGGAAGATATGAAAGAGGAAGAAGAGACGTATCCGATTTTAGACTGGATTTATTTTGGCCTGTATCAGACGGAAAAAGGGATGAACGGGTATACATACGGCATGACTGCTTTTGGGAAGGATGAGATTGAGGTGTTGGAAAGCGCGGCTGCGCCAGCCGAGCTTCACGAATTCCTCTTTGATATTGCGAGCTATGTACTCTGTGATGATGTGCTTTTAAAGGATGGAGAGACCATCGGCTTCACGGAAGACGAGAAGCTTCCGATCACCAGGTCGAAAGGCGAGGCGGTGGAAGGCGACAGCATAAAGATCGCCTTCATGCCTGCTTAAGAAATCAGGAACCGCTTACCAGATGCCCAGAAAGCTCTGCATGGACAGGCTGACCAGGGAAATCCCGATCCAGCAGCACAGGCCCAGAAGAATCGGTTTCATTCCTGTTTTTACGAGGGTGACCAGGTTGGTATTGGTCCCGATGGCGGCCATGGCCATGATGATGAAGAATTTGCTTAAATCTTTCAACGGTCCCGTAACCGTGGCGGGGAGATGAAATACGGTGGTCAGTACGGATGCGAGAAGGAAGAACAGAACGAAAAACGGAAATATTTTTGCGATTTGAAAGGTATTTCCGGAGCCGCTCTGTTCTTTTTTTGTGCGGTAAAATGCCAGGAACAGAGTGATTGGTATAATCGCCAGGGTTCTGGTTAGCTTAACAATGGCGGCGGCCTCCAGCGTATTGCTTCCGTAGATGCCATCCCATGCGGCAGCAGCGGCCGTGACGGAGGAGGTATCATTGATGGCGGTGCCGGCAAACAGCCCGAAGCCCTCGTTGGAAAGACCTAAAGCGGTGCCGAGCGCGGGGAAAATTAATGCGGCGGCAATGTTGAACAGGAAGATAACGGAGATGGACTGTGCGATCTCCTCATCGTCTGCCTCGATGACCGGCGCAGTTGCGGCTATGGCAGAACCGCCGCAGATGGAGGAACCGACGCCGATTAAGATGGCGCTCTTCGTCGGAATCTTCAAGAGCCGGAAGAGCAGAACCGCGATGAGAATCGATGTGGTGATGGTGGCCAGGATGATGGGGAGAGACTGCCTTCCCTTTTCCAGAACCACGGATAAGTTCATGCCGAAGCCGAGTAAAACGACGGCGTACTGGAGGATTTTCTTTGATGTAAACGCGATTCCGGGGCGGAAACGCTCCTTTCCCTTTATAAATGGGGCAATAGCCATTCCAATTAAGATGGCACAGACGGGGCCGCCCACTACCGGAAAGAGTCTGCCTAAAAACCAGGCTGGAATGGAGATGGCGAGACAGATCAGAAGCCCTGCGGTATATTTTTTCATAGTTAAAAATTCCTTTCCTGTTCGATATCATTATGAGATCATGGGGATAAATTTATTCCAGCGGGCAACGGGTCAAACGCTTGCCTGCATGAAAATTTGACTGACCATGGAAACTGTTACCATTATACAGAAGGATAACCATAAAATAAAATTCTAAATATTTATTTATTGATAAATATATGTTATGATATAGGAAAAGGAACGTATTTTACAAAAGGAGGAAAGTTCAGATGCTGGATTTTCGGATGGATACATTTCTCGCCGTATGCAGATGCATGAATTTTACAAAGGCGGCGGAGGAATTGAACATAACACAGCCTGCTGTGTCGCACCATATTCACTATCTGGAGGAACACTATCAGGTAAAGCTGTTTGAGTACAGCGGTAAGAAGATCGGACTTACGGAGGCGGGGAAGATGCTTCTGTCGGCGGCGACGACGATGCAGCACGACGAGCTTCATTTAAAGCAGGCGCTCAAGATGTCGGATGGCGGCGGGCGTCGTCTCGTGTTCGGGGCGACCATGACTGTGGGAGAGTACGTTCTCCCGGAAGCACTGATGCGGCTTATGGACGCCCAGCCGGATATTTCTGTGAAAATGGTGGTGGCCGACACCCAGGATCTGCTGCGGAGCCTTGACGAGGGGGAGATCGAATTTGCAGTGGTGGAGGGCTTTTTTCAAAAAAAGGAATACGATTTTCTCGTTTACGACAGAGGGAAATTTGTGATCGTGGCTTCGCCGGAATACCAGTTTCACAGCGAGGGAAAGGTGATCGAGGATCTGACGCAGGAACGGTTCTTTATCCGGGAGCCGGGATCCGGAACCAGATATGTGTTCGAGCGGTATCTGGAAGGCAAGAACCTTCTGATTCACGATTTTGAGGACCTGATGGAGATCAGCAACATTGGCGCTATCAAGAGCCTGGTGGCAGATGGACGGGGAATCACATTTTTATATGAGGCCGCTGTGAAGAAGGAACTGGAAGATGGCCGGTTGAGACGCGTGGCGCTGGAAGACTTTGAGCTCAGCCACGATTTTACTTTTATATGGAGAAAAGACAGCATTTACTCCGAATATTACCGTGAACTGTACCGTCTGCTCCGGGGAGAATGACGGATAGAATGACGGAGGGAATAACAGCGGGAATAACGGGGAGATGGAAGAACGGCGTGGAGCTGGGCCGGATAGTCTCTGCTTTATCGAAAACACTCTTGACAGAATTAACTGTATCTGTTATTGTTACAGTGTAAACTGAAATGATAAAAGTTACAGTTTGCTGCGGAATGCAGTAAAGTGTGTGAAATGGAGTGATAAAGATGAAGAGAGGCAGATCGAGGAGACGCCGCCGTCAGGCCAGGCTGGTGATGTACGGTGGAACGGTCATTTTACTGGCTGCGGTTCTTGGAACGGCAGGTCTGGCTGTTGGGCGGAGATCCGGCGGCAGAAGGCCGGAATCCGCAGTGGAAGAGAGCAGCACGGCCTCTGTGGCGGAACATCTGGCAGGGACGGTAACGGCTTACGAAGGCACAGTCGCCGAGGGGATTGACATTACTGGAAAGAGCCGGAGCGACGCCGAGAAGCTTCTTTTGGAGAAGACGAAGGGGCTGTCTGTGATCTGGCAGGATGAGACCGTGACGGCGGAGGAGGAAACCGGCGGAGCGGTCAGGAGGATTCTGGATGAGATTTACGGAAACGGACAGATGAAAACAGGAACATTCAGTTTCGACATGGATTCTCTGGAGGAGTCCTTCGGTGCGCTGGCTAAGGAGCTTGCCGGGAAATGGAACCGTGCGGCAGCCGATTCCCAGCTGGCCTCCTTTGATAAGGAAACAGGCGTCTATACCTATTCGGAGGCGAAAACTGGAAGAACGCTGAATGAAGAAGCGCTGGTACAGGGCCTGATGGAGGCGGTGAAAGCTGGAAATTATGCTGCGGTGAAACCGGAATTTTCGGAGATATCCCCGAAACGCAGCGCGGCGCAGGCAAAGGAGCAGTATCAGGTTATCGGAAGCTTTACGACGAAGACGACAAGCAACAAAAACCGGAATGAGAATATTCGTCTGGCGGTGGAAGCGATCGACGGCAGGATTCTGAAGCCGGGTGAGGAATTTTCCTTTAATCTCGCCACTGGAAACAGGACGAAGGAGAAGGGATACCAGCCTGCCGGAGCATACCGGAACGGCGTGCTGATTGAAGAACCGGGCGGCGGCGTGTGCCAGGTGTCTACCACGCTTTATAATGCCATTGTGAGTTCAGGGCTTTCGGCGACGGAACGCCATTCCCACAGCTTTACTCCGAGTTACATACAGCCGGGAGAGGATGCCATGGTAAGCTTTGACGGCTATGCCGGACCGGACCTTAAGTTTGTAAATTCAGAGCCGACAACGGTGGCAGTCCGTGCCTCTCTGAAGGATAACACACTGAAGATCTCCATAGTGGGCCTTCCGATTCTGGAAGATGGCGTGAAGGTTACCATGCGTTCCGAAAAGGTAAGGGACGTAGAACCACCGGCTCCGGTGTATGAGGCCAATGACGGGCTTCAGGCAGGTACGGAGAAGGTTGTGGATCAGGGCCAGAAAGGCGGAGTCTGGAAGACCTTCCGCGTAGTGACCAAAGACGGCAATGTCTTGGAAGAGACTCCGCTTCACAATACGACATACCGCGGAAAGGCATCGGTAATTCAAAAGAACGAGAACGCGGCAGAAACCGGTGAGTCTTCGGCGGAGGCGGGAGCAAACGAGAGCGCGGCCGGCGGACAGACGCAGGAGAGTGCTGGACAGGGAAATGCCGGGGAGGAAAGTGCCGGGCAGGGAAGTGCTGGACAGGAAAATGCCGGGCAGGGAAACGCAGGCCAGACGAGTGGCGCCGGAGATGCTGCAGGTGGAAACGCAGGGCAGGAGGAGGCGCAGCAGCAGCAGGCAGTTCCCCAGCAGACACCGGCGGCAGGTGCAGATGCAGATGCAGTCGTGGTACCGGCTTTTCCGGGACGTAGCGAATAGTGGATGATTAGTAGACTGGATAGGTGAGATAGGATATATGAAATATAAATTATAAAAATAGTGAATTTTCGTGTCATTCTCGGTATGCTTGGGATAGGCATAATTGTCCGCCAAGCCTTCTAAATACAGCATTTGTGCGCACTGCTTCAGGCATAAAGATTGTTATAAATCAGCCAAAATGCCGCCCGATTGCCGCCCTGATTTCCTAAACACTTGTAAAAAGCAATAAGAGCCAAAGTGAATTTATAAGAAAGCAGACTGTGTTTGACAAAGTTCTGAGCAACAATTAGACTATATGGAGAGTCTCCATTAGGCACATAAGGTATGCTGGAGATTATTTATACTGGAGGTATTTATGAACAATAAAATAATTATTGTCGAGGGTTATCTTGCTTCTGGAAAATCCACATTCGCATTAAAATTATCAGAATCATTGACAATACCGTATTTTATTAAAGATACATTTAAAATTGCACTGTGTGAAAATATATCAGTGAATGATAGGAATGAAAGTAGTCGTTTTTCTGCAGTTACTTTTGATGCAATGATGTATGCAATAGAAAGATTATTTGAAGTTGGATATCCAGTTATTATTGAGGGGAATTTTGTGCCTGAAGGCGTAAAAAGAATAGACGAGTCCAAGATTATAAGAGGAATAATAAACAAATACTCCTGCAAATCGCTTGTTTTCAAATTTTCAGGTGATACAAAAATCTTACACAGACGTTTTATTGAACGTGAAAGACTACCTGAGCGTGGACAGGTAAATAAAATGGAGTTTGAACCATCCTATACTGAGTTCGATGCATGGTGCCATAATCTAGATAAATTTGATGTTGGTGGAAAAGTCATAAAAATTGATACAACTGATTTTAGTAAGGTCAATTTTGAAAGATACATTGAAGTTGCACGATTATTTATTGATTCAAAAAGTGGCACAACATAAAGCTGATGAGCATAAGGCACAGATACGAATATGGATGATTCAATAGTGGCAAGCAGTGTATGAGTGTACGCACTCATACAGTTTGACTAATCAGATGGGGTATCTATGCATCCATTGGACGCTGGTCTATGAACGGATATTTAGACCGCCGGAGATGGAGCATACATCCCTGTTACAGTGGTCAGAAGATAGGAAGTAAGGTAACAATACCTGTAAACTAGAAAACAGGCTTCTAACGGTTTGGTCCATAAATGCAGAGAAAAATTTCCAGATTCGGAATGGTTGGTGCAAACAGAATCAGCAGAGGCTTTCTATGAAAAAATAGGGTTCAGCGTGAATAAAGATATTTTTTTGAGCATTCCATGCAAGTGGTTCTAGTGTTCCGTGTGTCCTTTTTTATCAGATGGTGAAAAATAATGTGGTACTAAGAGGGGGCTTTGCTGCGCTTAAGTACAAAGCAAAGAGGAGTAACACGATTTTAAGAGATATTTGCAGATCTTTATTTCATGTGGATTTGTGAGGGGCTTTATAAAAGATGGTAAATAATTTTAAAACACCTTTTGAGTATTGGGTAATTAGAAATAACGTATGAAATGCCATTCAAGATAAGAAGAGCCTTTTAAAGCCTGATCTTGTCCTGAATGGCTTTATTTTTGGCATTAAATATTCTGATTAAGCCTATGTAAAACTTTACAAAACTTCCTTCCTGTCGTAGAGTTAAAGAAAGACAATCATACCTGTCTCCTGCCTCCTGTTTTGGCAGGAGAGGCAGAGAAAAGGGTAGATGCTGCTTTACACGAAAGGGGAACACACATGAGAAAAGTATTTCAATCATCGGAATATCATATCGACAATACCGGAGAACATCTGGTTACAAAAGCACTTCAGACGCTGATTGATGAAACGTCGCAGGCGGGAGGTATTCTGGTTCTGGAAAGAGGCACGTATCTGACGGCACCGCTGTTTTTAAAGAGCGGAATGGAGTTCCATTTTGAGGACGGAGCGGTTCTGACGGGGACTACGGATGAATCGCAGATTCCGGTGATTCCGACCAGGGCAGCCGGTGTTGAGATGGACTGGTATCCAGGTATTTTAAATTGCAATGGGCAGAAAGATGTAATTATCAGCGGAAACGGTACCATAGACGGTCAGGGAGAATACTGGTGGCGCAAATACTGGGGAGACGACGGAAAGAGCGGAATGCGCGGTGAATACGATAAGAAAGGGCTCCGATGGGCCTGCGATTACGATTGTATGCGCGTCAGAAATGTGGTCATTATGGAGTCCTCCAATATTACACTGAGAGACATTACCTCAACGAGATCCGGCTTCTGGAATATCCATATCTGCTACAGTGACCACATTCATGTGGATGGCGTAAAGATCACATCGTGCGGGGCGGAAAGTCCCAGCACTGATGGAATTGATATTGATTCCTGCCACGATGTTCTGGTGGAAAACTGCATCACAGACTGCAACGACGACAGCATCTGTATCAAGTCGGGAAGAGATGCGGATGGCATCCGTGTGAACCGCCCCTGCCATGATATTACGGTGCAGAACTGTGAGATTCAGGCGGGCTTCGGTGTTACCATCGGCAGCGAAGTATCCGGCGGCGTCTACCGCATTACACTGAAAAATCTGCGTTACCACGGAACGGACTGTGGCTTCCGCATTAAATCCTCTGTGGCGAGACACGGTTATATCCGTGACGTAAGGGTGGACGGCCTTTCCATGATTAATGTGAAATATCCGTTCCATTTCTTCTTAAACTGGAATCCGGCATACAGTTACTGCGAGCTTCCCCTGGGCTATGAGGGAGATCTGCCGGCCCACTGGGAAAAGCTTCTGGAAGCTATTCCGGCTTCCGTTCCGAAGACAAAGGTCAGTGATATAACAATTGAGAATGTAACGGCATGGAATGAACCGGAGTATGACGGCATCAGCCGGGCGTTCCACATGGAAGGCTTTGAGGATCAGCCCATCGAGCATGTGGTATTTAAGAATGTATCGATGGCGTGCCGGGAGTTTGGGGTGATCAATCACACGAAGGATATCGAGTTCCAGAATGTTACAGTGTCCGTATCCGGGGCTCGTGATGAGAAAAATGACAGCTACGATAACCGGTAATTTGATATAGCCTTAGATCTTGCTGATCAGTTTGTGACGGTATCCGATGAGGCGATTCCTTACATGGGCAGCCATGTTCACAATATAAAGTTCCGCACAGATTCTAATGACGGCCATTATCACGAATTCTGCGTGACGTCTTCTGCCGCGATACCGGTTGGAGGCGGCAAGCATATTCATTTTTCCAAGGCGTATACGACTTCCGCAGATGGACATGTTCATGAGTTTCAGGTGGTATCTTTGATTGATAATCCAATCGAATAGTATGGAAAGCTGGCATAGGAGGAAAATCCTGTGCCAGCTTTTTTGATTTGGCAATTTTACTGGAGAGAACTGCCGAGGGGGATCGGCGGTGTTTCTGTTTTATTTATAAGTTTACTCCAATCATACAAAATGCAAAAAAACAAAGAAGGGTATTGACAATAAATTGTGCAAGGAATATAATGATCGACATAGAGTACACGTGTACGCAAATAAAAAGTGCATATACAAAAACCCCGATTACAAATAGCAGAAATAAATTTAATGAAATATAACCAAATAAATGAATGCGTATTTGGGAAATTTAACGAATGCCGGTGAAGGGAGAGAAAGGAGAGGGCAAAAAAATACCCTGAGAGTTTATCGGTCTGCCGCGAAACATACGGATAAACAGTCAGGATACCTTATTCAGTACCATTCTAAATGATTTAAGTAAAAAAGTAAAGGTTTCTTTTCATTAAAATTTATATATTACAGTTGTTAAACAACCATATTTCAGGAGGTTCTATATGAAAAGAAGATTTGTTGCTGCGATGCTGGCCGGAGTCATGGCGTGTTCACTGGCAGGATGCAATACGAAGTCACCGATGGCAGGAAAAGAAGAGACGACAACGGCCGCCGATACCCAGGCAGGCTCGGATACCCAGGCTGCTTTAGCAGAGGGAGAGACAGATAAGCAGGCGGAAACCGCAGGCCCGATCACCATTCAGTTCTGGAATGCATTTACAGGAACGGACGGCGATGTGCTGAGGGAGATTGTGGACCGCTATAATAAAGAGAATACCAGAGGAATTACGATTGAGATGGATATCATGCCGGCCAGCAGCTTAGAGGAAAAACTTCCGGCAGCCATCGCTTCCAAGACAGCGCCCGCCCTTATTATCAGAGGTAATTTTGATACGGCAACTTATACGGATAATGGAATTTTGACGCCGCTTGATGATTTCTTCGAGCAGACCGGAGCGGATGCCTCGAATTTCAGTGATGCATCTCTTCAGGCACTTCAGTACCAGAAGGTACAGATGATGATTCCGATGCAGGTTCATTCCACGTTCCTTTACTGGAATAAAGACCTGTTTGAAGCGGCGGGACTTGATCCTGAGACACCGCCGGCAACATGGGAAGAGGCGGCCGAGTACGCGCTGAAGATATCTGATCCGTCCAGAAAGCTTTATGGAATCGGTTTCCCGATCAGCGGCGCACCCTGCTATTTTGATGCAATGTTCAAGTCCAACGGAGGTGACGTCTTCTCTGCAGACGGTAAGAGTTCTGTTCTGGACAGCCCTGAGAACTTAAAGACCCTTCAGTATATTCAGAATCTCGTCAATCAGGGGGCTGCGCCGGTTGGATCTACAGGAGCCGATACGGATAACTTAATGCTTGCCGGACAGATGGGAATCTACTGCGGCGGTCCATGGCTGATCAGCGGACTGAAGGAAGCGGAGATCAATTTTGGTGTTACGGGAATGCCCGCAGGGGACAAGGAAGCTGCCGGTGTCATCGAGGTCCAGGGCTTTGGAGTCACCTCCACGGCCAGTGAAGAAGAAAAGGCGGCGGCTTACGACTTTATCGCCTACTGGAATTCAGACACGACTTGTAAAGAATGGTCCCTGCGCAACGGATATCCGCCATATTTAAAGTCTCTGGCAGAGGATGCAGACATCAAAGCGGATGCAACAGTCAATGCGCTGTCCTCTATCTCTGAGTTTGGATTTTCCTTTGCACCGGGAATTAAATCTGTAAAACAGGTCAATAACGACATTTTATTCCCCATGATCGAAAATGTAGTGGCCGGCAACGACCCGCAGGAGGAACTGAGCAAGGCGTCGGAGAGCATCAGCAAGCTGCTTTCTGAGTAGACAGCAGTACATAGAGGTGATTTCATTGAATAATATAAAAACCAGAAAGTCCCCTTCACGTTCATTCGGCAGAAAATACTGGAATAAACCGGATCGGGTAGCATATTTATTTATGCTGCCCTCTATCCTGGTACTGTTCGTATTTGCGATTATTCCGCTGATGGCATGTCTCGTAATCAGTCTGTTTGACATGAATATCTTCTTTGCGGACACCAGTTTTACAGGGGCCCACAACTTTATCACGGCATTTCAGGATACACGGTTCTGGAACGCACTGCTGAACACGGTTATATTCGTCCTGTTTGAAGTGCCTCTTCAGATTGTGATCGGACTTTTGACGGCCAATGCGCTGGTAAAGACCAGCCTCTTTAACAAGGCGGCCAGATCCATCTTCTTCCTGCCGGTAGTCTGCTCCATGGCGGCGGTAGGCATTATCTGGTCCATTCTTTTAGATACCAATATCGGATTCATACCGTACTTACTGGAACAGATCGGTATTCATAACGCCACCTTTTTCCGAAATGCGAAGACGGCCATGCCGACCGTGATCGCCATGACGGTGTGGAAAAATTTCGGCTACACCATGTCCATTCTGGTAGTGGGAATCCAGGGGATCTCCCAGAGCTACTATGAGGCGTCGGAGATCGATGGGGCAGGGAAGGCGGCACAGTTCTTTAAGATTACACTGCCGCTTTTGAAGCCCACGCTGGGGTTCTGCCTTATTACCAATACCATCGGCTCTCTTCAGGTGTTTGACCAGGTGTACGTCACGACACAGGGCGGTCCGCAGTTTAAGACCGAGACGCTGGTACAGTATATTTATAAAACCGGTTTTAATCAGCCCTACAATCTGGGATACGCCTGCGCCCTTTCTGTGCTTCTGCTGGTGGTGATACTGGCTGTCTCCCTTCCGATGTACAAGAACATGTTTATTAACCAGAATTAGGAGGCCGGGGATGAACGAAAAGAAGAGAAGACGTGTGACACTTTTAAGTGTGGTTAAGATCGTATTTACGGTGTTCCTGATTGTGATTGTCCTGTTTCCGCTTATCTGGATGGCGGTCGGGTCCTTTAAACTGGAAAAGGAGATCCTGGGATATCCGCCGACTGTTTTTGGAACGAAATATACACTGAAGTCCTTCCAGAGGATTTTTAAGACAATCCCTATGGCATCATATATTAAAAATACCGTGATATTTGCAGGCGGTTCAACGATTCTGGCAGTGCTGTTTGACTCATTAACGGGCTATGCGTTCGCGCGGCTGGATTTTAAGGGGAAAGATCTCCTGTTCATGCTGGTGCTGCTTACCATGATGGTACCGTTCCAGGTTATGATGATTCCACTGTTTCTGGAATCGAATCTGCTGGGGCTTTTGGATACCTACGGCGGACTGATTCTGCCGAAGGCCACCTCGGCATTCGGCATCTTTATGATGCGGTCCTACTTCGCGGCTCTTCCGAAGGATCTGGAGGAAGCGGCAAGAGTGGACGGCATGAGCGAATTCGGTATATTTGCAAAGATTATGTTTCCGCTGGTGATACCGGGGGTACTGACTCTGGCTATTTTCCATCTGATGCAGAACTGGAATGATTTGCTGTATCCGTTAATGATGACCAGCAGCACGAGGATGAGGACGCTCTCCGCAGGACTTGCCCTTTTTGTGGGAGAACACGCGACCACTTATTACGGGCCGCAGCTGGCCGGTGCACTTCTGTCGGTGCTGCCGCTGCTCGTCATTTATATCTTTTTCCAGAAATATTTTATTGCCAGTGTTGCGACCAGCGGAATGAAGGACTAGCACTGCGTTGCATAAGCTCCGATGAATTCTGCACTCGCTATTCACGCCAGGGCCACGCCCGCGAAGCTAGACGTAGGGTCCACTACGCCGTCGCTTCACGGACGCGCCCCTGACGCAAATATCAAGCACATAATTCACCGAAACTTACGCAATGCAGTACTGGCACTGCCAGGCTGCTGAAACAGAGGAGAGAAAAAAACAATGCAGAAAGCCAGAATTACGATCAATCGAGAGTTTAAAAAGGGTTCCGTTGACGACCGGATCTATGGAAGCTTTGTGGAACATATGGGCCGGGTGGTCTATTCCGGAATCTATGAGCCGGATCATCCGCTGGCTGATGAGGATGGATTCCGAAAGGATGTGCTGGAGGCGGTTAGAAACGCCGGCATTACCACCATCCGGTATCCGGGCGGTAATTTCGTCTCCTGCTATAACTGGGAAGACGGAATTGGCCCGAAGGAGGAGCGTCCGCGCAGGCCGGAGCTGGCCTGGAAGGCGGTCGAGACGAATGAGTTCGGAACCGATGAATTTATGAAATGGTGTGAAAAGGCCGGGGTGTCACCGATGCTGGCGGTCAATCTGGGAACCGGCAGTATCCGGGAAGCGTTGCATTACCTGGAATACTGTAATTTTAAGGAGGGCACCACATACAGCGAAAAGCGGAAAAGGAACGGGCGGGAAGAACCGTACCGGGTCCGCACCTGGTGTCTCGGCAATGAGATGGACGGGGAATGGCAGCTGGGCCACAAGGGCGCTTCTGAATATGGAAGGCTGGTGAGAGAGACCGCCAAGGCCATGAAGATCCTGGATCCCGGTGTGGAACTGGTTTCCTGCGGAAGCTCCTTAAATACCATGGCCACATTCCCGGAATGGGAGGCGCAGTCTCTGGATGAGACGTATGAGTATGTGGATTACATATCCCTGCATCAGTATTTTGACGGCCATGAAAAGCCTGTGGAAAGCTTCCTGGCACAGGCGGATGAGATGAGTGATTACATCCGGACAGTGACATCAGTCTGTGACTATATCAAAGCGAAAAAACGCTCTTCCAGACAGCTTTCTATCAGTTTTGATGAATGGGGCGTGTGGACCAGGGCGTCAAAGGAGACGGTAAGAGAGTGCGACGAGAGTCCCTGGCAGCAGGCGATGCCGATCAGCGAGATGGTTTACAGCTTTCAGGACGCGCTGCTCTTCGGAGGAATGCTTCTGGCAATCCTGAAACATGCGGACCGCGTCAAGATCGCGTGCCAGTCCCTTTTGACCAATGTCAGCGCGATGATCATGACGGAAAAGGGCGGCGGGGTGTGGCTGCAGCCGATCTATTATCCATTTGCGGATACTGCCGCCTACGGTCACGGCCACGTCATGGACTGCCGTGTAACCTCAGACTCGGTTTTATATGAGAAGAAAGAGATCCCGCTTCTGGATATGGCCGCGGTGGAGAACGGAGAGGAGATGGTTGTATTTATGATCAACCGTTCTCCTTCGGAGGAGATGGAGGTGTCACTGGATTTACAGGGATATGAGGCGGAAGCTGTGCTGGAGCACCGCGTTCTTACATCGGACGATCCGGAAGCCGTGAATTCACCGGGCCATCAGCCGGTGAGACCGGAACAAAAGGATGACGCTGCCATAAAAGACGGAAAAGTTGCGGTTATGCTTGACAGGCTGTCATGGAATGTGTTACGAATAAAAGTTAAGTGACAGCTGCCGGAACAGGAAGAGAGAATTCCGGCGCGAATAATGAAGAAACCGGAGGCATGGTGCAAAATGGGTGTTACGACGAATGATATAGCGAGAATCTGTCAGGTTTCGAGAACGACCGTGATCCGGGCCCTGAACAATCAGGGAAGGATCAGCAAAGAGACGAAAGACAGGATCGTGAAGACAGCGGAAGAACTGGGATATCGGCCGGATCTTCTGGCAAGAGGACTGGTAAAGGGAAAGACGATGTATATCGGCGTCGTGGTATTTGATGTTAAGAACCAGTATTTTGCCCAGATGTTAAGTGCAATCGAGACGGAGGCCCAGACAAGAGGCTACTGTGTAAACATCACGCTCCATGGAAAGAACAGGGAAAAAGAGGTGGATCTAATCCGAAAGCTGGTGGATTACCACGTGGATGGCCTGATTCTTTCCCCGGTAAATAAAGGAGAACATTTTAATAAGTTTCTGAAGAGTCTGGACACACCGCTCATCGTCATTGGAAACAAGGTTTCGGATGAGATTCCGTTTGTGGGAATCGATGAGCGGAGGGCGGCAAGGGAAGCGACGGATAAGATTCTGGATTCCGGCTATGAGCGGGTGGTGTTTGTCTGCCCGCCTCTGGGCGAGTCTAAGGAAGGGAACAACTATACCCATGAGCAGCGTCTGGAGGGCTTTCGGGATGCGATGGGGAGCCGGTTCACGGGGGCGCAGATCATAAGCTCGGAATCGTACGAGGAGGAAGCGGCTTCCATTCTGGAAGAGAGGGGCGGCAGGACTGCATTTTTCTGTTCCGGCGATATCTATGCGATGGATATTATGAAGTATTTGAAGGCACGCGGCAAACGGGCGCCGAAGGACTACGGAATCATGGGTTTTGATGATATTGAGCTTCTGGAATACTTATCTCCGCGCCTGTCCACCATCTATAATTCGGTGGAGGAAGTGGCGAAAAGGGCAGTGGAGCTTCTGTACGACGAGATGGAAGGCCGGGAAATTGCCATGGAAACCTATGAGCGCTACCGCCTTGTCCAGGGAGAGACTCTGTAAACGGAGAGGACAGACATGGACAGAGATCATTATGCATTAACGGAATACAACGTTCCGCTGATTGAAAACAGGGCTGATCCGTACATCTTTAAGCATGAGGATGGTACGTATTACTTTACCGCGTCGGTCCCTGAATATGACAGGATTATACTGAGAAAAGCCGCGGCCATATCCGGTTTAAAATACGCGGAGGAAAAGACACTTTGGGTCAGGCACGACAGCGGACCGATGAGCTGTCACATATGGGCGCCTGAGATTCATTATATATCCGGCGCCTGGTACATTTATTTTGCTGCCGGAGAGAAGGATGATATCTGGAAAATCCGCCCTTATGTGCTGGTAAACAGGGGAGACCCGATGGAAGATGAGTGGGAGGAACTGGGACAGATGAAGGCGGCGGAAACCCCGGAGCCTGACAAATTCTCATTTCAGGATTTTTCCCTTGATATGACGGTGTTCCCATACCGGGAAAAATGGTACTGCGTCTGGGCGGAGAAGGTGAATATCGGCAAAAAGATATCCAATTTATACATCGCTGAGATGGAGGCGCCGGACCGGCTTTTGACGGCGCAGGTGCTCTTAAGCGCCCCCGATTACGACTGGGAGCGCCGCGGATTCTGGGTGAATGAAGGAGCGGCTGTCTTAGAGAGAGACGGCAGGCTGTTTCTGACGTATTCGGCCAGCTCGACGGGAGCCGATTACTGCATGGGAATGCTGCGCTTACGGAGAGGAGGAGATCCCCTCGATCCGGCTGACTGGTCAAAATCCAGAGAACCGGTGATGAAGACCGATGCGGAAAAGGGGATATTCGGCCCCGGGCACAATTCCTTCGTGAAATCTGAGGACGGTCTCACGGATATTATGGTATTCCATGCCAGGCAGTATGACGAGATTTTGGGCGATCCTCTGTATGATGAGAATCGGCATGCCTATACACTTCCCGTGGAGTGGGATGAAAATGAGGAGCCGGTGTTTCAGTTTCGGAAGAACAGGCGTCCCAATATTTTAATGATGGTAGTGGACCATCAGGCATTTTACGGTCATTCCAGGGTGAAGACGCCGTATTTTGACCGGCTGAAGGCGGAGGGAGTGTTCTTTGAACGCGCCTACTGCTCCTCGCCTCTCAGTATGCCTTCCAGAAAAACGATGATGACGGGGCTGTATCCCCACCATCACGGCCAGACGGACAATTCCTTTGAAACGCCCTGGGACAGCCATGAAACGTATGTGGATGTCCTTAAGGAAGCCGGATACCGGAATTA
This sequence comes from Hungatella sp. L36, assembly GCF_014288035.1. Classification (NCBI taxonomy): domain Bacteria; kingdom Bacillati; phylum Bacillota; class Clostridia; order Lachnospirales; family Lachnospiraceae; genus Hungatella; species Hungatella sp. L36. Next base: position 276,341 of record NZ_JACOPC010000009.1, on the reverse strand, counting down.
TTACTTTGGAAAATGGCACGCCTGCGCCGGAAAACCGTCGGATCTGGGATGCCTTGGGGTGTCCTACCCGGATTATTCCAATCCATACCATCAGCCGGAGTACGAAGAGTACCGGAGGCGGAAAGAACTTCCGCCGGCCAGAATGCGCGTGGAAATGAATATGTGCGAGAAGGGCTGGATCGACGATGTGAAGGAGGGGGATCTCTACGATTTCCCGCGGGATCTCACGAATGAGGCGCTCTCCGGCATCCTGGAGGGACCGAAAGAGTGCCATGAGGCGTACTATGTTGCGGATATGGCCTGCCGCCAGCTGGAGGAGCTGAAACGGGAGGAGGCTCCGTTCATGATGCGGGTGGATTTCTGGGGACCGCACCAGCCGTACTGCCCGACAGAAGAATTTGCGGCGCTCTATCCGCCGGAATCCATAGAAGAATACCCAAGTTTTTCCGATGATCTGGCCGGAAAGCCGAGATCCTACCTGTTCGATACGGGAAGGGAAACGAGCCGTGACAGAGAGCTGATCCGGCCGAATCCCATGGAATGGTCCCGGTGGCAGATGCTCCTTTCCAGATGCTACGGCCAGATCACTATGGTTGACGAGGCTGTGGGAAGCGTGATTGAGAAGCTGCGGGAGCTTCAGATGGATGAGAATACGCTGATTATCTGGACCGCGGATCACGGTGATGCCCTGGCCTGCCACGGCGGCCATTTTGACAAGGCCTTTTATTTGCCGGAGGAGGTGCTGCGGATTCCGCTTGCGATGGCCTGCCCCGGCGTGCTCCCGAAGAACCGGATCTGCAGGGAGCTGGTCACCAACTGTGATTTGGCTCCTACTATCGTGAGCGCTGCGGGAGGCGCCTTCCGCTCACCCGTGGATGGAGAGGATATACTCCGGCTGTTCACGGAGCAGAGGCCGGGCTGGAGGACGGCGCTCCTGGCAGAGACCTACGGACACCTTGCGCCGTGGAGGGCGGAAGCAGTCGTATGGCAGCAGTATAAATATGTGGATAATCATGGGGACGCGGAGGAGCTTTACGATCTGGAGGCCGACCCGTATGAGCTTCATAACCTGGCTAAGGAGAAAGAATATCAGGCCTTGCTTATGAAGATGCGCATGAAGTGGATGGAACTGAAGCCGCACATCTATAAGATATAGCCGCACTCTGTAAAATGATCGAGCGAGGATTGAAACAAAGTTGAAATGCCGGAAATGGCCGAGAGGCTGACTTTCCGGCATTTTTCTTTGCCGGGGGAGAGAAGTGAGGGATCTTAAGGTACTGCGGCCCCGGATTTTCCGGTTCATTCTAAAATTTACGAAGTCTGTTTACACACCGGATAATCCAGTGTATAATTAAAAAATGCTCTTACGAATGTAATAACAGGGCGTGTATACATAATTGAGGGGAACAAAGCATGAAACGTTTTTTGAAGAAATTACTCTGCTGGACACTGATCAGCAACTGTTTTCTCATGACTGCCTACGCTGCTCCGGCATGGCCGGCCGGACCAGATATACAGGCGGAGGCAGGAGTCGTCATCGACATGGATTCCGGCGCCATTTTAGGTGGAAAAGCGTATGATACGCCGTACCCGCCGGCCAGTATTACGAAGCTTCTTACGGCTCTTCTGGTGATGGAGCACAGCAAACTCGACGATGTGGTGACATTTTCAAGCAGCGCGGTCAATAACGTGGAGTCCGACAGCGGTAATAAGCTGAATGTGGCAGAAGGAGACAAGCTGTCCGTGGAGGACTGCCTCTATTCCTTGCTGGTTCATTCCTGTAATCAGGCGGCTAACGCGCTGGCAGAGCATGTGGCCGGGTCTCAGGAAGCGTTCGTGAAGATGATGAACGACAAGGCCGCGGCGCTGGGATGCAAGGACAGCCATTTCGATAATCCCTCCGGCCTCAACGGAGACACACAGTACGTGACGGCCAGAGACATGGCGGCGATCTCCAGAGCGGCATTTGCAGAGCCGGATATTATCAGAATCAGCGCGGCGCTGACACATACGTTTCCGCCTACGATCAACAATCCGGATGGCCTGACGATTTATGCGGAGAATAAGCTGATCCTGAATACGAATGACTCTTCAAGCCAGTACTATTATCCGCCGGTGAAGGGCGGCAAGACGGGATACCTCTTAAAAGCCGGCAACACGCTGGTTACCTATGCGGAGAAGGACGGAAAGCGTATGATTTCCGTGATTCTGAAGGGGAGTCCCGGACAGTATTATCTGGACAGCAAGGCGCTTCTGGAATATGGATTTGCGCATTTTACCAATTTTAATGTAGCGGAAAACGAAACTGCCTATACCGAAGGCGAGACAGCCGTGGAGGTGGCCGGAAAAAGCTATCTGCCGGCGGATCTTAAGATCGATCCGTCCGGAACGGTGACACTTCCGGAGGGCGCGGTATTTGCGGATACGGAGCACACGCTGACAACCGATTTTCCGGACGAGCATCCGGAGAGAAGCGTGGCGTTTATCCAGTATACATACGACGGACGGAAGGTGGGCGGCGCCTATTTGACGCAGAAAGAAGTGCAGGAACCGGTCACGGAGCCGGCAACACAGGAAGAGACAAAGCCGGAAGCGGATGACAAGAAAGAGGGCGTGAAGAAGAAGTTTTCCATCAATCCCTTTCTGATTATCGCACTGGTGGTGATTGCCGCCGCTGCCGGCGGTGGAGCGTATCTGTCATACTCCAGAAAGAAAGAGGAACAGCAGCGCGCGCTCCGCAGGGAGCAGAGGCGCAGACGGCTTCGGGAAGAAGGCGTGACGGAAGAGGAATTCGACCGTTTGCTGAAAGAGCGTCTGGGAGACTGTAGTAAAGGGAATAATCGAAAGAAGAGATAGAAAAAAGGCTGTACCGCTTACCTGGGAACCGGGAGACGGTACAGCCTTTTTTATGCTTAATTCCGGCGGCTGCCGCGGGAGTTTGTTCAGTGACTAACGATTCCTGGCCGCCTGTGTGATATAGTTGCCGGTAAATGCGAGGCCCGCCAGAACCAGCGCGGTTCCCAGCCCTGAGTAAAAGACTGCGATAAAGATATCCGGGCAGAGGCCGGAGGTGCGCAGGCCGATCCCAAAGGTCATCATAAAAGCCATGATGCAGAAGGACTTGCGGTCAAAAAACTTCAGAATGAACTGCATCTCTTCCTCATAGCGTACAATCCGGTCGGTGTGCCTGCGTACCAGTTTGCCAAACACCATGAACCAGAAAAGGAAAAATACTGCTGCGGAAAGGGCCAGATTGATCAGTGTCACATAGCTTTTATAGGAAATGATCCCGATACGCAGAATATTAAAGCCGGCTGCGAGCCAGACAATGCCTGCAAGCAGCAGTAGATAATTTTTTTTGATTTTCATGTGAATACCTCCTTAAATGAACAATGTTCATTATATGCCGGTTTTGGAGATATGTCAAGTGATGGCGGCGCAGTTTTTTTGAATTTTTTGTGTGGGCAGGAGCGCGGACTTATTGACAGATCTCCAAATGATTGAAAACCCCGCTTAATGGACAGAATACAGGAGAAGATATGTTACATTTTTCTTAACAATAGAAATGATGTATTGACTTTAAATCTTACATATGTAATAATTTATAAAAACTCGGTGCAGGACGCGAAGTCTGCGGGAGCGGATGTGAGATTTGACGGAATTTGTGCGTGAAATGTCATCATCAGGAAAAGGTATGAGAACGAAGCTGTAAAGAGAGGAACCATATTATGAGACGTAGAAAAAGCAAACGTGGACTGATGATCGGTGGTATTGCCGCAGGGATCCTGATTGCTGCGGTGATTGTGACAGGGATTTTCTGGTTTCAGAGAGGAGGGGAGGCGGAGAAGGAGACGACCCCGGAAGAGCTCCTGATGGAGTACACGGATTATATCAGGACCGGTAACTACGAGGCGATGTATGGAATGCTGAACGAACAGAGCCGGAAGAATATCGGTCTGGAGGACTTTACAGCGAGAAATAAAAACATCTATGAGGGAATCGGCGCCGCCGATATTCGCGTGGAGATCCAGAGTGTGGAGGAACGGACGGAAGGTTTGAAGACGGTCAGCTACCAGACTTCGCTCAACAGCTCCGCCGGCGAGATCAATTTCCTGAACCAGGTTGATTTTATTTGGGAGCAGGCGGCTGAGGACCAGGGAACGAAGAAGAAAAAGGCGGCGGGCGGCTATCGGATGATCTGGAATGATCAGGTTATTTTCCCGAATCTGGGCCGCACCGATAAAGTGCGTGTCTCCACCGACCGGTCTGTGAGAGGGGAGGTTCTGGACCGGGACGGCGGCCTGCTTGCCGGAAAAGGGAACGCTTCTCTGGTGGGCCTTGTGCCCGGGAAAATGGCCGGTTATACCGCGGGAACGGAGGGAGAGACTTCCGGCACGAGCCCTGATCTGGAGCGGCTTTCTGAGCTTCTTGGTGTCTCCGTGGAGAGTATAGAGAAGAAGCTGGCGGCAAAATGGGTGAAGGAAGACTCCCTGGTTCCGGTTAAGACGCTGAAAAAGGTAGATGAGTTTGATCTCCAGTCAGCGAGTCCAAGAGAGGATAATGTGGAGAATAAGGCGCTCCAGGACGCGCTTCTGGCCATACCGGGCGTGATGATTACCGATACACCGGTGAGATCCTATCCGCTGGGAGAGGCGGCGGCCCATCTGGTGGGATATGTCCAGAATGTGACGGCTGAGGATTTGGAGAAGCATCCGGGCGAGGGATACTTATCGGACAGCGTCATAGGGAGAAGCGGAATCGAAACTCTGTATGAAAAAGAACTGAAGGGACAGAACGGGGAGAAGATTTCCATCGTCACCTCCGAGGGCGCGGAAAAGCTGGTTCTGGCCGCCATACCGCGGGTAGACGGCAGCAATATCACGCTGACCATAGACAGCAGCCTGCAGAGGACCATCTACGAGACGTTCAAAGACGTCAAGAGCTGCACGGTCGCCATGAATCCTTACACGGGTGAGGTGCTGGCACTGGTGAATACGCCGTCGTATGACGACAATGATTTTATACTCGGCATGTCAGAGGAGAAATGGGCCTCGTTAAATGAAGACGAGAGAAAGCCGATGTTTAACCGTTTCCGCCAGCGTTTTGCGCCCGGCTCCTCGTTTAAGCCGATAACGGGAGTCATCGGGCTTTCCACGGGAGCGCTGACGCCGGGCGAAAGCTTTGGCACAGACCGCGCGGGACTTAGCTGGCAGAAGGATGCCAGCTGGGGAAAGTATCAGGTGACGACGCTTCACGACTACAGCCCGGTCAACCTGGAAAATGCCTATATTTACTCCGATAATATTTACTTTGCGAAGGCCGCGCTGAAGATCGGGTATGACGACTTTATGGCCGGGCTCGACCGCCTGGGCTTCAATCAGGACCTGCCCTTCGAGATCTCCGTCTCCCAGTCCCAGTATTCCAACACGGAACGGATCGAGACGGAAATCCAGCTGGCGGACAGCGGATACGGTCAGGGACAGGTGCTGATGAATCCGATCCACCTGGCGGCCCTTTATACCATGTTCCCCAACCGGGGAGATGTCATAAAGCCATACATTGCGTACAGGAAGGAGCCGGCATCGGAAGTATGGCTGAAGGGTGCCTGTACTCCTGAGATTGCGGAAACAATCGATACCGCTCTGAAAAAGGTAATCAGCTCGGAGCACGGAACAGGCCGCGCCGCTATGCGGGCGGATATTACGCTGGCAGGCAAGACGGGAACGGCCGAGATAAAAGCGTCGAAAGGAGACACCTCCGGAACGGAGCTGGGCTGGTTTGCAGTCTATACGGCCGACGGCCCGGACCGCACGCCGATACTCATGGTCAGTATGGTGGAGGATGTCAAGAATGCCGGAGGAAGCGGGCTGGTGGTGAGAAAGGCGAAGGCCGTGCTGGATTCTTATATTCCGCCGGTGCAGTAGTGAACTTACCGGATCCATGGTAGAAATTTCCTTGTAATGATGTACCTCTGAATTTGACAGATACACACGGATATAATAGAATTGTGAAGGCATAGCGCGTATTTGTCTGTAGTGGATATGTGCATTTTACAAATTCGATTTGAGGAGAGAATCATGGATTACAGGACAAAAGCAATAAACTGTGTAAAGGATACCGTATTACCTGTTCAGATGCAGTGGTTTCAGGACTGCGGCTTCAATATGGATACATATTGTCAGAAATATGGAGATACAGAGCATTCCTTTGCAAAAGAAATCGAAAAGGGCCATATTTATGAAATGGGTTATCCCAAATGCGTATGTGAGGAAGCACTGGCGGGAGGAAAAGACGCTTCCTTCTGCGAGTGCTCCAGACAGAGTATGATATACGTTTTGGAAAATATGATGCCGGAAAAGCACATAGAGGTGGAGATAATCGAAACGGTTTTGAGCGGAGCCGAAAAGTGTCGGTTTAAGGTTACGGTCGAATAAGCGGTTTTAAGCCGTTTTTTTCAAAATTTAAGGCAATGAAAATGTCATCTGACGGGAACGCAGTGGTTTCGTCTGATGACATTTTTATTACCCATAAAGCTGCTTCTCTTTCAGGATACGCAGTGCGATCTCTCCCGCCTTTGTACCGGTTGCCCCGTCGTCTCCGTTAATATGGACCGCAAAGGAACAGGAGCCGTTTTCAGATTCTATGAAGCCGATAAACCAGCCGTTGGTGTTTTTTCCATCGACTGTGCCGGTGCCGGTTTTTCCGTACAGTGACGATGTGCCGTCTGAGGAGAGGAAAAGCGCGTCCTTAACGGTCTCCATGTCACGCTCCGAGTACGGCAGCGTGTGGCTGGATAATGCAGCCAGCAGCTTCACCTGTTCCAGAGGAGATATTTTCAAGGAGGATTCCAGCCAGAACCGGGAGAGGCCTCCTGAAAAGTCCAGATTTCCATAGGAGAGGGCAGTAAGCTCCTGTTTGATCGAGTCCAGGCCGCTCTGGCGGTCCAGATTCATAAAATACCAGTTGACGGAGTTCGTCATGGCGGTGTTCAGGTTCTGGTCCCTGTTCCAGGAATCGAAGGGACAGGCTTCTCCGTTCCAGGCCATGGCAGAATCCTTCGCAGTGATGATACCCGCGTCGAGGGCCATCAGGGCGCTGTAGATCTTGTAGGTGGAGTTTGGCGAAATCCTTGTGCGGGCGTCGTCCTCATTGGATATCAGATAACGGTTTTCGGAACTGTCATACAGGACGAAGCTGCCGTCAAAGTCTTCGAAATAGCTGCTCAAATCTTCTAAAGACGCCTGGGGCAGAGCCGCACGATAGTGGTCTGAGGAAAATGCGAGAGCGGAGGCGGACGGCGTGGTACAGATCACCAGCGCTGCGGTTAAAAGATACAGCAGCCGGCTCTTTAACCGTCTGTTGCCGGTTTCCCGGCGGTAGGAGGCAATGTACAGAATCCGCTTCCTGATCTCTTTGCGGCTGCCGCCGATGCCGGCTGTCTGCCCAAAGGTCAGATGGGAGAGACTGGCTGCAAAATGAAGCAGGGCATTTCCATAATCACAGGACGCTTTTTCACCAAGAAGCGCCAATACCGCTGTATCGCAGGCAATTTCCCGGTCGCTGTCCATCTCCTTTAAGGCCAGCCAGACCAGAGGATGGAACCAGTAAAAAATCAGGAGGAGGCGGAAAAGAACGCCGCTCATGATATCCTTATGCTTGTAATGCAAAAGCTCGTGCAGCAGAATGCAGCGGATCTCGTCTTCCGATAGTCCGGAGAGCCGGGACGCCGGCAGCAGCACACAAGGCGCGGCAATTCCCGCCGTAACCGGGGAGCGGAGCCGGGAGGAAGAACGAAGCGGAATGTCCCTCCGGATTCCAAGCTGCCTCTTACAGTCCTCAAATATGTCCCGCAGGACTGCATCCCGAACGGGAAGGGCAGTCTTCTTTAAAAAATTGACCCGGACCGCGGAAATAATGGTGAGGACTGCAAGTAAGACCGCTCCTCCAATCCAGAGGGAGAGAAGGGCGAATGCCAGATAACCAGGCATTTCCCGGCTAACCGAAACGGAAAAATCATGGAGCAGTCCCGTGGCTGTAAAAATATTACCGGCAGCCTCCGGGCCCCCGCCCTGCCACGAATCCTCGGCCGGGGCCGTCCGCAGATCGGCAAGGCGGGAAGTCAGCCTGCCCAGCCATGGAAATGCTTCAGCCAGGAACGGCGCGGCCGCAAGGATCAGGAGAAGAAACCACAGGCGGTAACGGGTTTCCGCTGTCAAGTACCGGTCAAACGCTTTTCGTATGAACATAATGATGCCGCCGGAAACTGCAATGGCGGCACTGCTTTGCAGCAGATAAAGAAGCAGAGATTCTGCCATCTGCTATTCTCCTTCCCCGCCATGCGATAGGAGGCCGCGAAGCTCTTCCAGTTCCTCCTGGGAGATCCGTTCGTCCTTCATATAATTTGCCACCAGTGAGGTCAGATTTCCATTGTAGAACCGATTAAGAAAATGCTCACTCTCCTGGCTTAAATAGTCTTCCTTTGCTACCAGCGGGGTATATACAAAGACCCTGCTTTTCTTTTCATATGTAATGGCCCCCTTCTGCACGAGGCGCTTAAGAAGCGTCTGGATCGTCTTGGGGCTCCACTCCGTAGCCTCTGAAAGGCAGTCCGTCACCTCGTTGGTGCTTATGGGAGCTTTGTTCCAGATGACTTTCATAACTTCATATTCGGCTTCTGATATCTGCGGCAGCCTGCTCATGATAACCTCCCTGTTCTTACAAATGTAATAGACATATTATACGCGAGCGGAACGCCGCTGTAAAGGGGGCGGGATCAAATATTTGAGCGAGTTTTCTTATTTGACGGATCCGGCAGGACCATGATATACTAGTGCTGGTACTACGGACAGTTAGAAGCAAAACTGGCCCCGGCCGGAGACTGTCCGGCCAATCATACAAGAGGTGCGAGGTAAGACAACATGGTCCAAAACAGGGGAATTAACCAGGACGTGACACAGGAGATGAACCGTTCTCTCCTTTTAAAAAATTTAAGAAGAGAAGGCATGTGTTCCAGGGCATATCTGGCTTCCCTGACAGGGCTGAAGCAGGCGACCGTGACCAATATTATGAAGGATTTCTTAAACTGGGGAATCGTCACGGAGGTGGGCTTTCTGAATGGAAGCAAGGGCCGCCGTTCCATCGGCGTATCCATTAATCCGGACCGTTACCGGGTCATCGGCGTGCGCCTTGCGAGAAAGCATTACAGCGTCGGCCTGTTTGATTTGACAGGGACGCAGATAACGAAGAAGCGAGTGGATTTTAAACCGGAAGAGCAGCCGGATGCGGAAGATATTCTGAATCAGATCGCGGCCGAGATGCGCATTCTGATGAAAAAATACGGAAAAGATACCATACTGGCGGCAGGCATGGCTGTGCCAGGGCCGTTTATAGCGAAGAAAAACCGAATCGCTCTGATCACGGGAGCCGATATCTGGAAGGATGTCGATTTAAAGAAATTCTTTGACAGAGAACTGGACATCCCCGTGTTTTTAGAGCACAATGCCAACGCCGGCGCCTATGCCCATATGTGGGATTTAAAGGACGCCTACCGCGATGATATTCTGGTCTATATCGCGGCCGGTCAGGGAATCGGCGCGGGAATTGTGATGGACGGAAAGATTTATAAGGGTGCTCTGGGAACCTCGGGGGAGATCGGTCACATGACCATCGACCGGAACGGAAAGCCTTGCGCCTGCGGCAATAAAGGCTGTCTGGAGCGGTATGCCTCTTCCCTGGAATTAGTGAAGGCGGTATACGGCGGCCAGGCGGGCCGGGCAGGATGTAATTTTGAAGATGTGGAACGGCGGATCCGCGAAGGCGACCAGTTCTGTATGGACTGCTACCAGCGCGCCTGCGAGAGCCTTGGAATCGGAATTATCAATATTGTCAATGTCATCAATCCGGATATCATCATCATCGGGGATGATATGGCGAGACCGGATCCGGAACGAATGGAGGCTGTGATCCGTGAAACCGTGCGGGAAGGCATTCTGGCCGACGTGTGGGAGGGGCTGACGCTGTCGATCAGCACCTATCAGGGCGATCCGATCCTGACGGGAGCGGCAATCGTCGCCATCGACCGGATTTTCGACAGTCCGGGCCAGTTTATCCCAGCAACGAATCAGGTGGGTGCCTGCGAGCCCGTCTGACGAATGGCGCAAAGTCTACGGAGCGTAGATTGTCCCCGCAGGCTTTATGGGGTACAATGGAATACGAGGTGATAAACATGAATACAGAACGCAAAAAACAGCTTATTATGGAATACAAAAACCGCCATCCGGAGATGGGCGTGATCTCTTTGAAATGCAGGGCTACCGGCGAATCATTTCTGGGAATATCGGGAGATACGAGAACCGCATTCAACAGCGTCTGTGCCAGATTATCGGGCTCTTCCCATCCGAACCGGCATCTGCAGGAGCTGTGGAAGGAGTATGGGGAGGAAGGCTTTGAGCAGTCGGTGATTAAGGTGCTGAAGTATGAAGACCCATGCGAGGACCATACGGAGGAACTGGAGCTGCTCCGGGAGGAATGCCTGGAGGCGGATGAGAAGGCTGTCAAGATCTGGAAATAAAAGAACTGGTAAAAAAGAACTGGTAAAAGAGCCGGTTGTTGTTTAGAAGAGACCCTAAACTGCGGGGTCTCTTTTGTTTTGCCCGGAATCTCAGGCACGGGAGTTTGAGGTTGAGAATTTTTTGAGAAACGTTTATGATGGTGTAGTAGGGGGAAACAGAAAAATTGGAGGAGGTATGATATCAAATGTATCGTTTATTAATCGTAGATGATGAACGGGCAACCCTGAATGGACTGTGCAATTATATTCCATGGGATCAAATGGGGTTCATCGTGGAGGGAAGCGCGGCCAATGGAAAGGCTGCTCTTGCATATCTGGAGAATCATACGGTGGACGTGCTTTTATCCGATATCCGCATGCCGGTGATGGATGGCATAGAGCTGGTCGCAAGGGTCCGGGAGCTGGGGTATGACATGGAATGTGTGTTTTTAAGCGCGCACAGAGATTTTGAGTATGCGAAGAAGGGGCTGCAGTACGGGGTCCTGGATTATATTTTAAAACCAACCAAATTTGGAGATATCAGGGAAGTGTTCGGGCATGTCAGGGAAAAGCTGGATGAAAAGCGGAAGCGTGAAGAGTTCCGGGAAGAGAATATGGGAAAGGATGTGATCTCCCTGGTAAAGAAGTATGTGGAGTCCCATGTCCGCACCGCCAGCTTAGAGGATGCCGCGGATTACGTCAATATGAATGCCCAATATTTAAGCAGGCTGTATAAGAAAAAAAGCGGACAGAACTTCTCCGATTACGTCATGGAGGTGAAGATGAAGGAATCCCAGCGGCTTCTCAAGGACTCCCGTTATCGGATCAGAGAGGTCAGCGAGATGGTCGGATATACCAATGAAAAAAACTTTGCCCGCGCGTTCCATCTGTTCTGTCAAATGAGTCCCAGAGAGTACCGCGACAGTCAGACCGGCAGTCAGGCGAATGGAGGAAAAAATCATGAGGCAGAGATTTTATAAGCATAAATACTTTTACAATATGCTGATCAAATTCCTTCTCCCGGTTCTCCTTTCCATCACGGTAGTCGGCGGAGTGGGAACGGCTGTGGGATACTCCTATTTAAAAACCGAGCTGGATCAGACGAACCAGAAGCTTCTGCAGTCTACCCTGTACAGTACGGAGCTGATGTTAAGCGAACTGGATTCCCTGATGCTGGCCTTTGATATTAACCCGGGGATTATCAATAAATGCTATCACGTATTGAATACAGAGTCCCTCGGCTACCAGGAGCATCAGGATTTAACTACCATAGAAACGTTTATCAATGCCCCGGTCAACGCCAGGCAGTACATAGACAGTATTTATATCTATTATCCCAACCCCTATAACCGGTTTATCCGGTCTAACAACAGAGGGGGAATGCTGGGAATTGGGATAGACGAGGGATGGCTTGAAAGCTATCAGGTGCATAAGGATAAAGATAAGACCTGGAGTGAACGCCGCAGGTTGGGAACCACAGGCCGGGATTTAATTACCGTATACCAGATGATGGACTACGACGGTGTGATCATTCTCAATCTGGATGCACGGTATATGAAAGAACTGCTGGATTCCGCAAAGGTATTTTCCAACCAGTCTGTCTTTATCTGCAGCCAGAACGGAGATGTCCTCCTTCAGACAGGCCCTGTCAGTCTGGAGGAAGCACATGGAAAGGATTCTGTTGTCTATAGCATGGATTCAGAACGGTATCAGTGGTCTTACCAGTCGGCCATTCCCAAGATTGAATTTTACAGGCTTCCGCTTCTGATTGTCAGATACACCTTTGTATGTATTTTGCTGGTTACGTTTTTAGGCATTCTTCTGGCTTATGCGGCCACCCGCCTCAGCTATCGTAATTTTGAGACGCTTCAGGAGCTGATGGAGGCGGCCAGAGAAGGCAAGGATATTCACGAATATGAAGTAAAAGAGTCCTCTGACTATTTCGCATACATCACCAGACAGATGATACAGAATTTCATCGAGCAGGATTTCTTAAGGGTCCAGTTATCGGAGCGGAAATACAAGCTCCGCGCTACGGAGCTGCTGGCGATGCAGTCACAGATGAATCCTCATTTTCTGTATAATACGCTGGAAACCGTCAACTGGAAGATCATGGAACAGACGGGAAAGCGCACGGCGGCCAATGATATGCTGGAAGATCTGTCCGAGATTCTGGTTTATTCGCTGGATGAAAGAGAGCAGGCCACCCTGGAGCAGGAGATTCACGTAACGGAATGCTATATCAAGATCTTAAAGGAGCGGTATGGCGAATTATTTCTGGTGGAATGGAGCTATGAAGAGGAGGTGCTTGCAATTCCCGTCGTAAAGTTTGTCCTTCAGCCGCTTTTAGAGAATGCTGTGAATCATGGGATCAGGGAAAAAGAGGGCGGAACAGGCAGAATACGGATAAAGATATTTGTGAAGGGGGAAAAACTGCATATTCATGTGGTGGACAATGGAGCTGGTATAGAGAAAGAAAAGCTTACCCGTCTGCGAAAAGGGCTGGAAGAGGGCAGGCTGGGTGACAGCCATATCGGAATATTCAATACGAATAAAAGGCTGCAGCTTGCATATGGAGAAAGCTGCCAGATGAAGATTACCAGCAGAAAGGGCGAAGGAACTGTGGTTATGCTGGTGATACCAATGTCAAGAAATGAGGTAGAAACAGCAAAGAATGATACGTTCTCTTTAAATTAGTCAATCGATGATGTAGTTATCTCGACTTGGACAGGTTGTATAAAAAAAGAGATTTATTTATACTTTTCTTATGAACATTTCCAAGATGAAACGCTAATGAAAAGGAGGAAAAGGAATGAAACGATGGGGGAAACGGGTTACAGCGTTATGTCTGACAGCCGGAATGGTGATGCTTACCGGATGCAGCGCGGCACAGCCGGAAAAGGCCGCAGATACGACGACGACGGCGGCAACGGGGGATACGGCAGCGCCAGCCACAGAGAAAGGGTCGGCTGAAAACACGGACGCAGCAGGGCAGGAGGTGTCTTTCCGGTATGAGTGGTGGGGAGGCAGCGCTACCCATGAGGCCTATACGAATCTTCAGGCAGCTTATAAGGAGCTCCATCCGGAGGTTACGATCGAGCCGGAGTATTCCGCCTTTGACGGATACCAGGAGAAGGTAGTTACCCAGTTAGCCGGCGGCACGGTGGCGGATTTATTCCATATCGATGCGCCCTGGATGATGGAGTGGGTCGGCAGAGGAGATTACTTTACAGACCTTTACCAGCAGGATATTCTGGATTACAGCAGCATCGGTAAAGAACTCCTGGACCAGTACTGTGTTTTTGACGGGAAGCTGCTGGCTGTTCCCATGGGGGTTCAGTGTTCCGGTATGCTGCTGAATACGGTGGCTGCTGAAAAATACGGATTAAAGATAGATCATCAGCTGACATGGGAAGAGATCATTGAACTGGGAAAAGAGCTTCATGAGAAGGATCCTGACGCCTATTTCTTTTCCGCAGACCATGGACATGTGCTGAATGCTTTGCTGGCGATGATAAAGCAGCGGACCGGCGGTCAGGTGATCAATGATGACTTTACGATTGCATTTACCAAAGAAGATTTACTGTATGTGTATAATCTTATCAAACAGGCCTATGAATCGGGTGTTTTCGAGCCTATGGGGGAGGCGGATCTCTATTACGGTTCTTCCACACCTAATCCCAAGTGGATCAATGGGGAGGAGATTGCCTGCCTGGTGTGGAACAGTGAGTTTACCAAGGTCGATGATTTGCTGGAGGGAAAGGATGAGGCGACTATGATCCTCTGGCCAACCATAGGCGAAGGGGCAAAGCAGGGGTCTTCCCAGATTCGTCCCACCTATCTGGTCGGATTGAGCAATTCTTCTAAGGTACCGGATACTGCGCTGACGTATTTAAACTGGCAGCTTAATGATCCGGAAGCGGCTAAGATTCTCGGGTCTGTCCGTGCAGTCCCGACCACGGAGGCCCAGCAAAAAGCAGCTGTGGAAAATGGAGTGCTGAGACAGCCGGTTATTGATGCTCTGGATGAAGCTTACGGCAATGTCCAGGCCAGGGACAACGGTCCGTCGCAAAACAGTGAGCTAAGAGATACCCTTACCGACGAATTCTCCAAGGTTGCTTATGGGATGGCGACTCCGGAAGAAGCGGTAGAGTCGACTTTTACTGCTCTGGAAGAGGTTCTGCAGAGAATTAAAAAGTAAAGAAGAAGCTGCCGCACGGAAGAACGCAAACCGTGCGGCAGCGGCTTTACCGGCGAAAGGAGAATTGCAATGGGCAAAAAAATAAAAAGCTTAAGCCGTATTGAGGGGCTTATTTACATATCGCCATGGCTCATAGGCTTTCTGGCGCTTCAGCTCTATCCGTTTCTGGCATCACTATATTATTCCTTCACGGATTATGCCATGGTGGGGAATCCCAATTGGGTCGGATTGGAGAACTTTATAACTATTTTTAAGAAGGACAGAGAAATCTGGCATTCTCTAAAGATTACACTCATTTACGTTGCCATAGCGGTTCCGCTAAAGCTGGCGTTTGCTCTGTTTATCGCCATGCTGCTGAATCTGCGGGTAAAGGGAATCGGCATCTTCCGTACGGTATATTATCTGCCGTCGATCCTGGGAGGCAGTGTGGCAATCGCTGTACTGTGGCGCTTCCTGTTCTCAGGAAACGGTACCATCAATACCATGCTTTCCTGGTTCGGCATCAAACCGGTGGGCTGGCTCAGTAACCCCAGGATCGCACTGTTTACGCTTAGTCTGCTGGCAGTCTGGCAGTTCGGGTCTTCTATGGTGGTATTCTTATCCGCCCTTAAAAATGTGCCTGCCGAGCTTTATGAATCGGCCAGAGTGGACGGAGCAGGCAGCGTCAGGTGCTTCTGGTCTGTCACGATCCCCCTGATTACCCCTACGATCCTTTTTAATCTGGTTATGCAGCTGGTCTCCGCATTTCAGGAGTTTACGGGAGCGTTTGTCATCACTAACGGCGGCCCCATGAAGTCCACATATCTTTATATTTTGAAGGTGTATGATGAAGCCTTTAAGTATTACAAAATGGGGTATGCCTGCGCCTTGTCATGGATTCTGTTTGTGATTATGATCACAGTTACCCTGGTGATTTTCAAATCATCCAACTTATGGGTATTTTACAACGATGGAGGTGGCGCCAGATGAAAAAGAAAATAAGGCGGGGCGTGATGTATCTGTTTCTTATAACCGTGGGAATCGTCCTCATTTATCCGCTGGTATGGATGTTCTTTGCCACATTTAAAACGAATGCTGAAATCTTCGGCTCTTCCGCTCTTCTGCCTACCCATATAAGTCTGAATGCCTATATCGAGGGCTGGAAATCGGGCGGAGGCGTATACAGCATGGGACATTTTATGAAAAATACGTTCCTGCTGGTGGTCCCCAGCGTGCTGCTGACCGTCATATCCAGCACTTTGGTAGGGTATGGATTTGCCAGATTTGATTTCCCATTCAAGGGATTTTTGTTCGCCATGATGCTGTCGACCCTGATGCTTCCCGGTACTGTGACCATGATTCCCAAATATCTTATTTTCAATAAGATGGGCTGGCTCAATACCTACCTGCCTTTTATCGTACCCGCTGCCCTGGGAAGCTCGGCATTTTTAATCTATATGGTACTGCAGTTTATACGGGGAATTCCAACGGAACTGGATGAGTCGGCAAAGCTGGATGGCTGCGGTTCTTTGCGAATCCTGATCTATTTAATCGTGCCGCTGGCAAAGCCGGCGCTGGTATCCTGCGTGATTTTCCAGTCACTATGGAGCTGGAATGATTATTTCAATCCCCTTATATACATCAACAGTACGAAGAAGTTTCCGATTTCCCTGGGGCTCCGGCTGATGCTGGACAGTGCCGGAAAGAATGCCTGGGATCAGATCATGGCCATGTCGGTCGTGGCGATTCTTCCCTGTCTGATCCTGTTTGCCGTCGCGCAGAAAACATTTGTGGAAGGCGTGTCCACGGCTGGACTGAAGGGGTAGCGAAGAAGACATGTTAAGGAGCGGAGCGATGGAGGGTAAGTTCAATCAACAGGAATTAGAGAAGATCAGAGAATGGGTATACGGCCATAAAGAGGAATTAAAAGAAGATTTAAGACGGCTGGTGGCTGTCCCAAGTGTCTCCGAACCGGACAGCGGTGAGAAACCGTATGGGAAGGAATGCAAAAAGGTATTGGAGGAAATGATGGCGATCGCTGCCTCATACGGCCTTACAGCGACCAATTATGAATACCACTTTGCCGGCATGGGACTGCGCCCTTACGTCTATGGGGAAAATGCGATCTCTGTCTGGAACCATCTGGACGTAGTGGCGGCGGGAGACGGCTGGACCTTCCCGGCCTATGAGATGAGCGAGAAAGACGGTTTTCTGATCGGAAGAGGAATCCAGGACAATAAGGGACCGGCCGCCGGCGCACTGTACGCGCTGCGGTATCTGAAGGAAGAAGAGGAGCGCCTGGGACTCCGTC
The DNA here is from genome assembly GCF_014288035.1 of Hungatella sp. L36. Lineage (NCBI taxonomy): Bacteria > Bacillati > Bacillota > Clostridia > Lachnospirales > Lachnospiraceae > Hungatella > Hungatella sp. L36. Next base: position 259,301 of record NZ_JACOPC010000009.1, on the reverse strand, counting down.
ATAATTTTGTACTCTTTACAGGCTGCAGCGAAGAGCGGGGCATGGAGGATATGGAGTACTTTATGAGCCATTACAAGATGGACGGCTTTCAGCTGGTGGCAGACTGTGCCTTTCCGCTGGGACATGGGGAAAAGGGGATTTTAAATCTTACTTATGAAAAACAGCTGGAGCCGGACAGCCTGATACTGGGGCTGTCCGCCGGCAGCAGTGTGAATTCCATTCCGGGAGAAGCACACATCCGGCTCAAAAAGGTTCCCGGGCTTATGGAGGCCCTGCAGCATGTGGGAAAGAATGGGATCACCGTGGAGGAAGAACCGGAGAGTCTGAAGGTGGAGGCGCTTGGAATTGGGGGCCATGTCGGATTTCCGGAAGGAAGCGTCCATGCGCTGTATGTCCTGACGGAAGCGCTGCAGGATCTGGAATTCTTTCAGGAAGAAGACAGAAGGCTGTTTCAGTTTCTGTGCAGGATGAACGGTGATTTCCATGGTAAAGGTGCTGGAATCGCATGTGAGGATGAGCTTTCCGGAGCACTTTGCGGAGCGCTGAACATAGCGCGGTATCAAGAGGACGGATCGAAAAAGTACGTATGGATGCAGTCGGATCACCGTTATCCGATTACCGGGTCTGCGGGGGCAGAGATTGGAGAGCGGCTGGTGCGTCTGGCCAGTCTTTACGGCTGTAAGGCTGTCATAAAAAAGGATGAGAAGCCCTATTATCTGGACCCGGAGAGCGATACGGTGAAAACGGTGATGAGCGCTTACCGCGCGGTAACAGGAAAGGACAGCAGGCCGTTTACCATGAGCGGGGGAACCTATGCCAGAAAACTGCCGAACGCCGTATCGTATGGCATGTCATTGGAAAAGAAGAGAATTTATCAGGATCCGAAAAGACCGGGCGCATCGGGCGACTGTCACCAGCCTGACGAGTCTCTGGACTTTTCCCAGCTTTTGGAGGCTGTTGTCATTTATATTGCCACCCTGCTTGCACTGGATTAAAGAAAATCCCACGCATTGATTCGGGGATAATCAGGAGGAATTGTGATGAATAAGAGAGAACGTGTATTAGCGGCACTGAATAACGAGGAAGTGGACTATGTTCCGGGCTGTTTCTGGCGGCATTTCCCGCCGGAACAGAGCCATGGAGAGATTTTTATCAGAGAGCAGATCAAATTTTACAGGGATATGGATCTGGACTTCTTAAAAATATCCTGTGACGGATATTTTGGCTGGCCGGAAAAGACGCTTATAAACCTGGAGAGCGCCAGGCAGCTTTACGAGATGAAGCCGATCGGAAAGGATCACCCCTTTATACGGGAGCAGGTCGAGCGGGCGAAAGCCATTGTCAGGGAATTAAAGGGAGAATGCTGTATTTTTTACACCATGTTCTGTCCGTTGTCTTATCTGCGGCTGGAGGTGGGCTGGGATAAAATGATGGAATGCATGAGAGAAGATCCGGATGCGGTCCGCTACGCCTGTGATATCATAGCGGAGGATGTCTGCAGCCTGGTGGAGGGATTACTGGAGGAGGCCGGATGCGACGGCGTATTCTATAGTGTTCAGAACGCAGAGATCACCAGATTCACCTATGATGAGTACCGCAGCTGGGTAACGCCAAGCGACAAAAAAGTGCTGGCGCAGGCCAATACGCCCGGGCATTATACGATTCTCCACTGCTGTGGCTGGGACGCGGATGAGGCGGGAACCACCAACCGGATGGAGGTATGGAAGGATTATGAGTCGGCTTTAGTCAGCTGGGCCATGTATGTAGACCATCTGGATCCGGTGCAGATCCGGGAATTCTTCGGAGGAAGAGCGGCGTGGGGCGGTTTTGACAACCGCAGATGCGGAGTGCTCTACAAGGGGGACAAAGAGGCGATAGAGGAAGAGACAAGACGGATCATCGCGCTGGGCGGCAGAAAAGGTTTTATATTGGGGCCGGACTGCAGCCTGCCGGACGATATCGATCCGGAACATATCAAATGGGTGCTGGAAACAGCAAGGAGGTGTATCTGATGTATCAGGCAAACGAAAATCGTTACGGACAGATGAAGTATTTTCACTGCGGGAGCAGCGGGCTTAAGCTGCCGGCCGTATCACTGGGATTGTGGCATAATTTTGGAAGCAGGGATAATTTTGACAATATGAAGGCAATGTGTTACACTGCATTTGACCATGGAATTACCCATTTTGATCTGGCCAATAATTACGGTCCCGTGTATGGAAGCGCGGAAGAAAATTTCGGCAGAATCATGGAGCAGGAGCTGCATCCATACCGGGATGAGCTGGTAATCAGCACAAAAGCCGGGTACGATATGTGGCCGGGGCCGTATGGGGATGGAGGAAGCAGAAAATACCTGATCTCCAGCCTGGATGCCAGCCTGAAACGGATGAAGCTGGACTATGTGGATATTTTCTACCATCACCGCATGGACCCGGATACGCCTCTCGTGGAAACCATGATGGCTCTGGATCAGATCGTCAGGAGCGGAAAAGCTCTGTATGCGGGCATTTCCAATTACGATCAGGAGCATACGAAAGAGGCAATGGCGATACTGGCAGATTTAAAGTGTCCGTTTATCATCAATCAGAGCAGCTACAATATATTCGACCGCCACATCGAGACAGACGGATTAAAGACGTATGCAAAAACTCACGGCTGCGGCATTATCGCATTCAGCCCTCTGGCCCAGGGGATGCTGACTGAGAAGTATCTTCATGGAATCCCTGAGGACAGCCGGATCAGACGAGACGGACGTTTCTTAAAGGAGAGTGCGCTGACTGAAAAGCGGTTGTCCCAGATCCGTGCTCTTCATGAAATAGCGGAAGGAAGGGGGCAAAAGCTTGCCCAGATGGCACTGTCCTGGGTATTAAGAGACGGTGACGTGACGAGCGTGTTAATCGGTGCTTCGAGGCCGGAGCAGATTGTGGAGAATATAAAAATAATCGACAGGACAGAATTTTCAAAGGAGGAGCTGGAGGCAATTGAAGAAATCTGTAAATGAGAGAGTAAAAGAGGCCATGAAGGAGCAGGGCGTTGACCTGCTCCTCATAACGCCATCCTCAGATATGGTTTATCTGCTGGGAAAATGCATGATGTCGGATGAGCGTCTGAATGTTTACGTGGTGCCGGCGGAAGGGAGAGACTTCCTGTTTGTCAACGACGTATACGGACAGGAGGTGGCCGGATGGGGCATTCCGGAAACAGAAGTGGTTACGTGGAAGGACGGCGAAAATGCGGTCTCCTTACTTCTGGAGCAGTTGGAGAAAAAGAGGCTTCCTTACGGGAAAATAGGTATCGGCGCATCAATGCCGGCTGGATTCCTGGTTCCGCTGCAGGAAGCATTTGCCCGAACACGCTTTGTCCTCCATCGTGAGATCCTGGGCCGGATGAGACGATATAAAAATGAACAGGAACAGAGCCTCATGGAGGAAGCCTGCAGCAGATGCACGGAAGCGTTAAAGGCGGTTATGAAGGCCGGCAGCGGCTGGATTGGTAAAACGGAGGGAGCGTTTGCCGATGCCCTTTGCAGGGAGATGGAGCAGCGGGGGATATCAGAGGCAGGAGCCCTTGTCTGTGCGGGAGCCCATGCGGCGGTGCCTCATTATACGGGAAAAGATGGCATCATTTCAGCAGATGCGTGTCTTCTGGTGGATTTCGGAGGCAAATACAGGGGATACTGTTCAGATATGTCGAGAACCTTTTATTTCTGCGGAGAGAACGATAAGAGACGGGAGTTCGAGGCCGTGTATGGAATCGTGCTGGCGGCGCTGGAGGCCGGACAGGGTGCGGCCGTCCTGGGCGGACGGATGGAGGATGTTGACAACGCGGCGAGACGTGTGATCGCTGAAGCCGGCTACGGGAAGTATTTCACCCACAGGACAGGGCACGGGATCGGAATCGATACCCACGAGGAACCGTGCGCTGCTTCCGGTGATAAAAGTGTGATCGAGCCCGGACTCGCGTTCTCCGTGGAACCGGGCATCTACCTGCCCGGAAAATTCGGAATCCGAATCGAGGACCAGATATTTATGACGGCGGACGGCGCCAAAGTTCTCCATGACTATCCACGGAATGAGTGGCTGGTGTGCTGGTGACGGGCGGTGTTTTGCAATAAGGTGCGATATGGGAAGTATTTATATGCAGTATTTATGGCATGGAGGAAATACAATGGATTGTGCAAAAGTAGGCCGCTTGATTATGCAGTTCCGAAAAGAAAAAGGAATGACGCAGCAGCAGGTCGCAGACCTTTTAGGAATCAGCAACAAGACTGTCTCCAAGTGGGAGCGTGGTCTGGGCTGTCCGGATGTATCGCTGTGGGATGATCTGTCCACGGTGCTGGGTGCCGACATATTAAAACTGATTCAGGGAGAATTGAGTCCCAACCGTCCGGATGTGGGCAAGCTGGAAAAAACACTCTTCTATGTATGTCCCACCTGCGGCAATATTCTTGTAAGCACGGGAACCGCGTCGATTTCCTGCTGCGGGAGAAAGTTAAAACCGTTAATTCCGGTTTCGTGCTCGGAGGAACATAAGGCTGTCCTGAGGGAAATTGACTTGGAGTATTATGTGACCGTGAATCATGATATGCGCAAGGATCATTATATTTCTTTTGCTGCCCTTGTCTACCATGACCGTATCTATTTAAACCGGCTGTATCCGGAGCAGAACCCGGAATTCCGACTGCCGATGGTAAGGAAGGGCGGGTATTTATATCTTTACTGTACACAGCATGGGCTGCAGAAGTGCCCGATCGCGCAGATCACCAGGGAACATGAAAGGATCACGGACTGAAAGAGCTGTTATCAGAGACGGCGGTTTTGAGTAAAATCAAAATCGCCGTTTTTTTCTATTTTTCTGTTGACATTTTCCTAAAATGTGGTATTGTTTAACTAGAAATATTAATTAATTGAATTAATACATAAACCGAAGGAAGAAATTAATTCAAAAATAAAAAAAGAAGAGGAGAACAGCGATGAAATTTTTTGTTGACACAGCGAAAGTGGAGGATATCAGAAAGGCAAATGATATGGGAGTTATCTGTGGAGTAACCACAAACCCATCTCTGATTGCAAAAGAAGGAAGAGACTTTAACGAGGTTATCAGAGAGATCGCTTCCATCGTAGACGGACCGATCAGCGGCGAAGTGAAGGCTACCACGACAGACGCAGAAGGCATGATTAAAGAGGGACGTGAGATTGCTGCGATCCATCCGAACATGGTAGTTAAAATTCCGATGACAGTAGAAGGCTTAAAGGCCGTTAAGGTGCTGACCGCGGAAGGCATTAAGACAAACGTAACGCTCGTATTCAGCGCGAACCAGGCACTGCTGGCAGCCAGAGCCGGTGCGTCCTATGTATCTCCATTCTTAGGACGTCTCGATGATATTTCCATGCCAGGCATCGATTTAATTGAAACCATTGCAGAAATGTTCAACGTGGCGGGAATCACAACCGAGATCATCGCAGCAAGTGTCCGCAATCCGATCCATGTCATTGACTGTGCCCTTGCCGGAGCCGATATCGCCACCGTTCCTTACAGCGTAATTGAGCAGATGACAAAGCATCCGCTGACAGATCAGGGAATCGCAAAATTCCAGGCTGATTATAAGGCAGTATTCGGAGAGTAAGAGGAGGACACGGGATTGAGCGACTATCTGGAACTAGAAAAAACAGCCAATGAGATACGAAAAGGCATCGTGACGGCGGTTCACAGCGCAAAGTCCGGCCATCCGGGCGGATCACTGTCGGCAGCGGACTTATTTACCTGGCTCTATTATAAAGAAATGAACATCGATCCGGAACAGCCTTTAAAGGACGACCGTGACCGTTTTGTATTATCGAAGGGCCATGTGGCGCCCGGATACTACTCCACACTGGCACACCGTGGATTCTTTCCGGTAGAGGATTTGAAGACACTGCGTCATACCGGTTCCTATTTACAGGGACATCCGGACAGAAAGCATATTCCAGGCGTGGATATGTCCAGCGGTTCTCTGGGACAGGGAATCTCTGCTGCGGTCGGTATGGCACTCTCTGCGAAACTGCAGAAGAAAGATTACCGTGTTTATACACTCCTTGGCGACGGGGAGATCGAGGAAGGCCAGGTCTGGGAAGCTGCGATGTTCGCAGGTCACAGAAAGCTGGATAATCTGGTCGTAATTGTGGATAACAACGGACTTCAGATCGACGGCCCGGTGGATGAGGTTTGCTCCCCCTATCCAATTGACAAGAAATTTGAGGCATTTAATTTCCATGTAATCTGCATCGACGGCCATGACTTCGCCCAGATCGAGCAGGCATTTGCAGAGGCAAGAAATACAAAGGGAATGCCGACCGCCATTATCGCAAAAACCTTAAAGGGCAAGGGAGTTTCCTTCATGGAAGGAGCTGTAGCCTGGCATGGTGCCGCTCCAAACGACGAGCAGTATCAGGTGGCAATGGCAGATTTGGAGAAAGCAGGTGAAGCGTTATGCCAGAGATGAAAGAACAATCCGTAAAGAAGATCGCTACGAGAGAAAGCTATGGCAGCGCTCTTGCGGAGCTGGGAAAGCTTAATGACAAAATCGTGGTCCTGGATGCCGATCTGGCAGCCGCGACAAAGACGGGAGTTTTCAAGAAGGTATTTCCGGAACGCCATATCGACTGTGGTATTGCGGAATGCAACATGATGGGCATTGCCGCCGGCCTTGCTGCAACAGGCATGGTTCCATTTGCGAGCACCTTCGCCATGTTCGCAGCCGGCAGAGCGTTCGAACAGGTTAGAAACTCCATCGGATACCCGCATTTAAATGTAAAGATTGGTGCGACTCATGCAGGAATCTCCGTCGGTGAGGACGGCGCGACACATCAGTGCAACGAGGACATCGCTCTGATGAGAACGATCCCCGGCATGGTAGTGATCTGCCCGGCTGATGACGTGGAAGCGAGAGCCGCCGTCAAGGCCGCGGCCGAGTATGAGGGCCCGGTTTATATGAGGTTCGGCCGTCTGGCTGTGCCGGTGATCAATGATAATCCGGAGTATGAATTTAAGATCGGAAAGGGCGTAGTCTTAAAAGAAGGCAGCGACTTGACCATCGTGGCTACCGGTCTGGAAGTTGGCCACGCACTGGAAGCTGCAAAGCTTCTGGCCGTAGACGGAATTGACGCCGAAGTGATCAATATTCATACCATTAAGCCTCTGGACGAAGAGCTTATCGTTAAATCCGCGAAGAAAACTGGACGCGTGGTGACTGTGGAAGAGCACTCCATCATAGGCGGACTTGGAAGCGCTGTCTGCGACGCCCTGTCCGAGAATGCTCCGGTACCGGTCTTTAAGATCGGCGTACGTGACGTATTCGGCGAGTCCGGCCCGGCTGCGGAGCTGATTCATAAGTATGAATTAGATGCAGAGGGAATATATAAGCAGATTAAGAGTAAGTGGTATTAAAAGAAATAGCAGCAAGAGCAGCAATAGGAAATGAGCAGCAGGCCGTGATATGGAAGAGTTGGTTCCCATATCGCGGCTTTTTTGCGTGAAAGGAGAGCGAAGATTTTACGCAAAAGCGATTAGGCAAGACGGCTTTTACTGTATCGTGGATCAAGTTCATAAACTGCACATGGAGACTCGTGTCTTTAGACATGAGAGGAATTGTGCCCGTCCTGACTCTTTCGCGAGCCCCTTCTCCTTTTTGTTTTTTAGTTTTTCAAACATTTGTTTGCTTTTTTACTTCTATGTGTGGTAAAATGTACTCGGTCCATAAATCTATTATGAGGTATAAAATCTATGAAATCTATTACTATTACTGCTAAAGTCAAACTATACCCTACATCAGAACAGATGATTATTTTGAATAAGACCCTGTCCGTTATCCGGGATGTGCTGAACTTTGTCTCCGCATTCGTTTTTGGACAGGAAGGCATCCGCTATCTCGAATTAAACCATGTCTTATACTATCCGGTCAGGCAGCAGTTTGGACTCCGCTCTCAGATGACACAGAGTGTATTTAAGACCGTCCTTGCAAAATATAAATCCATGAAAAGCAATGGACACCCCTTTTCGAAAGCATCTTTTCGAAACTTCGAGTATGATCTTGTCTGGAACCGGGATTACTCCATATCGGGTCAGTCCATTAGCTTAAATACCCTTTCCGGCAGGCTGCATATCCCCTTTGAATTAAAAGGGATGGAACACTGGTTTCGTTCCGGCGGACACTTTGGCACTGCTAAACTGATTCGGAAAAACAGGAAATATTATCTGCATATTCCGGTCACCCTGGAAGTAGAAAGTATGAACATCTTAAACCATATCGTTGGAATTGATCTGGGTGTGAACCATTTGGCAGTTTCCTTTGATGAGGAAGGGAACACCAGGTTCTTTTCCGGCCGCGCAGTCAAGGAAAAGCGCGCGAAAGCACTTGCCCTGCGAAAACGCCTGCAGGCATGTGGGACAAAATCAGCAAAGCGGAAGCTGAAAAAGCTCCGTGAGAAAGAAACCCGTTACGTAACCGCGGTAAACCATGCGGTTACGAAGGCACTTATCTCACAGTATGGAGCCGGAACGCTTTTTATTATAGAAAATTTAACCGGGATACGCACTGCCACAGAACACGTCCGTTTAAAATCCCGGTACGTCATGGTCTCCTGGGCATTCGATCAGTTCCGTGAGATGCTGGAATACAAAGCCGCGCTGTCACAGTCAGAAGTACTTGCGGCAGACCCGAAGTACACCAGCCAGAGCTGTCCGGTCTGTGGTAATACGACAAAGGCTAACCGTAACAGAAAGAGGCATGAATTCTGCTGTACTGTATGCGGTTACCGAAGTAATGATGACCGTACCGGAGCCATAAACATCTACCGTAAAGGATTTAACACTCTGTTCGCAGAGGCCTGTTAGGCAGAACCGAAGCAGGCGGGCTGCCGTCAATCAGCCTATTGTAGCCAGCGTTTGAGGTAGGAGACATGAATAACATGTCGTACTACGTGTAGTTGAGTTACAAGCCCGTGCCTGGGCCTGCCCCGCTTCATCGGGCATTAGACATGGGTAATTGACAGATTTGTAAGAAAAATATAAAACAGCATGCATTGAAATTGTGAGAGTATAGTGGTATAACCTAAGTAATAAGTAATAAGTAATAAGTAATAAGTAATAAGCAATAAGCAATAAGCGATAAGTAATAAGCAATAAATAATCAGTAGTAAGCAGCAGGTATCAACCATCAAAAATCAATCAACAAGCACAGCAGACAAACATCAATTGGCGTAAGCCGAAAGGAGATATCCTATGAATGAGTATACATTATCACAACAATACGCCCTGGTTGGTCTGGATGGCCAGGATTCCATACATATAACCACAGCCAAGAGTGCGGTCTGCCGCGGAATTGCGGCTGCAAAGATTCTGGAGAGGCTTATATTATCGGATCATCTGGATTTAGAGGCTGTAAAAGAGGAACTGGAGGCAGAATTTAAAGAGATTCGCGGCATCGGCAGGAAGGAAGCCCACGGTCTGGAGACTGAGATGGCGGAAGTATTGAAGGCCAAGGGCGTCCTCGATGAGATACCGGATATTCTGGCGTGCGATATTAACTATAGCAGCATGAATATGGACCTCAGAACCTACCGCAGCGACGGAACGGAATACCAGCGTATCGTTGAAGGCGTCCGTGCTGAAGTCCTGGAGGACGGCGCGGTGACCCTGGAATGTGTATGTCTGGTGTGGCTGTTACGCGAGAGCGGATGTATCCATGATATATTTTCCGTTCAGGAGCAGGAGAGACTGTCTGCCCGTATGATCGAACTGGCAGAGCAGGATCCGGTTGTCAGAGTGGTCTGGGATTCAGACATTTACCGGTGGACGGAAAAACTGTCGCAGCAGCTGCTGAGTGCGAAAAAGAATATCTTTAAAAACCCGTATATGGAGGGAGTCAATCTCTTATTTCCATTTTTGGACAGAAGACAGGCCGTTTTTATCGATTTCGTTGTTCTTGGAACGAACGTGGCGGGCAGGCGTCTGGCAATGATGACCTATCTCTCCGAAAAGGGCCACTATGTAGAAGAAGTCAAAAATGGCTCAGAGACGCTCTTAAAGGTAGATAACTATTATTACCGGGTTTTCCCAATGACAAGGGTCTATTACAAAATACCGGTTCAGGGGGCAAATCTGGTTCCGGTTTACAGGTAGGTGATGGAATGTCAAGACAGAGAAGCATGGAAAAGATCAGCAGCTCTGAGTATGTGTCGATCGGAGAACTGTCCAGGCTTACCGGCTGCCGCTACAGTACACTGAAGTATTATACAGAAGAGGGCATGCTTCCTTTTGAGCAGGAGGAAGAGAATCTCACAAGGCGCTATCGGCGGGTCGAAACTGTGGAACGGATAGAACGTATCAGAAGGCTAAAGGAAAGTGGAAAGATGATACCGGAGATTAAAGAATTGGTAAAGAATAAATGACGAAGACGCGCAGATCCCGCACATAGACGGCTCAGGAATGCCGGTGCGGGATTTCCTGTGCGGAAAATAAGCCGGGACAGACCGGGAAGCAGAGGCCGACAGGGCTGCGAACTATAACGCAAGTCAGAAAGTTAAGGAAATAGTCATTGACATTTTTAGAAATCCGTTTTATAGTATCCATAGAATAAAGAGGGCGTACAGTCCTTTATGAGCAAAGGAGTGGTTGTTATGTTGGCAAACGAAATGAAAAGGGTGAAAACAAGATAACGATAGAATAGACAGGGACTGGCGTATAATAGCTTTATTTTGCTGCGCACGGCTTGTTGTCGTGTTTTTTTTGTACCATTTTTCGGGATTCCGGGGAAATGGGACGTATGGCCCTGTCGGCTCATAAAGGAGATTATGATTTGGAAAGAGAAAATTGCATATTGATCAGCAACGGTAAAAACTGGATTGAACAGGCGGCGATCGACCAGCTTCATGGAGTCGCGAATCTGCCGGGAGTGGTGAAGACGGTAGGGCTGCCGGATCTGCATCCGGGAAAGACTCCTGTAGGAATGGCGGTGTTAAGCAGGGAGCGGTTCTATCCCCATTTAATCGGCAACGATATCGGATGCGGGATGAGTCTGTTTTCCACAGGAGTGAAGCAGAAGAAATTCCGTATGGATAAATGGGAATCGAGGCTTAACCAGGTTCGGGAGCTGAGCGATATTCCGTGCGATAACCCTTATGAAGAAGTTTGCCCCATCAGGGATTTGGGAACCATCGGCACAGGAAACCATTTTGCAGAGTTTCAGTGTCTGGAACACGTTTACAGAGAAGAGGAGGCCAATCGCCTGGGACTGCTTCATGGGTGCCTTATGTTACTGATCCACAGCGGTTCCCGGGGATATGGGCAGGAGATTTTAAACCGGTATTATTCGCCGGAAGGGCTGGCGGAAGGCTCGAAGGAGGCGGAGGACTATTTGAAGGAACACGACTCGGCGATTCTGTGGGCCGGGAGGAATCGCATAGTGACTGCGAAAAAGCTGCTGGCCTGGCTGGGTGTGGAGAGGGAGGTAACCCCGCTTTTGGAGAGCTGTCATAACTATCTGGAACGGACGGAGGATAGCTGGCTTCACCGGAAGGGAAGTGTATCGACGAAGCAGGGAGCCGTGGTTATTCCGGGATCCAGGGGAAGTCTGACCTATGTATGTGTACCGGCTGCGGACACGTCCGTTTCCCTGGACTCTGTGTCCCATGGCGCAGGCAGAAAATGGGCCAGAAGTATCTGCAGGAGCAGGATTGACCAGAAATACGACAGGGATTCCATCAGAAGCACAAAGCTTAAGAGCCGTGTAGTCTGCCATGATACCAATTTACTGTTTGCCGAGGCGCCGGAGGCCTATAAAAATGTGGAGCAGGTGATCACTTCCCTTGAGGATTACGGACTGATTACTGTTGTTGCGACGCTGCGGCCGCTTATCACATTTAAGGGTTAGGGGGCTGCGCATGAGAATACAGATAAGTTCCGGCCAGGGGCCGGCAGAATGTGAACTGGCGGCAGGCCTGTTCTATGAGGAATTAAAGAAGGAGGCTCCCGATATCCGGCTGATTTCCTTCACACAGGGAAAGAAACGGGAGGGATTTTCCTCGATTGTGTTTGAGACAGAACACGATTTTACCGGCCTGGAGGGCAGTGTACTGTGGATTTGCAGGAGCCCGTACCGTCCGGAGCATAAACGGAAGAACTGGTATGTGGATGTGAGTATTTTAGAGGCGGTGCCGCGGGTGACAGAGGAGAAACTGGTCCGTTTTGAGACCTTTCGAAGCGGCGGAAAAGGCGGCCAGAATGTGAATAAGGTGGAGACTGGTGTCCGTGCCATCCACATTCCCACAGGAACCGCAGTGGTATCCACGGAGGCCCGGAGCCAGCATATGAATAAACAGATTGCATTGAACCGCCTGTGCGAAATTCTGGCGGAAATGAACATGGAAAGCGGACGAAGAGAAAAGAATCTGGCCTGGATGGAACATGCCAGACTGGAGCGTGGAAATCCGGTTCGGGTATACGAGGGAAGATCGTTCCGGCTTAAGACGGAGAAAAATGGGGGATAAGACAGATGGAACAGGAGACAAGATGCGGCTGGTGCCTGATCAATGAACCGATGATCCAGTATCATGACAGCGAATGGGGCGTACCGTCTCATGACGACGGAAAGCACTTTGAGTTTATGCTTATGGAGGTCATGCAGTGTGGGCTTAACTGGAACATGATGATACAGAAGAGGGAAATATTCAGAAAATGCTTCTGTGACTATGACTTTAAGCGGATTGCAGAGTTTGGTGAGGAGGAGATCGCTGAAATCCTTCTCGTCCCCGGCATGATCCGTTCCAGAAGAAAAATCATGGCAGTCATACACAATGCCAGACAATTTATGAAGGTGGAGGAGGAGTTTGGCAGCTTCGACCGGTATCTTTGGGGCTTTACGGATTATAAGACGTACGTTTACCGCAGGCACCAGGAGGGCGAGGCGGAAGCGAGGAACGAATTATCGGATCAGGTGAGCGCAGATTTGAAAAAGCGGGGCTTTAAGTATATGGGGTCCATCACGGTATTTTCTCATCTGCAGGCCTGCGGCATTATCAATGACCACCATCCGGATTGTTTTAGGTATGAAGCGCTGCTGAAAGAGACGGAATGGGAGTATCAGTAAGAGAGAGGGCAGGAGGGCATTTGAGATGCAGACCGATAGAATGAATAGAAAATGAAAATGAAAAGCGAGGTGCCGGATGGCAAAAAAGGAAACTGTAACGCAGGAAGATTTATTTGAAGTGCTTGAAATGATAGAACAGCTGGGAATCCGTTACTGGCTGGATGGCGGCTGGGGTGTGGATGCGCTTGTTGGAAGGCAGACGAGAGAACACAGGGATGTGGACATCGATTTCGATGCCGCATATACCGAGAAATTACAGCAGAAGCTGGAAGAAAAAGGGTATGAAGTAGTAACAGACTGGAGCCCTGTCCGTATAGAGCTGTACCACCCCCAATTGAGCTATATCGATATACACCCGTTCGTCTTAAAGGAAGACGGAACCGCAAAACAGGCCGGCTTAGAAGGCGGATGGTATGAGTTTGAGGCCGATTATTTTGGCTGTGCCGTTTTAGACGGAAGAGAGATACCGTGCATCTCAGTGAAGGGGCAAAAGATTTTTCATACCGGTTATGAGCCGAGGGAAGTGGATAAACATGATATGAAAAATATTGAAGAACTGATGAGCGGCGTCTTGTAAAGCGGGCTTGATGCAGCAATTTAAAGGATAAAAAACAGCAGGGAGCGACGATATCGATCGTCGTTCGCCTGCTGTTTCGTTATGATACAGATGTACGGCACAACGTACAAAATGCAACCTCCCAAGGTCTCGCCGCAGGCGGGCGGAAATTCACCTCTGTTTATTCCTGCGGCGTGATATTTGACTCTGTTCGTATTCCAGAAATTCCCTAGTCCGGCTCCAGTAACGGATGCCCCAGTTTTCAAAATTCCATTCTTCCATATAATCGTTGCACTCATAATCAATATAATACAATGCGTCGTTCTGAACCACAAAATTGGCAGGAAAGTAATCGATACTCGTGTTTGCCGGGTAGAGCCTGCCGCACATATCCTCGATCTGGCGGAAATAAGCCGGCTTCACCTGATCGCAAAGAACCAGATCGTCGTATAACGTATCATAAGTCCTTGTGCATATAGCACGCGCTATCCACACCAGAACTGTGCCTGCGAATATCAGGCACTCTATGCACAAGGACTTACAATACGTTATACTAGATAGGAGTAGCCGCCTTTTCCCTTACCCAGGAGGCGGATAACCCGGTATTCCTTCTGATTGACTGTCAATGTCTAAGGCATGCGACCGTCTTCCAGCTTCTCGATGAAGTGGACCGGATACTTGTTCCAGTATTTTTTGTAGATGCGGTCCTGGTCTCCGTCAAAATTAAGCTGATACATCCGAAATATCACCAGAATATCTTTGGGCTGCCACTGCTCCTCATAAGAGTACTGATAGATCATGCCGATCTTCTCCATGACCCGGCCGCTTCCCGGATTCTCACGGTCATGAGTGGCGGTAATGTAGGGTAAATCTGTGGTTGTTAGTTTCCGGATCAGCGCCCGGCTGGCTTCGGTCATGATTCCCATCTTCCAGAACTCTTTTTTCAGACCGTATCCCAGGTCGTGGCTGTCGTCATCGCTGACGTTGATATATCCGATGGGGATATCATCTGTTTTGAGGCAGACCGCGTAGTGGTAACCGCTGGGCTGCTCGTAAGTACTTAAATAGTGTTCTTTGAGATACTGCCCGGCCTCCTCCAGCGATGTCAGCGGGAACATGGGCAGAAACTGATTGACTTCGGGATCGCTGAGTATGGTGAACAGCGCTTCGGCGTCACGCTCTGTAAATCGGCGCAGCCGCAGGCGTTCGGTTTCAATGACAGGAGTATTATCCATGTGTGTCTCCTTTTTCTGATGATTTTTTATTCGTGTAAGGGTGAATTTTTCTTTACCCCGTCTTAACTCACTCTAATGCCCCCAGAGATTCTGCGCCACCTGTACGGCGGATTTATCTGCGATTTCCGCGATCATTTCTTTGGATTCTTTCATGCCGTTGTTGATCCAGCAGCGCAGAACTCCGGTCAGGCCGAAGGTGATGAACTCGATGAAATAGGAGAGCGTCACATCGTCGATTCCGGGATACTGTTTCTTGAAAACAGCGGTTCCGTTGTCAGAAATGAGCTGGTGGAAGCGGTTGACGAAATCACTGGATGCACTGTTTTCAAACAGAATTCTGGCAATTTTTACGTTTTCTTCAATATATTGTATAACAGGCAGCAGGATGGGCATCAGCGATCCGTTCTTTGGACTGCACAGGAAATTATCAATCATATCCTGAAAATCAGCCAGTACGTCGGATTCCATCTTCTGCAGCAGATCGTAAGTATCGGTGTAATGATTGTAGAAGGTTCCCCTGTTTAGATCCGCCCGTTCCGTGATGTCCTTGACGGAAATATTTTTAAAATCTCTCTCGGTCATCAGCTCAATCAGGCTGTCTTTTAACATTTTCTGGGTCCTGCGGATTCTCCGGTCCTCTTTCTGTGATTCCATATTCTTCTCCTCACAATCCTGTTTAAAAACAAAATTTATCAGTTTCGATTGATATTAAACACAAATACAAATAAGTGATGTTTAACGTACAAAGCAGCGAATCGTTGCTTATTGAAATATACCGACAAGTGAATTATAATACACATGTGTTCAAAAGTCAATGATTGTACAATAATCAAAAGGTGGGCAATAATGAAAAGAAACAGCGATATTTTCAATCAGGTGATTCGGTTTATTGTGTATCACGGGAAGATCATTGAGAAGGTTTTCCTGGTAACCACGATTCTCTGTGCCATTTGTTTCCCGTTTGTAGGGGTGAATTATGATCTGAGCAAATATCTGCCGGATTTTGCACCGACCAAACAGGCGCTGGATGTGATGGAAGCGGAGTTTGGCTATCCCGGCATGGCGCGGATCATGGTTAAGGACGTATCTTTACAGGAGGCGAAACGCATCCGGGAAGAAATATCCGCGGTCGATGGGGTGGATCTGGTACTGGGCTCCGACGTCTCGACCGACGTCTATATGGGAGCGCCGTTCCTTAATGAAAGCATGACGGAGTTCATCGGTGTCGATCTGCTGGCAATCGATGATTACTATAAAGATGGGAATGCCCTGATGGACATCGTCTTTGAAGATAAAGACGGAGAACCGCGCACCAATGCGGCCATCGAAGAGATCTACCGGATCGTTGGAAAGGACCGGGGCTGTTTTGCCGGAAGCGCAGTGTCCAGCAAGGAGCGTGAGGCCTCGATCACGAGGGAGATCACCATGGCGATTGCCATGTCAATCGTTATCATATGGCTGATCCTGACACTGACGACCACGTCGTGGATGGAGCCGTTCCTCTTTATCTTCGTAATGATCGTGGCGATCGTTTTGAATATGGGATCGAACATCGTCTTCGGAACGATATCCTTCTTTACCTTCTCCACGGCGGCTATTCTGCAGCTGGCGGTGTCGATGGACTACTCCATTTTCCTGCTGCATACCTTTACGGCCCTGAAAAACAGGGGCATGGAGATCCATGAGGCCATGGTGGAGGCGATCAGGGAATCCTGCAGTTCCATTCTCGCCAGCGGAGCGACGACGATCGTGGGATTCATCGTCATTGCATTTATGCGTTTTACCATTGGTAAGGACGTCGGATTCGTCCTGGCAAAGGGCATTATATGCAGCCTTCTTACCGTACTTCTGCTGATGCCGACGCTTATTCTCCGGTTTGACGACAAGATCGTGAAGACGGCGCATAAGCCGCTTATTGCCTCATTTGATGGATTTGCACGGGCCATGTACAAGATCCGGGTTCCGGTGTTCCTGTTAGCGGCCCTGTTAGCGGTTCCCTGTTATTTCGGCCAGAGTATGAATAAGTTCCTGTACGGCGACGACGCCATCGGCGCGGGGCCGGGAACGCGGGTCTATGAGGACACGCAGGAGATTAACAGCCTGTTTAAAAAGTCCAATATGACAATCTGTATCGTGCCGAACGGTTCCAGTGTGACGGAAAAAGAACTGGCGAAGGAACTGGAGAATCTGGATTTCGTCAACTATGTGATTTCCATGTCGGGCACCATGCCGAACGGAATTCCGGAAAGCTTTCTTCCCGAGGATTTAACCAGCCAGCTTCGCAATGAGGATTACGCCAGAATGCTGATCTCCATGGATACGCTGCAGGAGAGTGACTATGCATTCGAGTGCAGTGCCAGACTGGAGGAGGTCGTACATAAGTATTATCCCGATCATTCCTACGTAATTGGAATGACACCTACAACCATCGATATCAGGGATATTCTGACGGAAGATTATAATAATGTATCTCTGCTGTCTCTGGCCGGTGTGGCGCTGGTAGTATTCATTACCTTCCGGTCGATCCTGGTTCCGATCCTCGTGATCGTACCCATCGAAGTTGCCATCTATTTGAATATGACGCTGCCCTACGTGATGGGGGACAGCATGATCTATATCGGCTACATTATCGTCAGCTGCCTGCAGCTGGGGGCCACCATCGATTACTCGATTCTGATGACAAACAACTATCTGGCATTTCGTAAGGAAAAAGGCCGCCGGGAGGCTGCGGTCGCCGCTGTCAACAAGAGCACGCTGTCCATCATGACATCGGGCGGTATTCTGATGGTGGTTGGCTATCTTTTGTACTTTACTTCGTCCATACAGGCGATCTCCCAGGTAGGGCGTCTGGTAGGGCGCGGGGCATTTTTGAGCGTGACACTGGTACTGTCCCTGCTTCCGGCCCTCCTGTCCGCATTTGATAAGCAGATCAAGCGGCAGCAGGAGAAAGCGGATGCACGGAAAGAGAGAAGGCGGAAACGTCTGGCGGCGGCTAAAAATCTGACGGGGGCGAGGAATGTGGCGTCGAAGAAGAGTGAGGTGCCGGAGAAGAACCTGACACCAGCAGAGCGTCCGGCTCCCGCGGCAGGAAAAGGCAGTCCAGAGGAAAACATAACTCCAGCGCAGAACGGAGAGTCAGATCAGAAGGAAAAGGGAGATGACAGCCATGAGGAAGAGTAAACGGATTTCAGCGTTTGTTTTAGCAGCAGTGCTTGCATGCGGCCCGACTATGGAGGCGGGAGCGGCGGCAGACACCCCGGTCTGCGATGAGACGCTTTATATCACCATGGACCCCTATGGGGAGATAAAAGAGAGCAGTGTCGTAAAGAGCTACACCACGAATGGAAGCAGCCAGATTGTCGATTACGGCACGTACAACAGAATTACCAACATGACAGATCACGCCGAACCGGTGACGGACTCGGAGGGTAAGCTTACTTTCAACCTGGAAAATTCGGAGGATCGCTTTTATTTTGAAGGCGGCACGGATACCACCAGGGAAGAACTCCCCTGGAATATCCAGGTGAGCTACCGCTTAAACGGACTGGAGAAGAAAGCGGAAGAGCTTTACGGCGCGGCCGGCCTGGTGGAAGTAAATGTGGATCTGACACCGAATAAGCAGGTATCGGATTATTACCGCAATAACATGGTTCTCATGGCTGGAACCGTTGTGGATATGGATAAAAACCTGAGTCTGGAAGCGGAAGGCGCTCAGGTCCAATCGATGGGAAATTTAAACGCGGTTATATTTTTCGCGCTTCCGGGAGAAGAGCAGCACTACTCTATCCGCATTGGAACGAATGATTTCTCTTTCAGCGGTGTCGTGTTTACTATTGTTCCGCTGACCGCAGCCCAGCTCGATAAGGTGGGGGATTTGCGCGAGGCGAAGACGACCCTCGAGGACTCCGCGGATGCCATCAGCGACAGCCTGGACACACTATTTGATACATTCGACGGCATGCAGAAGAGTGTGGAAGATACGGCCGACGGCCTGCGCGGACTCGATCACAGCCGCCAGCTTTTCGCAGACTCCAAGGGTAAGGTATACGCCGACGCTGACGAGGCTCTGGCTGGCCTAAATGAATTGTCCCAGCAGTTTGAACCATTTTCCGGGCATATGAAGGAGGCAGAAAAATTCCTCGATACAATGAATTCCCATGTAAATGAGCTGACCGGCCATCTCGACGATCTGTCGCCGGATCTGGAGGACATGAAGGCCACCATGCGGGATTTAAGAGATGATTTACGGGGAATCAGTTCCATGTTAAACAGTCCCCAGGTGGATTTGGGAGCACAGGCATTTCTGCAGCTGATGGAAAAGACAAAGGCAGATTTAGAGACCTTCAAACAGTCGCAGGCAAAGCTGGATGGCGGTGTGAGTGCGCTGGCGCCTGCACTTGCCGGACTGGTCGCATCGACCGGCGGGCTGAGCGGTAAAAAAGCGGAATATTTCAGTGAGGACAGCCTGGAAGATTTAATCGGCGAGATGGAGAGCGCAGGCGTGAATCTGGGAGATGAGGATGAGGTCGCTTCCTATTTAAGAAATGAGGTTGGCATGGCCACCGATGAGATCGATGCGCTCATGAGATATGCGTCCCAGGCACTATATGAGACCGCTACTGCATCCCAGCCAAACACGGGTAATATCGCCGCTGCGGTTGGCGCGATCGTCGAAGGCTTCCATGGCACTGCGGGAAACACCGGACTGATTACGGATATACAGACCATGATCGGACAGACAGAGGTCCTTTTGCAGGCAGCCGCCTCCCAGAAGGGAAATGCGGTGGGATTGCTGCAGAATACGGCGGATATGTCCCATCTGGCAGCCAGTATGTGCAACACGCTGGACGATATCATTTCCGATGCAGACAGCCTGACCAAGACGGTCAACTACTATCACGAGGATACGCTGGATACTCTGAGGGATCTGGGGAAAATGACAGACGCCGCCGCCAGGAGCTTAAAATCCCTGACCGTGTTCTGCACCTCCTTTGAAAACCAGATGAAAACGGTGGGCGATTCCTTAAACGCCAGCACCCAGAAGACACTAAACGGTCTGGCAGGAACCCTGGATGGAATGGGAGACGGACTGGACCAGACAGACGTGCTTAAAAATGCAAAGGATACAATCAAAACGCTGATCGACGATAAATGGGATGAGTATACGACAAAGGATACCACCATTTTGAATATCGATATGGACGCAAAGCCGGTATCCCTGACATCGGAGAAGAACCCGTCTCCGCGCACCGTGCAGATCATTCTGCGCACCGGTGAAATCAAGGAAAAGGATAAGAGCACCACTGCAGAGGTGGATGAGAGCTACCACCCGGAGGGAAATGTGTTCCACCGCATCGCCAGTATCTTTACGCGGATCTGGAATATGATTACGTCGCTGTTTCATAAATAAAGAGTAGTGAGAAAAGGTTCCGGAGCTGTTAAAAGCGGCCGGGGCCTTTTCTTTATGGGATATCTAAACATCGGGCGCGATATGACATTGCATTTGACAGAGATGCAGGAAGGCATTAAAATTGATAGAATATAAAGCATACTTATATATTAACAGGAATCGACGTGAGCTGTTTCGGGAAAATACGTGATAGTTTGGAGGATCAGAGCACGTATGAAGCAGCAAGCCTGTGTGGCTGCCCGATCGGCGGCCTCGAAGTGTATTTTTAAGGAAAACATGGAATACTACCAGTAAAAACAGGGCAAAAGGACGGGAGAATCATATGTGCGGACGATATTATGTGGATGACGAGACGGCGCGGGAGATCGAAAAATTAGTGGAAACAGTCAATGACAAGCTTCGTCTGGAGCGGCTGAGAAAGGATATTCATCCCACAGATGAGGCGCCGGTTCTGGTGGCGGGAGACCGGGAAATGAAGCTGGAATGGCAGCACTGGGGCTTTCCTAATTTTCAGGGGAAGGGCGTGATCTTTAACGCAAGGTCTGAAACGGTGCTGGAAAAGAAGATGTTTCGCGAGAGCATTCTGCATCGGAGAATCATCATTCCCTGTACCTGGTTTTATGAGTGGAACCGGAAAAAAGAGAAAGTGACATTTTACCGCGAGGACGCTCCGGTGATCTTCCTGGCCGGTTTTTACAATGTATTTGGAGACGAAAAGAGATTTACGGTTTTAACGACGGAAGCCAACCAGTCGATGGTCAGCACCCATGACCGGATGCCGCTCATCGTCGAGCCGGATCAGATGAAAGACTGGGTACTGGATGACACAAAGTTCAGTGGAATGCTGAAACAGACCCCGGTGCTGCTGGAGACGAAACAGGAATACGATCAGCAGGAACTGAAATTTCTATAGCAATTTACGGCAGAAATAAGCATATCCTTTACAAAGAGTCTGAAGCGGAGGGGGATGCTGGTGAAACAGACGGGCAAATATCTGCTCCTGTTTGTAACAGGGGGCCTTCTATATAATATCATAGAGATTTTACAGCGTGGCTGGAGTCACTGGACCATGTTCATACTGGGCGGCGTCTGTTTTATCTGCCTTGGTTTGATCAATGAACTGCTTCCGTGGACGCTGCTCCTGTGGAAGCAGATGCTTCTGGGGGCGGCGATCATTACATATTTTGAATTGATTACGGGGTGTATCGTCAACATCTGGCTGGGGTGGAATATCTGGGATTACAGCGGACTGCCCGGTAACATCCTTGGGCAGATCTGCCCGCAGTTTTCCTTCTTATGGCTCTGGATCAGCCTTGCCGGGATTGTTCTGGATGACTGGCTGAGATACTGGCTTTTCGGAGAGGAGCGGCCCCGTTACAGACTTGTATGAGAAGACCGCTAACGTGAGCCGGGGCACGACTGTCCACGAACTGTCATATGATATCTTAGAAACGCTTATGTTTACGCATGGAAGGGGCGGCTTTCAGCAGTGGAAGACGTCAGCCTCCCTTCGGCCGGAAACATGAGGAAAGGAGATAATCAGATGAAAGATATCACATTGTGCCATCCCCGTCTGCAGGTATTGGCCGCCAATATGGTGGAAGAGTGCAGAAAACAGGGACTGGCAGTTAAAATAGGCGAGACGCTGCGCACCAGAGCGGAGCAGGATGCGCTTTACGCACAGGGCCGCACAAAACCGGGCAGTATAGTGACCAATGCGCCGGGAAGCTCTTACAGCTCGTTTCATCAGTGGGGAACCGCCTTTGACATCTATCGAAATGACGGGCAGGGAGCCTATAACGAGTCCGGCGGCTTTTTCGAAAAAGCCGGCGCGGTAGGTGTGTCGCTGGGCCTCATATGGGGCGGAAACTGGAAATCGATCGTGGACAAGCCGCATTTTCAGCTGGCCGATTGGGGCAGCTCCACGGAGGGGATCAAACGGCTGTACAAAGACCCTGCTGAATTTATGAAAACCTGGGTTACGGGAAAGGCAAAGACAGGCTGGATTGAAGATGTGTACGGCCGCTGGTACCGCCATGACGACGGAAGCTATACGAAAAATGACTGGGAAAAGATCGACGGTAAATGGTACTGGTTCAATGAATCGGGATATGCCTACCGCAGTCAGTGGGTGCTGAGTAAAGAGAAATGGTATTATTTAGGCGAGGACAATGCCATGGTTACAGGCCTTCAGGTGGTCGATAACAGCGCATACTATTTTGATGGAACCGGGGCAATGGCTACCGGGAAGATTACGCTGGAGACAGACGAAAAGGGAGCACTGCGCGGCTGAGAAACCGGCGGAAAGGCGGCAGGAGATTTTGAAACTGCCGCCTTTAAAAGGTAAAAGATCAGGGGACCGGAGAGGGATTGCACTCAGCTGTTCCCTGGCTTTTCCGTTTATGAAGTGTTTCCCGGTGTCATTTAAAATACTGGGAGTATGCAGACAGAAATAAATCATACTCATTTTTCTCTGTAATCCAGATAATTACGTAGTATTCTTCGATTCCAAGGCGGGAATAGGCTTCCAGTCGATGATTGCCGTCATTTAACTCGAATTCCCCCTCGGTTTTGCCGTCCTCGATCAGGTAGTGGACGATTAATGGGGGCATATCCGTTTCTTTCTTAAGAACCTCCGATAGCTCGTTTACATGCTTCTCAAACCATTCCTCATTAATCCGCCATTTCATGTTTTCTTCAGGGCCGCAGCAGCGGGTCAAGAGCGATAAGGGCATTTTGACAGGTCCAAGAAAATATCTGTCGAAAAGCTTCAAGCCGTCTGAAAAATCCTTGTTATGGCCGTCTGATAACAGATAGGTATGAACCCACTCTTCAAGCTTGCCATTCTTTGCGAAACTCTGCGCTGACGACAGTGTACATTCGTATTCCATAGTGAATACCTCCTTTTTGGAATAAATAATCTTCTTGATAGATTCACAGGAAAGATAGTATTCATCAGCTAATTGTTCAACGCTGGCGCCCGCATTAAATTTTGACTTGATGTCACGATTGCGTTCTATGAGATACTGTTTATATCCCGACGTCTCGCCCCATGCACGTTTTTTGTCACTCGATGGGATATAGACCAGCTTGCCGGATACGTACTTCTGTATTTGCTTTAATAGCCGTTCGGGAAAGATATCTCTGCCGTTTTCGTATTTCAATTCTATCATCTCCTTTCAAGAGTATTCTATCGGAGTATTGCTGTATTTGATATAGAACGAATTTGTATAGTTGTTTTTTACCTATGATTTTGCAGGGGAGGCAGCACGCAGCCGACAAAAAGAACCGGTGCGTCAGCGCGGTAGCGGTGGGGAATACAGGTACATTAGAGCATCAGCAGCATGCATAAAGGGCAGGATAAGCCACTGGAAGGTAAGTCAGGATTTCTCAGATAAAATAAACGTCTGTATATATTTATCCATATTAGAGAAAGCCTGCTTTTTCAACTGCTTCTGAAGAAAAATCAGCAGGACACAAACCGCTAGACCGCATAGCCCGCCAAAAAAGCTGGGAAGCGTAAAACTGAAGATGCCAATACATGAAATACCGGCCAGGATTATAAGGATAAGCGCGTGAATGAACGTTAAAAACCTGTCCCTTATATAGGTTAATTCAAGCAGAGAGTCGGAGCAGTCTACGCGAAATGTGCAGTGAAACCGATAGATTCCGTTTTCTATAGTTTTTATCGTTCTGATTCCGGGAATTGCATTTTTATTGTGGTAACGGCAGATTATGTACCAGGAGTCCATACGTGCTGTCTGCGAAGATGAGAAGCGTTTCAATAATTCCCATTCTTTCATGTGGCAATGGTAGGTAAGTTGTGATTTCATAAGATCTCCTTATTGGAAATTACATGCCTTCGCGAAACAAAGGCAACATTATCTTTTCCATTACATTGGTGTAAACCTAAGGCTATTAACCGTCTGCTCCATATCTATATCATGGAGACCTAACTTGTGATATACGGGACGGAATAGGGGGATGCGTTTACATCTACGAAAAATAGGGTGATATGAGTGCCTTCACTTCGAGCTGCAATGACGCTAACCAATTGTTCGCTTAAATAAGCTTCAAACATACGGAGACCCACCTTTCACTTTTATTCCAGCATATTACCGGATAAGACAGGTATTAAACTGATTAAAACGATTTTAACATACAATGAACGAAATGGATACAAAAAGTGAGGGCGGTGAGTAGAGAAGCCTGTCATATTGAAGGTGTGTTCCCCTTATTTTGTAAGAGATTTCATAAAATTTATACTTTCTCCTGCGATCACATCCGGCATTTCGTCGTGAACGTAGTGGCCGCAGTCTAAAAACATATAGTGGGCATTCTCAAAGGAAGAAAGATAATCTGTTACAGTATCCCGCCAGCCGGAAGCTACCTGGGAACCATCGGAAATGAAATAGTAAACAGGGATTTTTACGGGTTTACCCAGACTGTCAACGTTTACGGCATTATCATAACAGGATCTGGCCTCGTCAGCCATGCTGCCGGTCATAAAGCTGCGCATAACAACCGCTCTGTACATTGCCTTTTCTTCATCAGATAAGACATCCATAGTCATGGCCGGGTCCGTATTGTAGATTTCAGGCTGAAGCCGCACCAGACCGGACCGGTAAAAGAACGAAAGCAGTTTTATATGATCGGCGGTGTCCTCCAGCAATTGCTTTCCCCAGGAAAGATAAAGGGTGGGCACTGCGGCATCAAGGCCGATGATGGCTTTTACCTCATCGGGATATTTCTGTCCCCAATAGAGCGCTTCGATGCCGGACAAAGAGTGAGGAAACAGAATATAGGGACCATTTTCCCCGGACAGCGTCAGGGCCGAGCGTGTCTCCTCCAGCACGGTATCGATATCTCTGGGAACGTCAGCGGTCTCGCTGAACCCATAACCGGCTCTTTCCACGACTACGATGTGGTACTGATCGCTTAATCTGCTGTAGAGCGCCTTAAAATCCAGAGCAGGGGCAGCAGTTCCCGAGCCGGACAGAAATACAAGTGTTTCATTGCCATCGCCTTCGCCATACACATGCATCTGGTGGCCATTTACTTCCACCATTTTTCCGACAGGCGGATATTTTCTGCTTTCGGCCCATAGACTGATTTTATGAAAGCCATATAAGGCCCCGCAGAGGATTACAGGTACTGCCAGCAGAAATAGTATAATTCTTAGGATTCGTCGTCTTAAACGCATTTGTTATTACCTCCTCAACCATTTTAGTCTATCACATAAGGCCCGGTTGCTGTAACTGCCTGACGGTCAACTTTCGGTTGCATTGACTAATATATTTCCATTGCAGCGTGACATTGGGGCAATCTGCATGGTTTGCGGACTCTGAAAGCAGAGACGGCAATTTGTGATTGGCTGATTCTCATGTATAGGCTATAATAGAATCCAGAAGTGTTTAATCAATCACAGAATAAGGAGGCTCAAATGAAAAAGAAGTTTGAGAGCTGCGGACATTCTTTTGACGCAGAATTTTTTCCGGCCGAAAGCTCTTGTATGATCCGTTTCTATGACAGCAAAAATGAAGACTTTGGCGGTTCTCTCCATGATTTGGTGATTGCAGAACCGAGTTACGGTTTTTTGCTTGTACAGTATATCGGCGATGATGCTGTTATGAGCGGAGTGTTAAATGAAAAGTATTTTTCGAAAAATATGACGGAGGATATCCTCTGTTTTCTGGAGGACAGTCTGCCGCAATGCCGAAATGTCTACTTCCCGTATCATATCGATTTTGCTGCGGTTACCGGATATGATGAGTACAATGGGGAGTATTCTGCCTGAGCAATCGGGCGCGATTTGCAGTTTCCAGCATATGGTTCCCCATGTGCCGGACGAAGTCCGTTCAGAGAATCGTAAAGAATCAGAAATAGTAATTCCTTAAAAAGTATGATAGGATAGTGGTATCTGGAAGAAAGTGACAGCGATCAGAGGAGGAATGGAGTATGTGGACAAGAGCAGAGTTAAAGGACAGGGCAAAGCAGGATATGAAGCCGTTTTACTGGTACGGTGTTCTGGTTTGTTTCATTGCGGGAATACTGGGAGCGGGAAGCTCCGGCGGAGGCGGCAGTATCAGCGCAGGCAGCCGGTCGAGCCGGAATTCCTACTCGGGCAGCGGCGTATGGGATGAGCACAGCATGACAATTTTCCTGATAGTTTTAGGGGTTATTCTCGTTGTAATGGCTATTGCCATTGTGATCGGCATATTTGTAAGCAACCTCGTAGCGGTCGGTAAGCTGCGCTACTTTATGGACAGCGCCATTATGCAGCAGTCGGCCGGAGTCGGACGTATTTTCTTCGCGTTTGGCGGAGGCCACTATCTGAATGTTGTGAAGACCATGTTTTTGAGGGGACTTTTTGAAAGTCTGTGGACGCTTTTGCTTGTAATCCCCGGTATCTATAAGCACTATGAATATTACATGATACCCTATCTGCTGGCGGATAATCCGGAGATGGAATGGCACGAGGCGTTCCGGCTCAGCAAAGAGATGATGGCTGGCAATAAGTTTGATACATTTGTGCTGGAATTATCCTTTATCGGCTGGTATTTGCTGGGAATGCTGGTTTGCTGTATTGGCGGTATCTTTGTGAATCCGTACTATGAGATGACATTTGTGGAACTTTACTGGGTTCTGCGGGATCAGGTGATGGGGCCGCAGCCATCGGAGCCGACGGATCAGAATGTATATGCCGACGCGTATTACCGGGAAATATAGTATAACAGTGATTGAGTAATCGGACAGATCCATACTGTCTATCATGAGGCGGGAAGGTAGAAAATACCTTTCCCGCCTTTTTTGTATACTCCGAATGACAGCATACAGTTTTTTTAGGCCATCATAGGCTGAACAGGCGAGTTTTGGCGGGTCGGGATATGCAGCAAATAAAAGCACCCGGCTAATTCGGATGCTTAAAATTGAATTCAATTTGATTGTAATCCTCTGTTTCAGCCACAAAAGGTTTGCCGACCGACAGCTTTTCGTTGATTTCCCTCTGCGTTACGTAATATTCATTTCTAGCCTTCATTAAGATCGAGGCGCGGGAATCCTGAGATGAGTTTTGGAACCAGTAGAGCAGCAGCGACTCTTCTTCAGATAACAGCTTTTCAACTACGGTTCCTGCTTCTTCGGGTCTCAATGCAGTAATGAGAGGTTGGTTCAGTTCTGGTAAATCAAATAGATTGTAGATCGTCGTTCCCAGTGCCTTCGCGATGGTCTCCATGTAAGCGGTTTTTACATTGATGACAGTTCCGTTGATAATACGATTAAGAGTGGTAGCTGGGATACCTGTTAAAGCGGATAACTGTGTTTTATTAATATCCTTTAGCTTCATATACATTAATATTTTATTGTTTACCATTTGTGCAACCCTCCATAATGGATTATAGCAGAAATGGAAAAAAATGTAAATAAATGTCGAATGAATGGATGGGGAGAATTTCCCCAGGCTGTATATTTTTCTTCCTATTAAGTGTAATCCCGGCTCGGGATGGATTCTTTTGACGGTAAAAACGTTTCATTACATTTCCGGAGCCTATCCATTACATAATGGATTCGGAAAAATGATTTCTATGATATGATTACTAAAATTAAATTCAGAGGAAAGATGGAAGAGGTATGGCAAATAAAAAAACGTAAAGACAAAGATTGATCATGATTCAAAAACCGTCGGAGGATTCGACAGGAGACCCTGGAAATACAGGGCAAATATTTCAGTTAATTCAGGAGGAATACAGATGAGAATGAAGAAAAGAATAACAATACTGGCTGCCGTTACGGCGATCTGCCTGCTTGGCAGCGGATGCAGCGCCATAGGCGGAAAAAAACAGATTTCGGATGTGGATGTGGTAACTACGGTGCTGAATGCATATCAGCAGGGAGATTATGAGAGCATGAAGCCGTATCTTGATGAGGATAGTAAATTTCATCCGATGCTTGCCGCGGTAACGGCAGAAAATGCGACCGCAATGGATAAAGTGTATCAGGAAGCGTATGCATTGACAAAGAATTTTACTTATACGGCCGAAGCCGTGGAAGGGGAAGAAAAATGGGGCCATGTGAAGGTACATATTCAGACGAATAACATTGTTTCCGGCATTTCCGACAGCATGGCCGAAGCAATCGCAGAGCAGGTTAAAAATGGCGGCGACAGCTTCTATGATGTCCCCACATGGCTGATGGCCGGCTTAAAAAGCGGGGAAGCAGTCGACGAAGAGTTTGTCGTAACCGTTACTCTTATTAATAAGAAAAAAACGATCAGTACCCAAACTGGGGAATTATTCAGCGTTGTCAGCGGCGGTTTTTCCGAATACATGAATCTGTCCATGACCAGATGCACCGACGAGGGAGAGCAGTACGACATTGTTTCCAGTGGTGATGAGATCAAGGCAATGCTGGAAGAAAGCGTGGTAGACGCCGAACCGGAGGAACTCACGGAAGAGTATTTAACGGCCTTTGCGGATACCTTTGGGACACTTCCCGGTGTATTTGTAAAGGCAGAAGTCAAGGATGAAGAACACCTGCTGATCCGTCTTGGCTTTAATATGGATACGGCCAGCAGCAAGGACCTGGCTGATATGGGAATTATCAGTGACCGCCTTACGACCGGTGGCGGTCATTTGAGCCTGGATTCCACAATCCGTGGATTTGAAGAGACCGGGATGACTTGTGTGACAGAAGATTATAGTCAGACAAAGAGTGACAGTGAGTAACGATTACGGGTTTAACCAATAGAACAGACTATGAAGATAACAGACTATGAAGATAACAGACTATGAAGAAGGAAGTGCAGAATCGCTTTTGGCTGGCGATACTGCATTTCCTTTATTTTATGATATTGAGATCTGAAACTGAGGATATACCGTAATAAAGGGTAACTTTAATAAAACTGTGACCTACAACGAGTTTCATAAGCAAGAAATGCAATAGGGATTACCTGCTCTTTTCCGAAGAGTAGAGTTGGCTCTTGTCCAGCAGACCATAGAGCAGATGTATAAATTTACGGAAAGTCAACGCGAGTGCTCGCTTAAGCTGATGGTTTCTTGTTTCAGCATATTTCTTTTGATAGAAGCGTTCATACTCAGGACAATGCCTCAATACTTTGCAAGGGCATCGGTATTTTGAAAAGCCTTGACAGAACCGATCTCAGCAAGGCAAGTGAGCGCCGGATCGTTATTTATTACGGAAAAAGGAAAATGAATTAAATAATTATCTCAGGCATTGTGGTTTATAGGATTGGACCCTGTTCCCTATTTCATGAAAAGTAACAAGTAAAATAAATTAAAATCAATTATATACTAATAATGCTTGACTTATTTTGATTTAGTGTTTATAATTAATAATAGTATTAGTTATCATTATTTAAAAGACGCGTAATTACAAATGACAAGGAGGTTTTATATGAGAAGTATCACGAAGTTGGATTTACAGTATGCACACAGATTTTATGGTTTTAAGGGTGAAGCTCAGTATCTGCATGGACACACTGGCATATTGACGCTGGAGGTTGAGGACACCATTAATACTGGTGTCAACATGGTATTCCCCTGTAATGAGATTCAGAAAACAGCATGGGACGTTTTGAAAAACTTTGACCATGCAACGATTTTACGCGAAGATGACCCATTGCTTCCGGCTCTTCTAGGGGTATATGAGGCCCAGGGCATTAAAGACGGAGCTCCTACCAATATCATGAAAGGCCCTGCTTTCAAGACAGAACTTGCAACCGCGTATCCGGAGTGCCGTCTAGTTGTGACAAAAGAGACCATGACAGTTGAGGGCATGATTAAAATTGTTTATGATCTGTTGAAGGACAAATTAAACATTGTGAAAATAACCTTTACAAGCGGAGTGAATGCGGCATCTGAGGAATTTAACCCCCAAATGACCAAGGATCGTTGTCCATTATGTGGTATTGCATTAGATGAAAATGGAGTTTGTCCGAAATGTGGTTACAGGAAATAGAACGGGAACGTGTAACAGAAATAATTTAACAAGTATTCGGAAATAGAAATCGCCGTGGAAACATTAATAACTGACTCAAGATGGATATCGAAAAAAATAGGGAATAGAAGAGTACTAAACTCAGCTATTCCCTATTTTTATTTAATAATAGCCTGTATAATATAATTTAAATCAAGGGGGAGAAGCGATGGAAGAACAACTACTGCAGCAAATAAAATATTATCTCTCAGGGAAAATAACTAAAGAAGAGTATGCTGAACTAAGTGAAGGATATATCACTCATCACGGTGACAAGCTGAATAGTAAAAATGCCGCGTTATATAAGAAATTCATTGAATTGATACCAGAATGAAAAAGTACGATATATATAAGCCAAGAGCGGAAAACTATAGAAAGCCCTTCCGCTCCTAACATTATCTTAGAAGATCTGCTTTTACAGAGATTTCTTCACACGCTTGCCAGTTCAGATCTCAAATAACATTTACAGATTTATTTTATATACTCTAGAGTCTTGGTTCTCATCGTCCTTCATGAGTTTATAGAAAGAATAGCCATACTTTTCATATAATCCTATATGATTTGTAGAAATATATATATGCGTTGCCCCTTCACTAGCTGCAACGTTTTTAGCATACTCCAATAGTTTTCCCAGATATCTATGCCCTCTAAATTCGGGAAAAGTATATACAAATCCAATCCACGGAGTTAATGAAGTATCCCTTACATCATCCTGTTCTGCTAAAGTACAAAATGAAATAAGTGTTTTTCCTTCTACAAGCATAAGAACTTTTGTTGAGTTTCCACACAGATCCAGTAATTGATTGTTGTTCAATAATCTATATAAGTATTGTCCAGCTCCCCAATCACTTTTGCCAATTTCTTCTTTCCAAAATATTTTATCATCTACATCAAAATAGTTTATAATTTCCATAATAATTCCTCCCTCAAACGTAAACAAAATTTTAAAACTAAAAAAGCCCCGAAACACTAGCAAGCATGCAGGTTTCAGAGCTTTGAAAGAGTAGCGGAAGGGAGATTTGAACTCTCGACACCACGGGTATGAACCGTGTGCTCTAGCCAACTGAGCTATTCCGCCATATGAAATTGTTTGATAAATAAGTAGTTTATTTATCAGTGGGACCTACAGGGCTCGAACCTGTGACCCTCTGCTTGTAAGGCAGATGCTCTCCCAGCTGAGCTAAGATCCCATGCTTGTCTCGGAACTTTTTGTTTCTGTGTTCCCGACTGCTTTGCTAGTATAATATGAATTGTGTAAATTGTCAACACTTTTTTGGAAATATTTTTAAGAAAATTTTATTATTCATTTTATATGATTTATGATATACTTAAGATTAGCAAATGGTGGAGGGATTCCATGTACTATTTTATCATAAACCCAAACGCGCGGTGCGGGCGGGGGAAGAACGTATGGAAAAAACTGGAAAGGATTCTGGAGCGTGAGAACGCCCAGTATCAGGCGTATATAACTGAGAAGCCGGGAGATGCGAAGGTTTTTGCCAGAAAGCTGACAGAAGGGTGCAGGGAACCGCACGTGATCGTTGCAGTCGGCGGGGATGGCACTGTCAACGAGATTCTGGATGGTCTTTCTTTCTGCAGCCCCGTTACCTTAGGTTATATTCCTGCCGGTTCAGGCAATGATTTAGCAAGAAGCTTGAAATTGCCGAGAAAACCGGGACGCTGTCTGAAGAAGATTCTGTCTCCAAAGTACCATAAGCAGCTGGATTACGGAGTGCTTACATATGGAGGAGATGAGATTTCCTGCAGAAGATTTATGGTCAGCGCAGGCATTGGCATGGATGCGGCGGTTTGTCATAACATTCTTTATTCCAGGACAAAGGGAATTTTAAATAAGCTTCATATAGGAAAGCTGACCTATCTTCTGATTGGTGTCAAACAACTCCTGCTTGCAAAGCCCGCTAAGGGTTATTTGCTGTTGGATGGAGTTCAGAAGGTGGAGTTTAATCATGCCTATTTTATTTCCGCACATATTCATCCGTATGAAGGCGGCGGTTTTAAATTTGCGCCGGATGCCACCTATGACGATGGAAAACTTTCCATTTGTGTAATGAATAACAGAAAAAAGAGAAAACTAATACCGGTGCTTTTAAACTCCATGTTTGGAAGGCAGTCCCATAATAAGGGAACCCGGTTTTATACATGCGGGGAGGCTATGGTCCACGTGGATAAGCCGATGGCGGTTCATGTGGATGGAGAGAGCTGTTTCTGTCAGAATGACATACAGCTGCGATGTATCAAAAAGGCGGTCCGCATGATTGTTTAATATTTTAAATTATAATCCGGGCAGCCGGATAACATGGCAGCATAGCTGCTATATCATTCTGGGTTTTGTATTATGGACTCAGAATGTGGATAGATATAATATACAGATTTCAGAAAGGATATAAGATATCATATGAGAATCGGACAGGGATACGATGTACACAAATTGACGGACGGAAGGGATTTGATTCTCGGAGGAGTAAAGGTTCCCTATGAAAAAGGACTTTTAGGCCATTCTGACGCGGACGTGTTAGTTCACGCGGTGATGGACGCCCTGCTCGGCGCGGCGGCGCTGGGGGATATCGGGGAACATTTTCCGGATACGGATCCGGCTTATAAGGGAATATCCAGCGTGGAACTCTTAAAGCGCGTCGGAACGCTTCTGGAAGAGAAGGGGTACGTGATCGAGAACATCGATGCGACAATCATCGCTCAGAGGCCCAAACTTAAGGATTACAGACCGCAGATGGCAGAGAATATCGCTGCCGCCCTTGGAATACCGGCAGACCGTGTCAGCGTAAAGGCAACGACCGAGGAAGGTCTGGGCTTTACGGGCAGCGGGGAAGGAATTTCAGCACAGGCAATTACCTTATTGACGACAGTGGGGGATTACTGTTATGATGATAAAATCATGGACAGCGGCTGTCAGGGCTGTAGTGGTGGCTGCTGCGGGAAATAATTAAACAGGAGGGAACTATGAAAATTTTTAATACATTGACGAGGCAGAAGGAAGAATTTGTGCCGCTGGAACCGGGAAAGGTCAAGATGTATGTCTGCGGGCCAACGGTATACAACTTCATTCATATAGGAAATGCGAGGCCGATGATCGTGTTTGATACGGTCAGACGGTATTTTGAATACAAGGGCTACGAGGTGAATTTTGTTTCCAACTTTACCGATGTGGACGATAAGATCATTAAGAAGGCCATTGAAGAGGGCGTGGATGCCGATACCATTTCCAAGCGTTATATAGAAGAATGCAAGAAGGACATGGAAGGGTTGAACGTGAAGCCGGCCACGAAGAATCCGCTCGCTACAGAGGAAATCTGCGGGATGCTGGATATGATCGGCAGTCTGATCGAGAGCGGCCATGCTTACGTGGCGGCCGACGGAACCGTTTATTTCCGTACAAAATCATTTGACGGCTATGGAAAGCTGTCCCATAAGAATATCGAGGATCTGCAGTCCGGCTTCCGTGAGATCAAGGTGACGGGAGAGGAAGGCAAAGAGGATCCGACGGATTTCGTTCTCTGGAAGCCCAAAAAAGAAGGGGAACCTTACTGGGAGTCTCCATGGTGCGAGGGACGTCCTGGCTGGCATATCGAGTGTTCCGTCATGTCCAAGAAGTATTTGGGCGATCAGATCGATATCCATGCAGGCGGAGAGGACCTTGTCTTCCCGCATCATGAGAATGAGATTGCTCAGAGTGAGTCGGCTAACGGCAAAGAGTTTGCAAAATACTGGATGCACAATGCATTTTTAAATATTGATAACAGGAAGATGTCGAAATCCCTGGGCAATTTCTTCACTGTCAGGGAGATCAGCGAGAAGTATGATTTATCGATACTTCGTTTCTTTATGCTGAGCGCTCACTACAGAAGCCCGCTGAATTTCAGCGCGGAGCTGATGGAGTCTTCCAAGAATGGTTTAGAGCGAATTCTGACTGCGGTCCAAAAGCTTAAGGATCTGGAGAGCAGCGCGGCAGGCGATTCGTTTAAAGAAGGCGAGAGCCGGGAAGCTGTTGACGAGCTGGTTGCAAAGTATGAGGCAGCCATGGATGACGATTTTAACACCGCAGATGGTATTTCTGCTGTCTTTGAACTCGTCAAGCTGAGCAATTCCACAGCAGGGCCAGACAGTTCCAGGGCTTACGTAGTATATTTGAAAGAGACCATCGAAAAGCTGTGCGGCGTGCTGGGCATCGTCACCGAGAAAAAGGAAGAGATACTGGATTCTGAGATCGAAGAGATGATCGCGGCGAGACAGCAGGCGAGAAAGGATAAGAATTTCGCGCTGGCCGATGAGATTCGCGGAAAGCTTCTTTTAAAGGGAATCGTTCTGGAAGACACCAGAGAAGGTGTAAAATGGAAGAGGGCGTAAGAGAAGAGGTCGGATTCCAGACCTTTTGCAATGAGGCGCTGAGGCTGAAGGAGATGGATCCGAGGACGTATTCTCCGCTGGCGCTGGCCTATATCGGAGATGCCGTCTATGAACTGATTGTCCGCACCATGGTGATCAATCATGGAAGCATTCAGGTGAACAAGATGCATAAGAAGAGTGCGTCGCTGGTCAATGCAGGCACTCAGGCAGAGATGATACGGCTCATTTTGGAAGAGCTTACAGAAGAAGAGACGGCGGTCTACAAACGCGGACGAAACGCCAAGTCGGTGACGACGGCGAAGCATGCGACCGTGGTGGACTACAGAACGGCGACGGGCTTTGAGGCGCTTTGCGGCTACCTCTACCTGACGGGCCGTCTGGAGCGGCTGGTCACACTGATCAGCCACGGATTTGAGAAAATAGGAGAACTGGAATGACGGAAGAATTTACAATAGAAGGAAGAAACGCCGTGCTGGAGGCATACCGCGCGGGAAAGACCATCGATAAGCTTTATGTGCAGGATGGCGTAAAGGACGGTCCTATCCAGTCCATTATCAGAGAGGCGAAGAAGCAGGATACGATTGTGAATTTCGTTTCCAGGGAACGTTTGAATCAGATGTCGGAGGAAGGCCATCACCAGGGAGTGATCGCACATGCTGCGGCTTATGAATATGCTGAAGTAGAGGATATTTTGAAGGCGGCTGAGGAAAAAGGGGAACCACCGTTTATTTTCCTGCTGGATGGAATTGAGGATCCCCATAATCTGGGCGCGATCATCCGTACGGCTAACTTAGCAGGAGCCCATGGAGTGATTATTCCAAAACGGCGCGCTTCCGGCCTTACAGCGGTAGTGGCAAAGACCTCGGCGGGAGCCCTCAACTATACACCGGTGGCGAAGGTGACAAACCTGGCGGCCACGATTGAAGAATTGAAGGAAAAGGGACTTTGGTTCGTCTGTGCGGATATGAACGGCGAACTGATGTACCGGCTGAATTTAAAAGGGCCTGTCGGTCTGGTGATCGGCGGCGAAGGAGACGGCGTGGGAAGACTCGTCAGGGAAAAATGTGACATGGTTGCATCGATCCCCATGAAGGGCAATATCGACTCACTGAACGCTTCCGTGGCCGCGGGTGTGCTCGCTTACGAGATCGTCAGACAGCGTCTGGGCTAGTGCCGCCCGGCACCAGGGCCTGTTTCGATGTGAGATGGAGATGAGGAAAGATGAAGAAGAATAGAATTGTGGTTCTGACCGCCTGCACGGCGCTTATGGTGTCGGTGAGCGGCTGCCAGAGCCAGAAGGCATCTGTGGCTGAATCGCAGACGATTGCCGCAGAGAGTACAGCTGCGATGGCTGAAGAACCGGAGAGCCTGGCTGTCGTGACTGTCGAAGAGGAAGCGGTTCCGCTGTATTCAAAGCCGGCGGGGAGCAACGTGAGAACGCCGCAGGCTTCCGGTACGACGACTTACAGCAATAACTCTGTGACACTGGATGCGTCCAATCTGTCCCAGGGCTATGTGATGGTGCAGTATACGGGAGGCTCCTCCAAGATCAAGGTTCAGGTGATCAAAAGCGGCGGAGAGACGTATACGTATGATTTAAATGCCAGATCTGCCTATGAGGTGTTCCCGATGTCGGAAGGCAACGGCAGCTATACGGTGAGAGTGCTGGAACAGGTACAGGGCAACCAGTATGCGGTGAAGTTCAGCCAGGATCTGTCCGTATCTCTTGCGGACCAGTTTGCACCGTTCTTATATCCAAATCAGTATGTGAATTTCACTGCGGACAGCAGCGTAGTAAAGAAGGGCGCAGAGGTGGCCGCGTCTTCTGCGGATGCGCTGGATGTTGTCTCGTCCGTTTACAATTATGTGGTCACCAACATTACATATGATACGGCAAAAGCCAACTCCGTTCAGTCCGGATATCTTCCGAACTGCGATTCTATCCTGTCTCAGAAAAAGGGAATCTGTTTTGATTACGCCGCGGTTATGACGGCGATGCTGCGTTCCCAGAATATTCCGACCAAGCTGGTGGTGGGATATACGGGCAGTCTGTATCACGCATGGATTAATGTTTATATCGAGGGCCAGGGCTGGGTGGACAATATCATCTACTTTGACGGCCAAGACTGGAAACTGATGGACCCGACATTCGCCTCCTCCGGCAAGGGAGATCCGGCGATTGAAGAGTATATCAAGAACAGCTCGAATTATAAAGCAAAATACTCTTATTAAAATTTCATATTATAAAGGAGAAGCGATACATGGCGAAGGAATTGAAAAAACATTATTCCGCCCGGGAGCTTTCGGCTTTCTGTCTTCAGATATCTCTTCTGCTTCGCGCGGCAATCCCTCTTGATGAGGGATTGTCTGTTATGGCGGAGGATGCGGCAGATGAAGAGGAGAAAAAGATTCTGTTACATATGTCTGAGGAAGTGGAGCTGGGAAGCCCGTTTTCTGTCGTTCTGGAGCAGGTGGGAAGTTATCCGTCTTACGTGATCCGGATGGCGAAGCTGGGCGAGGAAACAGGAACCCTGGATCAGATGATGGCGTCTCTTTCAGAGTACTATGAAAAAGAATACATTCTGATGAAAAGCATCAAAAACGCGGTGACGTATCCGGTCATCATGATTTTTATGCTTTTGGTTGTCCTGTTCGTCCTGTTTACGAAGGTAATGCCTATTTTTGAAAGTGTTTATGAGCAGCTGGGAGCGCGTCTCAGCCCTGTATCCATAGCGGCGACGAGACTGGGGGGCATATTCAGCGGAGTGGCTCTTATTGCAGGGGTTCTTCTGGCCGCGGCGGCTTTCGTTATCTGGCTCATGGGAAGAGGCGGCAAAAAGATACAGGCGGCTCAGCGCATGATGGACCGGTTTAAGCGAAAGAGCCGGATCGCGCTGGCGGTGGCGAACCGCAGATTTACTTCTGTACTGGCGCTGACGCTTCACAGCGGTCTGGAGCTGGAAAAGGGCATGGAGCTGGCAGCCGAACTGGTGGAAAATCCTGCGGTAGAGGAAAAGATCAAGGCCTGCGGAGAGGAACTGGAGACAGGAACCGATTATTACAGCGCCATGAAGAACACCGGTCTGTTCGGCGGATTCCATATTCAGATGATCAAGGTGGGCGTCAGAAGCGGCCGACTCGATGAGGTGATGGAGGAGATATCCAGAAGCTGCGAAGAGGAAGCGGATACGGCACTGGACAACATGGTGAACCGGCTTGAACCGACGATGGTAGCCGTTCTCGCAGTGGCTGTCGGTCTGATTCTCCTCTCTGTCATGCTGCCGTTAGTCGGTGTGCTTTCAGCCATTGGATAAGAGGTGAGCCGATGAAAAGATGGAAACAGACAGGGAAGGAAATCTATGGCTACGTCCTGTCCGTACTGGTATTTCTGTGCGTGCTGGCGCTTTTTGTAACAGGAATCATGTCCTTTTCAAAAAAGGCCGATGCGAGAGGTGCGGATACGCTGCGGGATGCCATACGGAGAGCTTCCGTGCAGTGCTACGCCATTGAAGGCAGATATCCGCCCAGTGTGGATTATCTGGAGGAAAATTACGGAATTTTGATTGACCGGGATAAGTATGATGTGTTTTACAGCGGATTCGCGTCCAACTTCATGCCGGATATTACGGTCAATCTTCACGAATAATAGCTGGGAGGTGCGCGGATGGGCCGCAGAAATGATCATAAGGGACAGCTGGTGAATACGTTGTTTACCATGCTTCTGTTCCTCGTATTTGTGCTCTGTGCGCTGTTTGCGGTTTTGATCGGAGGAAAGGTCTACGAGAATATCAATGCCAGGACGGAGTCGACCTACCGCGGCGATGTGGCTCTGAGCTATATTGCCAACAAGGTAAGGCAGGGCGACGAGGACGGAATGGTGGGACTGACCGAGATGGATGGAATCACAGTCCTTCAGTTGAAGCAGGAGATAAACGGTTCTGAATACGTGACTTATATCTACTATAGGGATGGAAAGCTTTGGGAGCTGTTCACCGATACGGAGAGCGGTCTGGGCGTAAATGACGGCTATGAGATTCTGGAGTGCGACGAAGTGGCCATGTCCATGGACGGGGAACTGCTTTCCGTCTCAACCAGTGGCGATGGAGGCGGCCGGATCTGGCTGTCTTTAAGAAGCGGAGGATGAAAGGATGAGCAGGAAACAGCATTCGGGTATATTTATGATGGAGATGATCATAGTGGTCTTCTTCTTCATTCTCTGCTCCAGCGTCTGCATCCTGGTCTTCGTGAAAGGGGACCGGATGAGCCGGGACGCCGCAGATTTGA
The DNA here is from genome assembly GCF_014288035.1 of Hungatella sp. L36. Classification (NCBI taxonomy): domain Bacteria; kingdom Bacillati; phylum Bacillota; class Clostridia; order Lachnospirales; family Lachnospiraceae; genus Hungatella; species Hungatella sp. L36. Next base: position 220,317 of record NZ_JACOPC010000009.1, on the reverse strand, counting down.
ACCAGTCGGTACTGATTGCCCAGAGCGTGGCCGAGGTATGGAAGCTGGAGGGACCGGAGGGGCTGAAACAGCGTTTCGGCGCCAGTGTCTCTACACAGGACGACGCCTCTGGAGCAGACGGCGATGATGCCTTTAAAACAGATGGTGATGAAGCCGCCGGGAACCGGTACGTGATGGAATTTGATAAAAATGGAAACCTTGCGGAAGATACTCCGGAGGGCGGCGGAGACGGAAGCGCGAGTGGAAAGATCTACACAGCAGTGCTTTCGGCGGACGAAGCGGAGAGCTCGGCGGAGATAACCGTCAGCCGTGAGAAAAACAGCGTCTACACGCTCTCTGTAAGCCGCCACGAGAGAGAGCAGGGGTGACAGGAGGAAACAGATGGCTAAGCAGGAGAGCGGATTTAAGGCGAATATTGGAAGTTCTTCTCTGATACTGATTTTTATCGTTATGTGTCTCGTCACGTTCGGTATGCTGTCCCTGACCTCCGCAAAGAGTGATTTAAGCCTTGCAAACAGAAACGCGGACGCAGTTACGGAGTATTACAGGGCTGATACGGAAGGCGAGGCATTCTACCGCATGGTGGCGGGGGAAGTGAAGACGGCCTGTGCCAATGCCTCAGGGCATGAGGAGCGCCTTGCGCTGCTTGAGAAAGCGCTGGGAGAATATTACAGAGACGGCGCGGCGGTGACGGAAGTGGCCATGGAACGCGCGCAGGCACTTCATATTGAGCTGGAACCGGATTTGGAGGGGGAAGGCTCGGTGCGTGTGACGAAATGGAACGTGATTCAGACGGAAGATTACGAAATAGATGACTCCATGCCGGTATGGGGCGGAACGGTTGATACAGAACAGAAATAGTCCGTTTGCGGATTCCGGCGGGAAAGAAAGACAGGGAGATTTGCAGGTATGAAGGTAATTGATTTGTTGAGTTCGGCTGTGGAACAGAATGCGTCGGATATTTTTCTGGTACCCGGCATGCCGTTCTCTTATAAGCTGGGCAGCAGAATTGTCTGCCAGAATGAGGAGAAGCTGTTTCCGGCTCAGATGGAGACGCTGATCACAGAACTTTATGAACTGGCGGGGAACCGCAGTATGGAGAAGGTGAGAGAGCATGGAGACGACGATTTCTCCTTCGCCCTTCCCGGTGTGTCGAGATTCCGCTCCAGTGTGTTCCGGCAGAGGGGATCGTTAGCCGCCGTTATCCGGGTGGTTACGTTCGATCTGCCCGATTATGAGACGCTTCACATACCACAGAATATCATCGATATCGCCCAGCTGACCAAGGGCTTCGTCCTGGTCACGGGACCGGCCGGCAGCGGTAAGAGCACGACGCTGGCGTGTATCATTGACAAGATCAATCATACGAGAAACGCCCACGTCATTACGCTGGAGGACCCGATCGAGTATCTGCACCGTCATAAGAAGAGCGTGGTAACCCAGAGAGAGATCGTGACGGACACGGACAGCTATGTCTCCGGACTCCGGGCAGCCCTTCGTCAGGCGCCGGATGTCATTCTGGTAGGTGAGATGCGTGATTATGAGACGATCCAGATCGCCATGACGGCGGCGGAGACGGGCCATCTCGTCATCTCTACGCTTCATACGGTCGGGGCGGCCAATACCATAGACCGTATCATCGATAATTTCCCGCCGAATCAGCAGCAGCAGATCCGGATGCAGATCTCCATGGTCATGCAGGCGGTTGTATCCCAGCAGCTGATTCCCACGGTGGATGGCGGCGTTTATCCGGCCTTTGAGATTATGTTTTTCAACAATGCAATCCGGAACATGATCCGCGAGTCCAAGACGCACCAGATCGACAGCGTGATCGCCACAGGACAGTCGGAAGGAATGGTATCCATGGACACCAGCCTTTTAAACCTCTATAAGAAGGGGATGATTACAAAAGAAAGCGCCGTGATCTACAGCAGCAATGGTGAGCTGATGGCGAAAAAAATCGAACGTCAGGGTTAAGGATAAAGCATATTTTTCCCATAACCAGTTATACTATCCGTAAGACAAGACAGGAGAGTGAACTGATTATGAGAACGGATAAGAGAAAAGTGGCGCTCATCGGCACCGGTATGGTGGGTATGAGCTATGCATATTCCATGCTGAATCAGAATATCTGTAATGAACTGGTTCTGATTGACATCAACAGAAAAAGGGCAGAAGGCGAGGCGATGGATTTAAACCATGGACTTGCCTTTTCTGCGTCCAATATGAAGATTTACGCCGGGGAATATAAGGATACGTCAGACGCGGATATCGCCGTCATCTGCGCCGGTGTGGCACAGAAGCCGGGGGAGAGCAGGCTAAACCTGTTAAAACGGAACGCAGCGGTATTTAAATCGATTGTAGACCCGATTACGGAGTCGGGATTCAACGGAATATTCTTGGTGGCGACAAATCCGGTGGATATCATGACCCGGATCACGTACTCGCTTTCCGGCTTCAATCCGCGGAGAGTGCTGGGCAGCGGAACCGCCCTGGATACCGCCAGACTGCGTTACCTTTTGGGAGAATCCCTTTCCGTGGATCCGCGTAATGTCCATGCCTATGTGATGGGAGAGCACGGAGACAGCGAATTTGTTCCGTGGAGTCAGGCGATGATCGCCACGAAGCCCATCCTTTCCCTTTGTGGTGAACAGGGGGAAGGCGGGATGGAGGTCATCTGCGGGGAAGAATTAAAACGGATTGAGGAGGACGTGCGCGGGGCTGCATACCAGATTATTGAGGCGAAGAGCGCCACATACTATGGAATCGGTATGGCACTGTCCAGGATCACGAGAGCGATTCTGGGAGATGAAAACAGTGTGCTGACCGTATCCGCCATGCTGCGCGGAGAGTATGGGCAGAACGACGTATATGCCGGCGTTCCCTGTATTATCAACAAGAACGGCATTTTCCGCGTGCTTCCGCTGGATTTGAACGAAGAGGAAAAGAAGCGTCTGGGCGAGTCCTGTGACACGCTCCGGGCCAGCTTCGATGAACTGGAAAAATAATAGACAAAGGTAAAACGGAAAAAGAAATAGAAGGACCAGCCGTCCGTTTGAGCGGCTAGTCCTTTTTCTTTTCTTCCGCGGCCTCGGATGCTTTGGTCTCTTCGGCGTTTAAATCTTCCTCATCGCTCACATACTCCAGAATTGCACTGATATCACAGTCCAGATATTCGCAGACTCTTGCCATCAGGGCCAGGTCGACGCGGGAGACCTTGTTGTTGCAGTAATTGTTCAGCTGAGTCCGCTGGACTTCACAGTGATAACAGACTTTGTTTTTGCTTTTGCCTTTTTCGAAGATTAAATCAGCCAGCTTGATATTAATATGCCCCATAAAATGCCTCCTTCCGTATAGTGATATTATATGTAAATATATCTAAGAAGATAAGATGTATTTAAATAGATATATTTTAGTAGATATATTTATACAGATGTATTAAAATACAGGTATAAGAAGATATACAAAAGAAAGGAAGAACCGAATGAAGAGATGTTCCTGTTTTGCAGTCGCGGTTATTCTGATGGTGACACTATACAGAATGATACCACATTATGAGATATTAGCACAGTACAGTTTCAGCTCTCCCGGCAGCAGGGAGACGACGATTCTGGCAGTCAGCCACACCGTCGGACCAGCACTTTACATATCTGGAGAAAATATCTTAAGACTGCACAGGAAACTGAATTACGATGTTCCTTCCAACCGGGTGATTCTGATGCTTTATGGAAAGAAAAGTGATGTGGAGAAGGGGAAATGCAGGGTAATCATGATTTATGAGGGTGAGGACGGCAGCAGGGAAGAAGATGCCGGTATTGTGTTGATAAAATGATCGCAGATGAAGAAAGGAAGAGTGCCGGAAATGGTCTGTTTCCGGCACTCTGCGTTTGAAATGGAGACGTTATGGAACAATTCTGCATCCGGTGAGCTTTAAGTACTGCCCGTCGCTCACGGTGATATATTTCGAACCTTCAAAATTATCATTTGAGATAATCGAGTCGAGCACGTGGTAACTGTCCTTGGATATCTCGACATAGCCAAATCCCATAACGGAATCCTCATCTACCTCAATTTTATACTCTCCTGCCGGAATATGTACGCCGACCTTAAACATACCGTCACTGCTGGTATCCGGACTGCCTGCCTCTTCGATCGGAACGGCATAGCACCCGGTCATCTTAAAATACTGTCCATCGGAGATGGTGACGATGGAATTGGTGGAAATATTATCGTTGGCAATGATGGAGTCAAGGGTTCCGCTGCTGTCCTTTGCGGTCTCTATGTATCCCATGAAGGAGTCGCAGTACACGACGTATTCCCCTGCGGGAATGTCGCTTCCTACTTTGTAGGTGCTGGCTTTATACCTGGTTTTCGCCGGTTCGGAGGTTTCTCCGTTCTCTGCAGGGCCTGTGTTCTTTTCTTCTGTACCGGCTGGTTCACTCATGGATATTTCCGCGGCCGGCGGTACGGGGGTTGAAGTCTGCGAACCGGCATTAGAGAGTCCGAAAATAAAAACGATTACATAGAAAAGAGTAATAATGACTCTGGCCGGTTTATTGAATTTTTTGTATTTCCACATCAGAAAGAGGCCGATTGGAAAACAGCAGAACAGCAGCATCAGCACAATAAACCAGATCTTGGAATAAAATGGTTCTTTTACCGGCACGGAGACGGGGGAATTGTCCACCGGTACTCCGTTAATACTTGTTTGGTGAGCCGGCGTTTCCGGTATTGTTTCCGTCGGTTCCCCACAGTTTGGACAGAATTTCCCATCAAATTCTGTCCCACATTTTCGACAAAACATTTTCATTTCCTCCCTACATTTTAAATTTTTTGCCGCAGTTTAAGCAGGTGACCTGAACTTTTTTGGCGCCCAGATTACCGGCTACCAAACCCAGCGGACCTACAAGCGCAGCGCCCACAACCGCTTTTCCGATACCGAAGCCCTTCTTATTGCCTGACAGCGAAGTGGAGCCGCATCTGGGGCATTTCGCCATGGAATCGTATTGCTGCTGCTGGATTTTTAACTGTTCCTGCTGCGCCTGCAGGGCCATGGCCTGCATCTTTACCTGAGCCTGCTGCAGCTGTAAGTCATTCTGGGTCTTTACCTGTTCCAGAGCGGTTTCGGACAGCGGTGCGCGGCAGTTGGTACAGAAGTTGGCGCCGCTGGAATTGACGGAGCCGCAGCCCGGACAAACAGCGGAATCCGCAGGCAGCACCTGCTCCTCCGCTGGTTCGAGACGTTTTCCACAGGCAGAACAGAAGGCGCTGTCGTCGGAGATAGCGGCATTACAATGTGGACAAATCATAAAAAATCCCCCCTTTTGTTTTTTTTATTAAAACGCCAGTGGCTGTTTTAATTCTTGTGTACGGAATGTACAGAATATTTATTTATAATAACTATACAACGTTTTTAGTGTGATACGGCTGGAATATACTGGGAAAAGGGGGAGGACAGTGATGCAGGTACATGATGGCCCATGATCAGCTGCGGTGGCTGCGCTGTGCATAAATCCATCGATTCACACTATTCTTACTTGTCCCATATAATATTGTGTAGTGCAATATATAAGGAGATAAATGATTATGAGCTGTGATTCTTTTAAATGCAGATGCAGCTGCAGGTGCAGATGTTATGAAAAATGTGAGCCTAAGCGTGAATGCGGCTGCAGACATGAATGTGAGGCAAAACGGGAATGTGAATGCAGACGGGAATGCGAACCAAAACGCGAGTGCGAATGCAGACGGGAATGCGAACCAAAACGTGAGTGCGAGTGCAAGCCCAGATATGAGTGCAAACCGGAGTGTGAATATGAGCCCAGGCGTGAATATGAATGTGAATGCGAACATGAACACGAGCAGGATCAGGGCAAAAACTGTGAATGGTTCGAAAAAGTATTAAGAGAATTTTACTGGAGCGGCTTCCATGATGGCTGTAAGAAATGTGGACGTAAAGAAAATGAATGTGGCTATGAAGGGTACGAAGAGTATAAAAAATAGGTTTTGAAAAGAGCAGGTTTTGATATTCGGGACTGTTTTAAAAGATTTAGTCATTTTCTTGTGATGGATTTAAGGAATGCTTTAAGGGATATTTTAAGAAATGCGTAAAGAAGAGAATAATAGAAACATATGGATAAAAATGATAGAGGCGGTCTGTACAGGCCGCCTTATAATTATGAAAAAGTATGATCTGTCTGTTTTAAACCTGAAAGATCTGTTTCGGATATTATTTCTCTTACAGCGAATAGATAATTCAGCAGTGGATAGCGCGTATGCAAGAGCCGGTATGCATTTCGCGAATGGTATGCTGCAATGCAGAATGAATCTCTCTCGGAAATTTTAGTGAGTAATGGGGAGAGCGATGAATGGCGAGAGAGATGGAGCGCATGATATTGTATCGGGTTACTGTGGTATTACAGGCGATGGTCTTTACGGATCTCCCTGCTTTTATTATACCTTATCTTGTATTATATTATTTTATCCATCATTACTTAGCTTGTTTTATTTTATTGTGCGGCCGGTCACATTCTCTTTAAGTGAAAGCTTCGTAATAGTATATCCCTCAAGGCTGGCCAGGCGGCACAGCATTTCTATAAGGTTTAATACCTTTTGTTCTCTCTTCACATCATCATCATCGTTAATCTTATGCATATAAAATCCTCCTTAAAGTACGCCCCACCCTAAGCTAACTATATAATAGGGCGGAGCTGTTGGAGAAAAAAAGGCAGTCTCAATTCGCTGCCTGCCAAAAAACGCTTATTTACTTTACTTAAAAAGGGGAGTGCAGTGCCATTTCCGGCAGATGGAAAGAAAAGATAAATAGAAAAAAACCCTTGAATATTCAAGGGTTTTAACCAGCTGATGACGGGACTCGGACCCGTGACCTCCTCACTACCAATGAGGTGCGCTACCACCTGTGCCACATCAGCGTTTTGTGTTTTAGCTCGTCAAGCGAACCTCATATATAGTAGCATGAGAAATTATATTTGTCAACAGGAAAATTATAAAATTTTTTATCCAAATCGAGAATCTTTGACGGAAGCTTTTTTCCGTGGTATACTGTTCCCACGTGGCGACAGGAGGTATTTCATGAAGAAGAAACGCAGAAAAAGAAAAAGTGCATGGGCCGTTTTTTTTAGGCCTATGAAAGTGATATTCTCAATTTTTTTAATTCTGATGATTCTGGGGCTGGGAGCCGGCGGTATCGTATATCTGAAGTTCGGGGATGAGATTTCGGCCTGTAAGGAACGGGCGGATCAGATTGTGGCACAATCGAAGAGAGAAGATTTTTCGCAACCATCGGATACCAGGATCTACGATTCATCGGGACAGGTGATCGGAATTATCAACACAGGACATTATGAGTATGTACCGATTACAGAAATCAGCGAGAATCTGCAGAATGCGTATATTGCCCAGGAGGACAAGCGTTTTTATAAGCATCACGGTGTGGATTTTATCGGCCTTGCGAGGGCGGGTGTGGCTCTGGTTAAGAATAAGGGAGAGATTACCCAGGGCGGCAGCACCATTACGCAGCAGGTCATTAAGAATACGTATTTAACGCAGGAAAAATCATTTATAAGAAAGATTACGGAGATATTTGCGGCACCTCAGATGGAGGAAAAGTATTCTAAAGCCGATATCCTGGAGTTTTACTGCAATACTAATTTCTATGCAAACCGCTGTTACGGAGTGGCCAAGGCCAGCCTCTACTATTTTAACAAAGAGGCAAAGGATTTAACCGTCTGGGAAGCGGCCACCCTTGCAGGAATCAGCAACAATCCGTCACGCTATAATCCAGTGGCCCACCCGGAGGCAGCCCTGGAAAAGAGAAATAAAATCATTGACAACATGCAAAAAAACGGTATGCTCACGGAGGCAGAGTGCGAGGAAGCGAAGGCACAGCCGCTTACGGTAGCCAAGGTAACCGAGGAAGGGACGAAGGAGACTTACCAGTCCAGCTATGCGGTCCACTGTGCGGCTCAGGAGCTGATGAAGAACGACGGCTTCGAGTTCGAATACACCTTTGCCGATGAGACCGCTTACAACGATTATAAGGAGCGCTATCAGGAAGCATACCAGGAGAAGAGCGATTTGATCCGCAACGGCGGGTTTGAGATTCATACAAGCCTTGACAGTACGCTTCAGACGCAGCTTCAGGCAGGTATCGATGAGACGCTGGCGAAGTTCACCGACGTCTCGGACAATGGGAAATACGCGCTTCAGGGAGCCGCTGTCTGCATCGACAACCGGACTGGCTACGTGGTGGCGATTTCCGGCGGACGGGGAACCGATGATGAGTACAACAGAGGATTTTTAAGCAGACGTCAGCCCGGCTCGACGATTAAGCCGCTGATTGACTATGCGCCTGCTTTTGAAACCGGTTATTACTACCCGTCGAGAATCGTAAACGACCACTTATTTGACAAGGGGCCGAAGAACAGCGGTAATAAATATTACGGAGAAGTCTCCGTGAGGGAGGCTCTTAACCGGAGCTTAAACACGGTCGCCTGGCAGGTGCTGGCGGATATCGGTGTGGATTACGGAACAAGCTATCTCGATAAGATGCATTTTGTGGGACTCAGCTATCTGGATAACTGGAATACCAGCATGAGTATCGGCGGCTTTACCGAAGGCGCCCGTGTCGTGGACATGGCAAGGGGGTACTCCGTTCTGGCCAATGGCGGCATGTACAGCAACAATACGTGTATCACCGGCATTGACAGTCAGTACGAAGGCGACCTCTATCAGGAAAACCAGCCGGAGGAACGTATTTTCACTGAGGATACGGCGTATATGGTCACTGATGTCTTAAAAGGTACTTTAAACCAGCCATACGGTACCGGATACGGTCTGGGACTCTCGATACCGGCAGCAGGGAAGACGGGAACGACCAACAGCAGTAAGGACACCTGGTTCTGCGGCTATACCAAGTACTATACCACCGCTGTCTGGGTCGGTTACGATACACCGAAAGCCATGCCGGGAGTATATGGCAAGACGTATGCCGGTAAGATCTGGTATGATTTTATGAAGCAGTGCAATGAGGGCCTTCCGGCTGAGGACTGGGTCATGCCGTCAACGGTGGCCTACTACAATGTGGACTCCAGAGGCGAGAAAACCAGCCTGGAGACCGGGAAACAGGATTTGTTTTCTTCCGTGGCAGAGCAGAATGCGAGGTCCAACTCCAAGAAGTGGGATGAGGAACAGAAGATGAAGGAAGAAAACGCCAGGGCTGCCGCCGAGCAGGCATCCAGAGACGCTGCGGCACAGGGCCAGGAACAGGCAGCCGCAGGGCTTACGGCTCTGATCGGTGAATTAAATGGCCTGACTTACCGGGATGAGGCGACGCAGGAGATGATCAGCCAGGGACAGTCGATGCTGGATCTGCTGGCCGGCACGGAGCAGTATGATGCTTTGAAGCAGCAGTTCGATGAGGCGGCAGACCGGGCAGAAGCGCTTCCGTATGAGGAACAGAGCATACCGCCGTCCCAGGAGATTGGGCCGGGGATCACCCATGAGGCGAGACCCGGCGAGGCGCCCTCCAGCACGGAGGACGTCACCTCCGGCCAGGCCCCTGTAGTGCAGCCGGGTGCGGCACCGGGCGGTTTCGAAGCAGTCGGGCCGGGCGGTCAGTAAGGAAGGAAAACAATCGCTACGTTAAAAAGGAATTGTGAATAACTTTTCTTTTTTAGCGTAGTTTTTGCTTTCTTCAATCACAAACCAGTTTTCTCTGTAAACAGATGGAACAACTGGGGAGCAGAGCGCTGCGGACAGAATATTGTCATGATGACGTACTGGACAGGACAAGGGAACAGTACTATCACATATATAAACCCGGTAACTAGTACTGCATTGCGCAATGCAGTACTAGTGCCGCCGGACCTAAATACATACTGCATAGCGCCCGCTATCTACGCCAGGCGCACGCCCGCGAAGCTAGTCGTAGGGTCCACTACGCCGTCGCTTCGCGGACGCACACCTGACGCAGATATCATGCACTATGCAGTACGCATTTAAGTCCGGTGACACTAGTCTCTCCGCCACAGGAGAAAAAAGCGCTTGCCTGGATAAATGATCCTGTGTTATACTGCTGTCATAAACGGATGACAGCAGTATAAGAAGCTATCGCCACCAGAATCCGGTTTCTTTCCGTATTCCTTTCTGCCATTTTCATCAGGCATTCTCTGTCCGGTCGGACTTAAGAATTCCCATTTTACAAAAAAACACATGTAAGTAATACTGAAAAAATAAGCAGGGCTATTGTCTGTTTTACGAATAAACATTATAATGGAGATAGGTTCTTATATAGCTGGAAACGGAGGCTATATGAGCAATGAGAACGATGCATACCGCAAAACGGAGATACCAGCCAATTTCCCGGCGGAAGACCTGGTATTAAAGAGTGCCATGCAGTTTTTCAAGGATGAATTACTGTCATACCTGGGAATTACGGAGGAACCGGTAACCATGGGGCCGACAGAGTTTGTCCACCTGGAGGCAAAGCAGTTATATGAAGATTTTAACTTCATCAAGCCTGACCGGAGCTGGATTCATCTGGAGTTTGAGAGCGATGGAATCAGGGAGGAGGATCTGCGGCGCTTCCGCAGCTATGAAGCGGTCACTTCATTTATCCGTCGTGCTGATATCACGACGTATGTGATCTGCTCATCGACGGTAAAGGAGATTCGATTCGAGTTAAACACAGGGTATAATACATACCGGATCATACCGGTCCGGTTAAAGGACAGAGACTCAGATGAACTGTTTGCCGGGCTGTTCAAAAAGCAGAAGCAGGGAGTAAAACCGAATCGGGCAGATCTTGTCCCGTTGCTGCTCGCCACTCTGATGTCCGGGAACACAGATCAGAAAGAGCGGATTATACTGGCGAACCGCCTGATCACAGAATCCGGCACGCTATCAGAGTCAGACATGGTAAGGATGCAGGCAGTCCTTTATACCCTTGCCAACAAGTTTCTGTCAAAAGACGATCTAAATCAGGTAAAGGAGGCGCTGTTCATGACACCATTGGGTCAAATGCTGGTAAACGATGGAATTGAAAAGGGAATGGAAATGGGTATGGAAAAAGGAATTAAAAAAGGGATCGAAAAAGGCGCGAGCGCTCTGATTTCCGCATGCCAGGAAGTAGGACTTACCTATGATAGCACCCGTAAAAAACTGATCGAGAAGCTGGAAGTGGATGCTTCAACTGCATCCAGATATATGGAAGAATTCTGGTCCGTGCTCTCCAAGCAGTAGGGTATATTTTGGGGTTGCTTTTTATTCGAATAGCTGTTATGCTAGATGAGGATTTAACAAAACAAGCGAGAATTCCCCCGCCTCTATAAGTGGAGGGATGAAACGCCAAGAACAAGCTTAACGGCAGTGGCGGGTGGAGAGAAATCGGTATCCCCCACTGACATGAAGTCAAGCCGCGCATCTATAAGATGTAGTCGTACTCTGTGAAATTATTGAGCGTGGATTGAAACAAGAAATTAAAATAAATGATGAAGGGAAGTGAACCAGAGTGGAAGGTCGAAGTCAGAAGATGGAAGCAGACAATTATCATAAGCGAGTGGTAGTGTGGGCAGAGTCGATGACTTCGGAACTGCTCTGTCTTCACTGCCGTTAAAGAATAGTCTTTTGCGCTTATGATAGCCATTTCCTGGGGGTCGGTCCCTCAGGGATGGCTATTTTTGCGTGCTGCTTCCACGGTAAACCACACTTGAAAAATAAGGTTCGTATGGAAGGAGAAGAAAAATGCAGGAGAATTTTAACATGGAAGAACTGATGGACCTGCTGTTTACCCGTCAGTTCCGTAAATTAAAAGACATATTGACAGAGATGAACGAGGTGGATATCGCCACCTTTATCGAGGAACTGGATTCAGAGAAGACGGTGGTAGTCTTCCGGATGCTGCCCAAGGAGCTGGCCTCGGACGTATTTGCGTGCCTGGAGGTGGATAAGCAGGAGCATATTATCAACAGTATCACGGACTATGAACTGGGGACCATTGTGGATGATCTGTTCGTGGACGATGCGGTTGATATGCTGGAGGAGCTTCCGGCCAATGTGGTAAAACGTGTGCTTAAAAATGCCAGGCCCGACACGAGAAAACTGATCAACCAGTTTTTAAACTATCCGGAAAACAGCGCCGGCAGTATCATGACGGCAGAGTATGTAGGGCTTAAGCAGTCCATGACCGTGGAGCAGGCGTTTGCCTATATCCGGAAAAACGGGGTGGATAAAGAGACTATTTACACCTGCTATGTCATGGATGCGAAGCGGAGACTGGAAGGGGTTGTCACGGTAAAGGACTTACTGATGAATCCCTACGAGGAAATAATCGGAAATATCATGGATACCCATGTTATTAAGGCTTTTACCACCGAAGATCAGGAGGAAGTGGCGGACAGCTTCCAGAAATACGACCTTTTGAGCCTTCCGGTGGTAGATCATGAAGAACGCCTCGTCGGTATTGTGACGGTGGATGACGTGGTTGATGTCATGGAACAGGAGGCAACCGAGGACTTCGAAAAGATGGCGGCCATGCTTCCCAGTGAAAAGCCGTATTTAAAGACAGGAGTCTTCCAGCTGGCCAAAAACAGGATTGCCTGGCTGTTGATTCTGATGATCAGCAGCATGATAACCGGCGGAATCCTGGCAAAGTACGAGGCCGCTTTCGCGGTGATCCCGCTTCTGGTAACCTTTATTCCCATGCTGACCGACACCGGCGGCAACGCAGGAAGCCAGAGCAGCACCATGATTATCCGTGGTATGGCGGTAGGTGAGATTGAGCCGGGCGACTTATTTAAAGTGCTCTGGAAAGAGCTTCGGGTGGGAATTATCGTCGGAGCCATTCTGGGCTTCGTCAATTACGTTCGCCTCGTAATTCTTTATCCGGGCAAAGAAATGCTGTGTCTGACCGTTGTACTGAGCCTGATGGTAACCGTCGTTATTGCCAAGACCATCGGATGCGTGCTCCCGATTGCGGCAAAAGTGTTCCATATGGATCCGGCCATCATGGCGGCTCCGCTGATTACGACGATTGTGGATGCGGTGAGTTTGATTATTTATTTCCAGCTGGCGTGTTCGCTGCTGGGCTTATAGGACATGGGGCTGGGCCCTGGAGAACAGCAGTCCGGATCGCTTCTGTGAAATTCGGATACCAGTAGAGAAAAAGTAGTGTTTTGCAGGATACGAAAAGGGAGTATTATTTATGATTGAGTATAAGAAAATCAGTGATTTTCCAAAAGGAACATTATACAGCCAACTAAGCAGTGCATATTCTTTCCATGATAGTTTTAAAAAATATTGGGAAGAAATGTGGAAAGAGTATGACTGCTTTTTTTATTCTAATTTAGATATTGCAGACAAATGCGGATTCATAACTGTCTTGAATGGGAAAGCAATCGGTCACATTTCATGGGATCCGAGGAACAATCCGGACTATGTGATCATAGGCCATAACTGCATTTTAAGTGAACATAAAGGCTGCGGTTATGGGAAAGAGCAATTGCGGGAAGCAATTGCAAGAATTAAAAAGAGCGGGACCCAAAAAGCTGTTGTAACAACGAATGGTATACTAATACCCGCTCAAAAAAATTATGAAAGTGTGGGATTTAAGAAAACATTAGTAAGAGAAAATAAAGATACACCATTTGCAGGTGACTATATAGACTATGAACTGATATTCTAATCAGAATAGCCGTTTCTAGAGCGAATCCCGTTCTATTTATCTCATGTTTTTTACTTATGGAGCCAGTACCCGGCCCCAGTGATGGAGGAGGGGCCGTCCTTTTTTCCTGCCTTCCGGCTTTAGTTCCTGCCGCCGAGGAAACAAGAGCCTGCTGCCCCTTCTCCATCTCCCTCCGCCTCTCCTCCATCACTGGGGCGTTCTCCCCTTATTTCCATGTATTCCCTTTACATCCCCCGCATGATATGATACACTTTACCTATCGTACTGTTTTTTTATAAATAACGCTCGAGAGAGGAGGAAATCAATGACTACAGGAGCAGTTATACTTGCTGCGGGGCACAAAAGCTCGACTACCAGCTTCCAGCCCATGCTTCCGGTCGGAGACACGACTGCAGTGAAGCGGATTATCATTACGCTTCAGAGAGCCGGTGTGGAGCCGGTAGTGGTGATTACGGGAGACAGAGGAGAGGAGCTGGAGAAGCATATTTCCAAGATGCGCGTGGTATGCTTAAGAAATGCGGAGTATGCGACGACTCAGCTGTTCGACAGTATCTGCATGGGATTAAACTACATCGAGGATCTGTGTGACCGTGTGCTGGTCATGCCGACAAAGGTTCCGCTGCTGCTGTCGGAGACCATCGAAAAGATTATGGAAAGTGAGGCGCCTCTGTGCTGTCCCGTATATGAGGGCAGAAGAGGCCATCCGGTGATGATAGCGGCGGACTGGATCCCGAAGATCCTGAACTACCAGGGAGAGTACGGGCTGCGCAGTTTTCTGCGGGAGCCGGAAGCGGATGTGGTGCTGGAGGAGATTCCGGTGGATGACAGAGGGATTATTCAGGCCGTGGAGACGGACGAAGACTGTGCCATGGCCATGAGCGGAAATCATGGCAAGCTGCCGCTTCACAGCCGTATGTCACTCTACCTGGAATGCGACGAAGTCTTTTTTGGACCGGGAATCGCCCAGTTTCTGTCACTGATCGACCATACCGGGTCCATGCAGACGGCGTGCAAACAGATGCACATGTCCTACAGTAAGGGATGGAAGATCATGAAGACCGCGGAGCGGGAGCTTGGCTATCCGCTATTAATCACCCAGTCAGGCGGAGCGGAGGGCGGCTTTTCACAGCTGACTCCGAAGACGAAGGACTTTTTAAACCGTTTTTTGCAGATGGAGCAGGAGATGAACAGCCATGCTTCACGATTGTTTGAAAAATATTTTGGAGATGAGAGGTAATGGGGATGAAACAGTTATTCGAAGAGATGAAGCAGATTCTGGAGCAGGGAGACGACCTGGTGCTGGTGACGGTGATCGCCGGTTCCGGTTCCACGCCGAGGGGCGCGGGAGCCAGGATGATCGTCAGAAAAGACGGGACAACCATGGGAACCATTGGCGGCGGCGCGGTAGAATATCAGGCGGGACGCATGGCTCTCGATGTGCTGGAGAGTAAAAGCTCCTTCAGCAAGGGCTTTAAACTGGTAAAAGGCCAGGTGGCGGATCTGGGAATGATCTGCGGCGGAGACGTAGTGGTCTATTTCCAGTATGTAAGCCCGGACAACCAGGCATTTCTTGCCATCTGTGAGGAAGGCATCCAGGCATGTGAGCGGGATGAGGACAGCTGGATCATCACCGATATTACAGACGAGACGGCCTGGGCAGTGGGGATCTATTCGGAAAGCCGCGGATTTGCCGGAATCACCGTGGAGGGCGATATAGAACCGCTGACACAGGCAAAGGCGGTGCAGACCTCCGTAAGCGGCAGAAAGTATTACAGCGAGCCGCTTCAGAGAGCCGGTACGGTATACGTGTTCGGCGGCGGCCATGTGGCGCAGGAGCTGGTTCCGGTGATTGCCCATGTGGGATTCAAATGCGTGGTTTATGATGACCGCCCTGAATTTGCCAACAGCAGACTGTTTCCGGATGCGGTGAATACCATAGTCGGTGATTTTACCAGTGTCTTTGATAAGGTGACAATCCGTGAGCAGGATTACGTTGTGATCATGACGAGAGGCCATCAGTGTGACTACGACGTTCAGAAACAGGTTCTTAAGACGCCGGCCCACTATATCGGAGTGATGGGAAGCCGCCAGAAGCTGATGACGCTTGCCGGAAAACTGAAGGCAGAGGGCTTCACCGACCAGGATATCGAGCGGTTCTACAGCCCGATCGGACTGGCGATTCTGGCGGAGACTCCCGCGGAAATCGCCATCAGCGTGGCGGGCGAACTGATTATGGTCAGAGCCAGGAGAGAGGGCCGGACGAAATGACAGAGCGCCATCTCTTTTTAAAGGGACGGTCCGGGGCCGGGAAGACGACGTGTCTCCTGTCCTGCCTGGAGCCTTACTGGAAGGGCGCGGGGGGATTTTTGACCCAGCGCCTGACAGACGGAGACGGTGAGACTGCGGGATTTCGCCTCCTGCCGGTGGAGAACATGGAAGAAATACCTTCCGTGACGAGGGCCTATGAGCCTGGCCTAGAGGGCATTTTCATTGAGCGAACACCGGAGGGATGGAGAAAATATCCGGAAGTGTTTGAGACGCTGGGAGCGGAGATACTGAACCGCCTGCTGGAACATCCGGAACGGTACCGTTTCTGCTATATCGATGAGATCGGCGGCGTGGAACTGAAGGTAAAGCCATTCATGGAGCGGCTGGAACGGCTGCTCGGGAGTCAGGCCTTATGTGTCGGAGTGCTGAAGCATTCGGGAAATCTGGCCTCTATGGGTACGAGAATTCCGCTTCCTGCCAATGCAGCCCCGGACAGGGAGTGGCTGGAGGCACAGATGGAGCAGCGCTTCGGCTGCCGGATTCTGGCCTTTGACGGAGGCGAAGCGGAGAAAATGGAAATCAGGCGGATCATAGACCTGCGGCTTTCCGGAACAACAGAGAAAGGGAGTGAAAAGTGATGGCATATAAACATCGGGTGCGAGTGCGGCTCACCGCAATGGTGGTTCTGTTTGCAGTCTGCTTTTTCGGTTCCTTCATGCTGGGGAGATATCCGATTGAACCGTGGACGCTGATTCGGGTGCTGGCGTCGAGAGTCATTCCGGTTACACCGGACTGGCCTTCGCAGGTAGAGACGGTTCTTTTCAACGTCCGCCTTCCCCGGGTATTAATGGCGGCGCTGATCGGAGCAGGACTGGCGGCGGCGGGAGCAGCCTATCAGGGAATATTTAAGAATCCCATGGTCTCGCCGGATGTGCTGGGAGCGTCGTCAGGCGCCGGATTTGGAGCCGCCCTGGGGCTGTTCCTCTCATTCTCCTACCAGGGAGTATCGTTTCTGGCGTTTGTTCTGGGACTGTCGGCTGTGGGGGCGGTCTGCCTGATCAGCAGCCGCGTGAAATACAACCAGACGCTGGGCCTGGTGCTGGCCGGAATGATGATCAGCTCCCTGTTTACGGCGGCTGTGTCATTTTTAAAACTTGTGGCGGACCCCAACAATACGCTGCCGGTGATCACATACTGGCTCATGGGAAGCCTGGCCTCGATCCGGCCTAAGGATTTAGCATTTGCGGCGCCGTGGATCATCGGCGGGATCATCCCCATTTACCTGCTGCGCTGGAAGATCAATGTGCTGACACTGGGTGAGGAAGAAGCGCGCTGTATCGGTGTCAACACCAGTGCGGTCCGGCTTGCCGTGGTGCTCTGTGCGACGCTTATCACATCGGCGGCCGTGTCGGTCAGCGGTCTGATCGGCTGGGTGGGGCTGGTAATACCTCACTTTGCCCGGATGCTGGTGGGAAGCGACTACAGGAAGATGCTTCCAGCCTCTTTGCTTTTGGGCGCAAGCTTTTTGCTGGTGGTCGATAACTTCGCCAGGCTTCTGGCGACCAGTGAGATACCCATCGGAATTCTCACCGCATTTGTGGGAGCGCCGTTTTTCCTCTGGTTGATTCTGAGGGAAGGAAATAAACTTTGAGAGGTGGTAGAATATGGGGCTGATCGTAGAAAATCTGACCTTCGGCTACCGGTGCTTTCCCGTCCTGAAGGGCGTGGATTTTTCCGTGGAAACGGGAAATCTCGTCTGTATGCTGGGAAAAAACGGTGCCGGTAAGAGCACGCTGTTCCGGTGTATTCTGGGCCTCTTAAAGGGGTACCACGGGAAAATCATGGCCGATGGGGTGGACCTCCGAACGCTTAAAGAGAAAGAGCTGGCCAGAAAGATTGCCTATATCCCCCAGAATCACGATCAGGCGTTTGCCTTTTCGGTTCTGGACATGGTGATGATGGGAACCACATCGTCGCTTCAGGGATTAAAGAGCCCTGGCAGGGAACAGAGGGAGGCGGCATTTGATGCGCTTAAGACCATGAGGATCGAGGCGATGGCGGAGCGCTCTTACGCGCATTTAAGCGGAGGGGAACAGCAGCTGGTGCTGATAGCCAGGGCGATCGCACAGCAGGCGGGAATCCTCATTATGGATGAGCCGTGTGCAAATCTGGACTACGGCAATCAGGCCAGAGTCATGGAGGAGTTAAAGCGGCTTGCCGGGGAGGGATATTTAATCGTACAGTCTACCCACAGCCCGGATCAGGCGTTTCTCTATGCCGATCAGGCTGCGGTGCTTTCAGACGGGGTGATAAAGGCATTTGGAAAGCCGGAGGAGGTGCTGACAGAATCGCTTCTGGAGACCATGTACGGCATACCGGTTCGTTTGTTTGACGCGGGAGACACGGGGAGAAAGCTGTGCATGCCCGATCGGGTGAAGGGGGAATAAATGATGTGGGAACTGTATGAAAGGCTGATAGAGCCGATACCGGACGATGTTCCGGTGGATGAAATAATTGTGGGAACGAGCTGTACCATGGTGAGAGCCGGAGGAGCGGCGGGGGCGGCCGCCAACCAGAGGCTGGAGAGCCGGCCGCGCATCCTGGAGGAAGAGGAGTGGGAACGGGGCATGACCTGGAGACAGGCGGCGTCTCTGATTTCCTCCTGGAACTTTCTGGAGGCCGGAATCGGTGCGGCGGCCATTAACGCCTATTATAACCGGGAGGCCGTGCTGATGGATGGAATCGCTGCGTATGAGGGCGTAAAAATCCTGGAAAGCTGCGATACGTTTGCGGCGCCGGGAGACGCGTTTGCGGGAAAAAAAGTGGCGACTATCGGCCATTTCCATTATGCGGAGCGCTATCTGGAAAAGGCAGGAGAACTCTTTGTTCTGGAGAGGGAACCGCGGGAGGGCGACTATTCGGATACGGCCTGCGAATACATTTTGCCGGAAATGGAATACATCTACATAACAGGGTTCACTCTGGTGAATAAGACGCTTCCAAGACTTTTGGAACTGTCCGGCAATGCCAGGGTGATTCTGGTGGGACCCAGCGTCCCGATGGCGCCGGTGCTGTTTGAATTTGGCGTGAAGGAACTGGCCGGAACGCTGATTACGGACATGGCGAAGACCGAACGCTACATCCGCCACGGCAGCCACCGGGCAGTAGTGCGCTCCGGTATACCCGTGAGAGCAGGATATCAGAATTAAAAACATAAGGGAGGCAATATCATGAAGAAAAGAAAAAACATATGGCTGGGCCTGTCACTCGCTGCAGTCATGATGATGGGACTCGGCGGATGTGCCAAAGGATCCGGAAATGCCGGAGAGGCACAGCAGACTGCGGTGGAGACCACTGCCGCGGCGACAGCTGACACGACAGCGGCGGCTTCACAGGAGACGGATAAGGCAGATTCTGCGGCCGGAGACAAGGCTGCGCAGGCGGAAGGAACGAGAATCATCACGGACTCAGCCGGGAGAGAGGTGGAGATCCCTTCGGAAATCACGAAGATCGCGCCCTCCGGTCCCCTGGCCCAGATCGTGCTCTACACGGTGAGCCCGGATAAGCTGGCCGGTCTGGCGGCTGATTTCTCCGATGAGGCGAAGCAGTATATCGATGAAAAGTACTGGGGACTGCCAAAATTCGGACAGTTCTACGGAAAGAACGCAAGTCTTAACATGGAAGCTCTGATTGCGGAAGCGCCGGATGTCATCATTGACATAGGAGAGGCGAAGAAGACGGTGAAAGAGGACATGGATGCTCTTCAGGAGCAGTTGAATATTCCGGTTATCTTTGTGGAAGCGACGCTACCCACCATGGCAGACGCCTACGAGATGCTGGGAGATATCACCGGTGAGAAGGAGCAGGCCGGAAAACTGGCGGATTACTGCCGGGCAGAGATCGGGAAGGCGGATCAGAATGCGGCGGCCATCGCTGACGCAGACAGAAAGAGTGTGTATTTCGGGCTTGGTGACGACGGCCTTCACACCAATGCCAAAGGCTCCATCCACGCCGACGTGATCGATCGGATTGGAGCGGTCAACGCGGCCGATGTGGAAGCGGTATCCAGCGGAGGCGGAAGCGAAGTCTCCTTCGAACAGGTACTGCTCTGGAACCCGGATTTGATCATCGTAGATTCCCAGAAGCTCTATGATACGCTTACTGCGGATCCCATGTGGCAGGAGCTGGATGCCGTGAAAAACGGGAAAATCTTCAAAATTCCCACTGCACCATACAGCTTTATGAGCAGCCCGCCCTCTGTAAACCGTATGATCGGCATCGAGTGGCTTGGCAGTCTCGTATATCCGGAGATCTATACGTCGGATATTCGGGAAGAAGTGAAGAATTTCTACCAGCTTTTCTATCATATCGATGTGACGGACGAAAAATTGGAGGCAATACTGAAGAATGCGGTTAGGGGATGAGGGTACGCGGACTTTTGCATAGGGATTGAGGAAAAGGGAGAGCAGGCGGCAGGGAGGGAAAGGTTCAGGGATTCCGAGGGGGTGGGACTAAGGGCGAACAGCCCCCTCCGCAGGGGTCCCGGGCAATTCGACCGAACGCCTGATGCGTTCGCTCTCAGTGCCCGCAAAATCGCGTCCTGAAAACGCGATTTTGCCCCTGCTCCGGCGGCTGTTCACCCTAAGTCCCACCGACCTCTCCATCATTCACCTTTCCCTCCCTGCCGCCCGCTCTCCCTTTTCCGGCCAGGCTGTGAAAAAAGTCCGCTGTGTCTTGGCTCCATAAGGGGTGGAAAGACATCATTGAACCGGCCATAAAAACAGGTGGAAAGAATCTGGGATTATATCTTGGTCAATAAACGACAGTTTTATCTTAAGGCGGCGTTTCGTAATATTTTTTGCAGGTTTTGTCGGCCGCCTGTTTAAATTTTTCTTTTATCGTTATACGTTATCCTCATCTTTTGCGAGAAACCACAGGTTCTTACTGATGGACAGGAGTGTCATTGTAAACAGGATTGATTCCCCAGTCCCTGCCAGAGCCAAGGCATATACATGATCTCGCATATCATAATGTTTCCTTCTGTATGTATAAACTGTGTTGGCCTCTGATGTTTTGTGAAATTTCAGGGATCAAACGCATTGCAGTCTTATTTGCAGTCAGTGTTTAATCCGGTCTGTTGCCAGACAGAGCCGGGGGCGCTGACGGCCTCTTACCGCCTGCTTTTATAGCCAGTTCCATAAAACAGAGCCAGCTCTCTCTCTTCCCTTGTGTAGCCAGTACCCAGCGGACTTTTTCACAGCCTGGCCGGAAACGGAAGCGGGGGTGACAGGGAGGGAATAGCGAATGATGCAGAGGTCGGTGGGACTTAGGGAAAACAGTCCCCGGAGCAGGGGCGAAATCGCGTTTTCAGGACGCGATTTTGCGGGCACTGAGAGCGAACGCATCAGGCGTTCGGTCGAATTGCCCGGGACCCCTGCGGAGGGGGCTGTTTTCCCTTAGTCCCACCCCCTCGGAATCCCTGAGCGGTTCCCTCCCTGTCACCTCCGCTTCCGTTTCCTTGATACCCCACGCAAAATTCCGCGTACCTCCCACACAAAACCACTATAGCCAAAAAAATACGCGAAGCCGGGGAATGGCTTCGCGTATTTTCTTCATTTATGCGCAGATATTTAAGCCTTGTTTACAAAAGACTCGCAGTCTGTACATTCCTTCATGGTCGGGTTCGCCTCATGAGTTCCTACCTTGATGGTCTCAAGAGTACAGTAGTTCTCACTCTTTGCATGGTGGGTGCAGTTGTTGATGGTACACTGGATACATTCGTTTTTTCCGTTTACTAACATAGATGGATACCTCCTTAATCATTTTATCGGTAATATTATCTGCAGAAATGAAGAAAATATACGGATGAATGTCAGCGCAGTTTTCAAACACGCTCTGGGACTTGTTAGATTGTATGTTTGGGTGTATACTATTTTCATTGAAAAAAATTGACAGAAAGGTTTTGGGGAGGTCGTAGGGGTGGGACAGAAACAGAAGACAAAACAGGTGATCATGACGGAAGGCGTAATCTGGAAGCAGCTTTTGGCGTTTTCCATGCCGCTTTTGGTAGGCAATCTTTTTCAGCAGCTGTATAATACCGTGGATTCCATCGTGGTTGGAAACTTCATCGGCAGCGAGGCACTGGCTGCGGTTGGTTCCAGCAACTCCCTGATCAATCTGATCATCGGCATGTTTATGGGAATCGCCACCGGCGCGGGAGTGATTATCTCCCAATATTACGGGGCGAAGGACGATCAGAAGCTACACTGGGCGGTGCATACCTGCATGGCGCTGAGTCTGATCGGCGGCACGCTGCTGATCGTGCTGGGCGTGCTTCTGTCCCCGCTGATCCTGAAATGGATGGGCACGCCCGAAGAGGTTATGCCCAATTCTGTCGCCTACCTGCGCATCTTCTTCTGCGGTTCCCTGTTCAATCTGGTATACAACATGGGCGCCGGAGTTCTGAGGGCGGTGGGAGACTCCAGGCGGCCTCTCTATTATCTCTGTGTATCCTCTGTGGTAAACATCATTCTGGACATGGTTTTTGTGGTAGTATTCCATATGGGGACGGCCGGAGTCGGTTATGCCACCGTGATCGCGCAGGCGGTTTCTTCTGTGCTTACGGTGCGGACGCTGATGAAAACGGAGGACAGCTACCGTCTGGTTCCTTCCGAGATCAGGATCGACCGGCGCATGATGAAGCGGATTTTAAAGCTGGGCATACCGAGCGGAATTCAGCAGAGCATCATATCCCTGTCCAATGTTATCGTCCAGGCGAACATCAATGGCTTCGGAGCGGCCGCCATGGCGGGCTACGGCGCCTACAGCAAGGTGGATGGCTTCGCCATGCTGCCGCTACAGAGCTTCTGCATGGCTTCGACCACCTTCACAGGCCAGAATATCGGCGCGAAAAAGGCAAAACGTGTCAAGGATGGGATGTTTCAGGGAATTGCCATCAGCCTGATTTATACGGCCTTTATCTCGGTCATCCTTTATTTAAATGCGGACAAGATTCTCCGCATCTTCTCACCGGATGAGGCGGTTATCTCCTTCGGGCATACTACCATGGCCATCCTGCTTCCGTTTTACTGGTCCATTGCGATCCACAATATCCTGATGGGAAGTATCCGGGGAAGCGGAAGAACCATGATTACCATGTTGATCGGCGTTGGAAACATGTGTATCCTGCGCATGATATATATTAATTTACTGGTTCCATTTTTTCCGAGTTTTGAGGCTGTCATGTGGTGCTATCCAATCACCTGGATGACGACGATGCTGATGGACTGCGTCTACAGCGCAAAGGCTAAATGGATTCCGAAAGGAGAATAGACGATATGAAACACGGATTTATCCGGGTGGCAGCAGCGACTCCGGATGTAAAAGTGGCTGATCCTCAGTTTAACAGGACAGAAATCTGCGCTCTTATCAGGGCGGGTATAGAGAGAAAGGCGAAGCTCATGGTATTCCCGGAGCTGTCGCTTACCGCATATACATGCGGAGACTTATTCGGTCAGGACGCGTTGCTGTCTGGTGCGAGAAGAGAACTGAAAGAGATTTTAAAGGAGACGGAAGGCTCCGACTTACTGGCGTTCATCGGAATGCCGTGGGAGAGGGGCGGAAAGCTCTATAATGCAGCCGTGGCGGTTCAGAACGGCAGAATCCTGGGCGTGGTGCCGAAGACGAATCTTCCTAATTATGCGGAATTCTACGAGCGCCGTTATTTCGAGCCGGGCAATGAGATTCCGGTGATGGTAAGCTGGGAGGGACAGCGTTTCCCCATGGGGACGAATATCCTGTTTGCCTGTGAGGAGATGCCGGGATTGATCGTAGCCGCGGAAATCTGCGAGGATGCCTGGGTACCGTGTCCGCCTTCGATTCGCCATACGGCGGCAGGAGCGACCGTGATCGTCAACTGTTCAGCCAGCGACGAGACCACAGGAAAGGATATCTACCGCAGAAGCCTGATCACCGGCCATTCCGCCAGCCTCGTCTGCGGCTATGTCTATGCCAATGCGGGAGACGGCGAGTCCACCCAGGACCTGGTGTTCGGAGGACAGAATTTAATTACTGAAAACGGAACATGCCTGGCGGAGTCGAAACGGTTTGCAAACGATACGATATTCGCGGATCTGGATCTGGAACGTCTGAACAATGAGAGAAGACGCCTTTCCACGTATCCGGTTCGTGATGACAGCGCATATTTTACCGTTGGATTTCATATAAAGGAAGAGGAGTATGACCTGGAACGCCCCATCGATCCGATGCCGTTTGTTCCGACGGATGAAGGGCAGAGAAACAGACGCTGCGAGGAGATTTTGTCCATTCAGGCCATGGGCTTAAAGAAGCGCCTCTCCCATACCGGATGCAGCCATGCGGTTCTCGGCATTTCCGGCGGCCTCGATTCCACGCTGGCTCTGCTGGTGACGGTGCGCGCCTTTGACATGCTGAAAATCCCGAGAAATCAGATTCATGCTGTGACCATGCCGTGCTTCGGAACCACGGACAGAACGTATCAGAACGCCTGCCTGATGACGAAGAAGCTGGGAGCCGAGCTGACAGAAATCGACATAAAGGAAGCGGTTACGATTCATTTTCGTGACATCGGTCATGACATCGACAACCATAATGTAACCTATGAAAATGCCCAGGCCCGGGAGCGGACCCAGATTCTCATGGATCTGGCGAACCGGTTAAACGGCATGGTGGTCGGCACCGGCGATATGTCGGAGCTGGCGCTCGGATGGGCCACCTACAACGGCGACCACATGTCCATGTACGGGGTCAATGCGTCGGTACCGAAGACGCTGGTGCGCCATCTGGTGCGCTATTATGCCGACACGTGTGGGGAAGAAGAATTGAAAACGGTCCTTTTAGACGTGCTGGATACACCGGTGAGCCCGGAGCTTCTGCCGCCGAAGGAGGGCGAGATCGCCCAGAAGACGGAAGATCTGGTAGGACCCTATGAGCTTCACGATTTCTTCCTGTATCAGATTCTGCGGTACGGTTACCGTCCGGCCAAGGTGTACCGTCTGGCGAAGGCGGCCTTTGGCGGAGAGTATAACGGCGAAACGATCTTAAAGTGGCTGAAAGTATTTTACCGGAGATTCTTCAGCCAGCAGTTTAAACGTTCCTGCCTGCCGGATGGCCCGAAGGTGGGCTCCGTCGCGGTTTCGCCGCGGGGAGACTTACGTATGCCCAGCGATGCCAGCAGCCGACTGTGGCTGGAAGAACTGGAGGGACTGTCATGATTACCAGCAGCGCCAACGGAAAAGTAAAACAGATCATGAATCTGACGAAGAAGGCGAAGGCGAGGAAAGAGTCCGGACTGTTTGTGGCGGAAGGCCTCCGCATGTTCAAAGAGATTCCCAGGGATCGGATCGACAGCCTGTTCGTGTCGGAAAGCTTCTTAAAGAATCCGGAGGGCCGGAAGGTGATCGGTTCTATGAATTATGAGGAGGTGGCGGACGATGTGTTTAAGACCATGTCCGATACGGCCACGCCTCAGGGTGTCCTGGCCCTGGTAAAGCAGTATGCATACACGATCGATGATATTTTAGACCGGCCGGGTCCGGCGCTCCTTATGATTCTCGACACCATTCAGGATCCGGGGAATTTAGGAACCATCCTGCGCGCCGGAGAGGGAGCGGGCATTACCGGGGTGGTCATGAACGACACCACAGCCGACATCTATAATCCCAAAGTAATCCGTTCCACCATGGGGTCCGTGTGCCGTGTGCCCTTTGTCTATACCGCCGGTTTACCGGAGACGCTGGTCAAAATAAAAAAACGCGGTGTCCGCCTTTACGCCGCCCATTTATCAGGCAGGAATAATTATGAGAAAGAAGATTATACTGTTGATACAGGGTTTTTAATTGGCAATGAAGCCAACGGTTTAAGCGACGAGACAGCGGCTATGGCAGACACGTATGTCAAGATTCCCATGATGGGAAAAGTGGAATCCCTTAACGCGGCAGTAGCGGCCTCCGTGCTCATGTTTGAGGCGGCAAGGCAGCGAAGAAATTAGAAAATGCGGCCCGTCAGAAAATTGTAAGGCATTTTTAGACGGTAAATGTTGAGAAATGTCTGAAAATATAGTATGATTAGTGCAAATGAAAGATATGCTTGGCAGCTTTGCCTATTACTGGCTCAGGAAGGGGATTGATAAGATGGCAGCTATCTACTGGCTCATAGCCTTTGTAGTATTACTTGGGATTGAAGCCGCAACTATGGCCCTGACGACCATTTGGTTCGCAGGGGGCGCACTCGTTGCATTTGTACTGGCACTTTTGGGTGTCAGCGTACAGGTTCAGCTTGCTGCATTTGTAATCGTATCATTTATACTGTTGTTCTTTACGAGGCCGTTTGCCTTAAAGTACGTGAATCATAACACCGTGAAAACCAACTCGGAAAGTCTGATTGGAAAGCACGCGAAGGTTACCTCCGAGGTGAATAACACCGAGGGAACCGGTGCGGCGGTACTGAACGGACAGGAATGGACGGCGAGAGCCGAAGACGACGGAAAGATTTATCCGGCCGGCACACTCGTGGAAGTAAAAGACATCAGAGGCGTAAAACTAATTGTAAGCGAGACTCAGGAGGAAGCGTAGTATGAATGGAGCAATAGGTTTTTTTGCAGTCATTATAGTATTAATAATCATTCTGGCAATACTGGCATCATGTATTAAGATTGTACCGCAGGCGCAGGCGCTGGTTGTAGAACGTCTGGGAGCCTATCTGGGAACCTGGTCAGTCGGTGTTCATATCAAGATGCCGATTCTTGACCGTGTGGCCAAACGTGTGAACTTAAAAGAGCAGGTGGCAGATTTCCCGCCGCAGCCGGTTATCACAAAGGATAACGTTACCATGAGAATCGATACGGTTGTCTTCTTCCAGATTACAGACCCGAAGCTTTACGCATACGGGGTTGAGAATCCGCTGATGGCGATTGAGAACTTAACGGCAACCACTCTCCGTAACATCATCGGTGATCTGGAACTCGACCAGACACTGACCTCCAGAGAGACGATCAACGCGAAGATGAGAGAATCTCTCGACATTGCCACCGACCCATGGGGCATCAAGGTCAACCGTGTAGAGCTTAAGAACATTATGCCTCCGGCAGCGATTCAGGATGCCATGGAGAAGCAGATGAAGGCAGAGCGTGAGCGCCGTGAGTCAATCCTTCGTGCGGAAGGTGAGAAGAAATCCACCATTCTGGTTGCAGAAGGTAAGAAGGAATCCGCGATTCTCGATGCGGAGGCTGAGAAACAGGCGGCGATCCTTCATGCAGAGGCCGAGAAGGAAAAGAGAATCCGCGAGGCAGAAGGTCAGGCTGAGGCTATCTTAAAGGTTCAGCAGGCGAATGCAGACGGTATCCGCATGATCCGGGAAGCGGGAGCCGATCAGGCGGTTCTGACGATCAAGAGCTTAGAGGCTCTTAAGGCAGTAGCCGACGGCAAAGCAACAAAGATTATTATTCCATCCGAGATTCAGGGGCTGGCGGGCCTTGTATCCTCCATCACTGAGATCCCGAAGGATCCTAAATAGGAATGTGAAAGGTAATTAGAGAATTCGCAGCAGGGGGCATAAGCTCTCATGCTGCGTTTTTCTCATTCAAATAAGTGAAGCAGCCGCGATCCGGCGCGGCATTTGATCTGGCGATTGCAGGCAGGAGGCGTGTATGGAACTCAAACTGGATTTGACAAAGGAATACGGTATCGTTTTAGAGGGCGGAGGTGCCAAGGGAGCCTACCAGATCGGGGCGTGGAAGGCGCTTCGGGAGGCGGGCGTCCGAATTAAGGGCATCGCAGGCGCTTCGGTCGGTTCACTGAACGGCGCGCTGATCTGCATGGACGATTTGGAGAAAGCAGAAGATATCTGGAAGAACATCGAATATTCCCGGGTGATGGATGTCAGTGACGAGACCATAAAGGCGCTGAAAAAGAAGGATTTCAAGGCGCTTAACATGCAGGAGATTCTAAACAGCGGGTTCCAGTTCATCAAGGATGGCGGCTTCGATGTGACGCCCTTAAAGAATCTGATTGCCGAGGTGGTGGGAGATGAATCCCGCATCAGGGAGTCAGATCGGGAACTCTTTGCTGTGACGTATTCCGTGTCGGAGCACAAGGAGCTGGCAGTGGATGTCAAGAGCGGTGAAGAGGGATCGGTGAAGGATATGCTGCTGGCCAGCGCCTATTTTCTGGCGTTTAAGAACGAAAAGCTGGGAGGTAAGCGGTACCGGGACGGCGGCGGCTTCAATAACGTTCCCCTGGGCGTTTTGCTGGATAAGGGCTATGAGGATATCATCGTGATCCGCATCTATGGCTGGGGCTTTGACAGCGAAAAGGTGACAAAGATCCCGGATGGAGCCAACGTGTATCACATCGCTCCCCGCCAGGATCTGGGCGGAATTCTGGAATTCGACAAGAAACAGAGCAGAAAAAACATGACTTTGGGGTATTATGACGCGAAAAGGTTCTTATATGGACTTGCCGGGCGTATATATTATATTGATGCACCAGGTTCCGAGCCGTACTACTTTGATAAGATGATGTCGGAACTGGAACTTTTAAAGATTTATGTCGAAGAAGATCTGGATCAGGAGACCCGGGAGAGCCTGAATGGTTACCGGATGTTTACGGAGACCCTGTTTCCAAGGATGGCTGTGGAGTTTAAACTGAAAGACGACTGGAACTACAGGGATTTATATATCGCGATTCTGGAGGATTTGGCGAAGCGGCTGAAGATCAACCGTTTTCAGATTTATACGGTGGACCGCCTGATCGGAAAAATAATGATGAAGCTGCACTCTCTTGACAGCCGGATTCCATTATAGTAATGTAATAGGAAGAAAAGGGCGCTTCGTACACCAAATGTCGAATGACAGAAAAAAAGATTGCATGTTTATGCATAATATACTATAATGGTGTATAAAAATACAAAAAGAGAAGTGGAGGAAGCATTATGAATTTAAAAGGAAGAAGTTTTATTACATTAAAGGACTATACACCGGAGGAAATCGGATATCTGCTGGATCTTGCCGCGGATTTAAAGGCTAAGAAGAAAAAAGGCGAGACCGGAAGTTCTCTGAAAGGGAAGAATATCGCCCTTATATTTGAAAAACCATCCACGCGTACCAGGTGTTCTTTCGTCGTGGCCGCGGTGGATGAAGGGGCTCATCCCGAGTACTTAGGCAAGGATGACATTCAGCTGGGACACAAGGAGAGTGTCGAGGACACGGCCCGCGTGCTGGGCAGAATCTTTGACGGAATCGAATTCCGTGGATTTAAACATAAAACAGTGGAAGATCTGGCAAAATACGCTGGTGTGCCGGTGTGGAACGGTCTGACGGACGATTACCACCCGACCCAGATTCTGGCGGACTTACTTACCATGAAGGAACATTTTGGCTGCTTAAAAGGGCTGAGCTTTGTCTATGCAGGCGATGGACGCAATAATATGGCCAACAGCCTGATGATCGGTATGAGCAAGATGGGCGTCAACTTTACGATTCTGGCACCGAAGTGCTTATGGCCGAAGGACGAGCTGGTCACGCTGTGCCAGGGCTATGCGAAGGAAAGCGGAAGTACCGTCACTCTGACCGAGAACGTGGATGATGTAAAGGGCGCGGATACGATCTATACCGACGTATGGTGCTCCATGGGCGAGGAAGATAAGGCGGCCGAGCGTGTGGCGCTTTTAAAGCCTTACCAGGTGAACGCTGCGCTGATGGAGAAGACGGAAAAGGATACCACCATCTTCATGCACTGCCTCCCGGCCGTAAAGGGCAACGAGGTGACGGAAGATGTGTTCGACTCAGAGGCCTCCGTGGTCTTTGACGAAGCAGAGAACAGAATGCACACCATCAAGGCTGTGATGGTGGCGACGTTAGGAGAATAGAACATGTATATACAGGAACGAAGCAGAAACCCGAGAAACTTGTCCATGATGCTGGATGCGGCCCATATTATCATAGGAATCCTGATCGTCGCGCTGGCGGTCATCTCATTTTTGAACCCGGAGGACCATATGCTGCTGTTTCCGGTCATTTTTCTCCTGGCGGCATCGCTCAATATCATGAATGCGGTCTTTAAGATCCGCATGAGCGGCCGCGAAAAGAAGAAAAAGGCCTCGGGGATTCTGGTTCTCCTGTTTGGAATTGTGCTGCTTGCCCTCGCTGTGATCAGTGCGGTCAGCATCTGGTGGGGGTGAGAGCGGTGAAGACAGAGATTTTGAAAGCTATAAAAGAAGAGGCCGGATTCGTATCCGGACAGGAGCTGTGCGACCGGTTCGGCGTGTCACGGACGGCCGTGTGGAAGGCCATCGGCCAGCTGAAGGAAGAAGGATTTCAGATCGAGGCGGTACGCAATAAGGGGTACCGTCTCTTAAGCAGCGATGATGTGATCACGGAAGCCGAGCTTATGAGCAGCATGGAAGGCGGATTTATCAAGAAGATCGTATACTATGAGGAGACTGATTCCACCAATATTCGCGCCAGAAAGCTGGCGGAGGAAGGCGCCCCGGACGGGACCCTGGTGGTCACGGACTTTCAGAACGCAGGGCGGGGCCGGCGGGGCCGGATGTGGGTATCTCCTTCCGGGACGGGCATTTTCATGAGCCTGATCTTAAGGCCGGACATCCTTCCGTCATCGGCCTCCATGCTGACGCTGGTGGCGGCTCTCGCCGTCTATGACGGCATTAAGGAGACGACCGGGCTTGAAACGGTCATCAAATGGCCCAATGATATCGTGGCGGAAGGAAAGAAGCTCTGCGGTATTTTGACAGAGATGAGTGCCGAGCTGGAAGGAATCCACTACGTGGTTACCGGAATCGGCATCAATGCCAATATGACCGAGTTCCCGGAGGAAGTGGGGGAGGCAGCCACCTCCCTGCGTATCCTGACCGGAGGCCCGGTGCGGCGCAGCAGGCTGATTGCCGCTGTGATGAAGGCATACGAGGGATACTATGAAAAGTTTAAGTCATGCGGCAGTTTAGCCGGCCTCATGGATGTATATAATGAACATATGGCAAATCTCGGCAGGGAAGTGAAGGTCCTGGATCCCGCGGGCGCCTATACGGGCAAAGCGCTGGGCATTGATGAGAAAGGCGAGCTGATCGTTGAGAAGGCCGATGGAAAGGTGGTCCGTGTGGTCTCCGGAGAGGTATCTGTCCGGGGAATTTATGGATATGTATAAGTATGAATAATTATTCTTTTTACGATCAACTGCAGACGCTGGAGCCGAAGAAGGACGAGTTTTCGAAGGAAGAGCGGCTGAAGGCCATGGAGAAGCCGTTGCTTTCCTGGTACAAGAACCATGCGAGAGTTCTTCCGTGGCGGGAAAATCCTGAGCCATACCGCGTATGGATTTCTGAGATTATGCTGCAGCAGACGAGAGTAGAGGCTGTGAAGCCGTATTTTGAGCGGTTTATGGCGGCGCTTCCCGATACGGCGGCGCTGGCGGCAGTGCCAGAGGACAGGCTCTTTAAGCTGTGGGAAGGGCTGGGCTATTACAATCGGGCCAGAAATTTAAAAAAAGCGGCGGGTGTCGTTATGGAGCAGTACGGAGGAGTCATTCCGGCTTCCTGGGAAGATCTTAAGACACTTCCGGGGATTGGATCCTATACGGCAGGCGCTATCGCCTCCATTGCTTATGGAATTCCCGTTCCCGCCGTGGATGGCAACGTTTTACGGGTGATATCCCGTGTGACGGGGAGCAGAGAAGACATTTTGAAGCAGTCGGTCAAAAAACAGATGGAGGAGCTGCTTCTCGGCGTCATGCCCCAGGAGGGGGCCGGAAGCTATAATCAGGCGCTCATTGAGATTGGGGCCATCGTCTGTGTCCCCAACGGGGAGCCGCTTTGCGGGGAATGTCCCATGGCTTCTGTGTGCGTGGCAAGGCGTGACGGTCTTACAAAGGAGATTCCTGTAAAAACACCGAAAAAATCCAGAAGGATCGAGGAGAAGACGGTCCTTATTCTGGAGTGGGAGGGGCGCACGGCGATCCGCAAACGGGATAGCAGCGGCCTTCTGGCCTCCCTCTATGAGCTTCCGGGCGTGGAAGGATGGCTGGAAGATGAGGTGCTTGCGCAGATGTACCGTGTTCCGCTGGCAGCGGTCCGCCGGCTTCCGGAGGCGAAGCATATCTTCAGCCATGTGGAGTGGCGTATGAGGGGATTTGCCGTGGAACTGCAGGAAAAACCGGCCGGAGACTACCTCTGGGTGACTCCGGAAGAGATCAGGGAGACATATTCACTGCCAAGTGCATTTAAGGCGTATACTATGATGATAAGGTGAGAATAATGAGAAAAATGCTGTTTATCTTTAATCCACGTTCCGGAAAGGCTCAGATCAGAAACCGGTTGATGGATATTCTGGATATCTTCACGAAAGCCGGGTATGAAGTTTCGGTTCATGTGACCCAGCGGCCTAAGGATGCCATGGAGGTTGCCGCGGCAAGAGGCAATGACGCTGACTTAATCGTCTGCAGCGGCGGCGACGGGACCTTGAACGAGACCATAAGCGGTATGATGCTGCTGGACCGGATTCCGGATCTGGGATATATTCCCGCCGGTTCCACCAACGATTTTGCCTCCAGCTTAAAAATCCCGAAGAACATGATCGCCGCGGCGCATTTGGCGGTGGAGGGGGAAGCGTATCCTGTCGATATCGGAAGCTTCTGCGGGGACAGGAATTTCGTTTATATCGCGGCCTTTGGCGCATTTACGGAAGTGTCCTACTTAACGCCCCAGGATAAGAAGAATATGCTGGGCCATCAGGCTTATATGCTGGAGAGTGTGAAGAGCCTGACTTCCATCAAGTCCTACCGCCTGCGTGTGGAGAGCGAGGAGATTACGCTGGAAGGGGAATTTATCTTTGGAATGGTGACGAATACCATCAGCGTGGGAGGCTTCAAGGGCCTGGTCACGCAGAATGTGGCTTTAAATGACGGAGAATTTGAGGTGCTCTTAATCAGGACGCCGAGAACGCCTCTGGATCTAAGCAACATTGTCAACTATATGTTCTTGAAGGAAGAGCCTAACGAGTACGTTCATAAGTTCAGGACGAAGGCGCTCACGGTGATTCCGGAAGAACCGGTGGACTGGGTTCTGGATGGGGAATTCGGAGGTACACGCATGGAGACTCAGATCATAAATCTGCAAAAACAGATCCGGATTATGAGAAATCCTTCCAAAAAACAATAAATCTGCAATTTAACGCAGAAAAATGTTGAAATATGTAATCCGGTAGTATATAATGAAAAGTTGTGTGGACTTTTATGTATACTTCTTAGCGAAAGGACGTTATTAAGTGGAAAAAGATAATTTTTTAGAGAAGCTGGGGAAGCTCGTGGAACTGGGAAAATCAAAGCATAATGCTTTGGACGTAACGGAGATTAACAACTTCTTTATGGGGGAATCACTGACCCCGGAGCAGATGGATCAGATCTATTCGTACCTGGAGAATCGCGGCGTTGACGTGATCCCGGTAATTGACGACTCGATACTGGCTGATGATGTGCTCCTGTCAGATGATGCTCTGCTGCTCGACGATGATCTGGATGACAGCTTTATTAAAGGGGCGGACGAGGAGGATATCGACCTCGATGCCATTGACTTGCTGGAGGGAATAGGTACAGAGGATCCTGTCCGCATGTATTTAAAAGAGATCGGTACCGTTCCGCTTTTAAGCGCGGACGAGGAACTGCGTCTTGCAAAGAGAAAAGCCGATGGTGATGAAGATGCGAAGGAACGCTTGATTGAAGCGAACTTAAGACTGGTTGTCAGCATCGCAAAACGGTATACCGGCCGCGGTATGAGCTTTTTAGACCTTGTTCAGGAAGGAAATTTAGGTCTTATTAAGGGCGTTGAGAAGTTCGATTATACAAAAGGTTATAAGTTAAGTACATATGCTACGTGGTGGATTCGCCAGTCCGTAACAAGGGCGCTTGCCGATCAGGCAAGGACAATCCGTGTTCCGGTGCATATGGTCGAAACCATCAATAAAATGTCAAAAATGCAGAGAAAGCTGACGCTGGAACTGGGCTATGAGCCCTCCGTCACTGAGCTCGCAGACGCGCTCGACATGTCTGAGGACAAGGTAATGGAGATCATGCAGATTGCCAGGGAACCAGCTTCTTTGGAGACCCCGATCGGTGAAGAGGATGACTCTAACTTAGGCGATTTTGTCGCTGACAACAATGTGGTGACTCCGGAAGGAAACGTGGAGTCCGTAATGCTCCGTGAGCATATCGACGCATTGCTCGGTGATTTAAAGGAGAGGGAGCGTCAGGTTATCGTACTGCGCTTCGGCCTTGAGGATGGACATCCGCGCACACTGGAAGAAGTGGGTAAAGAATTTAATGTAACACGTGAACGCATCCGGCAGATCGAGGCGAAAGCACTCAGAAAGCTCAGAAACCCGGTGCGGAGCAAACGAATCAGAGACTTCTTGTAAGAAGCAGAAAGGAGGCGTGGCATGAGAGTGCTCACGCCTTTTTGTGCTTTGCAAATGTAGATGCAGGACGGCAATACATACGGAGATTTTAGACGGCGGCGGGTTCCGCTTCAGCGGAGCATCGGTCTTTGCCTGTGAATCAGAGAAGGAGAAAAAGAGGATGAACCACAGAAATTATCAGAAAGAGCTGGACACCATACTGGAAGACTTTGAGAAACAGGGGAAGGTGCCGAGACTGCTGCTTCACAGCTGCTGTGCTCCCTGCAGCAGCTACGTTCTGGAATACTTATCAAAATACTTTGAGATTACGCTGTACTATTATAACCCGAATATCTATCCGCTTCAGGAGTATATGAAGCGGGTGAAGGAGCAGGAGAAGCTGATCTCTGAGATGAAGCTTGCACATCCCGTGCTCTTTCGTACCGGCCCCTACGAACCGGACGAATTCTTCCGGATTGCCAAAGGACTCGAGAAGGTTCCCGAGGGCGGAGAACGCTGCTTCAAATGTTTTGATTTACGGCTCCGGGAAGCCGCCAAGGTCGCATCTGCCGGCCGCTATGATTATTTCACGACGACGCTTACCATCAGCCCCTTAAAAAATGCAGAGAAACTGAATGAGATCGGAGAGAAGCTGGCCAGGGAGTACCGCGTGGCGTATCTTCCATCCGATTTTAAGAAAAAAGACGGCTATAAGCGGTCTGTGCAGCTGTCGGAGGAGTACGGCCTATACCGGCAGGATTACTGCGGATGCGTCTATTCTAAGGAGGCAGGCCAGGCTCAGTAAAGATGGCAAACGTGGACTGAAACAACTTGACACCTAATGGGAATTGTAATAAAATTAACGATAAGGAGTATATAGATTAGAGGATAAAGGAGAAAATATTATGTTAACAAAAACACTTACTGTTGTAAACCCATCCGGACTTCATTTAAGACCAGCGGGAGTTCTTTCCCAGACAGCCATGAAGTTTAAATGCGACATCATCATCGAGTGCGGTGAGAAGAGAATTGTTGCAAAGAGCGTATTAAATGTTATGGCAGCAGGCATCAAGTGCGGTACAGAGATCAACTTAATCTGTGACGGTGAAGATGAAGAAGAGGCTATGAAGAGCATGAGCGAAGCGATCGAAAGCGGACTCGGCGAGATGTAATGGACAAGTTTCAATAAGTGAATGATATGCAGAAGCTGGCGGAAAGGAAGCGATTCTTTTCCGCCAATTTATGTTATAGTTCTGACGAGGGATAGGGGAAGATACATGGCAAAATTAATCATAATCAGAGGCAATTCGGGAAGCGGAAAAACGACTGTGGCCAGAGCGCTGCAGCGCAGGTTTGGAGATCACAGCATGCTTATTTCCCAGGATATGGTCCGCCGGGAAATTCTTCATGTAAAGGGCGAAAAGAATATGCTGGCTCTGCCGCTTATGCAGGAGCTCGTGGAATATGGCCGGGATCACTGTGAGATAACGATTCTGGAGGGAATCTTAAATTCCCAGTGGTATGAGCCGTTGTTCGATTCTGCAAAGACGCTGTTTGGAGACGCGGTTTTTGCCTACTACTATGACCTGCCTTTTGAGGTTACCCTGTTACGCCATCAGACGAAGAGCAACAGGGAAGAATTTGGGGAAAACGACATGCGTGACTGGTGGAGAGAGAAAGATTACCTGAAAAATATTTCTGAAAACGCATTGACGGCGGAAATGAGCCTGGAGGAAACGATCGAGCGGATTTATCACGATGTGACCCTGGCTTAAGGCGACGTGATTTCAGAAAATTGAGAAATACTGGATGAAGATCAATTTCATGCAAAAATACCGCTGAATTGTTAGGTGAATACAAGATTAAGAACAAAAATTAGAAAAATAAAAGGCCCATACACATAAATTGTCAAATAAACTGACAATTCCTGTGAAAAAAGGGGTTTACAAATGGAAACAGATGTAGTATTATCTAAAAAAAGTTGAAGCACAGGCAGAGGCTGGCAGAAGCCGGAGATGCCATGGTAATAAGACAGTATCATAAAATATGGAACACAGGCCCGACGACGAGCATAGAAAGCCGCGGGTCTGTGTTTTTTTATTTTATAGGAAAAGGAAGGAGTCCTGGTCTTTTACCGCTTCCGCTGCTCTGTGCTTCAACGGAAACCTGCTGTCGCTTTGCACCCCTGATAAAAGAGTACAGCCAGAAAGGAATGAAATTATGGTTAAAAATTCAAAATCCCCCACAGCAAGGAAAACGCCGGAATTATATGATTCCAGGTTTGAGCATGACAATTGCGGAATCGGAGCAGTTGCCAACATGAAAGGCGTAAAGAGCCATAAGACGGTGGAGCAGGCCCTTCATATCGTCGAGAATCTGGAGCACCGCGCCGGTAAGGACGCGGAGGGAAAGACGGGCGACGGAGTCGGCATCATGCTCCAGATATCACATAAATTCTTTAAGAAGGTGACGAAATCTCTCGGTATCGAGATTGGAGGCGAGAGAGAATATGGAGTCGGCATGTTCTTCTTTCCCCAGGATGAGCTTGCCAGAAACCAGGCGAAGAAGATGTTTGAAATCATCGTAAAGAAGGAGGGTCTGGAATTTTTAGGCTGGAGAGATGTGGAGACGCACCCGGAGCTGATCGGCGAGAGGGCGGTGGACTGTATGCCCTGTATCGCCCAGGGCTTCGTGAAGAAGCCGGCCGACACGGAAAAGGGACTGGATTTTGACCGGAAGCTTTACGTGTCACGCCGCGTATTTGAGCAGAGCAACGACAATACATACGTGGTATCGCTGAGCAGCCGTACGATTGTATACAAGGGAATGTTTCTGGTGAAGGAGCTGCGCAGATTTTTCCCTGACTTACAGGATAAGGACTACGAGTCGGCCATCGCCGTGGTACACTCCCGGTTCAGCACCAACACGAATCCAAGCTGGATGAGGGCGCATCCCAACCGTCTTATCGTCCACAACGGAGAGATCAACACCATCCGCGGCAATGTGGATAAGATGATGGCACGGGAAGAAACCATGGAATCGAAGTATTTTAAGTACGATATGCACAAGGTGCTCCCGATCATCAATCAGGAAGGCTCCGATTCGGCCATGCTGGACAATGCCCTGGAATTTATGGTGATGAGCGGTATGGAACTCCCTCTGGCCGTCATGGTGACGATCCCGGCTCCATGGGCCCATGATAAATCCATGCCTCAGGAGATCAAGGATTTTTACAGCTACTACGCGACTATGATGGAACCGTGGGACGGTCCGGCCTCCATCGTATTTTCCGACGGCGACCTCGTCGGCGCGGTTTTAGACAGAAATGGGCTGCGGCCTTCCAGATACTACATCACGGATGACGATCAGATGATCCTGGCTTCCGAGGTGGGAGCCATCGACACAGAGCAGAATCATGTGGTGAGAAAGGAGCGCCTCCGTCCCGGGAAAATGCTCCTGATCGACACGGTAAAGGGCTGCCTTGTGTCAGACAGTGAGCTAAAGGAAATGTATGCGTCGAGACAGCCCTACGGCGAATGGCTGGATTCCAACTTAATCGAACTGAAAGATTTACCGATTCCCAATAAGGGGGTCGCGGACATGAGCGCGGAGCAGCGTTCCAGGCTCCAGAAAGCCTACGGCTACACCTATGAGGAATACAAGACGATGATTCTTCCCATGGCCTTAAACGGGGCTGAGACGGTATCCGCTATGGGAGCCGACAGTCCGCTGGCGGTCTTAAGCAGAAAGCATCAGCCATTGTTTAATTACTTTAAGCAGATGTTTGCACAGGTGACAAATCCGCCGATCGACGCCATCAGAGAGGAGATCGTGACTTCTACCGCCGTGTATGTCGGTGAAGAGGGAAATATTCTGGAGGAAACAGCGGAGAACTGCAAGATTTTAAAGGTCAACAATCCGATTTTAACGTGTACGGACTTGATGAAGATCAAATACATGAAGAGGCCCGGGTTCCAGGTGGAGGTCATTCCGATCACATATTATAAGAATACTTCTCTGGAAAAGGCAATCGACAGGCTGTTTCTGGAGGTGGACCGGGCGCACCGGGACGGGGCGAATATCATCATTCTTTCCGACCGTGATATCGACGAGAACCATGTGCCGATTCCTTCGCTTCTGGCGGTATCTGCCCTGCAGCAGCATCTGGTGAAGACGAAGAAGCGCACCTCAGTGGCTCTGATCCTGGAGAGCGGAGAACCCAGAGAGGTACACCATTTCGCTGCGCTGCTGGGATATGGAGCCTGCGCGGTCAACCCATATCTGGCGCAGGAATCCATCCGGGCGCTGATCGAAAGCGGGATGCTTGATAAGGACTATTACGCAGCGGTGGAAGACTATAACAGCGCGGTGCTCCATGGAATCGTTAAGATTGCCTCCAAGATGGGCATTTCCACGATCCAGTCGTACCAGGGAGCACAGATCTTTGAGGCCATCGGCATTTCAAAGAGCGTGGTGGAAAAGTATTTTACCGATACGGTGAGCCGGATCGGAGGCATTACGCTGGACGATATTGCAAATGATGTGGATACGCTTCACTCCATGGCCTTCGATCCCCTCGGTCTCGATGTGGATTTAACGCTGGAGAGCGTCGGAAGCCACAAGGCCAGGGCTGGACAGGAAGAACATCTCTATAATCCGCTGACCATCCACCTGCTTCAGGAGGCGGCCAGAACGGGAAGCTATGAGACGTTTAAGCAGTATACACATGCGCTGAATGAAGAAGGCCAGATGGTGAATTTAAGGAGCCTGATTGACTTCGATTATACGAAGCGGAAGGCGGTTTCCATCGACGAGGTGGAAAGCGTGGAATCCATTGTGAAACGGTTTAAGACCGGGGCCATGTCCTACGGCTCCATCTCCGGGGAAGCTCATGAGACGCTGGCTGTCGCCATGAACCGGATTCACGGCAAATCCAACAGCGGTGAGGGCGGAGAGAGTCTGGAGCGTCTGACTCCAGGAGCCGACGGGCTGAACCGGTGCTCCGCAATCAAGCAGGTGGCCTCCGGGCGGTTCGGCGTTACCTCGCGCTATCTGGTGAGCGCCAAAGAGATACAGATCAAGATGGCCCAGGGAGCGAAGCCCGGAGAGGGCGGCCAGCTTCCCGGAGGCAAGGTATATCCGTGGGTGGCAAAGACGCGGCATTCCACAACGGGTGTTGGCCTGATATCACCGCCGCCTCACCATGATATCTACTCCATCGAGGACCTGGCACAGCTGATCTACGACTTGAAAAATTCCAACACGGAGGCCAGAATCTCGGTGAAGCTGGTATCTGAGGCTGGAGTCGGCACCGTCGCGGCAGGCGTCGCCAAGGCGGGAGCACAGGTGATCCTGATCTCCTCCTTTGACGGCGGAACGGGGGCGGCACCGAGAAATTCCATTTACAATGCAGGGCTTCCATGGGAACTGGGGGTGGCGGAAGCACACCAGACCCTGATTATGAACGGCCTCCGCGACAAGGTGATCCTGGAGACTGACGGCAAGCTGATGACAGGCCGTGATGTGGCGATTGCCTGTATGCTGGGGGCGGAGGAGTTCGGATTTGCGACGGCTCCCCTTGTAACCATGGGATGCGTGATGATGCGGGTCTGCAATCTGGATACGTGCCCGGTGGGAATTGCGACGCAGAATCCGGAGCTTCGGAAGCGTTTTAAGGGGAAACCGGAATACGTGGTCAATTTCATGTATTTCATTGCGCAGGAGCTGCGGGAGTATATGGCGAAGCTTGGAGTCCGCACGGTGGATGAACTGGTGGGACGTACCGATCTGCTGAAAAAGAAGGAGCATATTTCTTCGAAAAGGGCGGATAAGGTGGATCTCTCAGCCATTCTTGGCAATCCGTATGCCGATAAAAAGCTGGCCGGCTATAACCACAAATCGGTCTACGACTTCGAACTGGGAAAGACTATCGATGAAAAGATCCTGCTGAAGAAATTGAGACCGGCACTGGTGAATGGGCAGAAGAAGAGCATTCAGATCGATGTTTCCAACACGGACCGTGCGCTGGGAACCATATTCGGATCCGAGATCACGAGGCTGTACCCGGAGGGACTTCCGGAGGATACGTATACCGTAAATTGTACGGGAAGCGGCGGCCAGAGCTTTGGCGCATTTATCCCGAAAGGGCTTACGCTGGAGCTGGTGGGAGACAGCAATGATTACTTCGGCAAGGGCTTGTCCGGAGGAAAGCTGGTGGTCTATCCGCCGAAGGGCGTGACCTTTAAAGCCGAAGAAAACATCATTATCGGCAATGTGGCCCTTTACGGGGCGACCAGTGGAAAGGCGTTTATCTGCGGCGTGGCCGGTGAACGGTTCTGTGTGAGAAATTCCGGCGCTACCGCAGTGGTGGAAGGCGTGGGAGACCACGGATGTGAGTATATGACCGGAGGCCGTGTCGTCCTGCTGGGACCGACTGGAAAGAATTTTGCAGCGGGCATGAGCGGCGGAATCGCCTATGTTCTGGATGAGAAACGGGATTTGTATAAGAGACTGAATAAAGAGATGGTTTCTTTTGAGGAAGTGACGAATAAATACGATGTTCTGGAGCTGAAGGAAATGATAAAGGAACATGTGGCTTACACCAATTCGGAAAGAGGAAAAGAGATTCTCGACAACTTTGGTGAGTATCTGCCGAAATTCAAGAAGATTATGCCTCACGATTACCGCCGTATGATGAACACCATCGTCCAGATGGAGGAGAAAGGCTTGAGCAGCGAACAGGCACAGATTGAAGCGTTTTATGCGAATACGAAGAAGTGAGCCGAGAGGAGGAAAAGAATGGGAAAGCCAACAGGATTTTTAGAGTATGACAGAGAGACAGGAAGGGCGGCAGATCCCAAAAGCCGGATTAAGCATTATGACGAATTCCACCTTCCGCTCTCGGAAAAGGAACAGAAATGCCAGGGGGCCCGCTGTATGGACTGCGGCGTGCCGTTCTGCCAGTCGGGAATGATGATCAAGGGAATGGTTTCCGGATGCCCCTTAAACAATCTGATCCCGGAGTGGAACGATCTGGTCTATACGGGAACATGGGATCAGGCCTATAACCGCTTAAAAAAGACCAACAGTTTTCCGGAGTTCACCTCCCGGGTATGCCCCGCGCCATGTGAGGCGGCCTGTACCTGCGGATTAAACGGAACTCCGGTCGCCATCAAGGAAAATGAGGGAGCCATAATACGGCGGGCGTATGAGACGGGGATTGCCGGCCCGAACCCGCCGAAGATCAGAACCGGGAAACGGGTGGCAGTCATCGGCTCCGGCCCGGCCGGTTTAGCGGCCGCAGACCAGTTAAATAAGCGGGGCCACAGCGTGACGGTATTCGAGCGGGAAGACCGCGTCGGAGGCCTGCTGATGTACGGTATCCCCAATATGAAGCTGGAAAAATGGGTGATCGACCGCAAGGTGGATGTAATGAAAGAGGAAGGAATCTCTTTTGTCACGGGAGCCGATGTGGGGAAGAACCACAAGGCAAAGGACATCTTAAAGGATTTTGACCGCGTGATACTGGCCTGCGGCGCATCCAATCCCCGCGACATTCAGGTGCCGGGAAGAGATTCGGAGGGAATTTATTTTGCAGTGGATTTCCTTAAATCCACCACGAAGAGCCTGCTGAATTCCAACTTAAAGGATCAGTCGTACCTGTCGGCCAAAGGAAAGCACGTGATCGTCATCGGAGGCGGCGATACGGGAAATGACTGTGTGGGAACCGCCATCCGCCATGGCTGTGCATCGGTTCTTCAGCTGGAAATGATGCCGAAGCTTCCGGAAAAGAGGACGCCCGACAACAGCTGGCCGGAATGGCCCCGTGTTGCGAAGACGGATTACGGCCAGGAGGAGGCCATCGCCGTGTTTGGCACCGATCCGAGAGTGTACCAGGCGACAGTGAAGGAGTTCGTTAAGGATAAGAATGGCAGAGTGGCGAAAGCCGTGCTCCTGTCACTGGAGCCGAAAAAGGATGAAAAGACGGGCCGGATCACGATGGAACCAGTGGCCGGAAGCGAGAAGGAGGTCACAGCCGATCTGGTACTGATTGCCGCCGGATTTTTAGGGAGTCAGAGCTATGTGGCGGATGCCTTCGGCGTGAAGCTGAACGCAGGGACCAATGTGGAGACTGAGGCCGGAACGTATAAGACGAACGCCCGGCACGTGTTTACCGCGGGAGATATGCGGAGAGGCCAGTCGCTGGTGGTCTGGGCGATCCGGGAAGGGAGAGAAGCAGCGAAGGAGGTTGATGAGAGCTTAATGGGGTATACGCTGCTGGAGTAAATGGCGAGGGGGGATTACCAGGTGGCGCGGTGGAGTTTGGCTGGATCCCAGGGAGCGGCTTTTTCGGGTGAGGTGGCTGAGGGCGCAGGGTGACCAAGGGCTATGACGATGATGGGGGATACCTTGGGTGGGAGGTTTAGGGTCTGTGTCAGCAGCTTTTGCCATGGGGAGTGGGGGAGAACTCCGCACCAGACTGCGCCAAGGGCCAGGCTGTGGGCGCAGAGAAGAATGTTCTGGGTGGCGGCGGCACAGGCTTCACAGAGGAAATCGTTAGTTCCTTCTATATTATGGTCGCCGCAGACGACGATTCCACAGGCAGCTCCGGCCAGCATGCGGGCGTTGGGATTGGCAGCGGAGAGTTCGGTGAGGAGGTTCCGGTCTTCCAGGAGAAGGAAGTGCCAGGGCCTTTTGTTTTTTGCGCTGGGCGCGCACATTCCGGCGTACAGGAGTGTGTTAAGGGCATCAGGGGTTATGGGAGCATCCGTATAATGACGTACGCTTGTACGGGTTTTAACTGCAGTGATGGTGTCCATGGCGCATGGAGAAAGTGAAGGGCTGGGAGCGGCCGGGCTGCCGGAGGGCTGGGCCGGGGCGTCGAGGGACATTGTGACAGAGACAGGCAGGGGAGGGCCGCAAAAACCGAGGGATTTTTGCAGGACTTTGTCGATAAGCATAATGTAACAGCCGCTGCCGCGGGAGAGGAGCCTGCTCCGGTAAGGGATTCCGTTTATGGTTCCCTGTACGTAAATGGTGCCTTTGGGCTGATGGAAAATCTCTCTGGCAGAGAACGGCAGGGGCAGATAAGTGAGTCTGCCGGCGGTGTCTTTGAGGATTTCTGCAGGGAAGGTTTGCATAATGTTCTCCTTATTAAAAGTATCCGGCTTTTGCCTGGCAAAAACCGGATAGGTGAAATGGTTATTTTATTGGTTCAGGGCGTGGCAGGCGCGGAGCAGGGCTTCAGGACTGCCGCCGCGGATTGCCGGGATGAGCTGTTTAAGCTGGTCGTGAGGTAAATCCCACCAGCGGACCGCCTCCAGCTGGGTGATGATGTCCTGGCTGTAACGCTTCCTGATTGGCTTTGCCGGGATTCCGCCTGCGATGGTATAGGGTTCCACGTCTTTTGTTACGACGGCTCTCGCTCCGATGATCGCTCCGTCGCCGATTTTGACGCCGGACATGATGACAGCCTCGTAACCAATCCAGACATCATTTCCAATGACGATATCGCCCTTGTTGTCCCATGATTCTGCGACTTCCGAGATGGGAGTGCCCCATTCCTCGAAGAATAAGGGGAACGGATACGTGGACAGGGACGTCATCGTGTGGTTCGCACTTGTAAATATAAATCTGGCTCCGCAGGCAATGGAACAGAATTTTCCGATGACCAGGCGGTCTCTGTTGATCGGGTAATGGTAGAGTACGCTGTTCTTTTCGAAATCGACCGGGTCGTTCACGAAATCGTTGTACATTGTATAGGCACCGACGGAAATATTGGGATCTTTGACGACCGCGTTTAAATAGACGGTCTGCCGGTCTCCTGTTCTTGGATATATGGTTTGTGCCGGAATAGACATTGTGATTCCTCCTTTATGGATCTGGTGTTTTGGTGTCCCTCTGCTATTCCGGCCGCTGCAATGCATCGTTTCATCTGTGTGGACAGCCTCCTTTTCTTTTGCAGCCTGCTCTGGTGTCAGGCAATGCTTTCCTTTATTTTAAGCGATGGGGGGTGATCTGTCAAATCCATGTTGGGGAAAAATAATAGCGGGAAATCTTCAGCTTTCTAAAGATTTCCCGCTATTATTTTCCGGCCTTTATACCGGGAACCGCGGTCTGCGGTATGAAACGAGTGGAGCTTATACGTTGAAACGGAACAGGACAACGTCCCCGTCTTTTACGACGTATTCTTTTCCTTCCATTCTGACAAGGCCTTTTTCTTTGGCGGCCGTATAGGTACCGCAGTCGAGAAGATCCTGGTAGTTTACAACCTCGGCCTTGATGAAGCCGCGCTCGAAGTCGGAGTGGATCTTGCCGGCGGCCTGAGGCGCCTTGGTTCCTACCTTGATGGTCCAGGCTCTCGTCTCTGTGGGGCCTGCTGTTAAATAGCTGATGAGGCCTAAGAGGTGGTAGCTGGCGGCGATCAGTTTTTCGAGACCGGATTCCGTGAGGCCTAAGTCCTCTAAGAACATCTTGCGCTCGTCTTCCTCCAGTTCGGCGATCTCCTGCTCGATCTGGGC
Source organism: Hungatella sp. L36 (assembly GCF_014288035.1). Lineage (NCBI taxonomy): Bacteria > Bacillati > Bacillota > Clostridia > Lachnospirales > Lachnospiraceae > Hungatella > Hungatella sp. L36. The sequence continues at coordinate 175,394 of NZ_JACOPC010000009.1, read as the reverse complement.
ACAGATGACGAAGACTTCGCTGCCGTTTTCTGCGGCGAAGCTGCGGACTTCCTTTACGTATTCATTAGAAGCGCCGTCGTCGGCCAAGTCGTCTTCGCTTACGTTGGCGGCGAAGATCACCGGCTTGTAGGTGAGAAGATTTAAGGAGGAAACGAATTCCTGAGCATCGTCATCTTCAAACTCCATGCTGCGGGCCAGCTTGCCATCCTCTAAGTGAGCCTTCACTGCTTTTAAGATCTCCAGCTCTTTTGCGAGAGATTTGTCGTTAAAGGCACTCTTTGCCGTCTTGGAGATTCGTCTCTCCAGAATCTCTAAATCGGAGAAGATAAGCTCTAAATCGATGGTTTCAATATCTCTTAAAGGATTCACGCTGCCATCCACATGGATGACATTGCCGTCCTCGAAGCAGCGGACAACGTGTACGATGGCGTCCACTTCTCTGATGTTGGAAAGGAACTGGTTACCAAGACCTTCACCCTTGGAAGCGCCTTTCACGAGCCCTGCGATGTCCACGAATTCAATGACTGCGGGCGTGATCTTTGCTGAGTCATAGAGCGCAGCCAGCTTTCCGAGACGTACATCCGGCACGGGAACCACGCCTACATTTGGATCAATCGTACAGAACGGATAGTTGGCCGATTCTGCGCCGGCCTTTGTAAGAGAGTTGAATAATGTGCTTTTACCCACATTCGGCAGTCCGACAATACCTAATTTCATAATTCATTACCTTCCTCTATTTTATTAAACATTTTTAAGGTTGATTTTTTCCTGCAACTAATATAGAATAGCATATTATCCATAAAAATAAAAGAGTCAAACTGAACTCGCGCCTGTTTTTGTCGAATTATGGTCGAATATGTCGGGCGAATATGTTTGATTTTTGGCATATCACGGGGTAAAATAAAGAAAACATGAAAGGAGAAAACAATGGCAAATACGGCAGATATTAGTTTTGTGCATTTGGGTATTACGATTGACCATTTGCAGAACAGTATCTCGATATTTGGATTCCGCATAGCGTTTTACGGGATTATCATAGGAATTGGAATACTGGCTGGTCTCTGGGTTGCGACGAGCGACGCGAAAAGGAGGGGACAGGACCCGGATATTTATCTGGATTTTGCTCTGTATGGAATTATCTTTTCTATTATAGGAGCTCGTATCTATTATGTCATTTTTGACTGGGAGAATTACAGGGACAACCTGATTTCAATTTTAAACTTAAGGGCAGGCGGACTGGCCATATACGGCGGCGTGATTGCTGCGGTCATAACGCTGACTGTTTATACAAGGAAGAAAAAGCTTTCTTTCTTTTCAATGGCTGACAGCGGCTGCCTTGGACTGATAACCGGACAGATTATAGGAAGATGGGGAAACTTCTTTAACTGTGAGGCGTTTGGCGGATACACGGACAGCCTTTTTGCCATGAGAATCAGAAGAGCGCTGGTCAACGAGAGCATGATATCTCAGGACCTATTAAACCACCTGATTGTGAAGGACGGTGTCGAGTATATACAGGTGCATCCGACCTTTCTCTATGAATCAGTCTGGAATTTAGGCGTGTTAGTATTCATGCTATGGTATCGCAAACGTAAGAAGTTTAATGGGGAAATGCTTCTTATTTACCTGCTGGGATATGGTCTGGGGAGAGTCTGGATCGAAGGGCTCAGGACGGACCAGCTTATATTCTTTAACACAGGAATTGCAGTATCTCAGGCATTGTCATTGGTATTAGTAGTGATATCAGCTTTGGTGCTCATCTGGAAACACAGACAGATACGATTAAAGAGCAAAGGAGAAGACTGATATGATTTCAAAAGAAGAGTTGATCTACAAGATTGAAGAGGCAAGAGATAAATTAAACAGAAGTATAGACACCGAGCAGGACAGCAGCACTGTTTATAAGAGAAGTGTAGAGCTGGATCAACTGATAGAACAATATATAGTAGCCGGGTATTAGGGACACGGCATATCTGGAGGCGGTAACGAAATCATTCGTTGCCGCCTTATTTTTTTATTCTTTTTTAGAAAATTTCCTTGCTATTTCCTTACAAATGTACTAAAATTAATCTACAAGTGGTGGAAAGTGGTACAAAGTGGTAGAGAATGGAGGAAGAGTGGTGTAAACTCTCTCTCTGACGTACAAGCAGGTGATTAGTATGTTCATGGGCGAATACAATCATACAGTCGATGCAAAAGGGCGCTTGATCGTCCCATCGAAGTTCAGAGAACAGCTTGGTGAAGAGTTCGTCGTGACGAAGGGCTTGGATGGCTGTTTATTTGTGTATGATAACGAAGAATGGAAAGCCCTCGAAGAAAAATTGAAAAGCCTGCCGCTGACCAACACAAACGCCAGAAAGTTTAACAGATTCTTTCTGGCAGGTGCATCTTCCTGTGAAGTGGACAAACAGGGAAGAATTCTTCTTCCGGCTGTGCTCCGTGAATTCGCAGGCATCGAAAAAGATGCAGTGCTTGTGGGTGTAGGAAGCCGCATTGAAATCTGGAGCAAGGATGCGTGGACAGCAGCCAATACATACGATGATATGGAAGAAATCGCTGAGAATATGGAAGGACTTGGAATATGATGTTTGAACACAAGTCAGTGCTGCTTTACGAAACCATTGACAGCCTGAATGTAAAACCAGATGGAATTTATGTGGATGGAACGCTTGGGGGCGGCGGACATGCTCTGGAAGTATGCAGACGCCTCGGGGAATACGGAAGATTAATCGGAATTGACCAGGATGCAGACGCCATAGCGGCGGCATCGGAACGGCTTCGTGACTATGAAGACAGAGTTACGATCGTGAGAAGCAATTACGAAGAGATACAATCGGTACTAAAGGATTTAGGAATCGAAAAGGCAGACGGTATTTATCTGGACCTTGGAGTATCCTCCTATCAGCTGGACACACCGGAACGGGGATTTACCTACCGGGAGGACGACGCTCCGCTGGATATGAGGATGGATCAGAGAAACACACAGACGGCCGCCGATATTGTGAATACGTACAGCGAGTTTGATTTATACAGAATTATCCGTGACTACGGAGAGGACAAGTTCGCAAAGAATATCGCAAAGCATATCGTGAGGGCCAGAGAGACAAAACGGATTGAGACAACAGGAGAATTGACAGAGATTATTAAGGAAGCAGTTCCTGCGAAAGTTCGTGCAGTGGGCGGCCATCCTTCCAAGAAGACGTTCCAGGCGATTCGGATTGAGCTGAATCAGGAGCTGGAGGTCTTAAATAATTCTATTGATACGATGATCGACTTATTGAAACCGGGTGGAAGGCTGGCTGTCATCACCTTTCATTCGCTGGAAGACCGGATCGTAAAGATTCGCTTCCGCAATAATGAGAATCCCTGTACCTGTCCGCCGGATTTTCCAGTCTGTGTCTGTGGCAAAGTCAGTAAAGGCCGGGTAATCACCAGAAAACCTGTTGTACCGTCAGAAGAAGAGATTGAAGGGAACAAGAGATCGAAGAGTTCGAAACTTCGAGTATTTGAGCGGATTTAAAAAGGGAGGAAAAGAGCATGGCTGCTAGAAAGAATGTGCATTCTTACCGTAGTGCTGCCTACGTACAGGGGAATACTGTCCGTAAGCTGGAACCTGAGCGCGTACCGGTAAGACGTTCACCAGATGAAGTACGCCGTCCGGCAGTGAACCATAAAGTCAGACGGAATCGTGAAAAAGCCTTACAGATGGATTTGCCTTATGTTATTATGCTGACCATCGCAGCAGTCTGTACGCTCTATTTATGTGTAAATTATCTCCATCTTCAGTCTTCCATCACGACGAGAATTCATACGATCGAGAGCCTGGAGTCGGAGCTGGAAACGTTAAAGACTGAAAACGATGCCCTGCAGACGAATATTAATACTTCCGTTGATTTGGATCATGTGTACAAGGTTGCTACAGAGGAACTTGGCATGGTCTACGCTAATAAGAATCAGATTCTTCAGTATGATAAGACGGAAAGTGAGTATGTAAGGCAGAATGAAGACATCCCGAAACACTAACAGGCAGAAAAATAGAAAAACCAAGATATTTCCAAGATACATGCAGGAAAAGCTGGCGATTACCGTCCTGGTAGTTACGCTGGCTTTGTTTGCATTGGTTATGGTCCTGTACGATTTAATGACCAATAAAAAGGACGATTTTAATCAGATTGTGCTGTCGCAGCAGGAGTACGACAGCCGTACCATACCATTCCGGCGGGGCGATATTCTGGACCGCAACGGAACGTATCTGGCGACGAGTGAGAAAGTGTATAATCTGATCCTGGATCCCAAGCAGATTATGTCGGATTCCAACGCCTACTTAGAGGCCTCTGTGAACGCTCTGGTAGACTGTTTCGGTTATGACCGGACGGAGATGATGAATCTGATCAACGAGAAAAAGGACAAGTACTATATCCGTTACGCCAAGCAGCTGACTTACGACCAGAAAGAAAACTTCGAGAATTATAAGGAAGAAAAACGGGAAGAGTTTAAGAAGACTGGAGACGGAAAGGGCATCCGCGGCATCTGGTTCGAGGATGAGTATAAGAGAATTTACCCGTATAACTCCGTGGGCTGCAATGTGATCGGCTTTGCCAGAGACGACGGCATGGATGGAAGCGGCGGCATTGAGCAGTATTATAACTCCACGCTGATGGGAACCAACGGCAGGGAGTATGGCTATTTAAATGACGACTCCAACCTGGAGCGTGTGATCAAGCCGGCATCCAACGGCAATACGGTCGTATCCACCATCGATACAAACGTTCAGAAGATCGTTGAGAAATATATCACGGAGTGGGAGCAGGAGGTCGGAAGCAAGCGGGTGGGCGTCATCGTCATGGATCCCAATAATGGCGAGGTCCTGGCCATGGCCAATGATAAGACCTTTGATTTAAACAATCCGAGGCAGCTCCGCCCGGAGTACACCGATGATGTGGTGAAGCAACTGGGCATTCAGGAAGCCATAGACGACTACCACAGAAAGAATAAGGACGCGGAGCCTCTGACGGAGGCCAACGTATACGCCCACTATTCCAATGATGAGATCATGTCCTTCGGAAAACAGGTGGCGTGGAATCAGACATGGCGTAATTTCTGCATCAGCGACGGCTTCGAGCCTGGTTCTACCGCCAAGATATTCACCGTGGCGGCGGGCCTGGAGGAAGGCTCCATCACCGGTAATGAGACGTATACGTGTAACGGAAAGCTGGAGATCGGCGGATGGCCGATCAGCTGTGTAAACCGGTACGGTCACGGCGATCTGACGGTGGAGCAGGGCCTTATGAAATCGTGCAACGTCGTTATGATGCACATTGCCCAGAAAGTAGGAAAACAGAAATTCTATAAATACCAGCAGCAGTTTGGCTTCGGTTCCAAAACCGGAATCGATCTTCCTGGCGAGGCGGACAACAAGACGCTTATGTACAACGCGGAGACAGCCGATCCGGCTTCCCTCGCAACCAATGCCTTTGGTCAGAACTTTAACTGTTCCATGATCCAGATGGCGGCGGCGTACTGCTCCGTCATAAACGGCGGCTCCTACTACGAGCCCCATGTGGTGAAACAGATCTTAAACGAGCAGGGATCTATTGTGAAGAAGATGGATCCGGTTCTGGTCCGCGAGACTGTTTCGGAATCTACCACGAAGTTTATCAACGAAGCGCTCTATAAGACGGTAAACGCCCAGGGCGGTACCGGATCTGCCGCTAAGGTAGAGGGTTATAAAATCGCGGGTAAAACAGGAACGGCCGAGAAGGTCGGACGTGACAAGAAAAACTACGTCGTATCCTTCTGCGGCTATGCGCCCGCCGATAATCCACAGGTTCTCGTATATGTGGTAGTGGACGAGCCGCACGTAGAGGAACAGGCTCACAGTACGTATGCAAGCAAAATCTTCCAGAAGATTATGACTGAGATTCTTCCTTATTTAAATATATTCCCGGATACAGATATCACGCCGTCACTTCCGGAAGGCGGACAGGCAGAACTGCCTTCAGAGGAAGGGATCAGCAGCTCCACAGAGGGTTCCACGGAAGAAGGAACAGAAGAGAGCACGGAAGTGGGTACACTGGAAAATGGAGAGACAATTCCGCCGGAGGCTCTCGATCCTTCGGAAGAAGCGGTAATCGGTCCGAGCGAGGAGGAAGGCTACGGTCTGCCGGGCGCGCTGCCTGGACAGACGAATCCGGCACGGATCCCGACGACCGCCTCCTCGTCCACAGAAGCTTCCGAAACGGAGACAAAGGAAGAATAAAAGCGCAGGAATTTCATATACTGTAACAATGATGACGGTGGAGCAGCGTATGAATTCTAATAAAACACATCACAGAGAGAAGATAGCCATCCTGTTTTTCCTGTTATTTCTTGCCATGACAGGACTAATGGGGCGGCTGTTTTTTCTTATGATTTTCCGATCCGCCCATTACAGTGCCATGGCGGAGGACTTGCATGAAAGAGAGAGAACAATCAAAGCGGCCAGAGGCAATATCGTTGATGCCAATGGAACCGTCATCGCCACCAACAGGACCGTCTGCACCATTTCGGTCATCCACAATCAGATAGAGGAACCGGATCAGGTGGTGGCAGTTTTAAGCAAAGAACTGGGAATCGAGGAAGATTCTGTCAGAAAAAAGGTAGAAAAATACAGTTCCAGGGAGATTATTAAGACCAATGTGGACAAAGCCCTGGGGGACCAGATCAGGACGTACCATCTGGCCGGGGTGAAGGTGGATGAGGACTACAAGCGGTACTATCCCTACGACAGCCTGGCATCCAAGGTGCTGGGATTTACAGGAGGGGATAACCAGGGAATCATAGGTCTGGAGGTCAAGTACGAGGATTACTTAAAGGGGATGAACGGGAAGATTCTGACCATGTCTGACGCGGCAGGTATTGAGATTGAAAATGCGGCGGAGGACCGGATCGAGCCCATCGCCGGGCAGGATCTGCATGTGAGTCTGGACGTAAATATCCAGAAGTACTGTGAGCAGGCTGCGTACCAGGTGATGGAGAAGAAAGGCGCGAAGCGGGTCTCTATCATTGTCATGAACCCGCAGAACGGAGAGATCATGGCTATGGTAAGCGCTCCGGAATTCAACCTAAACGACCCGTTCACGCTTCCGGAGGACCCGGGAGATGTGAGCGCCAAGGAGAAGCAGGAGCTGTTGAACCAGATGTGGCGTAATCCCTGCATCAACGATACTTACGAGCCAGGCTCCACGTTTAAGATCGTGACGGCTGCCGCGGGGCTGGAAGCGGGAGTGGTGAATCTGGAAGACCATTTCTCCTGTCCAGGCTTCCGGATCGTGGAGGACAGAAAGATCCGGTGTCACAAGGTAGGGGGCCATGGTTCCGAGACATTTCTGCAGGGAATGATGAACTCCTGCAACCCGGTTCTGATCGATGTGGGCCAGCGCCTGGGAGTGGATAATTACTACAAGTATTTTGAACAGTTTGGCCTGAAGGGAAAGACGGGAATCGATCTGCCCGGCGAGGCCGCCACCATCATGCATAAGAAAGAGAATATGGGGCTGGTGGAGCTGGCCACGGTCTCCTTTGGCCAGTCCTTCCAGATTACCCCCATGCAGCTGATTACCACGGCTTCTGCCATCGTAAACGGCGGCAACCGGGTGACGCCCCACTTTGGCGTGGGAGCCGTCAGCGCCGATGGCGAGGTGATTCACAACTTTACCTACCCGGTGAAGGAAGGGATCGTCTCTGCGGAAACGAGCGAAACCATGCGCTATATTCTGGAAAAGGTCGTCTCCGAGGGCAGCGGAAAAAAGGCGTATCTGGAGGGGTACCGCATCGGCGGAAAAACGGCCACTTCGGAAAAACTTCCGAGAAGCTTAAAGAAGTACATTTCGTCTTTTATCGGCTTTGCACCGGCGGATAATCCGTCTGTAATCGCCCTGATTACCATCGATGAACCGCAGGGAATCTACTACGGCGGAACCATCGCGGCGCCTGTCATTGCCGACATTTTTAAGAATATTCTGCCTTATCTGGGAATTGAAGCAACAGAGGAAAAAACTGTTTCCTCGTTTCGATTCTATAGTTGATTATTCAGGAAAAAAGACGTATACTACTAACTGTGTTACTTTCCGCCGAACGAAGTGAGGGGGATTAACCGCTGCTCTGAAAGTACGAATACATAAAATATTGAGGTGTGACATGATTAACGAGACGATACTGGCGATTATCATAGCGTTTGCCATAAGCGCGATACTGTGCCCTATAGTAATACCATTTCTCCACAGATTAAAATTTGGTCAGCAGGTCCGGGAAGAGGGACCGGAAAGCCATTTGAAAAAGCAGGGCACTCCCACTATGGGCGGTCTGATCATATTGACCAGCATTATCATTACTTCTCTGTTCTACGTGAAGGATTATCCGAAGATCATACCGATTCTGTTCATGACCGTTGGTTTTGGTATCGTAGGTTTTCTGGATGATTATATTAAGATCGTCATGAAACGCTCCGAAGGGCTTAAGCCTTTACAGAAGATAATCGGACAGTTTATCATTACGGGCGTCTTTGCATACTACCTTCTCAACTCCAAGGCAGTGGGAACGAGCATGCTGATTCCATTTACCGGAGGCTTCGAAAATGGCCTCTATATCGACCTCGGGATCTTCTTCGTGCCGTTTCTGTTCTTTGTTGTGCTGGGAACCGACAACGGTGTGAACTTCACCGACGGTCTCGATGGACTCTGCACCAGCGTGACGATCCTGGTGGCCACCTTCTTAACCGTGGTGGCCCTGGGGGAGAGAGCGGGGATCAGCCCGATCACAGGCGCGGTCGTAGGCAGCCTCCTGGGCTTCCTGCTGTTTAACGTCTACCCGGCCAGAGTGTTTATGGGAGACACCGGTTCCCTGGCGCTCGGCGGTTTCGTGGCGTCCAGCGCCTACATGATGCAGATGCCCATATTTATCGCGATCATTGGATTTATTTATCTGGTGGAAGTTCTGTCAGATATTATACAAATTACGTATTTTAGAAAAACAGGCGGAAAGAGATTCTTTAAGATGGCGCCGATCCATCACCATTTTGAGATGTGCGGCTGGTCCGAGACCAGGGTTGTTGCCGTTTTCTCTATTGTGACGGCGATTCTCTGCCTGCTGGCATACCTTGGACTGTAAAGAAGGAGAGTAACCTATGAGTCAGAAAATATTAGTTGCAGGGAGCGGAAAGAGTGGAATTGCCGCTTCCAGAATGGCACTCGATACAGAACACAAAGTGATTCTCTACGACAGCAATGAGGCGCTTGACGCGGAGGCGGTCCGGGGACAGTTTAAAGAGGACGAGACAATTGAAGTGCTCCTTGGAGAGCTGACGAAGGAGGCGCTTAAGGACGTGGAGCTCTGCGTTATCAGTCCTGGTATCCCGCTTGATGCCCCGTTTGTCGAGGTGCTGAAGGCCTGCGAGGTCCCGATCTGGAGTGAGATCCAGCTTGCATACCATTATGCCAGGGGAAAGCTGGCAGCCATAACGGGGACAAACGGAAAGACGACGACGACCTCTCTGGTCGGGGAGATCATGAGCGCGTACTATAAAGAGGTGTTTGTAGTAGGAAATATCGGAACACCGTATACGTCCACCGCGCTCCGCACGACAGACCAGTCTTATACGGTCGCGGAGATCAGCAGCTTTCAGCTGGAGACCATCACGGATTTTAAACCCGACGTGAGCGCGATCCTGAATATTACGCCGGACCATTTAAATCGCCATAAGACGATGGACTGCTACATAGATGTTAAGAAAGGGATTGCAAAGAATCAGACGAAGGAGGATGCCTGCATCCTCAATTACGACGATCCGGTTCTGCGGCGATTCGGAGAGACTGTGACCCCGCGCGTCATCTATTTCAGCAGCAGAGAGCTTCTCTCTGAGGGAATCTGCCTGGATGGCGATATGATTGTAAGGAACCACGACGGCGTGCGCATGGAGATCATAAATATCCATGACATGAATCTGCTGGGCCGCCACAACCACGAAAACGTCATGGCGGCGGCTGCCATAACCATGGAGCTGGGAGTGCCGCTTGAGACGATACAGAGCGTGATCAGGGACTTTAAGGCGGTGGAACACCGGATCGAGTTCGTGGCAGAGAAGGCGGGGGTGAAGTACTATAACGATTCCAAGGGAACGAATCCCGACGCGGCGATCCAGGCGGTTAATGCCATGCCTGGCCCCACGATCTTAATCGCGGGAGGCTACGATAAGAATTCCGAGTATGACGAATGGATCAGATCCTTCGGCAAAAAGGTGAGATACATGGTCCTTTTAGGCCAGACGAGAGAGAAAATCGCCGAGTGTGCCGCAAGACACGGCTTTACCAATGTCATGTATGCGGAAGACATGCAGGAGGCGGTCAGAGTTTGCGCATCCTATGCGAATGCCGGAGAATACGTGTTGTTGTCACCCGCCTGCGCCAGCTGGGGGATGTTTAACAATTACGAGGAACGGGGTGATGTTTTCAAGGAGTGCGTGCACAGTCTGTAACAGGATGCGGCTATCGCTCACTAAAGTTTTGGCGAGGAGGAATGAGATGGCGGAAAACAGGCCTAACAAGAAGAAAAACAAACCGCGCCGTTTTTATGATTACAGCCTGCTGTTTACGGTGATATTTTTGACCGTATTCGGTCTGGTTATGATATACAGTTCCAGCTCCTACGCTGCCCAGATAAAGTATGATGATGCGGCCTATTTTATGATGAGACAGGCGAAGATTGCACTGGCCGGATTTGTCATCATGCTGATTATCTCCAAGATGGATTACCACTGGTACGCAAGATTTGCCGTTCTGGCCTACGTCCTTTCCTATGTGCTGATGATTGCCACAGCACTGTTTGGTATCGAAAGAAACGGTAAGAAGCGCTGGCTCGGAGTGGGCGGTGCCTCAATTCAGCCAACAGAGTTTGTAAAGATCGCCCTGATCGTCATGCTGGCATCCATGATCGTGCAGATGGGCAAGAATATCAACGAAAAGAGAGGCGTGCTGCTGGTGATTGTCACCACGCTGCCTATCGCCGGAATAGTAGCAGCCAACAACTTAAGTTCCGGTATTATCATTGCAGGAATCGCGTTTGTCATGCTGTTTGTGGCATGTAAGAAAAAATGGCCGTTTTTTGCCTGCGGATTCGCGGGCGTGGGGGTGCTGGCGTTTGCCGGTCCCATTGCGACCGCCCTGGAGAAGATCGGTCTGTTAAAGGAGTATCAGTTAAGCCGTATCTTCGTTTGGCTGGAGCCGGAGAAATACCCGTCCACCGGCGGCTATCAGGTGCTTCAGGGGTTATACGCCATCGGTTCCGGAGGACTGGTGGGAAGAGGCTTAGGGGAGAGTATCCAGAAGATGGGATTCGTACCCGAGGCGCAGAATGATATGATTTTCTCCATCATCTGTGAGGAATTGGGGCTCTTTGGAGCCGTGTCGGTGATCCTGATTTTTTTGTTCATGATCTACCGTTTTATGCTGATTGCAGACAACGCGCCGGATTTATTCGGTGCCCTGCTGGTCGTAGGTGTCATGGGGCACATTGCGATCCAGGTTATCTTAAATATCGCCGTAGTGACCAACACCATTCCCAACACCGGAATCACGCTTCCCTTTATCAGCTATGGAGGTACGTCGGTTTTGTTCCTGATGATGGAAATGGGCATGGTTTTGAGCGTTTCCAATCAGATATGTCTGGAAAAATGATAACCTTTTTCCCGCTTTTTACATAGGATAGTATATAAGAAGCCACGGGAGGTATCGGATTGTCGGTCATAGAAGTCCAGGGGCTTACGCCCTTAGAAGGTGAGATAAAGATCCAGGGTTCCAAGAATGCCGTTCTGCCCATGATGGCGGCGGCAATTCTTCATAAAGGCACGACAGTGATAGAAAATGTCCCCAGGATACAGGATGTGTTCTGTATGCTGGGGATACTTGACAGTATCGGCTGTAAATGCCGTTTGGAAGGAAACCGGCTGAAGATTGATGCATCCGTAGTTACAGAGACGGAAATACCGAAAGAGTTTGTGAAGAGTATGCGCTCCTCGATCATTGTTTCAGGGCCGCTGTTAGGACGGATGAAGAGAGCCGTTACCAGTTTTCCCGGCGGCTGCTCTATCGGGGAAAGGCCCATTGACCTGCATTTGACGGCGCTTGACGCGCTGGGGGCCCGGGTGGAAGAGGACGGAGAGGAGCTTTTAGTCACTGCGAATGAGCTGACGGGAGCCGACATCTACTTCCCGTTTCCCAGCGTGGGAGCGACCGAGAACGCCCTCATGGCCGCCGTGCTGGCGGATGGCGTGACCGTGATTCACGGCGCCGCCAGAGAGCCTGAGATCGAAGAGCTGTGCCTGTTTTTAATCGGCATGGGAGCCAGGATCCACGGGGTGGGAAGTTCAAAACTGGTCATTGAAGGGGTACTTAGCCTGCATGATTCCATATTTACCGTAACCGGCGACAGGATTGTGGCCGGCACTTATCTTTGTGCGGTCATGGCCGCGGAGGGCTGTGTGACCCTGACGGGAATCCGGCCATCCCATATGGAGGCGGTGCTGCGCTGTGCGGAGGAGATGGGAGCCGCCATACGGAGGTATGACGACCGCATTTCCGTGACCATGACAGGGCGCCCGGCGGATTATTCGGTTGTGACGGGTCCTTATCCGCAGTTTCCGACGGATTTACAGTCGCCGATGATGGCAGTGATGGCCGCCGCTGAGGGAACCGGCCGTATGGAAGAAACTGTATTTGAGGGAAGATTTGGCACTGTAAAAGAATTGCAGAAACTTGGCGCAGATATTATAATAGAGGATAACAGGGCAGAGATCCGCGGGCTGTACCCTTTAACGGGCGCAGTCGTGAGGGCCAGGGATTTACGCGGCGGCGCCGCACTGGTGGTCGCGGGTCTGGCCTCCCGTGGTGTGACACAGATAACAGACTGCAGCCACATCGAGCGGGGTTATGAAGATATCTGCCGGGACTTAAAGAGCCTTGGCGCTGTGATTAGAGGAATGGAATGATAAGACCAGAAAAAAGCAAACGAAGAATCGTAATCGGAATTGTGGCGGCGGTTATCGTCTTACTGGCGGTAATCTTAATGTCCATCCGGATTACAGAGATTACAGTAACGGGGAATAAACAGTATACCGCCGATGAACTGCGCGGTCTGCTGTTTAAGGATAAGTGGGACCGGAATACGATTTACTGCTTTTACAAGGATCATTTTAAGGAACATGAACAGATTCCGTTTGTAGAAGACTATAAAATCGTATTCCAGAGCCCGACGAGGGTGGAAATCATCGTTTACGAGAAGAGCGTGGTCGGATACGTCTCCTATATGGGAAGTTATATGTATTTCGACAAGGACGGTATCATCGTGGAGAGCTCCAGCAATAAGCTGGAGGGAATTCCATGGGTAACAGGACTGAAGTTCGGCCATATCGCCCTGCATCAGCCCCTTCCCGTGGAAAACACCAGGATCTTCGATGAGATCCTGAATCTGACGCAGCTGCTGTCGACGCATGAGATTACGGTGGACAGGATCCAGTACGATACTCACGGCAACGCCAGTTTAATCCTGGGGGACATCACCGTCTATCTCGGAAGCAACGACCAGATGAGCGGCAAGATTTCCGAGCTGAAGGATCAGCTTCCCGTGCTGACAGGCCTTTCTGGGACGCTGTATCTCGATACATATGACGAGGCTGAGACGGCCACATCGTACCGGTTTGTAAAAAATAAATAAAATTTCCATTCAGAACTTATAATTTTGTTGAAAAAGTGGTTGATATTTTCGGTAAAATCAAATATTATATTAGATAGGTCTATAGAGTAAGCTGTTTATGGTTAAAGGAGGATATAATCTTGTTAGAGATTAAGATAAATGAGGCGGATAATGCTGCAAGAATTCTGGTAATCGGTGTGGGCGGTGCCGGAAACAACGCAGTAAACCGTATGATTGATGAGAGCATCGCCGGTGTAGAATTCATCGGAATTAATACAGACAAGCAGGCACTTCAGTTTTGCAAGGCCCCTACGGCTATGCAGATCGGAGAGAAACTGACAAAGGGACTCGGAGCAGGCGCAAAGCCTGAGATCGGTGAGAAGGCTGCCGAGGAGAGCTCTGAGGAACTGGCTCAGGCCATGAAGGGCGCGGACATGGTGTTCGTTACCTGTGGTATGGGCGGCGGAACAGGAACCGGTGCGGCTCCCGTTGTTGCCAAGATTGCAAAAGATATGGGGATTCTGACAGTCGGTGTTGTCACAAAGCCGTTCCGCTTTGAGGCAAAGACACGTATGTCGAATGCGATCGCAGGTATCGAGCGCTTAAAAGAGAGCGTTGATACCTTAATTGTGATTCCTAACGACCGTCTGCTTGAGATTGTGGACAGGCGTACCACCATGCCGGATGCATTAAAGAAGGCGGATGAAGTCCTTCAGCAGGCAGTACAGGGCATTACAGACTTAATCAACGTTCCAGGCCTGATTAACCTGGATTTCGCCGATGTTCAGACCGTCATGACGGACAAGGGCATCGCACATATTGGTATCGGCAAGGCGAAGGGCGACGAGAAGGCTCTCGATGCCGTGAAGCAGGCCGTATCCAGCCCGCTGCTGGAGACCACCATCGAGGGTGCCTCCCACGTTATCATCAATATTTCCGGCGATATCAGCCTGATCGAGGCCAACGAAGCGGCCAGCTACGTTCAGGAGATGGCAGGAGACGAAGCCAACATCATCTTTGGCGCCATGTATGACGAGACGGCTCAGGATGAAGCCAGCATTACCGTTATTGCTACCGGCCTCGATATGGGGAATGAGACTCCTGTCGGCAAGGTCATGACAAGCTTCGGCGGCAGCGCAACCGGCTATACGAGACCGCAGAAACCGGCGGCACAGCCGGCGCAGAACCAGAATCCTAACCCGAATCAGGAAGCTGCGGCAACCGCACCTGCTTACAATCCGAATTATAACCCGAACTACGGCAATCCAAACTATGGAAACCAGGGATACAATCCAAACTACAACAAGCCAAATTATGGCGGACAGGCCGGTGCACCAGGTGCTTCCCAGGGTGCCGGACAGCCTTACAGACCAACCGTAAACAGAGAAGTTCAGATCAATATTCCGGATTTCTTAAAGAACAAGAGATAAGATGCTGTGCTGCGCCGCGTCGCAACACAGGATTGAATAATGGGGGGGTGCTGCAGATGGCCTTAGCAAAGCGCTAGGACTACCTGCAGCACCCCTTGTTTTAAACGGAGGAGATACTTTATGTCGGAAGAAAAGAAAAACCAGGGTGAAGACTGGGAGATGTCGGAAGAGTATTATAAGAGCGGGGAAGAGGAGAAAGAGCTGTCCCTGGAAGATTTTATTACCGAAGAGGATTTGCAGACAGATGGGCTGAACCTTCAGTCCAATCACGACGAGCTCTTAAAGAAGACGGCGGAGGATGTGCACCGTGTGATGGAGCTGACTTTGCAGGGAAACAATATCGAGAAGATTTCAGAAATGACAGGGCTGGATAGTCAGTATGTATACAATATCCTGGTCTGCGCGCAGGGCTTCCGCGAGGACGATGAGATCGCGGTGGCTCATCTCGTGCTTGGATAAGGTGCTGTGAGCTTTATAATACGACGGAGAAAGAGGGGGAAAGTGCGATGATGAAGAAGATGTGCCCGGTCTGTGACCTACCTGTAAACGCGGGGAATTACTGTCCGCGCTGCAGAAGGGTGATCAGGAATCCCTATACGCAGAACGTGGATTACTATCTCAATGAGAGACATCCGGAGCATGAGACGGAGTGCGGCTTCCATAATCCATATCTGGAGGCGGATCACCACGGTGAAAGCGGTAATCCTGCCAGTTCGGCTGGCCGTCCGGTTCAAGGCCGTCCGGTTCAAGGCCACCCGGTCCAAGGACGTCCGGCACAGGGGAGCCCGGTTCAAGGTGGTCCGGTTCAAGGCAGTACAGCTACAAATAAGCCTGTTCAGAGACCTTTTTCGGGCGCAGCTGCTTCCGGTGGAGGACGGACGCCAGGGACAGGCAGTATAAACGGATCATACAGGAATCCTGCAGAAGGTTCCGGGGCGTACCGTACAGCCACAGGCGGTTATGGAGCGGGAAGCCGTCCGACAGGAACCGGAAGTATGAAGCCGGAGGGGAAGAAAAGCAACGCAGGAAAAACCGTTCTGATTATGGCTGCTGTCGGCCTTGTCACCATTGCCATGGTTGCCTTTACAAACTTGGAAGGCTACTTAAGCGATTACCTCAAAGGAGCAGCGGAGACGACGGAGGCATATAATTATGATTATGAATCCGACTTTACGAGGCTGAATGATGAGGACGTGATAGAAGCGGGCGAACCGTGTATGGCTTACTACCATTTTCCGGCGGATGGCGTTTATGTGAGTGAGCAGCTGCTGGCTGCTGTCGAGAGTTCTGACTTTGGCTATAAGCTTGATTCCGACGAACTCTATACAGATAATTACTTATACGACGATACGTCTTATTTTGAAAGCATCAGAAGCCTCTATCTGGAGGATAACCTGAGTGAGACGCGGGACGACGAGTACACAGACCAGTATATCGATGTGAACTATGACACTGCGACCAATGAACTTCATGAATATGCGACCAGATTTTACAGCAGCGAAGCCTCACTAACCTTTCTGGAGCGTTTTCTGACTGCGACAGAGGAGAGCAGTGGAATTGCGGCGGAAGACCGGAAGGCCGATGAGATTATGGAGGAAGCCAGAGATATTGTGAAGCAGGAGCAGAGCAGCTATATCTATGAAGGGCTGTTTGTCATTGAAATTTACAGATATGAGGGGGATGAAGCCCTTTATGTCTATGCATCGTATAATGATCCTGAGTTGGGCTCAGAGTTGTAGGTCAGCGGGCTCGGAGTTGGGAAGATATGGTGTCAGGAATCATATGATATTTTCTTGACAATGTAACCGGATTGTGATATAGTATCATCAATCGTAAGAGGGAGTAGCTTCCAGCCCCGGGGTTGGATAAGATTGCGTCAGAACGATAAAGGAACCTTTATCCGCATACTTATGAAATGTGCAAGACTTTTATTGATAACCAGATGGCTGTCAGTAAAGGTCTTTTTTTATTACATAGGAAAGCTTGCTTTATGGGACTTCATAGTCTGCATAAAGGAAACGCGGCCGCGTTTTCCGTGCCCTTTACGAGAGAAACCAGAAAAACGACAGAAAGAAAGGCGGAGAAAATATGGAAACATTTGATCCCAGCAAGAAACCAAAGTTGAATAAGATAACAGGTCTGCTCAAGAAATCAGGAGTGATAGCGGTGTTGGTGATAGCGATTCCTGTCATAGGGATTGGCTCTGTTTATAACATTCAGGAACAGGAGCAGGCGGTGCTGACAACCCTCGGATCGGCTAAGACGGTTGCGGAGCCCGGGCTGCATTTTAAGATTCCGTTTATTCAGCGGGTACAGAAGGTGAATACCACCATACAGGGTGTGGCGATCGGTTACGATCCTTCGGATAACCAGTCGGAGGAAGCGGACTCTCTGATGATTACCAGTGATTACAATTTTGTAAATGTGGACTTCTTCGTGGAGTATAAGGTGGTGGATCCGGTGAAGGCCGTGTATGCGTCTCAGGACCCCTTCACCATTTTGCAGAATATCAGCAGAAGCTGTATCCGTACCGTCATCGGAAGCTACGATGTGGATTCGGTGCTGACGACCGGGAAAAATGAGATACAGTCCAGGGTGAAAGAGATGGTTATGAATAAGCTGGAACAGCATGACGTGGGACTTTCCGTGGTGAACGTCACGATCCAGGATTCCGAACCGCCGACAGCGGAGGTGATGGAGGCGTTTAAGGCCGTGGAGACCGCCAAACAGGGCAAGGAAACGGCGATCAACAATGCAAACAAGTACCGTAATGAAAAGCTTCCGGAGGCTACGGCACAGACGGATAAGATTCTGCAGGAGGCAGAGTCTTCAAAGGTGCAGCGAGTCAACGAGGCTAACGCGGAGGTGGCGAAGTTCAATGCCATGTACGAGGAATACAGCAAAAATCCGGAAGTGACAAGAAAGCGTATGTTCTATGAGGCTATGGAGGACGTGCTGCCGGGAATGAAGGTGATCATCGACGGTACCGGCAAGACGGATACGATCCTGCCCTTAGACAGCTTTACAGGCGCAGCGGGAGCTGCAGCGTCCCAGGATGCAGGAAATAACGCGACGGGACAGAATTCGCTGGGAAACAGTTCAGGAGAGCGTACAGGAAATGATGGAAAAAGCGGCATGAAGCAGAGCGGATCGGGAACTCAGAGCACAGGAAGTCTGACGGATCATGGGGCAGAGGAGGCAGCAGAATGAAAAAAACATTGAAAAAAGTGACTGGAACTATTGCAGGACTGGCCGTCATTATAGTATTATTAGGTTCAGTTGTAGTAACAAATGAAAATGAGTATAAGCTGATCCGGCAGTTCGGCCGGGTGGAGCGGATCATCGATACCGCGGGAGTTACACTGAAGCTTCCATTTATTCAGACAGCGGACACGCTGCCGAAGCAGATCCTCTTGTACGATCTGGCGGCGTCTGACGTGATTACCATGGATAAGAAGACCATGTTAAGCGACAGCTATGTGCTGTGGCGCATTACGGATCCCCTCAAGTTTGCGCAGACGCTGAATTCTTCCGTAGCGAACGCGGAGGGGAGAATCGATACCGTGGTTTATAACTCCGTTAAAAATGTGATCAGCAGCATGAGCCAGAATGAGGTAATCAGCGGCCGGGCTGGAGAACTGTCCCAGGCCATTATGACAAACGTCGGCGACAGCATGGCTGAATACGGAATCCAGCTTCTGGCCGTAGAGACAAAGCGGCTGGACCTGCCTGCCGATAATAAGGCGGCGGTTTATGAGCGTATGATTTCAGAGCGCGACAAGATCGCGGCGACCTATACCGCAGAAGGCCAGGCTGAGGCTCAGAAGATCAGAAATACAACAGACCGCGAAATCGCCATCAGCATTTCCGATGCGAAAGCACAGGCGGCGGCCATTACGGCGGATGGTGAGGCCGAGTACATGAGAATTATGGCGGAGGCGTACCGCGATCCGCAGAAGGCTGATTTTTATTCCTACACCAGGTCGCTGGAAGCGGCGCGGGCTTCTCTAAAGGGAGACAGCAATACGCTGATTCTGCCCGCAGATTCGCCGATCGCCCGGATTTTTATGGGGCAGTAAGGGCGGATATTACGAAAGACAGGAGATTTACGATATGAAGATCAAAGACATACTGGGGCAGGGAAAGCCCACGTTATCCTTCGAGGTGTTTCCTCCGAAGACGGAAGATAAGTACGAGTCCGTAGAAAAGGCGGCGGCTGAGATTGCAAAGCTGAATCCGGCCTTTATGAGTGTGACGTACGGAGCAGGAGGCGGTACGAGCCAGTATACGGTGGACATCGCCTCCACCCTGCATCATGAGTACCAGGTGACGGCGCTGGCCCACCTTACGTGTGTCTCCTCCACAAGAGAAAAGGTGCACGAGGTGCTGGAAGAGTTAAAGGCCGCGGGAATTGAGAATGTCCTTGCTCTGCGCGGTGATATCCCGAAGGAAGGGCCAGTGGCATCGGATTACCGTTTTGCCTCGGAGCTGATCCGGGAGATCAAGGCCTGCGGCGATTTCTGCATTGGAGCGGCCTGTTATCCGGAGGGCCATGTGGAATCGGTCAGCAAAACCATCGATATGGACTATCTGAAGCAGAAGGTGGAAGCCGGATGTGACTTTGTGACTACCCAGATGTTCTTTGACAATAATATTTTATATAATTATCTGTACCGGATCCGGGAGAAAGGGATTACGGTGCCTGTCGTGGCGGGAATTATGCCAGTGACGAATGTAAAGCAGATCATCCGCAGCTGCCAGCTCTCAGGAACGTATTTGCCGTCACGGTTTAAAGCGATTGTGGACCGGTTCGGAGATAATCCGGCGGCCATGAAACAGGCGGGGATCGCCTATGCCACGGAGCAGATTATCGATCTCATTGCCAATGGAGTGGACGCGATTCACGTGTATTCCATGAATAAGCCGGATGTGGCGGCAAAAATAAAGGAGAACCTGTCGGAAATTCTGTAATGGATTTAAAGCGGGTCCTGGTGAGAAGTGGAGTGATATGCATGGAAATTAACCGGAGAGAGATTCGAAGGTATCTGGGATATGGCAGACAGGAAGCGGATGAAAAGGTTTCGAAGCTGATTGAAGAATGTGTGGAGGAGCTGGAGGCCGCAGCGTCGCCGAAAAGCATATACAGAGTATACCCTTTCGTGCCTTTGCCGGAGGAAGAGCTGGATTTTACGGTGTTTCGGACGAAGAGCCGGAGTCTCAGCCGTAATCTGAAGGACTGCGAACAGGTCATTTTATTTGCCGCTACCCTTGGAACAGAGGCAGATTCCCTGATCCGTAAGTATACAAAGCTCCAGATGAGCAAGGCAGTGACCATGCAGGCCGCAGCCACCGCCATGATTGAATCGTACTGTGACGAGGTGAATACGGCACTGAAAGAGTCCTTTGAGAAAAAAGGGCTCTATCTGCGGCCCAGGTTCAGCCCCGGATACGGAGATTTTCCCCTGGAATGCCAGAGGGATATCACCTCCGTTTTAGAGTCGGCCAAGAGGATCGGAATTATGCTTACAGACAGCCTTTTGATGACTCCTTCCAAATCCGTGACCGCGGTGATGGGAGTGAGCCCGAAGCCTCACCGCTGTGAGGTGAGGGGCTGTGAATTATGTTCGAAAACAGACTGCGCGTACAGGAGAGGATAAGGGATATGACAGAGTTAATGGAAGAAATCAGGAAGAGAATCGTATTTTTCGACGGCGGCACGGGAAGCCTTCTGCAGGCAAATGGACTGAAGCCCGGAGAACTGCCGGAGACGTGGAATATCCTTCATCCGGAGATTGTGACAAAGCTGCATTACGATTATCTGGAGGCGGGAGCCGACATCATCAAGACGAATACCTTTGGAGCCAACGGGCTGAAATTTAACGATTCCAGTGAATATGGGCTGGACGGGATTGTGACAGCAGCCATGGAAAATGCGAAGAATGCTGTCGGGAAAGCCGGAAAAAAGGGCTTTATCGCTCTTGATATCGGACCTACGGGAAAGCTTTTGAAGCCGCTTGGTGATTTGGGGTTCGAGGAGGCGTACGGGCTGTTCTCTGACGTCGTTAAAATCGGTGCGCGCGAGGGCGCTGATCTTGTTTTGATAGAAACTATGAGCGACAGCTATGAGGTAAAGGCGGCAGTTCTGGCTGCTAAGGAAAACTGTGATCTTCCTGTCTTCGCTACGATGATTTTTGACAGCAGGGGCAAGCTTCTAACGGGAGGAACCGTGGAATCCACAGTGGCGCTGCTGGAGGGCCTGGGCGTGGACGCTCTGGGAATCAACTGTGGTCTGGGTCCGGTTCAGATGAAGGGAATCCTGGCGGATATCATGAAGGCGGCCTCAGTTCCGGTCATTGTAAATCCAAACGCCGGACTTCCGAGGAGCGAAGGCGGAAAGACGGTCTATGATATCGATGCGGATGAGTTTGCCAGGACCATGAGAGAGATCGTGGAGATGGGAGCCTGTGTCGTGGGCGGCTGCTGCGGAACAACTCCGGAGCATATAAAAAAGACCATTGAACTCTGTAAGGACCATCCGGCCCGCATGCCGGAGAAAAAGGACTATACCGTAATTTCTTCCTATGCGCAGGCGGTCGTTATCGATCAGAATCCCGTGCTTATCGGCGAACGCATCAATCCGACGGGAAAATCGAAGTTTAAACAGGCGCTCCGGGACCACAATCTGGAGTATATTCTGCGCGAGGGTGTCACTCAGCAGGATAACGGAGCACACGTGCTGGATGTGAATGTGGGCCTGCCAGAGATCGATGAGGCGGCGATGATGGAGGAAGTGGTGAGGGAGCTGCAGAGCATCATCGATCTTCCTCTCCAGATCGATACCTCCAATATCCAGGCCATGGAGCGGGCGCTGCGTGCCTACAACGGCAAGCCGTTACTTAACTCCGTCAATGGAAAGCAGGAAGTGATGGAGGAGGTATTTCCTCTGGTGAAGCGGTATGGCGGCGTTGTGGTTGCGCTGGCGCTTGACGAAGACGGAATTCCAGAGACTGCCGACGGGCGTCTGAGAGTGGCGGAAAAGATCTATGCGAAGGCGGCAGAATATGGGATTGAGAAAAAAGATATCATCATCGATGCACTCTGCATGACGGTCAGCTCAGACAGCAAAGGGGCGATTACTACACTGGAAACAGTCAGAAGGGTGCGGGATGAACTGGGAGGAAAGACGATCCTGGGTGTCTCCAATATTTCCTTCGGCCTTCCCCAGCGTGAGATTGTCAATGCGGCATTTTTCACCATGGCGCTGCAGAATGGGCTGAATGCAGCGATTATCAACCCGAATTCCGAGGCCATGATGCGTTCCTATTACAGCTTCCGGGTGCTTGCTGATTTAGACCCCCAGTGCAGCGAATATATCAGCGTCTACAGCGGTCAGGTGGCCACACTGGGCCAGACCGTGCGTCAGGGCGGCGGTTCCGGTAAATCGGATGGAAGTGGAACGGCGATGTCTGCCTCTCTTGCAGAGAGCATTGAGAGAGGATTGAAGGAGAGTGCACATCAGGCAGTTACGGAGCTCTTAAAGACGTTAGAGCCTCTTGTTATCATAAATGAGGAGATGATTCCGGCTTTAGACCGTGTCGGAAAAGGTTTTGAGAAGGGCACGGTTTTCCTCCCCCAGCTTTTGATGAGTGCGGAAGCGGCTAAAGCAGCTTTTGAAGTCATTAAGGAGCAGCTGGCGAAGTCAGGCAAGGAAGAGGAAAAGAAGGGGAAGATCATTCTGGCGACAGTCAAGGGCGATATTCATGACATTGGAAAGAACATTGTCAAGGTGCTTCTGGAGAACTATGGCTATGATGTCATTGATTTAGGTAAGGACGTGCCTCCGGAGCTGGTGGTGGAGACCGCCGTAGAGCAGGAAGTGAAGCTGGTAGGACTCAGCGCACTGATGACGACTACGGTTCCGAGCATGGAAGAGACCATAAGGCAGCTGCAGAAAGCGGCGCCCGAAACAAAGGTGATGGTGGGAGGCGCCGTACTGACGGAGGATTATGCAAAGACGATCGGGGCAGACCGGTATTGCAGGGATGCGATGGCTTCGGTGAATTATGCGGAGAGTTTGTTTTCGGTTGAATGAATGGTTGACGGTAGTGGAGTGTGTTTTTAACAGCAAAAAAGAACAATTGTTTTTTTATAACAGTTGTTCTTTTTTGTTACTGCTAATATTATAATTTCAATCCTCGATTCTCTATTTTAATAGAAAAATCGCCATATATTAGTTTATCATAAAAGTCGGAAGAAAACAAAGTTTCTATAAAATAAGTAGTAAATATATAAAAATATATACTTGTAAAATATTACTATTAGTATTATAATTAAATTATGAAAAATATACAAATGATGAAGGGAGAATATCATGGATGAAAAAGAAAGTGACAATAGAAAGTTAAAAGTTGTAGAAAATATTAGAGAAAATTATCAGTCACTTGAAGGGATGATTTCAAAACAACTTTTTATGGGAAATGAATTGCACGGCCCTACGACAGGATCTTTTCGAGAAGAAATTTGGGCAGGGTTATTTGGACAGATTTTGCCTAAGAAGTTTGTAATTGAGCAATCCGCTTTTATTATTGATTCTGAAGAGGGAATATCCAAAGAAATAGATTTGGTAATTATGGATGAAATGTATACACCGTACATATTTCGATACGGAAAATTGAAGTTTATACCTATTGAAGCGGTTGCGGCAGTAGTTGAATGTAAAAGCCAAAGCATAGATGAACGTTCAGTCAAAGAGTGGGGAGCTGAAATAAAAAAATTGCGCACTGCAAAAGAATCCGTTGCCCGTTTAGCTAATATGATTACAAAGGGTCCTACAGGTACCCAGTTGTCAACGAGACCCATTAGAATATTGTGTGCTTTGGATCAGAATATTTCGGCTGAGATAAAAGAAATTTTTGATTTTGTTTTGCTGGCTGCAAATAAAAATTTAGAAAAAACATACATAAAGGTGCTTTCCAATACAGCGTTTAGCAATTTGTATGAATGGTTTAAAGCATTGAATTTTTATGAAGTTAATGAAGCGGATATGGAGGAACATATAGATAAAAGCAGAAGTAGAATTGACAAAGCTGAGCTGGAAAAAATAAAGATGGATGAGTATCAGGTACTGGATAAAGAAAGCAGGCCAATATCACTTATGACTTTCAATTTTCAGTTGAATCAGCTTTTAATGTTGATTAATAACCCTATGCTTTTTCCCCATCGCGCATATGTAAAATTATTTAGTAAAGATTAGGGAGGAAAACAATGGCAGTTCGAATTGTTACACTATCCATAGACAAGGTTCAAACATTTTTGTTTGATACAATTAGCGAACATACGCAAAAGAGTCAAATGAACAGCGGCACGTTGCAAAATATTATATCTTCTTCGAGAATCATATCTGAAGATTTATTTCGGATGATTGGAGTAGAAGGAAATGATGGATTCTTTTCAGGTATGGTGAAGGAGATACTATTAAAGTGTTCCGGTGTCTGTATTTTTTCGACGGATCTAGAGGAAAGACAAATAAAAGAATCTTTGAGAAAAATCTTTGAGTTCTATTATAGGGAATATGACGGTAAACTTTTTATAAAATATTTGTGCTTTGAAACTGAAGTGGCATCTGATACTGATAAATTGCAGGTGATTAGAAAGTGTAAGAAACGGTTAAAAAGTAAGAGTTGTCTGAATGAAGTAATAAGAGAAAATCGGCAAATAATCTTTGAACCTCAATACAGTGCAGATAAGAGAGTATGGACTGATGAAAAAAAATATCCGATGTTTGAAGAAACTATCAACAAACTTTATTCCAAAGTACTGACAGATAATGAACGTTATTTTCGTATTGCTGTTATCAAAGCGGACCTGGACGGAATGGGGCAATTATTTGAAGGAATAAACAGTTTTGAGCAGTATAAAAGAATCAGCGAAATCCTTTCCAAGTATATATGTTTGGATTCTTTAGCAGCGACAACAGAAGCATTTAAGAAAACAGATGATGATTTTAAATTATATCCGCTTTATATTGCTGGAGATGATATTTTATTTGCGGTGCCAGCCTCTTATATCGTTACCGGTGTTAATTTGTGTAAAGTCATCTTGAGAGAAATAAATGATGAATTAGAAATAGAGGCAGATTATGAGGAAAAATTTACAATATCAATGAGCATTGGAATTGAGTTCACTATCAATAGAGAACCGATTCGATATTATTATGAACGTGTACAGAGGCAGTTGGAGTGTGCGAAAATAACAGATTCTGAAGGCTTGAAAAGCATGCAGCCGCATATTCGGATCTGTATGAATCAATACGTGTTTTTTGATTGTATTGACAAAGATGCTAAACCACAGTCGTGGTCTCACTTTATTCATGATCTTAAAATTCTAAAAAGTGCGGAGTCAGAAGGATTTAAAGTTCATCACTTTATGTATGGATTATTAAGTAAAATCACAGATCCAGCTGTAAGAGAACATAAACTGAAATACAGCAATGCAGTTTTTTATCATTTGATACCGTCTTACTTTGAAAGTAAGTCAAAATTGGGGGAGGGTGAGTTATTACTCATTGATCTGTTGCTTAAGCAGGTGGTAGAAAAAAAAGGGAGAAGTTCGGTTATAAAATTTTATGATAAAGATGGCAGAGTAAAAGAAAAATTCGAACAGTATATAAGATTACTGCTACTTTTTTCTGACGAACGTTTTCATCTGACGGATCATATCCCTGATTACGATGTGAGCAACTTTGACATTCAAAAAAAGAATATTAGAACAAATGTATTTAACAGAGTATTACGATATCTGTATCAGGAGAGTCTTTTCAATTCTGTAACAAGTGGGGCGGTTGATTCTGATCAAATCAAAAAAATGCGGGATTTATTTGTGATTGATACGAAATATAAGAATCAATCAGGAAAAGATGTACAAGTATATCAGACATTGCGTTTATCGAAATCATTGCTTCATCAGATGAAAAGTTTAGGAGCAGATCCAGATTTGGATGCAAAATTGATTCAGTTAAATGTTTTAAAAACTAAGGAAAAATATGAGGTGTCAGTGGAGACACGTAAGGCTGGCTGCAAGCCGCCTCCATCGTTATATTTTGATGAAAAGCGTTTTTTAGATATAGCAAAATCAACAAATTTGTGGAAAGAAGATTATATTGATACGCTGTTGATTTTTAATGCTCTTAATGATCAATTAATAAAGTACAAGATTCTATATCCTACAACAAAAAATAAAAAGGACGGAGGAGTAACAAAGCATGGAAAGAATAGATATAAGAATAACGACAAAAACAAACCTGTTTATCGGTGATACACCATCGACGTTTGAGATTGGAGGTATCGATGCGGCAACAAAGATAAATTATCAGGGGTTACCGGTAATTCCAGCATCTTCTTTTAAAGGAGTTTTAAAAAGAATTATACGTGATATGGCAGCGGCTGATAATCAGCAGGCTAAAAAAATAGAAGATGCATATAGAGCGTATTTGAATAAGCTATGGCAGGAAAATGATAAGCGTATTAAAAAAATGAGTGAGAATGTGGAAGAAGAACGATTGAACAGAATGGCTGAACGTTTTAGGGTGGTGATAGAAAAGGCTTCTGTCGAATATATTTTTGGTATTATGGGATTTAATGATACACCAAAATTAATTTTCGGTGATTTTCTTCCAGCAGAAAGGGAGGCACAGGAAAACTATTTTTCTATAGATTCTAAAAATGCTATTATGGATTCTGCAGTAGATAATGGCTTAAGATCTCTTCCGCGTGTTTATAAAACCGTCAGACCAGAGATTGCTTTCTGCGGAAATATTTTGCTGTATCGCATGGAACTCCTGGAAATGGATGGCATTGAAGAATTTATTAAAAGTGCGGTATTAGAATTTAACGATGGGATATATCGGTTGGGCAATTCAGGAAGTCGTGGTTATGGAAGGATAGAGACGGAGATCGTTTAGGGGGAATATAAAGTATGGCAGATATAGAAGTATATAGAGTGAAGATGGATTTATCAGGGGAACTTACTCAGATTCCAGATTCGCAGAAGCTTTTTGGTGCTTTGATTTATATGTATGCGGAATATACAAATGATGATACAGCTTCTGGCTTCGTTTCAAAAATAAAGGAAAAAAAGATTTATTTTGCGCTGTCTGATTTGCTTCCAGACAATTATTTGCCAATTCCTCAGACATTTTTGTTGGATGAACTGGCGATAAGCAGGGGAAGATTAGATAAAAAAGTATACAAAGCAATGAAAAAACGGCGTTATATCGAAAAAGAACATTTTATGAATCTGGTCCAGAAAAGAGAAGAGGTAGAAAATGCATATCCATATATAGCGATCCAGGATTCCCAGCAGATACATGCGTCTATAGACAGTCTGAGCTATGGATTAGCAGGTTTAGACCCCAATGTATATTCGGTTCCGCAGATCAGAGCTGTGAAGATTGAGAAAGCTGGGGAGGAATCAGGGAGTCTGGTAAAGAATTATGAATTTTATCTGGCTATAGAAAAATGTAAAGAGGCATCAGATTTTCTTCGGATTTTACAATTAGCACGACAAAATAAGAGACCTTTTTTTCTGGGGCCACGCGCGTCACAGGGGATGAATATATTTTATATGGGAGAAGTGTTTTTTCAGTCCCGATTCTACCAGCATAATGTTAAACGTTATTTGAATTTAGGGATGTTATTGCCGGACAAAATTGATTATGGAGAATCCAGTTTACATCTGTTTACATCGGAACGGCGTCCTTATAACGAAAAAGAAGGCTGGGATAATTCTTATAAAAGAAAATTCATCAGCTTCATTCAGGCTGGCAGTGTTATTTGTGTAAGAGAAACCATTCGTGAGGTGGGACGGTCCATTTGTAATTCTGAAGACGATAAAACAATAATTTTTGGAAATTCATTTTTGTATCCGATGGAAGGAGATGCAAGTGATGCATACGAAAAATATTGAGAAATACTGCTGTCGAATAACAACATATTCAACAGTTGCCCTTTCCCCAAGAGGTCAGGCTGGGTATTACGAAGGGATCCATTTTAATCAGGCTGATATTAATAAAGAGGGGGAAGAAAGAAAAATCAGTATCATCTATCCGTTCTACCAGTATGGATGCTATAAGGAGTATAGCCCCGAGCATACACAGTATTATATACCAGGCTCTTCCATAAAAGGTGCTATTGGCTCAAGTGATCTGGGAATAGATGATATGCCAGTGAAGTATAAGGATATCAAATTGAGAAAGCTTTATAAAGTGCAATATGCTTCGGAGACGGGAGAAGCTGCAGAAAATAAGAAGAAGGTTAAATTCGATGAGTTTTTTAAGCAACTGGAAATCGAAATGTTGAATCGTGATGTATCTTTATCTGGTGACGCTTTTTGCAAGGGGGATCCTGAGCTTGTTTTATCGAAGGCTAAGTCGAATACAGAACAAAAATTATTACAGCTTGATAAGAGGCTGAAAGAAATTATTGAAAATGACATTATAGGTACGGAGGGCGACGATACAACTAATACAAAAGGTGTATTATTAGAGGTAAGGGGAAAGATAAAAGAAATGATGTACCAATCTCAAAACTTAGGAAAAAACTCTGCTTTTATATTTTTGGGTGGTTATAAAGGGCTTTTATTATCAAAGGTTTACGGGGATGCGGATCCATTAAATGGAGGTATCTATATTGATCGAGAAAATAATTTACCGCATGGTCTTGTAAAAATTTCATTAGAACGGAGAAGCGATGACTGATCGTCATAAGACTCATTTTTCGCTTATCTATCTGCCTCTTTTGATCCAGCTAAAATGCCATGAAACAGCTTCGCTGCCAGATTATATGGGGTCAACACTTCATGGAATTATGGGGTGGGCGTTACTGCCTCATAAGGATGTATATCAGTATTTATTTGAGAATCGTAGTTTTGGAGGAGCGAAGCAGGATATTATAAATCCTTATATTATTGAACCGCCGGGCTTCCATGGAGTATATAAGGCTGGAGAAGAACTGCGTTTCCAATTTATATTGTTGGGAGATGCCGTGCAGTATTGTGAACCGGTGATAAAAATTCTGGCAGAAACCCGATGGTTTAAGATGGGGGCAGAGAGAAAACTTTTTGAATTGACAGAGATACGACAGGGACAGACCCTTCAACTGATC
Organism: Hungatella sp. L36; assembly: GCF_014288035.1. NCBI lineage: Bacteria > Bacillati > Bacillota > Clostridia > Lachnospirales > Lachnospiraceae > Hungatella > Hungatella sp. L36. Next base: position 146,083 of record NZ_JACOPC010000009.1, on the reverse strand, counting down.
TGGAAGAACGGTGGGGTGGAATGGAAAAATGCAGTAAGCCAATTAGTGCCAGATACAGCTCAGAAAAATAGTACGTATGGTTCAATCCATTTCCTGACACCATTGAGAATACGACGTAAAGGCAGCTTATTATTAACCGTTGATTTTCCAACAATTATTAGAAACATAACGAGAAGGATGAGCGATTTAACAGAGCGATATGGGGGGTATGTGGATTTTGCGGAAATCGAAACATTGCAGTACCTCTCCGAAATGGTGCAGGAAGTATCGTCTGGAGTATATTTAAATAATATAGACAGATATTCAACCAGAAGAAATATGAAAATGGATTTAAGCGGATTAATGGGAGCTATGACGTTCCAAGGAGAGTTATCAGTATTCACTCCATGGCTGAATGCGGCCTCTGTCTTACATATAGGCAGAAATGTTACATTTGGATGCGGAAAAATTGATGTGGTGTTTGGAAATATAGAATAATCTAAAAAAACTAATAAATTATCGGGTGCGAACGTCAAGTGATCGTGAAAATGCCTGGAGGTTCGCACCTGAAAATGAAGAAATCGGAGATGAAATTTAATTGTTTTATTAGAAATAAAGTGTTAAAATAGAAATATAGACAATTTTTGGTTAGTTTGTGATAGATTGTGTTGCTGAAATTGTGCAGATTTGCTGTCACCACTGATGCAGTGGTGTGGATTGAAATTCCCCGGTTCTCAAGTTAATTGACAACGCGGAGAGTCACCACTGATGCAGTGGTGTGGATTGAAATATCGAATTTGCCAGCATTTTTATCGAGGAAACCTCGTCACCACTGATGCAGTGGTGTGGATTGAAATTCGTCCTGTTCATCGTTATGATCCCACAATCTTTTGTCACCACTGATGCAGTGGTGTGGATTGAAATAATTCGGCGGTGCCGGTCCCGCGTTGTAGGTCTTGTCACCACTGATGCAGTGGTGTGGATTGAAATTAATGAGTTTTTTGCCTCTTCGAGCCCGTCGCTGTCACCACTGATGCAGTGGTGTGGATTGAAATGCTAAAACAAAGTTTTCCTCGGTGATTTCTGCCGGTCACCACTGATGCAGTGGTGTGGATTGAAATCAGAGTAAGCGGTACGAAAAAAGGAGTAGTTGGGTCACCACTGATGCAGTGGTGTGGATTGAAATTTCTGGCACCCGGATTATGACGAGGAGGATTCTTGTCACCACTGATGCAGTGGTGTGGATTGAAATCTTCTGGTTCCGGCGCTGAATCGCTCGGTCCCTCGTCACCACTGATGCAGTGGTGTGGATTGAAATTTCTTGAGCATATGGTAATTGGTGAGCAGCAACGTCACCACTGATGCAGTGGTGTGGATTGAAATTTGTTCCCCCGAGAGTATGGCCGCCCCTCTTTGGTCACCACTGATGCAGTGGTGTGGATTGAAATATTTACGAGAAAGTCATAATAAGGTTTTATTAAGTCACCACTGATGCAGTGGTGTGGATTGAAATAAGCCAGATGCCATGGCCTTGCGGGGCCGAAGCCAGGTCACCACTGATGCAGTGGTGTGGATTGAAATTTATTTACTTTTTTTGGAAGGGACTCCTTTTTGACCGTCACCACTGATGCAGTGGTGTGGATTGAAATCGGACTGGCAGTAAAACTGTCTGAAGACGCATCAGTGTCACCACTGATGCAGTGGTGTGGATTGAAATATAAAGTATCTTCCTTCATCATGAAAAAAGTATCAGTCACCACTGATGCAGTGGTGTGGATTGAAATCTCATGATCCTGCTCCTTTCAGTCGTGTGGCTCCGTCACCACTGATGCAGTGGTGTGGATTGAAATCTCCAACCGCCCAGCTTTTAGCTGTCGTAGCGCTTGTCACCACTGATGCAGTGGTGTGGATTGAAATGTTTGTGATCCTGCTGGCGGAGTAGGAACATAGGTCACCACTGATGCAGTGGTGTGGATTGAAATCGGAATATAATCGTCTTTTCCACACTTGCGTGGAAGTCACCACTGATGCAGTGGTGTGGATTGAAATTGGTCTGAACACTTTCTCGAATGGAAGAAAATCAGTCACCACTGATGCAGTGGTGTGGATTGAAATCGTCAAAGTAAAAACAACGGATCAGATGCCCCGTGGTCACCACTGATGCAGTGGTGTGGATTGAAATAGGAGATGGAGCAGAACGGAGATCCGGGCGATAAGTCACCACTGATGCAGTGGTGTGGATTGAAATCGGAACACTGTCACCGGCCTCGTCCGTCAGCCAGTCACCACTGATGCAGTGGTGTGGATTGAAATCTCCGGCAGCACCGGAAACATTAATATGCATGGTGTCACCACTGATGCAGTGGTGTGGATTGAAATTGAATATTGAGTACTTTGGTCTTTTCCCATGTATGGTCACCACTGATGCAGTGGTGTGGATTGAAATGTATTACAAAGTATCTGGCAGCGCGCTGTATATGTCACCACTGATGCAGTGGTGTGGATTGAAATACTTTAAGCAAAACTTTAAGCATTTTTTAATAATGGTCACCACTGATGCAGTGGTGTGGATTGAAATGCTTGTATATCTCTAAAGTTAGATACTTTCTTCTGTCACCACTGATGCAGTGGTGTGGATTGAAATAGCCTGGACAACTTCATAAGGGAAAAAGGTGGAAGTCACCACTGATGCAGTGGTGTGGATTGAAATTTCCAGTTTATCCGCTTCGCTGTCCACATCAGTGTCACCACTGATGCAGTGGTGTGGATTGAAATCTTCACCGTCTAAATCATTCACTGTCTCAATCCTGTCACCACTGATGCAGTGGTGTGGATTGAAATCCACAACGCCCAGCACCGCCCCAATAACACCGCAGTCACCACTGATGCAGTGGTGTGGATTGAAATTTTGCAGTCAGATCCTGATCCTCGATAATGTCCTCGTCACCACTGATGCAGTGGTGTGGATTGAAATAGGAGGTAGAGGCCGCGATTATTCAGCGGGGCGTCGTCACCACTGATGCAGTGGTGTGGATTGAAATTACGAATGCCGGGCGCATACCCGGCAGGATTACAAGTCACCACTGATGCAGTGGTGTGGATTGAAATCCGGATACCGCGCCATCTGAATGGGGAGATATCGTCACCACTGATGCAGTGGTGTGGATTGAAATTCTCATTGTTGACAATTTGAATCACCTTCCCTCGAGGCCACCACTGATTCAGTAGCACAAATATATATACTCTTAAATAAGACAGTAGATATAGTCATATATTCTGGCTGTCGTATCAGTGTAAAAAGGAGGTATTTCATGTTCCTTGCCCACATAAGCCAAGATCAAACTCGAGAGCAAACGATCGCTGCCCACTGTCATGGTACAGCACATCTTGCCGGTGATTTTGCATCTTCTTTCAAGTGTAAGGAATGGGGGTACGGTTGTGGCCTGATCCATGATATCGGAAAATATTCGGAAAAGTTTCAAGAACGTCTTCATGGAGGAAGCATCACGGACCATGCGACGGCAGGCGCCCAGGAATTATATAAAAGAAAAAATATCTATGCAGCCTACTGCATTTCCGGCCATCATTCGGGATTGCTGAATGGCGGGACTTGTGCCGATTGTGCAGGAGAAGCCACTTTTATGGGAAGGATGAAAAAGGGGCTGGAAGATTATCATGCTTACGAAGAAGAAATAGAAATTCCTGATTTTCCGGTCCCGCCCCTGCAGCCTTTGGGGGAATTCGGTTTTACTGCCTCGTTTTTCATTCGTATGCTGTTTTCATGTCTGGTAGATGCTGATTATCTAGATACGGAAGGTTTTATGTCTGAAAATCCGGTGCCTCGCGGAACGTATGATACAATGAGCAGTCTGTTCCAGCGTGTACAGGACTACATAATGCCCTGGCTTACGAATACCGACAGGAATACGGTTAACGGGAGACGAACGGAAATTTTAAAAGCGTGTTTGGAAAAGGGAAAGGAGCCGTCCGGACTCTTTCAATTGACGGTGCCTACTGGCGGAGGCAAGACCGTTTCTTCTCTGGCATTCGCGCTCCATCATGCCATCCGGCATGACAAGCAGCATGTCATTTATGTAATTCCTTATACGAGTATTATTGAGCAGAATGCGGCTATATTTAAGAATATTCTGGGGTACGAAAATGTTTTGGAGGATCATTGTAATGTGGTATTCGAGAGCGAGGAGGAATTGGGGCGGTCCCAACTGGCTGCGGAAAATTGGGACAAACCAGTGATCGTAACGACCAATGTTCAATTTTTTGAATCCCTGTTTTCAAATAAAACATCAAAATGCAGAAAACTCCATAATATTGCCAACAGCGTTATTATTTTTGATGAGGCGCAGATGCTTCCGGTGAGATACTTGCAGCCATGTATACGGGCAATTACCGAGCTGATTGTCAATTATCGCTGCAGCGCTGTGCTGTGCACCGCAACTCAGCCTTCTTTGCAAGCGTTTTTCCCGGGTACAATGAAATGCGAAGAAATATGCCCGGATGTAAAGGGGCAGTATGAGTTTTTTAGAAGAACCGACATTCAGGAAATAGGGAAAATATCGGAAGAACAGTTAGTCGCTTTATTAAAGCAGGAAACCCAGGTGCTGTGTATTTTAAACAGTAGACGGCAGGTACAGAAAGTTTACGAGGCGGTAAAGGAAGAGGGGACGTATCATTTGTCTACTCTGATGTATCCGGAGCATCGAAAGAGGCTGCTTCGGGAGATAAGGGATCGTCTGAAAGAGGGAAAAACGTGCAGGCTGATTGCTACCAGCCTTGTTGAAGCAGGAGTTGATTTTGATTTTCAAATGGTGTACAGGGAGCTGGCAGGAATTGATTCTGTTATACAAGCAGCCGGAAGATGTAATCGTGAAGGAAAAAGGAGGAAGGATGACTGCCATACTTTAGTATTTACCCTGGAGAAATCAGCGGATATCCATCTTCCGCCGGAATTAAAACAGCCCATTGTGGCTGCTGAACAGACTGCAGAAAAATATGAGGACATTGCGTCACTGGAGGCAATTCAAGGATATTTCAAACGTCTCTATTATTATAAAGGGGAAAAGGGGTTAGACGTAAAAGGGATTGTGGAGCAGCTGGAAAAGGGCGGCCGTTCCCTTTTATTTCCATTTGCAGATATTGCAGATGAGTTTTCATTAATTGAAGAGGGCAACACAAAGACGATTCTGATCGATCAGGAACTTAAGGCCCAGGAGATTGTACAGCGAATACGCTGGGGTGAACACTCCCGTCAGCTTGTCCGGGAAGCGGGACATTATAGCATTCATATATTTGAAAAAGATTTTGAAAATTTAAATGGCGCAGGTAAACTGGAGGCACTGGATTTAAAATTCTATCGTTTGAGAAACCCGGAGCAGTATACCAATGAAATGGGATTGATTTTGAATGCAGAAAGAGGGGAGGCGGTCTTTTTATAATTATTATAGAAAGATGATGATTGGAAGGAGGAAAAACATGAGCCGTGGTGTACGGGTGCGGGTATGGGGGGATTTGGCCCTCTTTTCCCGGCCGGAGATGAAAGTAGAACGATGCAGTTACGATGTGATCACGCCCTCGGCGGCGAGGGGAATGCTGGAGGCGGTCTACTGGCATCCCGGTATGAAATGGGTGATTGACAAAATTTATGTGAGAAAGCCGATCCAGTTTACCAGCATACGCCGAAATGAGGTGAAAAGCAAGGTCTTAGCCAGCAGTGTTTTAAATGTTATGAATGGAGGAAATAAACCGCTGTTGATCAGCTGTCGTCAGGAAATTGTACAGAGGGCGGCAATTCTTCTTAAGGATGTGGATTATGTAATCGAAGCACATTTTGACATGACAGATCATGCGAGCGACTGCGATAACCCGGGGAAGTTTAAAGACATTATTATGCGAAGGCTGAGACGGGGAGAGTGTTACCATACGCCATACTTCGGCTGCCGGGAATTTCCTGCCAAATTTGAACTCTACGAGGGCGACGATGTAACGACGGAATATAAAGGTATGGAAAGGGAACTGGGCTATATGTTCTACGATTTTGATTATTCCAATCCGGAAGATATACAGCCTTTATTTTTCCGCGCTGTCTTAAAGGATGGAGTTTTAGATGTCCGGGATCAGGAGGTGGTACGATGATCCTGCAGTCTTTGGTAACATACTATGAGAGTTTGGAACGAAAGGGGAAAATAACCAGTCCAGGCTGGTGTTCGGCAAAGGTCTCTTTCGCTTTGGAACTTTCAGAAGCAGGGGAACTGCTCCGTATCATTCCTTTGAAAGAGTCAGTCTTAAGGGGGAAGAAGACCGCTTTAGTGCCAACGATCAGGAAGGTTCCGCAGATGGTGGCCCGTTCCTCCGGCGTATCGGCCAATTTTCTTTGTGATAATTCCAGTTATCTGCTCGGAATCGATAATAAAGGAAAGCCGGAGCGCTCTGTGGAGTGTTTTGAGACGGCTAAGGAGAAGCATCTGGAAATCCTGAAAGAAACGGGCGGCAAAGCAGCCAGAGCGGTGGTTCTGTATTTTAAAACCTGGAAGCCTGAAAAAGCCATGGAACATACTGCCCTGTCGGAGGGGTTGGAAGAGATTACGGCAGGCGGAAATTTAATTTTCTTTATCGGGGACGAGTTCGCCCAGGAAGACCCCGCTGTTAAAGCAGCCTGGGAAACTTACAGTCAAAAGCCAGGAGACGGCGTGGAAGGGACATGCCTCGTGACCGGGAAACGGGCAGAAATTGCGAGAATTCATGGAACGATTAAAGGCGTACCGGGTGCTCAGTCCAGCGGGGCCGCATTGGTATCATTTAATGCGCCGGCCTTTGAATCGTATGGAAAAGAGCAGAGCTATAATGCGCCGGTCAGCACTTATGCCGCCTATGCGTACACGACTGCACTAAACTATCTTTTGGCGGACAGAGACCATATGACCATGATTGGTGATACGGCGATTGTTTATTGGTCGGAAGATGGGGAAGAGGTGTATAACCGGACATTTTCCTTTATGATGGAGCCAACGGCAGATAATCAGGAGATAGTGGACGGTGTTTTTAAAAATTTGGCGGCAGGTAAGAAAGTAGATGAAAACGGTACTCAGGAAAGTCTTTCATTGGATCAGAAATTCTATATTTTGGGCCTGTCTCCCAATGCAGCAAGACTGTCTGTGCGGTTTTTCTATCAGGATAGCTTTGGAAATATTCTGCGCCATGTGAAAGAACATTACGATCGTCTGCGCATTGTGAGACCATCAGGTGATCATATGGAGTATCTGGGGGTATGGAGATTATTGTCTGAGACGGTGAACAAGAAGTCTAAGGATAAGAAACCGGCTCCCAATATGGCGGGAAGTCTGTATCGGGCGATTATTTCGGGGAGCAATTACCCGGAAAGCATGCACCAGGCGGTCCTTGGAAGAATACGGTCAGAGCAGGATGACAGTGACAGCCGCATTTACAAAATTACGCGAGGCAGAGCTGCCATAATTAAGGCGTATCTGTTAAAAAACAGAGGCTGCAGCGAGGAGGAAATTACTATGGAAATGAATGAAAACAGCAATGATGTTGCGTACATACTGGGGCAGGAATTTGCTGTGCTGGAAGCCATACAGGAGGATGCAAATCCGGGGATTAATGCGACCATAAAAGACCGCTATTTCAATTCAGCATGTGCAACACCCTCATCAATCTTTCCAATTCTGTTTAAACTGAAAAACAGCCACTTGCGGAAGATGAACAATAAAGGCAGGGAAATTTATTATGAAAAAATGCTTGGGGCCCTTCAAAGCAAGATAACGGAAGTGCCAAAACGGCTGAATTTAGATGCTCAGGACAGATTTATTCTGGGGTATTATCATCAGACTCAGAAGAGATATGAGAAAAAATCAAAGGAGGAAGCGTAAGATGGCAGATGTTATCAAAAACAGGTATGAGTTTGTAATCTTGTTTGATGTGGAAAATGGAAACCCCAATGGTGACCCTGATGCAGGAAATCTTCCCAGAATTGATCCGGAAAGTGGTTATGGAATCGTGACGGATGTCTGTATAAAACGTAAGATACGCAATTACGTGGAAACGGTGAAGGAGGACAGCGAGGGGTATAAAATATACATCAAAGAAGAGGTTCCGTTAAACAGAAGCGATAGCACCGCTTATGATTACCTGGGGACTGATGATAAGGGTATAAAAGATTTAAAGAAAAAAGATCCGGAGGTAGACCGTAAGATTCGTGATTTCATGTGTCGTAATTTTTTCGATATTCGTACGTTTGGTGCAGTGATGACGACCTTTGTAAAGGCTGCATTAAACTGTGGACAGGTTCGGGGACCAGTCCAGCTTGGATTTTCCAGAAGTATTGATCCGATTGTGAGTCAGGAAGTGACAATTACCAGAGTTGCAATCACTACGGAAAAAGATGCGGAAAGTAAGAGCACGGAAATGGGACGAAAGAATATTGTACCATACGCATTGTACCGGACGGAGGGATACATATCGGCGAATCTGGCGAGGAAGGTTACCGGTTTTTCGGAAGAAGATCTGGAACTTTTGTGGGAAGCAATCATCAATATGTTTGAGATCGATCATTCTGCCGCCAGAGGTAAGATGGCAGTGCGGGAGTTGATCGTATTTAAACACAGCAAAGAACTGGGCGACTGTCCGGCATATAAGCTGTTTGATGCTGTAGAAGTGAGGAAGCACGACGATGTGGATTATCCCAGAAAATACGGCGATTATACGATTTCCATTCATGAGGAACAGATTCCGGAAACTGTAGAAGTTATAAGGAAAATATGATGGATTACAAGGAAGAGGATTATCTGATGCTTTCAGGAATCCAGCATTTCGCATTTTGTAGGAGACAATGGGCACTCATTCACATTGAGCAGCAGTGGCAGGAGAATGAGAGAACTGCAGAGGGGGAACTGCTTCATGAGCGCGCTCATGATATTTGGGCCACCGAGAAGAGATCTGATGTGATTATCAGCCGGGGATTAGTGGTGCAGTCCAGAACGATGGGGATTTCCGGGGCCTGTGATATTGTGGAGTTTCGAAGAAAGGAAGATGGCGTTCCTCTCTATGGTCACAGAGGGCTGTTTGAAGTCTATCCGATTGAGTATAAGAGAGGAAAGCCGAAAGATATTCCCGTAGATGTCTTACAACTTACCGCACAGGCCATGTGTTTGGAGGAAATGCTTTCTGCGGAAATTACAGAAGGCGCCATTTATTATGGCGAGATCCGGCATAGAGAAAAGGTCCTGTTTACCGAAGAACTCAGGTCTAAAGTAAGGCAGTACTTTCAGGAAATGCATCAGCTTTTTGATAAGCAGTATACTCCAAAGGTAAGGTGGTCAAAGAGCTGCAACGCCTGTTCTTTGAAAGATATCTGTATGCCGAAGCTGGGAAAAACGCCCTCAGTTAAGGAATATGTGCATGACAAAATTACGGAGGAGGAAGCGCTTTGAAAAAATTATTAAATACATTATATGTGACTTCCCCGGACAGTTATCTCTCTTTGGATGGCGAAAATGTGGTGATTCTGGAAAAAGAGGAGGAACTGGGGCGTATTCCCCTGCATAATCTCGAGGCAATTGTTTGTTTTGGATACAGAGGGATCAGTCCTGCACTGATGGGCGGCTGCGCGATGCGCGATATTTCATTGTGTTTTATGACGCCTCAGGGAAAATTTCTGGCAAGAGTGACTGGCGGTGTCAGAGGAAATGTCATTTTAAGAAAGAAGCAGTATGAAGCGTCCGAAAATGCGGAGTTCAGCCTGGGCGTAGCAAAGAATTGTATCCTGGGAAAGATATATAATGGAAAATGGGTTCTGGAGCGTGCGACCAGGGATCATGGTTTACAGGTGGATGTTGATGCGTTGAAGCGTGCGTCTGCATTTATGCAGCAATCATTAAATTATGTTTGGGAATGTACGGACATGGCTCAGCTTAGGGGGTATGAAGGCGAAGCCGCCAGTGTTTACTTTCGTGTATTTAATCAGTTGATTTTACAGCAGAAAAAAGATTTTAAGTTCTCGGGGAGAAATAAACGGCCGCCGTTAGATAATGTAAATGCGATGCTGTCGTTTGTATATACTCTCTTAACTAATATGGTGGCTTCTGCGCTGGAAACGGTGGGGCTTGACCCTTATGTGGGATTTATGCATACGGACCGGCCAGGAAGGGTGTCACTCGCACTTGATCTGATAGAGGAACTCCGACCGGTGCTCGCAGATCGTTTCGTACTGGGTCTGATCAACCGTAAAATGGTTAGTGGAAAAGATTTCTCAAAGAAGGAAGACGGCGCTGTATTAATGACAGACCGGGCCAGGAAGCTGTTGTTGACAGAGTGGCAAAACAGAAAAAAGGAAGTCATAACGCATCCTTATTTAGGGGAAAAGGTGGAGTGGGGGATGATTCCTTTTGTACAGGCAATGTTGTTGGCACGATATTTAAGAGGAGATTTGGACGAGTATCCGCCATTTTTCTGGAAGTAGGAGGCGTTTCTCTATGCTGGTGCTGATCACCTATGATGTAAATACCGAGACCGCTGCGGGAAAGACGAGATTGCGTAAGGTCGCAAAGCAATGCGTAAACTATGGTACCAGGGTACAAAATTCGGTATTCGAATGTATTGTGGATAACGCCCAGTGTGTGATGTTAAAAGCGGCGTTGAAGGACCTGATTGATGTTCGTGTTGACAGCTTGAGGTTTTATTATCTGGGCAACAAACATGACACGAAGGTGGAACATTTTGGTGTCGAAAAAGGTGTAAATGTAGAAAAACCTCTCATTTTCTAGCCTGTGAATTACGGTGCGAACCAGAAGTGATCATAAAATCCCTGGGAGGTTCGCACCGAGAATTTTGCGGTTATGGAGGGGAAATGGGAGAATTGGATGAGTTGATTCGATGAAATGTGTGCAAATTGCATATGATTATTGCTGATTGTATGGTGTAATATGTGCGAGTTTGCTGTCTCCGCTAGCGATGGCGGAGTGGATTGAAATCCTCGTGGTAATTGGTGCGGACGGTTATGCGAAGTCTCCGCTAGCGATGGCGGAGTGGATTGAAATTTCGCATCCGATCACGTTGTCGGAGACGGGAAGAGTCTCCGCTAGCGATGGCGGAGTGGATTGAAATGCGTCGGTGAAGCTCAGGCCGAGGGCCTCACCTCCGTCTCCGCTAGCGATGGCGGAGTGGATTGAAATTACAAGATCGCGGAGGAATACCGGGGGCTTGCCTTGTCTCCGCTAGCGATGGCGGAGTGGATTGAAATACGGGAAAGGGCGGGTTTAATACAGCGCTCTTCGTCTCCGCTAGCGATGGCGGAGTGGATTGAAATGACGTTATTATCGGCGAATACACAGCGGAAAAGGGTCTCCGCTAGCGATGGCGGAGTGGATTGAAATTGAACAAATTCGCGAAGGACATCGCAGTCTATAGTCTCCGCTAGCGATGGCGGAGTGGATTGAAATAACGCTCCGCTGAGGCTGGGGAGTATCTCCCGATGTCTCCGCTAGCGATGGCGGAGTGGATTGAAATCGAAGATCGCGGTTTCCTATGCGAATCCGGGAAGTCTCCGCTAGCGATGGCGGAGTGGATTGAAATCCCTTGATATCCGTAATCACCGGCGAAGCAGCATGTCTCCGCTAGCGATGGCGGAGTGGATTGAAATTTTATCCGAGATGGTATTTTGCAAAGACGAAATAGTCTCCGCTAGCGATGGCGGAGTGGATTGAAATTGCCGAAAAGGGTGAAAAGCTTCGGAAGATTAAAGTCTCCGCTAGCGATGGCGGAGTGGATTGAAATTTTTGTGCTTATATTTCCTTCACTGTCCAGGTAGTCTCCGCTAGCGATGGCGGAGTGGATTGAAATCCATGTATTACTCCTTTTCTAACCGATAATCAAAGTCTCCGCTAGCGATGGCGGAGTGGATTGAAATATTCGGAAAACCTCAACAAATTCAAGCGAAATGGGTCTCCGCTAGCGATGGCGGAGTGGATTGAAATGGTTCACTGTTTTCGGCCCATGGCCTGGAGGTAGTCTCCGCTAGCGATGGCGGAGTGGATTGAAATACAATGCCAGTAGCGTGCCGCCCTGATCTGACGAGTCTCCGCTAGCGATGGCGGAGTGGATTGAAATACGGAAGGTGAAGAGCGTGCTGCCAGGGACGAGGGTCTCCGCTAGCGATGGCGGAGTGGATTGAAATTCAACGCACTAAAAGAAGCCGGGTATACCACTACGTCTCCGCTAGCGATGGCGGAGTGGATTGAAATCTCTACATCAATCTCAATCTTGATCTGTTTTTCCGTCTCCGCTAGCGATGGCGGAGTGGATTGAAATACTGAAAGAAACATGCTTTGTACGTTCCAATTCCGTCTCCGCTAGCGATGGCGGAGTGGATTGAAATCGTGTGCATATGAGAACGATGGAAGAACCGCTCGTCTCCGCTAGCGATGGCGGAGTGGATTGAAATCAGAGTAAGCGGTACGAAAAAAGGAGTAGTTGGGTCTCCGCTAGCGATGGCGGAGTGGATTGAAATTATGTGTATGAACCGAAGCTCAGGAAAGTAATTGGTCTCCGCTAGCGATGGCGGAGTGGATTGAAATATGGTATCCGCTCTGCTCACATGTATCCGCATAGTCTCCGCTAGCGATGGCGGAGTGGATTGAAATTGCTGTAATTAGGCATTGAATTGGTTTCCCACTTCGTCTCCGCTAGCGATGGCGGAGTGGATTGAAATGTTTTGTCACATGATTTTGAAGAAAGGAGGAGCAGTCTCCGCTAGCGATGGCGGAGTGGATTGAAATATTGTTAGCGGTTCCATTATTTGCGCACCAATGGTCTCCGCTAGCGATGGCGGAGTGGATTGAAATAAATTATCACTGTCAATAATAACGCGGTTTCCCGTCTCCGCTAGCGATGGCGGAGTGGATTGAAATTGCCAATAGATACAACGCCCCATTTATCTTCCAAGTCTCCGCTAGCGATGGCGGAGTGGATTGAAATCTCAAAATTAAAACTATACATTGACACATAATCGTCTCCGCTAGCGATGGCGGAGTGGATTGAAATCGGTTACATCACTCCATGCCGGTTTATGCCCTTCGTCTCCGCTAGCGATGGCGGAGTGGATTGAAATCCATCATATTACCGATATTGACCATATCCTGGGAAGTCTCCGCTAGCGATGGCGGAGTGGATTGAAATCCGCTATGCTTTTATACGGGGTAGCTTCCCATGCGTCTCCGCTAGCGATGGCGGAGTGGATTGAAATATATTCTGCTTTTGACTGCTCATACTTTGTCTTGTGTCTCCGCTAGCGATGGCGGAGTGGATTGAAATACGCCAGTGCAGTAGGGCGTGACCGAGTTCATGGTCTCCGCTAGCGATGGCGGAGTGGATTGAAATCGTGATACTTAATACCTCTGCAATGTCCCGCAATGTCTCCGCTAGCGATGGCGGAGTGGATTGAAATTCCAAAAAAATACTCTCTATTAGTTACCGCTGCCGGTCTCCGCTAGCGATGGCGGAGTGGATTGAAATTCCACCTTGATCTTTTTAGACTCCACAGCCTCAAGTCTCCGCTAGCGATGGCGGAGTGGATTGAAATTGACCAACTATGGAGGCGAGGATTTAAATACCTTGTCTCCGCTAGCGATGGCGGAGTGGATTGAAATTGTTTGACGATACCGAAGAAGATAGTTCGCAATTTGTCTCCGCTAGCGATGGCGGAGTGGATTGAAATTTAATCAGTTTTACCGCAACATGGTAACTCTTGGTCTCCGCTAGCGATGGCGGAGTGGATTGAAATCCAATCACTATGATACGCTTCCGGTACAATTCCGTCTCCGCTAGCGATGGCGGAGTGGATTGAAATCTTTGCTGATTTTGTCCCATTTGGTCTTATCATTGTCTCCGCTAGCGATGGCGGAGTGGATTGAAATAATAATAGTTCCATTTTTTAAGATCATAGTGTCCGTCTCCGCTAGCGATGGCGGAGTGGATTGAAATTTTCTCATCGAACGCCACTACAAAGTCCCACTGCGTCTCCGCTAGCGATGGCGGAGTGGATTGAAATCTCAAAGACACAAAGCCAACTGGCAACGAGGAGCGTCTCCGCTAGCGATGGCGGAGTGGATTGAAATGCCGGATATGTCCCGTCTGGCCTGCGATACCACCGTCTCCGCTAGCGATGGCGGAGTGTATTGAAATCAGCGCAAGAGCTCAACCATAACCATATCCATCGTGTCTCCGCTAGCGATGGCGGAGTGGATTGAAATATTGAACCATAGACGGCATATACGCAGGTCAAAGAGTCTCCGCTAGCGATGGCGGAGTGGATTGAAATGTATACTGTCCGCAGTAGCCTTTCTCCCGATTCTCGTCTCCGCTAGCGATGGCGGAGTGGATTGAAATTCTACACCCAGGTTAAAAATTTTATTATCTGCGATGTCTCCGCTAGCGATGGCGGAGTGGATTGAAATAATCCAAACCGTAAGCTACGGCGCTCTTCCGCCAGTCTCCGCTAGCGATGGCGGAGTGGATTGAAATAAAAAGCTTAGCTAGTATAATTCTACCTTTAGGGTCTCCGCTAGCGATGGCGGAGTGGATTGAAATCGCTACGCTCTGAAAGAACGGCACGACTGTACCGTCTCCGCTAGCGATGGCGGAGTGGATTGAAATCATACAGGAAATAGCAAGTGTAAATGCTCAGATGGTCTCCGCTAGCGATGGCGGAGTGGATTGAAATATTATCATTACGCAGAGGATAAAGGCAAATAAAGTCTCCGCTAGCGATGGCGGAGTGGATTGAAATCCTTCTGCTATAATCATGTTATCAGCCCCGCCAGGCGTCTCCGCTAGCGATGGCGGAGTGGATTGAAATATCTTTAAAGCAGTACTTTTCCGCAATTTGATATGGTCTCCGCTAGCGATGGCGGAGTGGATTGAAATAGTATAGCCGCCTTGCCTTTAAGCTGTATAATCTGTCTCCGCTAGCGATGGCGGAGTGGATTGAAATCCTGATAGCAACGTGCCTTTAAATCGTAGAACCGGTCTCCGCTAGCGATGGCGGAGTGGATTGAAATATTGATGCCCATCCCCGTTTTCCTCCCTCCTTTAAGTCTCCGCTAGCGATGGCGGAGTGGATTGAAATATCAGCCGCCAGGTATCCGGGGCTGACGGGAGATGTCTCCGCTAGCGATGGCGGAGTGGATTGAAATCGTCTTATACTGTACTTACAGGTCCATGCCCGGACGTCTCCGCTAGCGATGGCGGAGTGGATTGAAATTTCCAGATGTCATGATACACTTTGATAAGTGGGTTGTCTCCGCTAGCGATGGCGGAGTGGATTGAAATGTTAAGCCATACGGCAAAGTCAAAGGATTTTTCGGTCTCCGCTAGCGATGGCGGAGTGGATTGAAATTCGCTGGTACTTAATCATGGCATCGTAGTATTCAGGTCCTCGCCAGCGATATCAGAGTGGATTGAAATACACCCGCAGCCATGAACATCTCAGTTTTGTAGATGTTTCCGCCAGCGCTGGCAGTGTGCATTTAAAATCGTAAGATTATTGCAAATATGAACCGTTGAGGGGACTACATCAGTAATGGCAGAGTGTATTAGATTTACGCAAAAAATCAGTTCTCAGACGATAAAAGTAAATAAATAGATTGAGGAGAGCAAAGAGTGAAGTATATTTTTATACATGGACTTGGACAGGGGCCAGATAGTTGGAATAAAACAGTTTCCTGCATGAGAGAGCAGGAAGAGATTCAATGTCTGAACGTATTTGCATTTAAAGAGGGATCAGAGATTTCATACAGAAAAGTATATAAGGCTTTTTCGGCGTACTGTGAGTCTATAAAAACGGAGTTTGGGCTTTGTGGTCTTTCTTTGGGCGCTGTGATTGCGTTAAATTATGTGGTGGAGCATCCGGGAAGAGTAAAGTCACTGGTCTTGATAGGGGGACAGTGCGTGATGCCGAAGGGGCTTTTAAGATTGCAGAATATGATATTTCAGTTGATGCCGAATGGGATTTTTAAGAAAATGGGGATAGGTAAGAGAGAACTGATTCAGTTGACAAAATCTATGATGGCATTGGATTTCAAAGAAGATTTGGATAAAGTGGATTGCAGGACGCTGATCGTTTGCGGGGAGAAGGACCGGGCAAACAGAGGGGCGTCTGAAATGATGGCAGAGAAGATTCATGGGGCGAGAATAAAGATATTGGAAGGCTGCGGGCACGAAGTGAATGTAGAGGCGCCGGAAAAGCTGGCTGAAATTCTTGAGGCGTTTTACGAAGAAAAGTAGGATGGGAACCTGACAGGAACCGTGGTGTATGAACAACAACGAGCAGGTGGTGTATGACCGTGGTATACTGACATCCGGGAGCATAAAAAGTCAGGATGAATCTGCGATGACAGGATAGAATAGGGCTATACGGAAGGAGATGAGAGGATGAACTGGATCAGCGGCTTGCAGAAGGCCTTCGACTATATTGAGAGTCATCTGACAGAAGACCTGGAGGCGGCGGATATTGCGGCACAGGCAAATTATTCACCGTACCATTTTCAGCGGGTATTTGGGATTTTGTGCGGATACTCTCTGGGGGAATATATCAGGATGAGGCGGCTCACACTTGCCGGCAGTGAACTTGCGTCTACTGATATAAAGGTGATTGATGCGGCTCTTAAGTATGGCTATGATTCGCCGGAGAGTTTTGGAAGAGCATTTTCGCGTTTTCATGGGATAACACCAGTACAGGCGAAGTCGGGCAGAGCAAAGTTAAAATCCTTTTCACGCCTTTCCGTAAAACTTATTTTAGACGGAGGCAGTACCATGAAGTACAGAATTGAAAAGATGGGTGAGTTAGAGGTTATTGTAAAAAAGAAAAATTTCTCCTGTGATTTGGAGACCAGCAACAGGCAGCTGCCAGAGTTTTGGGGAGAGTGCTGGACAGATAAGACTATGCTTGAGCTGTTTGAACGGAATCCGAAGGAAGGGATCTTTGGAGATGCACTGCTTGGGCTTTGCCTGAGTGAAATTCCGCAAGCGAACGAATTTGTCTATGCGATCGGCATGATGTATGATGGAGGACCGGTTGCGGAAGAATTAAGCGTGGAGAAGATTCCGGCTCACACCTGGGCGGTCTTTGAATGTGTCGGTCCTATTCCCGAGGCTTTTCAGAAAATGCAGCATACGGTCTATTCCGAATTCTTCCCTAGCAGCGAATACCAGCCCTGCAGCGGACTTGATATTCAGGTTTATCCGACGGGAGATATGCAGTCGGATAAGTATGTGTGCCAGCTATGGATTCCAATTGAGAAGAATTTATAGAACGGCTGTAATGTTGGTAAACAGTGGAAGCAAACGGAAATCAGGAGAAAAATAGGATGATTCATCTCAGCAAAGAGGAATTGACAGAGACGCTTTTTGTGATTGCCTCGATTGTGGGGAGGTGCGAGAATGCACAGACTAAATTCAGAGAAGGCACCTCTCAGCATACGCTTTTGAAAAACAGAATTAGGGCGCTTTATCTCTCAAAGGAACTGGTTGAAACAGAACTTTTGCGAATGGGGGAGCGACTGTCCGCGGTGAGTTGTGAAGAGACGAGGAAATGCGAAGAGACGGGGAAATACGAAGAGACTAGGAAATACGAAGAGACGAGGAAATGCGAAGAGACGAGGAAATGCGAAGTGACGGGGAAATACGAAGCACTGGACAATTGCGAAATACTGGGAGAAGGCTTTTTAATGGAGGAACTGAAATCAACGGTTCCTCCAATTGTTTCTATAATCAGTAAATGTGAGAAGGCGCAGTCGAAATACGAGAAGGGGACGGCACAGTTTAGGCGGTACGAAAAGATAATCCATGCCATGAAGGTCTCAAAGACTTTATTGGAGGACCGGCTGGAGACTTCAGCCGTGCCGGAGACTTCAGCGATGCCGGAGACTTCAGCCATGCCGGAGACTTCAGCCGAGCGAAAGTAAAAAATTTACAGGTTTTATAAAATTATCTCCGTTGAAGATTGTCCCTCCTCTTACTTATAATAGACTTATCAGGCAGTAAGAAGTTTTGACATAAGGAAGCTATGAAAGCTGGAGCGTGTTTGAAAATTCATATCCGCCATCTGCGCGCCACTGCGCGGCATATTTGGCCCCATCTTAGACAGCGTAGCCTGCTACGTTTCCTTCATGGGGAACAAATCTCCCACAAAGTGTGACGCACAGCTGACGATAAGAAATTTTCAAACACGCTCCAGGGTAAGGGGACAAGCAACAGATCAAGAGGACAAACGAGAGGGAGGTTTTACAATGAAGAAGAGATGGATTACTCTGACGCTGACGGCGGCCGTTATGGCGGGACTCTGCGGCTGTGCGGGGAACAGCGGCACTTCCGGAGCAGGAGACACGGCCGGAGCGAAAACAGAGGCGGAGACGACTACCGCAAAAGCAGAGACCGTGGCACAGACAGCCAAAGAGGAGCAGAAGGACGAGATAACGCTGCAGTTCTGGGAGATGAACTATGGTAGCGATGACGCCTACTTAGAGACCTGCGAAAAATTGATTGCACAGTATGAGAGCGAGAATCCGGGCGTGAATATCGAGGTTACGGTACAGCCGTGGGATAATTATTACCAGCTGTTTTTAACCGCGGTCAGCTCTAATGCGGCGCCGGACGTGGCCAGTGTGGCTCTGGATCTTCCGGATATGTACGCCAGAATGGGCGAGGCTCTGGAACTTAATGACGTAGTGGCGGAGTGGAAACAGGATGGAACCATTGATGACTATGGGGAAGCCACAATGAAATCATTTACTTACGACGGCGATCAAATCGCAGTTCCTTATATGGTGGGATACAGAGGAATCTTTTACCGCAGCGATTATTTAAAGGAGTGCGGAATCGAAAAGGTTCCGGAGACCTGGGAAGAGCTGCTGGCGGCGTGTGAGAAGATCAAAGAGGTTCGCCCGGATCTGACTCCTCTGGATTTCGCGGGAGCCGACATGGGACTGTGGCACTATTTCATGTGTTTCGCCATGAGCAATGACGCTGGAATCGTGAAGGAGGACGGTACGCCGGGAAGTACGGATGACAGATATAAGGCGGCCATCGATCTGTTTAAAACATTCAAGGAAAAAGGCTATGTGGCTGATGGTGTCCTGGGGCATAAATCGGCGGATGCGGAGAAACTGTATTACAGCGGCAAGTCCGTGTTCTGGTTTACCAGCTTCCCGGCTTCCATCTTTGATTATCCGGAGATTCTGGAAAATACCGAGGTTTACAGCGCATTTAAGGGACCGGACGGAACCGCGGTCAGAACCTCCAGCTTTAGTGACGCTCTGATGGCATTCTCACAGACAAAGCACCCGGAGGAAGCGAAGAAGTTTGTAAAATGGTGGGCAGAGAACAGCAGCGCTTTATATACCGAAGGCGGATGCTGGGCGTATCCGGCGAAGAAATCCTTCTTCAGCGGTGAGACCTTTAACAACAAGGTTGCCCAGGGCGTGTTAAATAAGATCGTGCCGACCGCAGTACCGTGTACCTGGCCGATCGAGAACATTTTCCCGGGATTCTCTCAGGTAAATGGAGAGCAGACAATGAATTACAGCGCACAGGAGGCGCTTAACGGTAAGGTGGATACCGACGAGATCGCCAGAATTCAGGCAGAAAAGATCCAGGAAGCAATCGACATCGCAACAGAAGAGTAGTGACCAGAGAGGTCCGGCTTTTATAAAAGGCCGGACCTTCATTAAAAAAGGAGGGACTGCTGATGGAGAAAAACCGGAGAAGGTTTGGTCTTAAAATGCTGGTCATGCCGACGATCATTCTGTTGCTGGTCAGCTTTTATCCGCTGTTTAACAGCATTTATTTAAGTGTTACCAATACGAATATTTTAAAGAAAGGACAGACGGTCCGGTTTACGGGCGCTGCCAATTTTATCAAGCTGTTTTCGGACAGGACCATGGGGCCGTCCCTGGTGTATTCCCTGGAGTATGCGTTTATCTGTGTGGCCGCCAGCTACGTGCTGGGACTCTTTCTGGCCGTTCTGCTGAATCAGAAGATTAAGGGAAGAGCGCTGTTTCGCGGTCTGATTCTGATTCCATGGGCGATACCGACCGTAGTGGCTACGGCGAACTGGCTGTGGATCTTAAATGACCAGTCGGGAATCGTGAACGTGATTCTGCAGAGACTGCATCTGACGGATGGGCCGATTCTGTTCTTTGCGGATCAGAGGATGGCGCGGATCACATGCATCGTGGTGGGAACGTGGAAATCGTATCCGTTTATGTGCATGTCGCTGCTGGCCGGGCTCCAGGGCGTTCCAGAGGATGTCTACGAATCGGCCAGGATGGACGGGGCCACGGGAATCAAGACATTTTTCTATATTACACTGCCGATGATCCGGAACGTGAGCATGGTGGTCGTGACTCTGATGTTCATCTGGGGCTTTAACAATTTTGATATTATCTATCTTCTGACGCAGGGCGGGCCGCTGGAGGCGACCTTTACGCTTCCGATCTATACATATAATACCGCGTTCTACCGGGGACAGATGGGGTATGCATCCGCCATTTCCATGATGACTCTTGTGATTCTTCTGTTCTTCTGCGCAGTTTACATGAAAATGCAGAAGGGAAAGGATGACGTATGAAAAATAAAAAGGGGATCATCTATGCGCTTCTGATCTTTTTCTGCGCGGCCGCCAATTTACCGGTTCTGTCCATGATTGGAACCGCGCTAAAACCGAGGTCCGAGACGCTGTCAACCGTCTCGCTGTTCACGCTGCATCCCACGCTGGATAATTTTATCCATGTGCTTACCAGGACCTCTTTTGCACAGTCTCTCGTCAACACGATCTTCGTGGCGCTGATCGTGACGGCGCTGTGTGTGGCATTTTCTACGATGGCCGGTTTCGGACTGTCACGGTGCCGCGGCGTGCTTTTTGACGGATATACAATGTTTCTCATTATCCTTCAGATGCTGCCGGCCATGCTGATTATGATTCCGCTTTATGTGACTCTCAGCCGGTTTCATCTGGTGGATACCCATTTCAGCCTTATCCTCATCTATACGGCCATCAATCTGCCGTTCGGTATCTGGACCCTGAAAGGGTTTTTCGATGATATTCCGACGGAGCTGGATGAGGCCGCCATGATCGACGGCTGCAGCCGCTTTCAGGCGTATTGGAGGATCATCCTCCCATTTTCTCTGCCTGGAGTGGCATCGGTGGGAGTGTTTACTCTGATGAATGTGTGGAATGAGTATACGATCGCCAGTATTTTTATCCAGGATAAGAATCTGCGGACACTGTCAGTGGGAATCCGGCAGTTTATGATGCAGAATACGACAGACTGGGCTTCCATGAGCGCGGCGGCAACCATCGCGGTTCTTCCGGCGTTCGTCATGATTATATTTGCACAGAAGTATTTGGTGGGCGGATTGACTTCCGGTTCCGTGAAAGGATGAGCAGATGAGAGAAAGTGTACTGATTTTGTGCCGCAATGAACGGGAAACGATCCTCTACGCGGCGGAGGAACTAAAACGTTACTTAAGCCTGGCCGGCGTGTCCGCCTGGACCTCGGTGCGGGAGACGCACAGCCCGTATATAAAGATACTGGAGCTGGCGGTGACACCGGAAGAGTTTTGGGGAAAGGAAGGGCAGTGTCTGGAGCGTTCTCCTCATTCCAGCCAGCGGGATACAGCGGAAAGTCCCTCACACTCCGTTCGGCAGAATGCAGCGGAGACTCCCCCTCGCTCCGTTCGGCGGGATGTAGTGGAGACTCCCCCTCGCTCCGTTCGGCGGAATGTAGTGGAGACTCCCCCTCACTCCGTTCGGCGGAATGTAGACGCCTACGCCATCTCAGTAACGGATCTCGGGGGATCCATAAAGGGGTCCAATAACCGCAGCGTGCTGCTGGGGGCCTACCGGTATTTAAAAGAGCTGGGCTTTGCATTTCTGAGGCCGGACCGGGAGGGGGAACGGATTCCGGCATCGGTGGGGCCCCACACGGTAAATATCAGGGAGGAGGCTTCCAGCCGGTACCGCGGAATCTGTATAGAAGGCGCCGTGTCATTTGAAAATATTATGCGCTTTGTGACCTGGCTTCCGAAGGCGGGCTTTAACACGTATTTCACACAGTTTAAGATTCCCTATGAGTTTTTCAAGACGTGGTACCTCCATACCAATAATCCATATTACGAGAAGGAACCGGTTCCCTCGGAAGAAGAGGTGGACGCATTTGTGAAAGAAATTCTCGTGCCCCATATAAAGAAGCTGGGGCTGATCTGGCAGGCGGGAGGCCACGGCTTTACGACGGGAGCGGCGGAGCTGCCCGGTACGGGATGGGATCCTATGGCGGAGGAGAAGGTGCCGGAGGAGCGCAGGGAGTATCTGGCGATGATAGACGGGAAGAGGGGGCTGTTTCATGGCGTTCCCCTGAACACCAGCCTGTGCTGCTCCAACCCGCTGGTGAGAGAATTGCTGGTTCGGGAGATCCTTCATTACATTCACGGGAACCCTCGGCTGGACATGGTCCATGTGTGGCTTGCCGATGACGGAAACAATAGCTGTGAATGCGGGGCGTGCGCCGCGAAACGGCCTTCCGACTGGTATATTGAGATTTTAAATCAGGTGGATGAGGTGCTTTCAAAGGAAGGCAGTCCCGTAAAGGTAGTATTTCTGGCATATTATGATCTGTTGTGGCCGCCTGTCAGCGCGAAGCTTCTAAATCCGGAGCGATTTGTGTTCATGTTTGCGCCGATTACCCGGTCCTACCGGACGCCGCTTCCGGTGGAAGAGACGCCGCTGATTCCGCCTTATAAACGGAATCAGTGCAGATTTCCGGTAAATGCGGGGGAAAATATGCATTACTGCAGCGCCTGGAAGCAGTTTTTTCGGGGGGACAGCTTTCTGTATGATTATCATTATATGTGGAATCAGTTCCGGGACTGGGGGGATTACGGATCGGCGGAAATTCTGTGGAAGGACCTGGTGAACCTGGAAGAGGCGGGCTTTGACGGGTATGTGAGCTGCCAGCAGACCAGGGTATTTGCACCTACGGGCTTTGGAATGTATGTGATGGCTGAAACGCTCTGGAACAGGAGCTGTACCTTTGAAATGCTGGCGCGGAAGTATTTCCGCATGGTCTACGGTGATCAGGCGGAGGTGGTACTTTCCTACTGTAAAGAGCTCTCTGCACTGTCGTATATGGAGCAGCCGGAGAACGATGATCCGGGAGTATGCGCGGAGGCTGTGGAAAAGCTGAAAGCGGCGGCCGATTTAATCAGAACTTACCGGCCTCTTTTTGAGAAGAATTTTGGGGATGAGAAGATACAGGACCGGATGGCATGGAAATATCTGTTATATTCCGGCAGGGCTGCCGAAATGTACATAAGTATGCTAAAATACAGGAGACTGGGAGCAGAGGATCGGGTTTCGGAGGAATACCGGAAGCTGAAAGAGTACCTGTGCAGGACGGAGGAAGAATGGCAGGAAGGCTTTGACGTCTACTGGTTTGTGAAGGACAGAGACAAAAAGTTCCTGGCCTCTGATACGTAAGAAAAGGGAGGGATCGTGCTTGGGGGATAGGAGAAAGCGAATTCCCGCGCTTCTCAGAAGAATTGGCTTAAAGAGAAGGCTGTTTATCGGTTTTGTGATCGTTTCACTTTTGCCGATGGCGGTGCTGGGGGTCATCATGGGCGTCAGGCTTTACCATACGATTATGGACAATTACGAGGAACAGTCCATACAGGCGCTGGGGACGATCCAGTACCGGATCGGAATCGTGACCGGAGCCAAGGAGGAGAGAATCAATGCGTTTGCCTCTGACGCTGATGTGGTCAAGAGCGTGCGCAAGCTGAATATGGATATCAGCCTTCTCGACCGGACTGCTCTGACGAGAGATCTGCAGGGCAAGCTGCTGGCCGAATTAAGCCAGATTAAGGGCGGTGTGCGCGCGGAAATCCTGGACAGGAACGGGGAGTTCGTTACAGGGATTTTCGACGACCGCTACACGGCGCTCTCCGGCGAGGCGAGAGCCCGGGCGAAGGAGAGTCCGGACCGGCTGCATCTGTGGCACGGAACGGAGCAGGAGGGGGAAGAGATTATCGTTTTCTCCAGGCAGATTATTAATTATTTCAATGGAAGGACCACAGGATGGGTGCTTCTCTATGTGGGGACGGATGAGCTGAAGGAAGAGATGAAGACGGTGCAGACCGATGCGGTTATCGCCGTTTACGATGAGGAGGGCGGTCTGATCTGTTCCGGAGCGGGAAATGGGAGTATTGCCGATATTGCGGATGGAGATTTAAATGAGGCTGGATTCCGGGTATCGGGCTACCGGGATTCCGAGGATATGTGGAAGGCAGACTGGAAGCTGGAATCGGGCAGGTATCAGGTGCTTTTCCAGAATATGGCCGGTACCGGATGGGAGATTGCCATTTTTAAGGATTACCATGAACTGGTCCGGTCATTTGCCGGAATCGGGATTCTGGCTGCCGTTATCTGTCTGGTGAGCATTGGCATCATTATCTGCCTGTCGCTTTTGATCACCAGGACCGTGGCGGAACCGGTACAGAACATCGCGGAGAGCATGAAGATCTTCAGCCAGGGAAACCTAAGCGTCAGGGTGACGGATGACGCGGCGGATGAGATCGGGATGCTGGGAAATGAATTTAATTCCATGAGCAATAACATCGAGCGTCTGACTCACGAGGTATATGAGGCCCGCATCAAGGAGAAGGAGGCGGGCCTAAGAGCCCTCGAGGCGCAGATCAATCCTCATTTCCTGTACAATACCCTCGATATGATTAACTGGATGTCATACCGCTCATCCAATCAGGATATCTGTAAGATTGTGAAGTCACTTTCCGACTTTTTTAAGCTGAGCTTAAACCATGGGAAGGAGCTTTACACAGTGGGTGACGAGGTTCGCCACATACAGAGCTATGTCACCATTGAACAGTATAAGAAGGCGGAAATTGATTTTGAGATTCATGTGGACGAGGAATTGAAGCCGTGCATCTGCCCGAAGCTGATCGTACAGCCGCTGGTGGAAAACGCCATCCTTCACGGGATCGAGCCGAAACGGGGGCCGGGAACGATCATCATTTCCTTTGTCCGCCGGGAAAATGACATCGTGATCACGGTGGAAGACGACGGCGTGGGGCTGTGCGGGAAGCAGAGAGAAGGCGCCCGATATCACCACGGCGGATATGGGCTGCAGAATATCAATGAACGGCTCACCATGCTTTACGGAAAGAAGTATCATGTGACTGTGGAAGAGAGAATGGGAGGCGGCGTGATTTCCAGTGTCGTCATTCCCCTGATCGGATTGGAAGGTTTGGACGATGTATCTGATGATTGTAGAGGATGAAAAATTTATTCGTGACGGTATTCTGTATCTCTTGTCCGAGGTACCGGGCATTACGGAAATCGACACGGCCTGTGACGGGGAGGATGCCTGGAGTATGATAACGGATGCAAGGCGGTTTCCCGATATCGTTCTGACTGATATCCGTATGCCTGGTATGGATGGGCTGGAGCTGAGCGATAAGATCCGGGAGCATTCCGCCGCCTCCAAGATCATATTTATCAGCGGATATGAGGATTTTGCCTATGCGAAAAAGGCCATTTCCCTTGGAGCCAGCGGGTATGTGACGAAGCCGGTCGCCCAGGATGAGCTGCTGGAGCTGATTAACCGCGTAATGATACAGATCAGAAAGGAAGAGCAGTTCGACAGGCAGCAGGAGATATCGTGTTTTCATGAGAAGCAGTCGGATGCGCTGCTGGGAGATATCTTAAGCCAGATAAGGGATAACCCGGGCGGCGTGTCCTTGAAGGCGCTGTCGGAGAGCTGGGGCGTGTCCCTATCCTATATCAGCATTCTATTCAAGGATAAGACCGGCCATAATTTTAAGGATTATCTGCTGGACTGCAGAATGAAGCGGGCGAAGGAGCTTTTGGCGGCGGGAAGCCAGGCGGCTGAGATCTGCGAGAACTTAGGATACAGCGATTACGATTATTTCAGCAAAAGCTATAAGAAGTATTATGGCGAGTCGCCGGCGGAATACCGGAGAAGGATTCATTTATAGGTTACGTTTTTCGTGCCTCTGCGAAGATAACCGCAGGGGCATTTAAACTTGCAACAGACAGACATGTTGTGCTATAATGGGGAAAGCTAAATACATTGGAGGTATTACAACATGAAAAAGATTATTTTGACGGGGGACCGGCCAACGGGTAAACTTCATATCGGCCATTATGTGGGCTCCTTAAAACGCAGGGTGGAGCTGCAGAATTCCGGTGAGTTTGATGAGATATTTATCATGATCGCCGACGCGCAGGCTTTGACTGATAATGCGGACAACCCGGAGAAGGTGCGTCAGAATATTATTGAGGTGGCTCTGGATTATCTGTCCTGCGGCCTTGACCCTGCAAAATCGACTCTGTTTATCCAGTCACAGATTCCGGAACTGACGGAGCTGTCCTTTTATTATATGAATCTGGTTACCGTTGCCAGGCTTCAGAGAAACCCGACTGTGAAGTCGGAGATCGCCATGAGGAATTTTGAAGCCAGCATCCCGGTAGGCTTTTTTACGTATCCCATCAGCCAGGCGGCGGATATCACGGCATTTAAAGCGACTACCGTGCCGGTAGGCGAGGACCAGGAGCCGATGATCGAACAGACGAGAGAGATCGTCAGAAAGTTTAACTCTGTCTATGGGGACGCTCTGGTGGAGCCGGAGATTCTGCTTCCTGACAACCAGGCCTGCTTAAGACTTCCGGGAACCGACGGAAAGGCGAAGATGAGCAAGTCTCTGGGCAACTGCATCTATTTATCCGATACCGAGGCCGATGTGAAGAAGAAGGTCATGAGCATGTACACCGATCCGAACCACATTCAGGTTTCCGATCCGGGACAGATCGAGGGCAATACGGTCTTTACGTATCTGGATGCTTTCTGTAAGGCAGATGCGTTTGAGAAGTATCTTCCGGATTACAAGAATCTGGATGAACTGAAGGATCACTACAAACGCGGCGGACTGGGCGACGTAAAGGTGAAGAAGTTCTTAAACAGCGTTCTTCAGGAGGAGCTGGCCCCGATCCGTGCCAGAAGAAAAGAGTACGAGGCCAACATTCCTTATGTCTATCAGATCTTAAAGGAAGGCAGCGAGAAGGCGGAGCGTGTGGCGGCGGATACGCTGGCCGGCGTGAAAAGAGCCATGAAGATCAACTATTTTGATGATATGGAACTGATTGCCGCACAGGCGGAGAAGTATAAGAATCAGGAGTCATAATGTGGGAAGAAGTTCAACCGTTTTATAAAATGCGGCAGCGTTTTTATAAGGCGGTTGAATTATTTTAGGAGAGAAAGGAAGTAAAACAATGAAAAATGTGATATCGCTTCGTGAGGTAGTGGACTGTGATGCGTTTTTGAAGGAAAAGTGCTTAAATTTCAGGATTCATCTGCGGGATGCGTGCGGAAAACAGTCCTGTTGGATTGAGCCTTTGAGTGAGTGCGGATGTGACGGCCAGTACGAGGAGCTGTATGCTGCTTTGGAGGAATTCTTTGGAAAACTGCGTTACAAGCTGGAGTACAGCGACGATAAGCTTAATTTCTGGCTTTCCAATGAATAGGAGCAGCAGGCCATGAAATCGCGTTATAAAGGAATTGTGTTTATCGTATGCTCGGCGTTCTGCTTCGCGCTGATGAATCTGTTTGTCAGGCTGTCGGGAGATCTGCCGTCCATTCAGAAAAGCTTTTTCCGGAATCTGGTGGCATTTTTCTTTGCACTCATTCTGATGAAACGGGATCACGTGGGCTTTTCCGGTAAGAAGGAGAATCTGTGGCAGCTGATTCTGCGTTCCACGTTCGGTACCATCGGAATTCTCTGTAATTTTTATGCGGTGGATCATCTGGTGCTGGCAGACGCCTCCATGCTTAATAAGATGTCGCCGTTTTTTGCGATTCTGTTCAGCTTTCTGATTTTAAAGGAAAAGGTAAAGCCGGCTCAGGCAGTCATCGTGGCGGGCGCATTTGCCGGAAGCCTCTTTATCATCAAGCCGTCTCCTCTCAACATGGAGCTTGTACCGGCTCTGATCGGACTGCTGGGAGGCATGAGTGCGGGAGCCGCCTATACCTTTGTGCGGTCGCTGGGGATCCGTGGGGAGAAGGGGCCGTTTATCGTCTGTTTCTTCTCCGGATTCTCCTGTCTGGTGACGCTTCCCTACCTTCTGGTGCGGTTCCATGGGATGACGTGGGCACAGCTGGGATTTCTGCTGCTGGCAGGCCTTGCGGCGGCGGGTGGCCAGTTTGCGATCACCGCGGCGTACTGTCATGCCCCGGCCAGGGAGATCTCGGTCTACGATTATTCCCAGATCATCTTTTCCGCCGTACTGGGCTTTGTTATATTCGGCCAGGTACCGGACCGGTTCAGCGTGCTGGGGTATGTGATGATCTGCGCGATGGCGGTGGTGATGTTTCTTTATAACAACAGACGGACGCAGGCACACACCTGACGCAGATATCAAGCACTATTACTCAGTTAATTTATGCAACGCTGTACTAGAGGAGAGTTCTGCGGTACAGTAACTGGATCTGTGGTCACTGACCGAATATCTCAGTGACCATGGATCTGGCGAAATCCTCGAGCAGTTCGATTCCTCCATCGGCTGAAAATGGCTCTGCACTGCCATAGCTTTCTTCCGCATTGCTATAGCTATCTTCGGCACTGCGAATGAGGGAAGCGTACCTGGACGGAAGATTTTTCAGTCCCCAGTGCGCCCCCTGCTGTTTGGAGAGGATGGCCCCCTCTTTGCTATAGGCGCATACACGGCAAAGATTCAGGATGAGGTAAACCGGATTTTCCCCAATCTCTTCCACCGCGTTTTTAACGTCACTTTTCAGGCTGTCCAGGTAATCTGCTTTAGGGACATCTCCAAAGAGCGTATCCGCCGCTTCTCCGTAAAGGGTGATGCCGGCCTTCCTGATTATGGTGAAATGCGCGGCCAGATCCTGATCGGTACCGTTCATGCGGGCGCAGTATCCGCTTACATCATCACAGCACGATTGCTTGTGCGCGTTAGAAAAGTGAAGCTCAAACTGGGTTGGGTAAGTGAAATTACGGCAGTATTTTTCAAGTACGATACTCATTTCCAGGCCCTTTGGAGGGCTGATCCGGTCGATTTTTAACAAGTCTTTGATCAGTTTTTCTTTTTCCATCTGTGTCGGCGCCGTCCGCGTCACGACGATAAAGTCAATATCGCTCTTATCCCAGTTGAAACAGCCTAACGCCAGCGAACCATGAAGATAGATCCCGGTTAAATTCGCGGATAAGATATTGGTGCAGGCTGCTTTGAGCTGCTCCAGTATTTTTTCTACACGCATTTCCATAATGAATAATTCCTTTTTCTTTCATAATTGATGTGTTTTGGGTGACTTTTTCTTATACTGTAAGGCGGAAAGCGGAGGCTGTCAAGTTGTTCTCCGCAATTGATTCGGCGGGAGAAAGCCTGCCCGTTTTGAGCAAAAGGATAGAATTGCCCGCCGATATGCCATGAGCTTTGGAATATCCTTTATCCCTATGTGTTCGCACTGCAGAATGGGACGGAATTGGATTATGGTGCTGTTCAGGCAAGGCAATTCGATGCGAAGTGTCCGGATGGCGGAAGAGTGTGCGTTCATAGAGAGGTAGTGGAGTAAGGCTGTGTAGGTAGCTCATCATTGATTTTTTACAATAGAAAATATATCCAAATTTCAGTATGATAAAATGATAATAATAATCAATACTGATTATTGACTTTCCCAATCCCTGGATGCTATAATGTTCCTATAAGTTAGATACAACTAACTTATAATTTCCCTATAAATGAACCATATTACTTATGGATAAATTGGCAGAAAGGAGACATAAAAATTATGTCATTAATTGGAAAAGAAATCGGAGAGTTTAAAGTACAGAGTTTTGTAAATAATGAATTTAAAGAGGTAACGAAGGAGGATGTGCTGGGAAAATGGGCTGTATTTTTCTTCTATCCTGCGGACTTTACCTTTGTGTGCCCGACGGAGCTTGAGGACCTGGCGGACAAGTATGAGGACTTCAAGAAGATCGGATGCGAGATTTACAGCGTCTCCTGCGATACTCATTTCGTGCATAAGGCATGGCATGACGTATCGAAGACCATTAAGAAGATTCAGTATCCGATGCTGGCGGATCCGACCGGCACACTGGCCCGCGACTTTGATGTGATGATCGAAGCGGATGGTCTGGCGGAGCGCGGTTCCTTTATTGTCAATCCGGAAGGCAGGATCGTGGCCTATGAAGTGATCGCCGGAAATGTGGGCAGAAATGCCGATGAGCTCTTCCGCAGAGTACAGGCTTCCCAGTTCGTGGCGGAGCATGGCGACGAGGTTTGCCCGGCTAAATGGAAACCGGGTGCTGAGACGTTAAAGCCAAGCCTGAACCTGGTTGGGCTTCTGTAATATGACTGGGCAGTATGACGTCATCGTCGTGGGAGCGGGGCCGGCCGGATTATCGGCCGCCCTCTACGCGGCGAGGGCAAAATACCGGGTCCTCGTCCTGGAAAAGGAGAAAATGGGAGGACAGATTACCATTACATCGGAGATCGTCAATTATCCCGGCGTGGAGAAGACGAACGGCACCGAGCTGACGGAACAGATGAGAAGACAGGCGGAAGCCTTTGGCGCAGAATTTGCCATGGCGGAGGTTAAGGGGATCGATCTGGCCGGGGAGATCAAGACGGTGAAGACTGACAAGGGAGAGTACCAGGCTCCCGGCATCGTTCTGGCGGTGGGAGCCAATCCCAGAAAGCTGGGCTTTGCGGGCGAACGGGAATATCAGGGTCGCGGCGTTGCCTACTGTGCTACCTGTGACGGTGAATTTTTTACGGGAATGGATGTCTTCGTCATCGGCGGAGGATTTGCGGCGGCGGAAGAGGCTGTATTCCTGACGAAGTACGCGAGAAAGGTTACGATCATCGTCCGTGAGGAGGATTTCACCTGTGCGAAGGCCGTAGCGGACAAGGCGAAAAATCATGAGAAGATCGAGGTACACTACGAAACGGAGATTTTAGAGGCGGCTGGAGACGGACTGCTTCGGCGCGCTCGTTTTAAGGACAACGCATCCGGGAAGGAGTGGAGCTACGAAGCACCGGAAGGAACCTCCTTCGGGATTTTTGTATTTGCCGGATACGTCCCGGATACGAAATGGCTGAAGGGTCTGGTGGAGCTGGATGGACAGGGCTATATCATCACCGACCGGGACCAGAAGACGAGTGTGGATGGCGTCTACGCGGCCGGGGATGTCTGCGTAAAGAATTTGCGTCAGGTGGTGACCGCTGTCTCGGATGGAGCCGTGGCTGCGACTTCCCTGGAACGGTACGTTTCGGAGACATACGAAAAACCGGAGCTGGCCGGATGGAAAGCGGATATAGAAGAAAAGCGGACAAAGAATGTAGAACACACCTCTGTTTCTGACTTAAACGACGGTGTATTGATTACCGGGGAGATGAAATCCCAGCTTGCGGACTTATTTTCCGGGCTTCAGAATAGAATAGTCGTTGAGGGTGTCCTCGACGGCAGTCCCATGGCGGATGAAATGGAGCAGTTTCTTGAAGAACTCGGCGATATTTCGGATATGGTGGAATGCAGATCCCGCCGTGAATCGGATAAGGGCAAAGAGGATGAAGAGTATCCGGTGCTCCGCATCTTAAAGGAGAACGGAGATGAGACCGGGATTCGTTTCTATGCGGTTCCGGGCGGCCATGAGTTCAATTCTTTTGTTCTCGCAATCTATAACGCGGCCGGGCCGGGGCAGCCGATTACGGACGAAGAGAGAACCCGGATCGGGAAGCTGAAGGGACCGGTGAATATAAAGATTGCGGTCTCCCTGTCCTGTACCATGTGTCCGGCCACGGTTATGGCGGCGGGCAGAATCGCCGCGGAACATGATGGTGTGGAGGCGTGGGCCTTCGATCTGGCCCATTATCCGGAGATGAAAGAAAAGTATCAGATTATGAGTGTGCCGTGTACGATCATCAATGACAGGAAGGTGGTATTCGGCAGAAAAACAGTGGATGATCTGCTGACGGTTCTGGAGGAATCCTAAAAGGAACGGGCAGATGAAAGGAGAATGAATATGGACTATCTGGAAATAGAAAAGGTTATCGGACGGGAAATCATTGACTCAAGGGGAAATCCGACCGTGGAGGCAGAGGTATGGCTCGCTGACGGAACCATCGGAAGAGGCGCGGCGCCGAGCGGTGCATCTACCGGTGAATTTGAGGCTCTGGAGCTGAGAGATAAAGATAAGAAACGTTTTGGCGGAAAAGGCGTCAGGAAGGCTGTCGAAAATATCAATACGGTCATATCCGGTGTCCTGACAGGCATGGATGCGTCGGATATTTACGCGGTCGATCACGCCATGATCCAGGCGGACGGAACGAAGGACAAATCAAAGCTGGGCGCCAACAGCATTCTGGCGGTCTCCATCGCCTGCGCGCGGGCCGCGTCCATATCCATGGGAATCCCGTTATACCGTTTTCTGGGCGGAATCTCAGGAAACAGGCTTCCGGTGCCGATGATGAATATCTTAAACGGCGGCGCTCATGCGGCGAATACCGTTGATGTACAGGAATTCATGATTATGCCGGTCGGCGCTCCCACATTCCGTGAGGGACTCCGCTGGTGTACCGAGGTATTCCACTGTCTGGCGTCTATTTTAAAAGAGAAAGGCCTGGCTACCTCTGTCGGTGACGAGGGTGGTTTCGCTCCGGACTTAGGAAGCGACGAGGAAGCCATCGAGCTGATCTTAGAGGCGGTAAAACGCGCCGGATATGAACCGGGACACGATTTCGTTCTGGCTATGGATGCGGCTTCCAGTGAGTGGAAGAGCGGAAAAAAGGGCGAGTACCTGCTTCCGAAATGCAAGAAGCATTTTACTTCGGAGGAACTGATCGGACACTGGAAACAGCTCTGTGAGAAGTACCCGATCTGGTCCATCGAGGACGCTCTCGACGAGGAGGACTGGGAAGGCTGGAAGAAGCTGACGGCCTCTCTGGGCAGCAAAGTACAGCTGGTCGGCGACGACCTCTTCGTAACCAATACAGAGAGACTGAAGAAGGGAATCGATTCCGGATGCGGCAATTCCATTCTGATCAAGTTAAATCAGATCGGCTCCGTGTCGGAGACGTTAGAGGCTATCAAGATGGCTCATAAGGCCGGATATACGGCGATCGCTTCCCATCGTTCGGGTGAGACGGAGGACACGACCATTGCAGACCTTGCGGTGGCTCTTAATACGTGCCAGATTAAGACAGGCGCGCCCAGCAGAAGTGAGCGTGTGGCGAAGTATAACCAGCTTCTCAGAATTGAGGAAGAGCTGGGCGAGACGGCTGTTTACCCTGGAAGAAATGCATTCTGCATCAAACGGTAAAATGCGGCCAGTAAATTAAGAAAATAAAGAGAACGGCTGACAGAAGACATCTCCTGGTTCCTATAAAACGGAATGGAAGAGGCGGCTTCTGCCTGCCGTTCTTTTTATGGATCGTCCTGATGAATGCGGCTGAGTGAAGGCTGCATCTGCATTTCAATGTGACATTTGCCGCAGACTATGGTAAAATGAAAGGAAAATTGGTTGAAATACAGAAGTTGGAGGCACTATGGTCTGGATTTATCGCGCTTTTTTTGAACCGGGGACAGGGGGCAATAAGAGAGAGACTGAGCATGAGCAGGGACTTTTGCTCCTGCGGAGAGCCTTAAGGGAGCAGTATGGGATTGACGGTGGAGATGGCCGAAAGCCGGATCTGATTGAGGGAGCACACGGAAAGCCATACTTAAGGGAGTATCCGCAGATTCAGTTCAATATCAGCCACTGTATGGGACTGGCCGTGCTTGCCGTCGGGGATTGCTCCGTGGGAATCGACGTGGAATATGTGCGGCCGTACCGGGAGCCGCTTTTAAAGAGAGTGCTTTCTGAGGCGGAGCTCCGACAGATGGAGGCAGCGGGAGAAGCCGGGCGGGAGGAGCTGTTCTTCCGGTTCTGGACTCTGAAGGAGAGCTGCGTGAAAGCGATGGGATGCGGTATTACTGTGCCTCTGCAGGACATTTCCTTTCAAATTGGTGATGACGGGGGAATCACATGTGAAAAGACCGGATGGAAGTTCCGTCAGTGGATTCTGGCAGGGGGGTATGTGTTATCGGCCTGTGTATCGGGGGAAGGGGAAATTCGTCTGGCAGAACAGGAGGAACGGCCTTGAACGGTGAGAAAAAGGACTTGCGTTACAGCAGAACGGACAGGCTCCTGCAGGAGGCATTTTTAGAGCTTTTGAAGGCCAAATCCGTCGACCGGATTACGATCAGGGATTTGACGGAACGGGCGAGGATCAACCGCTGTACGTTCTACCATCATTACCAGGATATCTATGATCTGCTGGAACAGATCGAGGATGGGGTCATGGAGCACGTGCTGGAAATGATGCGGGGCTTCCATCCGAACCGGGAAGAGGATGTCAGCCGCCGTTATTTTGAGTGTTTCTGTCAGTATATCTATGAAAACCGGACCGTATACTGCGTGCTGACCAATGGCCAGGAAAGCCGGTTCATCAAAAAGCTTCTGAGGATGATCTCGGAATACATGGCGGGATTATCCGGGAAGGAGAATGACGGCGACAAGCTGAGCCGTGAGTACGCGGTTGCCTATTCCATCGGAGGAGTGGTGGGCGTCCTGCATAAGTGGATGAAAGAGGATTTTGAAAGCCCTCCCGAGGTGGTGGCCGGATTTATCAGCAGCGTATTTCTAAATGGGATGAAGGATATTCTGTGAGAATAGTAATAGAAGTCAGGAAAGAAGCGGTTTCGGGAATGATACTCCCGAAACCGCTTCTTTCAAGTATCTGCATTCACTCATACGCTGCAGAAGCGTTTGCCTTTTGTGACACGGCGTAATGTTCGATATAGTGCAGTGCGTCTCCTACCGTTGTAATCTCGAGTAAATCACTGATGTCCATCTCAATCTGAAAGTGCTCTTCGATGTCTCCGATCATCGCTATAAAATCCAGAGAGTCAAATTCTAAGTCTTCAACGAAGCGGGAATCTCTGGTGATGGATTCCGGGCTGACATCCACATACTGGGTGACGAGTTCCTTTAACTGCTTATACATATTCATTCCTCCCTGATTCGCCGCCGGAAACTGTCCGATGGTTTGAATTTGAGTCCAAGTTTAAGCAGATTTCCTTCAAATATCAAGCAACAGATTGGAGAAACTGTTGCTTAAACAACAGATTTGGGAAAGTGTTGCATATTGTCTCCTCAGAAAATGATCCTGACGTAGAGTAAAGAGTCTGACGAGCCGGACTCTCGCGCTGAAGTGCAGCTGCTTCAGCTGCCATACTTCCTTAGCGCGGAGCACTTTCCTATTACACAAAAAAGGGAACCGTCTGTTCCGGCTCCCCTGTGTTTTATTCCTGTTGACTGAGTACCTCTGCGTTGATGCCCATAATTTTCAGATATCCATCTTCCGCTAAGGAAAAGAAGAGACCGGGCGATCCGGATTCGCTGCCTACGAAGATGCCTGCCTGTGACGGTGTCAGACGATCGGGATCGACACCGGCGACCGCCTGAAGCATGGCGTCTGTAAAAATGTCGTCCTTCTGGGCCTTCAGACCGGCGGCATCTGCGACATCCAGCCCCTCCGTGTTGGCTTCTGTCGTCACGTAAACGGGATAGGCGCAGAGCCGGGCCAGCGCTTCGATATCGCGCTCCGAGAAAATATGCTGAATCTGTTCGGCAAAGCCTTTATAGTCCGATTCTTCCAGGGACGCAGCCCGGCTGCCGGGGACTTCGGCATTCGCTTCTGCTTGGCGGGGGCTGTCGGAGTCTGCGCTGTTGGCGTTATCGCCGCCGGAGCCGCTGCTGCCGGAGCTGCCGCTGCTGGAACTGCCGCTGTCGGAGCCGCCGCTGCCGCCGCCAGACTCTCCGGACCTCTCCTCGGACTGATTCTCCGCAGACATGCGCTGAGTCATCAGCTGTATCTTTTCGGCGGAAGCACTGCCGCTTCCGGCCTTCTTCACTTCCGACTCCCTTAGATCGATCGTCACCTCATCTCCGGCCAGCAGATCCCCCAGTTTCATTTCCGTCAGTTCTTCTGTGCCGAGGCCGTAATAGTATAACTGGGCGTGGGAGCAGTCGATAAAGCAGCGTTCCCCGAACAGGGAATCGCCGCTTGCGCCGCCATTATCCGCATCCTTTACGTAAAGTCCGTTCCGGCCTTCATCGGTTTCCAGAACAATGGCATTATTGCCGAGATAGAGCGGGTCTTCTTTAGGCTGGCAGCCCGTCAGGCACAGCAGGGCCGCGGCGGCCGCAGCGGCAGTCAGTAAGCGGATATTTATCATGGGGCAGATTCTCCTTTGTAATGACAGGTTTGATCAGTTTATCTGATCCGTTACCTTCATTTTAAGGTCTGTCCATACCGATGTCAACCGAAGGTTTTCGGGAGGACTGTTTTAATGGGAACCGGCTCTCTGAGATCATGAGCCCAGCCAGTGTCAGCACGATTCCGCATACGGACTGCCAGGTGATAACCTCATGCAGGAAGATTAAGGACGTGATCACCGTAATCACCGGAACCGCGTAAATGTAGACACTCGTCTTTACGGAGCCCAGAGCCCGTACCGCGAAGTTCCAGGTGACAAAGCAGAGCGCGGAAGCGCCGAATCCCAGGAAGAGAATATTGAGCGCGTTCTGCATCAGCATGAAACGAGCCGGAGCGATCCGGAAAGGCAGGAAGAACAGCGCCGGTACCATGAAGAGGAGGCCGTAGAAAAAGGTTCTGCGGGTGCTCTCGATGGTTCCGTACCCATAGCTTCCGATCTTTTTCGTGAGTATGGAGTAGGCCGCCCAGGTGATGGCCGCCGCCAGGGCCAGAAAATCTCCTTTGGGGCTCAGCTGTACACCGGTATCCTTCTGGAAGCTTAAGAGGGAGATTCCAAGCATGGCCGCCGCGAAGCCGGTTAAGAAACGGCGCCCGGGCTTTTCTCCCTTCATGAACAGCCAGTCGAAGAGGCTGGTGAAGAACGGGGCCACGGAGATGATAATGCTCACGTTGGCTGCCTGGGTCAGGGTCAGTGCGAAGTTTTCCATGAGGAAATAGAGGGTGACGCCGCAGAGGCCGGCCGCTGCGAAGAGCAGCTCCGCTTTTCTGTCTCCGGTATGGAGGAGGCGGGGGGCTGCGATCCACAGCGCTGCGTACCCGATAAAAAAGCGGAAAAACAGGATTTCCAGCGGTGTAAAGGATACCAGCAGAACCTTGGTTGAGATAAAGGTGGTTCCCCAGATGAAGATGGTGACGGCGGCCGCAAGATGGCCCGTCATGTTAGACTTTTCTGACATTTGTTTATTCCTCCGTGCCGGCGGTGGTGTCCCTGCCGGATTCTGTAAATATTTTCTGATACTGCTTCGGAGTCAGCCCTGTGAAATCCTTAAAAAAACGGGTGAAATGACTCTGGTCGGTGAAACCGGCCCTGGCGGCCGCGTCGATGGGAGGTACCGCCTGCTCTAACAGCTTCTTCGCCTCTTCTAAGCGGATGGACTGGAGATAGCGGTACGGGGATACTCCCGTCTGCTTTGTAAAGGTATGGAGCAGCCACGATTTGCTCAGATGAATCTGTTCGGTCAGCTCTTCCAGCGTGATATTTTCGGAATAATGTTCCTTTAGATATTCACACGTATCGGCGATGGCGCTGTCCAAAAAGACTCCGTTATGCTCTTCGTAAGGAGCGCTGTGCTCCTTAAGGATCTGCTCCAGCAGGAAAAAGAATGCTTCCTCTTTTTCAAAGGGGGACGCGTCGGTTACAATGGCATTGTAGACATCGGCCAGCGATGTGGTGATATCGCTGTGATAGACTACATTTACGGTGAATTGTGGGACAAATTCTTTTCCAGTGATGTCGGCGGCCGCTTTTTTCATGACAGGCACGGGTATGTTTAACGCCCTGTAGTCCAGCAGCTCTCCGTTCATGGGAGAACAGAAGTGATTGTCTTTGGGATTAAAGAGGATCAAATCCCCTCTCGACAGATCGTACTCGGATCCGCGGCACCACAGATGGCGGCAGCCGCCTTCTATAAAGCCGATGACGTAGCATTCGTGAAAATGATTGGGGAATTTCTGTACGATGCCGCTCAGCTGGTATGCCTCGATACCGAGACAGCTGTCGTAGAATATATGGCGTTGTTCCTGTGATGTTGTCATGGCGTGCTCCTTTCAAACTTTTTTGATTTTATCACAATAAAGTAAAAAAGTCTTGTATGATGTTGCAAATCTAGTACTGCACTGCATAAATTCCTTAACTTTACAGGTTTACTTATGAAATCCTGAAAAACTGGAAAGAATTCATTAGAAAGAGAGTGACAAAAGATTGAAAATTTGAGAGTAAACGGTAATATGGAGGAACTGCACATGAAGACCATGACAGATAATTTTATGATTTCTTTTTTACAGCGATTTGACGAGCACCCGTTTGATGTGAAGATCCATGGGAAAACCCATCATATCGGAAATGGAAATCCGACCTTTGTGGTGGATTTAAAAGAGGATATCGAGGGGAAAGAGCTTTTGACGAGCACCTCCCTGGCGCTGGGCGAGGCGTATATGAAGGGAAATTTAGAGGTGGAAGGGGATTTGTTCGAGGCTCTGGACTCATTTTTGGGACAGATGGACCGATTCTCCACAGACCGATCCAAATTAAAGAAGCTGATGTTTACCTCCCAGTCAAAGAAGAATCAGGAGAAGGAAGTCACCTCCCATTATGACATCGGCAATGATTTTTACAGCCTGTGGCTGGATGAGACCATGAGCTATTCCTGCGGTTACTTTAAACATGAGACCGACACCTTATACGAGGCGCAGTGCAATAAAGTGGAGCGTATCCTGGAAAAACTCTGTTTAAAGAAGGACATGACCCTGCTCGATATCGGATGCGGCTGGGGGTATCTGCTGATCCGGGCTGCGAAGGAGTACGGTGTAAAGGGGCTTGGAATCACCTTAAGCCACGAACAGCAGAAGGAATTCGAAGAGCGGATCGAAAAAGAGGGATTGACGGGACAGATTGAGGTAGCGCGGATGGATTACCGCGAGCTGGAGAAGAGCGGCAGACAGTTCGACCGGGTGGTCAGCGTCGGGATGCTGGAGCACGTAGGGCGGGCGAATTACGAGCTGTTCGTAAAAAATGTGGATTCCGTGTTAAAGCCGGGCGGGCTCCTTCTGCTTCATTATATCAGCGCGCTCAAAGAGTATCCGGGGGACCCGTGGATCAAGAAATATATCTTTCCGGGCGGCATGGTGCCCAGCCTTCGGGAAATAATCCATTTATTCGGCGACTACCGGTTCTACACCCTGGATGTGGAAAGCTTAAGACGCCACTACTATAAGACCCTGCGCTGCTGGGAACAAAACTTCAGCGGCCACAGGCAGGAGGTGGAGGAGAAGATGGGGACTGAGTTTGCGAGAATGTGGGAACTCTATTTAAGCTCCTGTGCCGCGACCTTCCACAACGGTATCATCGACCTTCATCAGATCCTTGTCTCCAAGGGCGTAAATAACGAGCTGCCCATGACAAGATGGTATTAACTGGAAATGAGGAATTCTCTCAAAAAAAGTGGTTGCATTTTTAGTTAGCATATGCTAATATATATTCAGTTAGCAAACACTAACTACATGTGAATATTCTATACATTAACCCTCTGGGTTTTCCTTCATTGACCCGTGAAGGAATCATGACTCCTATGAGAACCGCCTCTGTTACCGCATGACAGAGGCGGTTTTTCATGTCATAGTAAAAGGGGGATGCGCACTCCGTGCTAAGGAAATATGGCCGCTTTAGCGACCGCGCTCCGGCGCGCCAGTCCGGTTTACCGGACTCTTTATTCTGTCCTGCAATGATTTTTGCAGGCAGCGGAGTATTTGAATCTTGTGTATTGATATGCAGAAGAAATAATGATAAAATAGTGAAACAGTATGAGAAAGCAGGGATTGATTGCAGATTTCCGGAAAGGAACGGCAAGAAGGGATAGAACCAGAAAGGATGGAATACAGATGAAAAAGGTACTGATGATGATACAGGAATCGTGTCCTTACTGCCGGCAGGCACTTCGCATGATGGATGAACTGAAGGCGGAGCGGCCGGAGTTTCAGGCAGTCGAGGTGAAAATTGTGGATGAGAACAGGGAGAAGGCGTTTGCGGATTCCCTGGACTACTGGTATGTACCGACGTATTTCGTGGATGGAGTAAAGGTGCATGAGGGTGTGCCGACCGTAGACAAAGTGCGGAAGGTTTATGAGAGAGCGCTTGACCTGTGAGAGGAGGGCCGGGAAGCGGGGGAATTTGCTGCTGACTGAGTGATCGTATGGTATGATTCCCGTGGACATCGAGTGACTGGATAGAAAGGTACATAATTGTGACGTTATATGAGTAAAGGGAAGAAAAACTGGCTGATGATCCTGATTTATGCGGGACTTATAGCTATGTGCCTCGGCATCGTCTGGTTTGTGGGAAAGATCTCCTCACCGACAAAACCGGGCAGAGAAAGCAGCAGCGAGACGACGATGGTGCAGACCGGAGAATCGCAGGAAGAGGAACGTGAAGAGGAGGAGAGCGAGAG
This sequence comes from Hungatella sp. L36, assembly GCF_014288035.1. Classification (NCBI taxonomy): domain Bacteria; kingdom Bacillati; phylum Bacillota; class Clostridia; order Lachnospirales; family Lachnospiraceae; genus Hungatella; species Hungatella sp. L36. Next base: position 105,424 of record NZ_JACOPC010000009.1, on the reverse strand, counting down.
CGCGGAAGCGACGCCATCCGAGGCGGAGACACAGGAAGAAAGCAGGCAGCAGGACGAAAGCGGGAGATGGTACGGCGGCCGCACAGAGACGGTCCGGCCGGAGATAGAGGAAGAACTGCCGGTGGAAGAGTACCGGCCGCCTTCCATAGTAACGGTCTCTGATATCCATTATTTCGCCCCATCCATGACCGATTACGGCGAGGCGTTCGACGAGATGGTGAAACGGGACGATGGAAAGCTGGTTCCTTATATTTCCCAGCTGATGGATGTATTTACGGAAGAGATGACAGAGCTTATGCCCGATGCCGTGATTCTGAGCGGTGATTTAACATTGAACGGCGAGAAGGGGGCTCATGAGGCGCTTGCGGAAAAGCTGAAGGTGCTTGCGGACCAGGGCGTGCGGGTCCTCGTGATTCCGGGAAATCACGATATCAATAATCCCAACGCTGCCTCCTATTTCGGAGAAGTGAGGGAGGCGGCGGAATCGGTCAGCGCGGAGGAATTCCTGGACATTTACCATGAATTCGGATATGACCAGGCGATCAGCAGAGATGAGACCTCCTTAAGCTATATCTGTGAGCTTGACGAGAAAAACTGGCTGATGATGCTGGATTCCGCCCAGTATGAGCCGGTGAACCTGGTGGGAGGAAGAATACGGAGCACCACCGTCAAATGGATGGAGGAGCAGCTGGAAGCGGCGAAGGAACTGGGGATCTCGGTAATTCCCATAGCCCATCACAACCTGCTGAAGGAGAGTATTCTGTATCCTGTGGACTGCACCCTGGAAAACAGCGATGAGGTTATAAAACTGCTGGAACGGTACCGTGTGCCGGTCTTCATCAGCGGACACCTGCATCTGCAGCGGACCAAGAAATACAAGCCTGAGCCGGGAGAACCGGAGGATGCCTACCATATCAGTGAGATCGTGGCGGACTCCTTTGCCATTCCGCCCTGCCAGTACGGAATCCTGTCATGGGGAGACGGCGGGCAGCTTCGCTATACGACGAAGGAAGCGGATATGGAGCGTTACGCGGCGGCTCACGGCCTGACCGATGAAAACCTGCTGAATTTTAAGGAATACGGAACCGATTTTCTGGTGGGCGTGATAAGCCAGCAGATCTATAAGAAGATGAGCAGTCTGCCGGAGGAGCATATGCGCAAGATGGCGGAGCTGTACGGCCAGCTGAACCGTGATTACTGCGCCGGGACGCCCATCGACGTGAAAGAGATAAAATCAGATGAGGCATTCCGCTTATGGGAGCGTAACCTTCCGGACAGCCGGATGTTCGAGGAGATCGACGATATTCTGCGCGATACCAGGAAGGATCACAATACGTGGGATTTCCCGGGAGAATGGTAAAAACTTCCTTTACAAATTATTTCATATCGTGCTATAATGATGAAATAAAATTACATGCGTGACAGGAACGGAGGAAGAGGAGCCATGCAGGATCATATCAACGTTTCGGGAGTCCTGTGTTCTTCTTACGATACCTTTTTTGAGGCGGAAAAGAAGATTGCGGATTATATACTGGAGCACAAAAGTGAAATCATCGATATGACTGTCGCGGAGCTGGCTTTGGCAAGCGGAACCAGCGACGCGACGGTATCGCGTTTTTGCAGGCGCTGCGGATTTAACGGTTTTCATCATTTAAAGATTACTCTGGCGAAGGAGGTGGCGGAGGAACGCGGGAAATCCGTGGAGGTATCCAACGATATCAGCCGCGATAATATCGCGCAGTCCCTCCAGAATATCCTGGCCAACAAGGCGGCGGAGCTGACACAGACGGTGTCCATGATGGACCCGGTTCAGCTGGGAAAGATCCTGGAACTGATTGAACATGCCCGCACGGTGCAGCTGGTGGCTGTGGGGAATACGATTCCGGTCGCCTTAGACGGCGCCTTCAAGTTCAATCAACTGGGCATTCAGGCGGTATCGGGTACGATCTGGGAGACACAGATGGCGTTTACCTGCAATATGGGGCCGGAAGATGTGGTGATCATCATATCCAACTCCGGTTTTTCCAAACGGCTGATGACGCTCACCGCGGTGGCGAAGGAGAATCACTGCAAGATGATTGCGATCACCAACAACGCCGCCTCGCCGCTGGGTCAGGCCAGCGATTACCACATCACAACGGCGACCAGGGAGAAGCTGCTTTTGGGTGAGTTCTGCTTCTCACGGGTATCGGCCACTATGGTGGTCGAGATTCTCTATCTGTTTCTGGCTGTGAGCAAGAAGGATTCATACGACCATATCCGACGCCATGAGATCGCGATTTCCGAGGACAAGAATAACTGATCCGGCGAAACGGGATTATACGAAAAATATGGATATACCATCTATCTTTTCCAGCAGGCATTGAAAACAGGAGTGAGTGTCAGGGAGTATACGGTGAACATGCCGTACCGGACATTGGCTCCTGTTTTTTTCGTGGAAGGAAAATATTGTTCCCATGACAGGAAAATCCCGTCCTCATAAAAGGAAACAAACGATGATGCATGAAATCAGCAATTATTGGAAAAATACATAGTAAAAAAGTACAAAAAACACGCGGGGAAACAGGGAAAATGGAATGGAGATTTATGGAAATTGACGAAACTTTATAAGAAATAATATTTCTTGTGAAAATGTATTGACGAAAATACTAAATCATAATATAGTATAGCAGAGGGAAGAAATAAAATTTTATAATAATGAGGAGAGGTGACATATGATTTACACAGTGACATTTAATCCGGCTTTGGATTATGTAGTAAAAGTAAATCACTTCACGCTGGGAATGGTCAACAGAACCGTGCAGGAAGACATTTATTATGGGGGCAAGGGCATCAATGTATCGGCGGTACTGAAGACGCTGGGCTTTGGGAGTACCGCGCTCGGGTTTGTGGCTGGATTTACGGGAGACGAGATTGAACGGGGAGTGAAAAATCTGGGATTCCAGTCCGATTTTATCCGGGTGGAGAACGGTATGTCCAGAATCAACGTAAAGCTTAGATCGGAAGAGGAATCGGAGATCAACGGCACCGGTCCGGAGATTACCGGAGCGGATGTGGAAAAGCTTTTTGAAAAGCTTGAGAAGCTGAGGGCGGACGATGTCCTAGTCCTGTCGGGAAGCATCCCGCATTCCATCGACGACGGAATCTATGAGCGGATCATGGAGCGGTTAGACGGAAGGGGCATCCGCATCGTAGTGGATGCGACGAAGGATTTGCTGATGAATGTCCTTCCCTATCATCCATTTATGATTAAACCGAATAACCATGAGCTGGGCGAGATGTTCGGTACGGTGCCAAAGGATGAGGAGGAAATCATATATTACGCTAGACAGCTGCAGAAAAAGGGCGCGGTGAACGTGCTGGTCTCCATGGCGGGGGACGGAGCCGTCTTAATTGCTGAAAATGGAGCGGTATTTTCCATGGGAGTTCCAAAGGGAACGGTGAAGAATTCTGTGGGCGCCGGAGATTCCATGGTGGCGGGATTCATCGCCGGATATCTGGAAAATGGAAATTACGAGCACGCTTTAAGGCTTGGAAGTGCCTGCGGAAGCGCCAGCGCATTTTCCGAGGGGCTGGCCTGTAAGGAAGATATTTTGAAACTTTATGAGGAATTACGATAGGAGGGGTTTTTAGATGAGAATCACGGAATTATTGAAAAAAGAAAGTATCGAGCTCGGCGTAAAAGTCTCTGGCAAGGAAGAGGCCATTGATAAGCTGATCGGTCTGATGGCGGCTGGCGGAAGGCTGAACGACAGAGCCGGCTATAAAGAAGGCATTCTGGCCCGCGAGGCGCTGGGAAGCACTGCGGTAGGCGAGGGGATTGCGATTCCTCACGCCAAGGTGGCCGCGGTTAAGGAACCGGGACTGGCAGCCATGGTGGTGCCTGATGGCGTGGATTACGTAGCGTTTGACGGTTCGCTGGCCAATTTAATCTTCATGATTGCGGCGCCTGAGGGCGAAGCGGATGTTCATCTGGAAGCGCTGTCCCGTCTGTCCACGCTTCTTATGGATCCTGACTTTAAGAATGATTTGATCCATGCGGAGTCAAAAGAAGAATTTTTACAGCTGATCGACGACAAGGAATCCGAGCGCTATGAGAAGAAAGTGCGGAAAGAGGAGAAGATAGCGGAGGACGCGGCGCCTAAGGTCCAGGAGCCTTTAAAGAGCGCAGCCGGATACCGTGTCCTCGCAGTGACCGCGTGTCCTACCGGCATCGCCCACACCTTTATGGCGGCTGAGAATCTGGAGCAGCTGGGAAAGAAGCTTGGCATTCCTGTAAAATCGGAGACCAACGGAGCCGAGGGTGCGGCTAACGTTCTGACGAAGGAAGAGATCGCCGCTGCCGACGGAATCATCATCGCAGCAGACAAGAATGTGGATATGGCCCGTTTCGATGGTAAACACGTAGTGAAGGCCTCTGTCTCCGACGGAATTCAAAAAGGTGAGGAACTGATTAAAAAGGCTGTGAGCGGCGAAGCTCCCGTCTACCACCATACAGGTGCCGCTGCTTCAGAGGAGGGCGGAGAGAGCGAGGGCATCGGCCACACCATTTATAAGCATCTGATGAACGGCGTCTCCCATATGCTTCCGTTCGTGATCGGCGGCGGACTTTTAATCGCCCTGGCGTTCCTGTTCGATGATTATTCCATCAATCCGGCTAATTTTGGTAAGAATACACCGATAGCGGCCTATTTAAAGACGATCGGCGAGCAGGCATTTGGCATGATGCTTCCGGTTCTGGCCGGTTATATCGCCATGAGTATCGCGGACCGTCCCGGTCTGGCGGTTGGTTTCGTAGGCGGCATGGTGGCAAAGATGGGAGCCACGTTCATGAATCCGGCAGGCGGGGACGTGAACTCAGGATTTTTAGGCGCGCTTCTGGCTGGTTTTATCGGCGGTTATATTGTTGTCCTGTTAAAGAAAGTATTTAAAAAGCTTCCAAAATCTCTGGAAGGCATCAAACCGGTTCTCTTATATCCGCTGCTGGGCATTTTCCTGGTCGCGGTGGCAACAACATTTATCAATCCGTTTGTCGGTGCGATCAATGACGGTCTGACCCATTTCTTAAACGGCATGGGCGGCACCAGTAAGGTGATCCTCGGAGCCGTTGTCGGCGGCATGATGTCCGTAGACATGGGCGGCCCGGTCAATAAGGCGGCATACGTGTTCGGCACGGCGCAGCTGGCGGAAGGAAACTTCGATATTATGGCAGCGGTTATGGCGGGCGGCATGGTTCCTCCCATTGCGATCGCATTGTGCAGCACATTCTTTAAGAAGAAATTTACGGAGAAGGAACGCCAGTCCGGTCTGGTAAACTATATCATGGGCCTGTCCTTTATATCCGAGGGCGCCATACCGTTTGCGGCATCAGATCCTCTGCGCGTGATTCCGTCCTGTATCATCGGTTCGGCCGTGGCAGGCGGGCTTTCCATGGCGTTGAACTGTACGCTGCGCGCACCTCACGGCGGTATCTTCGTACTTCCGACGATCGGAAATCCGTTCGGCTATCTTGCCGCGGTTGTGATCGGATCGGTGGTCGGCTGTGTGATACTGGCGGCGCTTAAGAAGAATAAGGCTGGAGAGGAATAAGCCCGTTAAAAAATCGAAAAGGGAAAGATCAGTTGGGGAAAACACTGGTTTTTCCCTTTTCGATTACAATCTTGTCATCCGCGCAGCTCCCAAATGTTTCCCGTGCCATTTTGCCAGCAGGATGGTATAATTGACAGAAAAAGAGAGAATGCGGTACGTTCACATCAGGTGGGGATCGCATGGGAAGGCAGGAGGAAGATGGCTGAGTTCGAAGAAAACGGGAGCGGGTCCATTTGCAGCTTAAAGCAGTCCATCACAGGCAGTCCTTTCTGTTTTTTTGGTGGGATTAAGCGGAGAGACAGAGAAAGGAAATGAGAGAATGATAACAATAAAGCGAGTGAGCCTGGATATTCCGCGGGGACGCCGGATTCTGGCGGTCAGCGATATCCACGGCCATGTCCATTTTTTGAAAAAGGTGCTGGAAAAGGCGGGGTTCTGTGAGGATGACGAGCTGATAATCGATGGTGATATCATTGAAAAGGGACCGTATTCCTTAGAAACGCTCCGTTATGTCATGGAGCTTGATAAAAAACCTAACGTCCATGTGATTTCGGGGAATGTGGATTCATGGCAGCTGGAGCTGATTGGAAGCCGCGAACCAGAGCGGACAAGGGCACTGGCGGAATTTATACGAACGGCAAAGAAACGATGGGGAGGAAGTCTTTTTCTGGATTTCTGTGAGGAAATGGGGATCGGGCATCCGCAGACGGAAGCGGAGACAGCCGCTGCCAGGGAAAAGGTGATAGCCCACGGGCAGGCGGAACTGAAATTTTTATCAGAGCTGCCTTCCATCGTGGAAGCGGGCAATTTTATTTTTGTTCACAGCGGCCTTCCTGAGCGGTGGGAGGAGATGGATGGGCAGGAGGCCACTCCGGTTCTGAAGTTCGATGACTTTCGAAACAGGGGCGGAAGCTTCGACCGGTGCGTGGTGGCAGGCCATTGGCCCGTCTGTCTCTACCGCCATGAGGTGGCGGAATTCAACCCGTTTTTTGACCGGAACAAGAATATCATCAGTATCGACGGGGGCTGCGGCCTGAAGCGGGATGGACAGCTTAACTGCCTGATTATTCCGGATGCAGAGGGGACCATGGAAGAAGTCAGCTGGACCTCCTACGGGGGATTCCCGGAAATGACGGCTGTCGACAGCCAGCAGGAGAGGAAGGCCCGGATATCGGTCCAGTACACGGACAACCGTGTGGAACTTCTGCCAGGGCAGAGTCCGGGTGCGGGGCTGGTGCGCCTTCGCCACCTGACCACGGATACCGTGCTTGACGTACCGGAAGACTATTTATATGAGCGGGATGGGACGCTCCGGTGTGACGATTTCTGCGACTATCATATGGAAGTAAAGGCAGGAGAGCGGGTGGAACTGGTGGAGACTGGCGCCATGGGAAGCCTCATTAAGAAGAACGGGGTCAGCAGCTGGTACCACGGAAGGCTGGAGCCGGTATAGAATAGAGGAGAAAACAATATGAGCGAAGCTGGTAAGAAACAAACGGAAGGCGAAACCACGATCAGCGAAAACAGGGCACTGTCCGGCGTACCTGTGATGGAAAGGGAGGTAACCGCACTTCTGGAAGAGATATCCTCGTGCCCGGAAACGGCAGCGGTGGCAGTGGGCGGCTCCAGAGCCACGGGAAAGGCCGACAAGAAGTCGGATTACGATATCTATGTGTATGTGGAAATGGAGATAGCAAAAGAGCGGCGTAAGAGTATCCTGGAAAAGTACTGCGGCGTCATGGAGATCGGAAATCACTATTGGGAGTCAGAGGACAACTGCACGCTGAACAATGGTGTGGACATCGATATTATTTATCGGAAGCTTCAGGATTTCGAGGGAGATGTGGCAGCGGTTGTGGAGCAGTACCGGGCTTCCAACGGCTACACTACCTGTATGTGGCATAATCTTGCCACGTGCAGGATCCTGTATGACAGGGACGGAGCACTGGAAGCAATGAAGAAGCGTTTTGATGTCCCCTATCCGGAGGTGTTGAGGGCTGAAATCATTCGGAAGAACAGAGCCCTGCTAAGCGGCGTACTCCCGTCTTACGATGCACAGATACGGAAGGCAGCGTCCAGGAGAGACCTCGTCAGCATCAATCACAGGACGACGGAATTTCTGGCCAGCTACTTTGATATTCTATTTGCCATGAACAGGCAGACCCATCCGGGGGAGAAACGGCTCGTGAGTCTCTGCAAAGACAGATGCAAAAATTTGCCGGACCGGTTTGAGGAAAATCTGAACCATTTATTTTCCGTTATGTACGATCCTGACGGGGCTGTCAATGATGTGATCGCCTGTATGCTGACAGAACTGGACCAGGCTTTGCTGAAAGCAGAAAATGGGCAGCCGTAAATATAGACCACAGACGAATACGGGAAACTTAAAAATCCCGGGCGGCGCTGAATGCGTGCCCGGGATTAAACGTTCCTGTGTTCTTTTTTGCATATCCCATCTATTTTATGAGGTGAATTCCTTCATCTCTTCGATCTCTTTTTCCTGAGCATCGATGATGTTCTGGGCGAGAGTCCTGATCTCCTCGTAATTGGTGTACTCGAGGATGGATTTGGCCATGTCAACCGCCATCTGGTGATGCATGATCATGCCCTCAGCAAATGCATGATCGAGGCTGTCGGTGCCGGACTTACTCATGGAATGGTCGTGCTCCAGCATCTTGTCGTATTCGTCTAAATATGCGCTTTCCTGGTCTGCATCGTTATGGCCTTCCGCCTCATACTTTTTGATCAGATCCTTCATCTGCTGAATCTCTTCTGTCTGAGTGGTTTTGATGTTTTCGGCCAGTTTTTTCAGCTTTTCATTGCTTCCGCCGTATTCGAGGTAGCTGTCGGCCATATCGATGGCGGACTCATGATGAGGAATCATGCCGTTTAAAAAGTCGATGGATGCATTTCCTGTCTTGGGGATGTTCTCCATGTCATGCATCATGTCCATCATGATCTCATCCTGGCGCTGTAAGTAGCGGTTGGTGTCGTCGTCAGAGGCTGCATCACTGCCGCCGTGGCCGTTATGGTCCATACTGTTTTTACTTTCCGCCGAACCGGACGACTGTTCCGCGGTCTGGCTGCTGCTTTCCATCTCCGTCGGTGCGGGTGGAATCGGCGCCTTTTTTCTGCTTCCGGCCGCGGCAAAGGCGGCTATTGCAAGGATAACGATGGCGGCAATGATTCCAGTCGCCCAGTATTTCATATTTTTGTTCATAATCCCATTTCCTCCATTTCTTATCGGTAATCTTAGTATGAGGTAGTGATGGAAGGTTTATGCACGATGGAAAATCTAATCTTGTGCAGGAATGGATGCTCTGGTAAAATAAGGATAAAAAGGAGGCGTCTTCTATGCGAACCGAACAGGAAATGTATACAATGATAATCGATACGGCAAAGGCGGACGACCGCATTCTCGCCGTTTATATGAATGGATCCCGGGTGAATCCGGAGGCGGAAAGGGATATTTTTCAGGATTATGATATCGCCTTCGTCGTGAGGGAGACGGAAAGCTTTCGGAAGGACAGAACGTGGATCGACCGGTTTGGAGACCGCCTTTACATGCAGTATCCGGAGGAGAACGACGAGTTTCCCTCGGATGTGGAAAACTGCTACGGATGGCTTATGCAGTTTGCCGATGGAAACCGCCTCGACCTTCATGTACAGACGCTTTCCTACTCCCTGCAGATGATGGAGGAGGACCGGATGTTCCGGATTTTGTATGATAAGGCTGGCTGTCTGGCTGAAGCGCCGGAACCGACGGCGGAGCAATACCGGGTGAAACGGCCGGAGGAGAGCCAGTTTCTCTTTGTATGCAATGAATTCTGGTGGTGCCTGAACAATGTAGCGAAGGGACTGTGGAGAAAAGAGGTGCCGTATGCGCAGGACATAGTGAACCTCCATGTGCGCCCCCAGCTCATTACGCTTCTGTCCTGGAAGGCCGGGATTCAGACGAATTTTACATGCAGTGCGGGGAAATCCGGAAAGTATCTGTACCGCAGCTTATCACAGGAGGACTGGGACCGGCTGATCCGGACGTACGCGGGCGGCAGGCTGGATGAGATGTGGGAGGCGGCCGATACCATGTGCGTGCTGTTTCATGAGACTGCTCTTACGGTGGCAGAACAGTTGGGATTGCGGTACGATGTGAAGGAAGCGGAGGCGAGCCTGGGGTTTTTCCGTCATGTAAAGGGACTGCCGGAGGATGCGAAAGAGGTTTTGTGAGTTTGTAAGTTTTATAGGATTACAAGTGATTTTCCGCTGCTGAATAAGGATTTTGGCTGATCTGAAATTATAATCAGAGCGGAAAATCTTTCTGCTTTTTAACATTGATATAATGATTATAGAGCCTGGCAGATATCAATGTTCACGATATCAAAGAATCGTTTTATATTTCTTGCAATTTCTAACCATATATGGTAACCTGTAACATACAACCAACAAGGCTGCCGGTTTATTCAAATGATTCAAAATATTTTCGTTTATTCTTAGTAACGGCATATCGCCGGAGCAATTCCAAAAAGTAAAATTTAATAAAGTAAGTTATAACGGCAGATTGCGTAAAATTGGCTCCTGTACTTGTATTTTACACAGTATTTTTATATAATCATACTGAAGGCCCCATAGCCTCTCTGCGTTGTAAAAGGAACAGGAGGTGTGCATATGGGGAAAAGAGATATTGCATTAGCCAGGTATTTTGAAGACGAGGACCGGTATGCGGATTTGATTAATGGTTTTGTGTTTCGTGGCGAACCAGTCATATCCGGCGAGAATATTTTAGATAAAAATACTCGGATAACAGGTTTTGTAGTAATAGCGTTGGAACATCAGGATCAGATTCACTACAGTATGCCAGTGCGTGTAATGCTTGAGGACGCAGCCGGATATGATGAGCAGATGAGGAGAATCCAGAAGAAGAACCAAAAGGTTAAGGGGCTGGATAAGGGGGAGTTTCTCGGCAGTTTCAGGAAGGAAGACAGGTTAAACGCTGTTTTTACCATTGTTCTGTACTATGGTGAGAAAACATGGGATGGTGCAAAGGACCTTTATTCGCTTATTAATTTCGATGAAGTTCCGGAAATGCTGAAAGATCTGTTTAACAACTATCGTCTGCATGTTCTGGAGGTCAGACGTTTTAAAGATATCGACCAGTTTAACACTGATTTGAGGGAAGTATTCGGATTTATTGGCTTTTCCGGAGATAAAACTGCGGTACGTAATTATGTCGCAGAAAATCAGGACAGCTTTGAACAGCTGAGCGAAGATGCCTATGATGTAATTGCTGTCATGGCTCATTCGAAAGAACTGGAAGACGTAAAGGAAAGGTACAGAGAGAAAGGCGGGAAGATTAATATGTGTGAAGCCATACGGGGAATGATTGAAGACGGCAGACTTGAGGGAAGGCGTGAAGGTGAATTAAAGGCAAAGCAGATTGTTGCCAGAAATATGTATTTACGTGGAATGTCAGAGGAGGATACGTCCGGCCTGTGTGAGGAAGATATAGAACTGGTAAGACAATGGTTCCATAAGTGGAGAAAACAGGACACGCGGTAACGCAGAGGATTAAATTTGTCAGTAAGGAGGCATAAATTATGAAAACATATAACTGGGGAATCATAGGAACCGGATTAATAGCGCGGGAGATGGCGTCGGCCCTGACTGCGTGCCGCGGCGCCGTCTATGGTGTCTGTGGAACGAGCAGAGAGAAGGCGGAGTGTTTTGCGGCGGATAACGGAGTTCTGCACGCGTTCGCGGACGCAGATGCACTGCTTTCGGATGAAAATGTGGACATTATATACATAGCAACGCCTCACAACATGCATTTTGAATTCATCAGGCGGTCGGTCCTGGCTGGAAAACATGTTCTCTGCGAGAAGGCCATTACGGTGTCGTCCGCGGAGATGGAGGAAGCGGCTGCGCTGGCTGAGGAAAAGGGTGTGGTGGTAATGGAGGCCATGACGATTTTTCATATGCCTCTCTATAAAAAGCTTAAGGAGATCGTAGCTTCGGGGGCGATCGGGCCAGTGAAGACGATTTCCGTCAATTTTGGAAGCTGTAAGCCTTACGATGTGACCAGCCGGTTCTTTTGTAAAGACCTGGCCGGGGGAGCGCTTCTCGATATCGGAACGTACGCCGTGTCCTTTGCCAGGTATTTTCTGGATGAGAGACCGGATACCGTTCTGTCAGCCGTGAAGCGTTTCGAGACCGGAGTGGACGAACAGTCCGGAATTGTGTTCATGGGCGAGAACGGACAGATGGCGGTTATCACGCTCTCCATGAGGGCCAAGCAGCCAAAACGCGGCGTGGTAGCCGGAGAACTGGGATATATCGAGGTCGCGGAGTATCCGAGGGCGGACCGCGCTGCCATCGTCTATACGGCAGACGGACGGAGAGAGGAGATCGCCTGCGGCAACAGCAAGAAGGCGCTGGAATACGAGGTGGAGGATATGGAAAAAGCCGTGTCAGAGCACCTTGTGTCAGAGAGCATGGCCCTTTCCAGAGATGTTATGTGGCTTTTAAGCGGTGTGCAGAAGCAGTGGGAAGAGCAGGACGAACAGGCTGGAACACAGAAGTAAGGACAGAATATGGAGGACAAAATCATGTATCAGTGTTGTATTTTTGATTTGGATGGAACGATTATCAATACACTGCATTCTTTAAAGAAGACGGTGAATGAGACGATAAAACAGTTTGGCTACGGCCCTATTGATGAGTATCACGTCAGGTATTTCGTGGGAGACGGTTATAAGAAGCTGGTGGAACGGACACTGGTTTACTGTGGGGACACAGAGCTTACGCACTACGAGGAAGCGCTGACGGTCTACGACGAGATGTTCAAGAAATACTGCTTATATCAGATGGAACCGTATGCAGGGATGCCGGATTTTTTAAAGATGCTGAAGGAAAAGGGAATCAGGATCGCGGTGGTGACAAACAAAGCCCATGACCGAGCCGTTGAGTGTGTGGAGACCGTCTATGGTCCTGGCTTTTTCGATAAGATAACCGGGGAGGGAAAGGGCATGAAGTGTAAGCCGGACCCCGAGGGCGCCCTTAAGACGGCGGAGGAATTCCATGTGGAGCCGTCGGAATGCCTCTACTTTGGAGATACGAACACCGACATGAAGACGGGAATCAACGCAGGTATGGACACCGTAGGTGTGCTGTGGGGATTCCGGGACAGGGAAGAGCTGGAAGCCTTTAAGCCGAAATACATCATCAGCCATCCGGATGAAATCAGATCCCTGTTTAACGAAACAAGCGAGAATTCTCCCGCCTTTGCAGGGGAATGATGAAACAAATAAACAATGAATAAAATTAAAAAAAGACAGGAAACTAAAGAGAGATGCTCTGAGCTGAAAGAGAGGTCTCTCTTTTTTGCTGCATAGGGAAGCTCTTTCTGTGCAGCAAAAAGTCCCGGGGACGGCGCGTTACGCTTTACCGGGCGTCCTGCTCCGGTGCAAGAGCCTGGCCAGCCGGCTCAGAAACGATATTTTACGGGATAACTCATCAATCCAAGGAGGAAACATGGCAAAGCACTGGAAATGGGGATTTGTGATACTGGCCGCTGTATGGGCCGCACTTTTCGGAAACATGCTGGGGTATGCCTGGAATGTGACGCATCGGGAGGAGCCAATACCTGAAGTGCCAATGGAACAGATCCAGAATACGAATATAAGCGAGGTGGCCCAGGAGACGATGGACCGGTTCTGGACGGTGGCTGTGTTTGGGGTGGATTCCAGGGAAGGAAAGCTTGGAAAAGGCACGCGGTCCGATATGGAGATGGTATTAAATATCAATCTGGAGACTGGAGAAATCCGAATGGTGTCGGTTTACCGGGACACCTACGTTAAGATTGATGAAAAGAATAAATACGATAAGATCAATCAGGCCTATTTTGAAGGCGGTCCGGCTCAGGCCATATGGGCGCTGAGCGAAAATATGGACTTAAATATCGACGATTACGTTTCCTTCAGCTGGAAGGCCGTGGCAGATGCGATTAACCTGTTAGGAGGGATTGACGTGGAGATCAGTCCGGAGGAGTTTAAGGTCATCAATGGCTTTATTACAGAGACCGTGGAGTCCACAGGAGTCGGTTCCCACCATTTGAAGAAGGCGGGAATGAACCATTTGGATGGGGTGCAGGCCGTAGCGTATGCAAGGCTGCGGAAGATGGATACGGATTTTATGAGGACAAAACGGCAGCGGCTGGTGGCGGAGCTGGTGCTGGAGAAGTTAAAGCAGGCAGATTTGGGAACTGTGCGTCAGCTGGCATTTTCCATACTCCCTTCCGTGTCCTCCAGCGTGGGGATGAAGAATATTCTCTCCCTGGCGGGCACTGTGTCGAAATTCCATTTAACGGAGACCGAGGGCTTCCCATTTGAACTGAAGGATGCACTGGTGGGAAAGAAGGACTGCGTCATACCGGTCACTCTGAGAGACAATGTAATCCGTCTTCATCAGTTTTTATTTGACGAGGAGGACTATGTGCCGTCGCAGCAGGTGGAGGAGATCAGTGAGCAGATCGAGCTTCACACCAAAAAAAAGTAAGTGTTCAGCTTCCGCAAAAGCCATAAAAAGTAAAAAAACACTTGAAAAAACAGTTAGCATATGCTAATCTATATGAAGTTAGCAACAACTAACTTATGGCTTTCAAAAATCTGGATAGATAAAATAAGTTTACTCCGGGGATAATGAGAAAGCGGAAGGAGTGAAACGGATGTCAACAGACGCAATTATGTCATATATTTCAGAGTGCAGCCACGCAGGAAGGCTGGAGTTTCAGGTTTCCATCCAGTGCGCCCCCGTATTAAAGGGAATTAAGGCGTCTAATCTTGTGACCATGGCAAAGGGATCGCTGCAGACCGTAAGAAGCGCCCTTGCAGGCACAGAAATTACTGCGGTCATGCTGGCAGCCGGTGACAGGACAGAGGTTCTGTTTCTGTACCGCTTCCCCATGCTGAAAGCACTTCTGGCAAATAAGGAAATAAGAAAATTTTTAAAATCCTGCGGATATGTGCAGTTTGATCTGGCTTCCATTCTTATGGGATTAAAACGCAAATATACCGCGTATCTGGCCGGCAGCGGAGAATTTCCACACGAACTGGGCGTTCTGCTGGAATATCCGGTCGAGGATGTCAAGGATTTTATCCGTTACAGCGGAGAAAAATTCCTGTTTACCGGTTACTGGAAAGTATATCACAATCCTGCGCAGGCCAGACTTAAATTTACCCGGTATGACCGGGCGAGAGAGGCCGCCATGCAGCAGATCATAAATGGAAGCCGCCTGTATGAAGTGGCGGTAAGAAAAGGAGAATAAAACATGAGCGATATTTATGTAGTATATTTTAGTTCAACAGGAAATACAGAGGAAATGGCAAAGCACGTTGCAGACGGAATCGAGAGAAAGGGTGGAAACCCGATACTTACAGAGATTGGAAGCGCAGATCCGGATCACTTAAAGGAGGCTTCCGCCTTTGCACTCGGCTGTCCTGCCTGCGGCGCAGAGGAGTTAGATGAGAGCATGGAGTCCTTAATCGAGGAGATATCCGGTTCTCTGGAAGGCAAGCACGTCGGGCTGTTCGGCTCCTACGGATGGGGCGGCGGCGACTGGATGCGCGAGTGGGAGAAGCGCATGGCGGAGCGCGGCGCGAAGATCGTCGGCGGTGAGGGCGTCATCGCTCTGGAATCCCCGGACGGAGACGCGGAGAAGCAGCTTAAGAACCTGGGTGAAGCGCTGGCGGAGCTTGGCGCTCAGGCTTAACCTGAGATTAAGATTAATGCCGCCGGACTTAATAGTTGGCCGGCAGGAATTGTTTCAAATAATTCCTGCCGGCCATTTTTTTTAGGAGCATTTGGCAGTGCTTCCTACGGTGTATTTGGCTCCAGCACCACGAATGACTGCGGTTCCAGAACGATTTGTCCGTTCTCCCATCTGCCGCTGCCGATGGAGTAGATGGCAGACTTCTGACCATCAGAAGGTACTGTGACTGTCTCGCCTGACGGATTGACCGCAATGGTCAGTGCGCCGCGGCGGTATACGAAGGGCATCGCTCCCTTTTTAGCATAGAGCGGCTCAAATTCCGCGTCGGCCTGTAAATCTGCCTGATCATGGCGCAGGGCCAGCAGGGCTTTTACGGTGTGGAGCAGGGAATCCGGATTGGATTCCTGATTTTCCACGGTGGGCGCGTCGGAGGCTTCATCAACTGGGAGATAGAGGCTGTCTTTATCCGCATCGGAGAAGCCCGCATTTTTTCCGCTGTTCCACTGCATCGGTGTGCGGGAACCGGTTCGGAAGTAGCCGCCTTCCTTTGTCGCCAGCTCTAAATAGCGCATTCCGATCTCATCGCCGTAATAGAGATAGGGAACGCCCGGCATGGTAAAAATGAACGCAAAGGCCAGCTTCAGCTCAGTCTCATCCAGATTATAGCGGGGACGGAGTGTGTCGTGATTGCAGGTCAAAAGACAGAAGTAACCGTCCTCCTTCGAAGCTTCATATTTGGGCAGGTAATCGTCTAAGAACCTTGTAATATCTCCGTGGCTGTCCTTTTTGAAGAAGCTGTGGTCCTCCTGGCTCTCATAGTCGCGCATCAGGGTGCTGTAACCATTGCCGCGTCCATTTAAGAAGAAATCCATGTGGAAGCCTGCCTTCAGCGCGAGCCGCGGATTGCCCCATTCGGAGACCATGGCGGCTTCCGGATAGTCGCTGTCCAGCATTTCCCTGACATCTCGCCAGATGGCACAGGTGCCGGTCTTTTCCTCATCGTCGTTCTTCACCAGGGAGGCGGCCATGTCCACACGGAAACCGTCACACCCCCGGTCGAGCCAGAAACGCATGACGTCCTTCATGGCCTCTCTGGTGGCGGTACAGTCCGGATGATCGGTGGGGAGCTGCCACGGCTCCTTCGGATCTAAGAAGCCGTAGTTTAAGGCCGGCTGGCATTTAAAAAAGTTGAGTACATAGACGCCGCTGCGTTCGCTCTCTCCGCCGATATACGGAAAGCCCTTGGCGCCCTCGAAACAGTGATTGGTCCAGATGTAGCGGTTGGAGTATTCGTTGGTCTCCGCCTTCTGGCTCATGGTAAACCACTCGTGTTCCTCGGAGGTGTGGCCGGGAACGAGGTCCAGCAGCACGCGTATGCCCCTTTTGTGGGCCTCCTCAAACAGATGGTACAGATCTTCGTTGGTCCCGTAGCGGGGGGCTGCCTTCTTATAATCCCATACATCGTAGCCCGCGTCCTTAAAGGGGGAGTCGAAACAGGGATTGATCCAAAGGGCATTGCAGCCCAAGTCCCTTATGTAGTCCAGCTTCCCGGTGATTCCCTGAAAATCACCGATCCCATCCCCGTTGGTATCCTGAAATGACTGGGGATAAATTTCGTAAAATACTGCGTCTTTTAACCATTGCGGCATGACCATTTCCTCCTTTTAATGTAACAGCTCAGATGGCTCATTCATAATTCCTGTTTACGATGCTATTGACATCTGCTATATTGATAATATACTATAAAAAAGAAAGGAAATCTTGCAAAATAATACCGGATAGTAACACAATTCTATGATAATGGGGAGGATAAATGGAAATGGAGAGAACGGGGCTTAAGACTGGGAGCACAGGCGGCCGGATGCCGGACTATAAAGAGAAGACAAATCACGGGGATGCGCTGATGCCGGTCCGCTATTACCACTGTTCCGTGCCGAATTCGTACAGAAATCTCTCCCTGCACTGGCATGAGGAGATGGAGATCACCCTGATCCGGTCGGGGGCCATCTATTACGATATCGATTTTGAGACATTTTCGGTGGAGGAAGGGGATCTGCTTCTGATTTCTCCTCACATGCTCCATTCTGCCCATGAGATGCCGGGAAAGGACATGGTGTCGGACAGCCTCGTGTTTCATCTCGACTTCCTGGGCTACCAGGTTCCGGATGCCTGTACCCTGAAGTTCTTAAACCCGGTCCAGTCCGGGAAGCTGCGTTTTCTTCCGGTCGTGAAGCCGGGGACAGCTGGCTATGAGGAGATGAAGGCGTGTTTTGTCCTTCTCTTAAAATGCTTTAATGAGAAGCAGTATGGGTACGAGCTGTACACGAAGGAACTGCTCATGCGGTTTTTCCGCCTGCTGTACCAGTACGGATGTGCGGCGAAGCACGAGGGAAGCAACGGAGAATCCGGCGCCGAGGAGAAGTTAAAAGAGGTTCTTTCGTATATTCAGTCAAATTACAGGGAAACGTTATCCATAGAGGAGCTGGCATCGGTCTGCCATTTCAGCCAGACTCATTTTATGAATTTCTTTAAGCGGTATGCAGGCATGACCTGCATAGAGTATATCAACCATTACCGGATCACCAGGGCGGCGGCCGATTTGGTGGAGACGGAACGGCAGGTGATGGATATTGCGCTGGAAAATGGCTTCCGGAACATTTCTTATTTTAATAAGGTATTTAAGGAACGGTTCGGAGTGACGCCGGGGAGCTACCGGAAAAACAGCCTGGAAAACCTTTCCCTGTCCTGTAAAATGTGATATACTATGCAGATGGAATCAGATAGGAGACGTAATGAATGAAGAAAAATAGAAGAATCCCGCGGAAGTTCTGCATCGGAACCGTGATTCTGGCTATGATTTTAACGGGATGTGCCGGGCGGCAGATTCCTTCAGCGGAGCCGGAAGCAGAGGGCGGGAAGCTGAATGTGGTGACAACGCTGTTTCCTTACTACGATTTTACCAGGCAGATTGCCGGTGAACATATTAACCTGACCATGGTGGTTCCGGCAGGCATGGACAGCCATTCCTTCGAGCCGACGCCGGCCGACATGATCACGATTCAGAACGCCGATGTGCTGATCTGCAACGGCGGAGCCATGGAACACTGGCTGGAGCGGGTCCTATCGGCGGTCGATACCTCCCACATGGCTGTCATGACGGGGATGGATTACGTGGATACCGTTCAGGAGGAGATTGTGGAAGGCATGGAAGAGGAGGCGCATGGCCACGACCACGACCATAGCGTTGACCACGACCACAGCCACGATGACCTTTACAGCCATGATCTGTATGACGACGACGGCCATGGAGAAGAGATCGAATACGACGAACATATCTGGACCTCGCCTGTGAACGCCATGAAGCTGGTGAAGGGCATCGAAGAGACCCTGGCTTTAGCAGATCCCGGGAACCGGGCGGCCTATGAAGCGAATGCGGAGAGCTATCTGTTGAAGCTTGAGAAGCTGGATCAGGAGTTTCGTGACGTGACAGCCAATGAAAAGAGGAACATGATAATCGTGGGGGATAAGTTCCCTTACCGTTATTTTGCGGATGAGTATGGTTTGCGCTACAGGGCTGCATTTTCCGGATGCAGTACGGATACGGAGCCAAGCGCCAAAACCATCGCTTACCTCATCGATAAGATGAAGACAGAACAGATTCCGGTCATCTACTATCCGGAGCTGACCAGCCACCGGGTGGCGGAGATCATCTCCGAGGAAACGGGCGCAGAACCGCTCTTACTGCATTCCTGTCACAATGTGACCAGGAGGGAATTTGACAGCGGCGTGACCTACTTAGACTTAATGGAACAGAATGTGATTAATTTGAAAAAAGGACTGGAATAGATGAATTCATTGATACAATGCAGCCATGCGGATTTCGGCTATGAAAACCAGGATGCCGTGGTGGACGTCACCATGGAGGTGAATCCTGGTGATTACGTCTGCATCGTCGGAGAGAACGGTTCCGGAAAGAGCACCCTGATGAAGGGAATGCTGGGACTCTTAAAGCCGACGAAGGGCACCATATCCGTGTCGGATGAACTGAAAAAGAGCGGGATCGGTTATCTCCCGCAGCAGACGGCGGCGCAGAAGGATTTCCCGGCTACGGTCGGGGAGGTCGTACTGTCCGGCTGTTTGAGCAGGCGCGGAAACAAGCCTTTCTATTCAGGAAAGGAAAAGGCGCTGGCGGAAAAGAACATGGAGCGGCTGGGAATCGCAGAGCTGGCAGGCCAGTGCTACCGCGACTTATCGGGCGGACAGCAGCAGCGGACCCTGATTGCCCGGGCCCTGTGCGCCACGGACAAGCTGCTGATCCTGGATGAGCCGATTACGGGCCTGGACCCTTCGGCAATCCTGGAATTTTACGAGATTATCCGAAAATTGAATCAAAAAGAGGGCGTGGCGATCTTAATGGTATCCCACGATATTGCAAATGTGGTGAAGCAGGCGAAAAAGATTCTTCATTTAAAGAGAGAGGTGCTGTTCTACGGCACGACGGAGGAGTATTTGAAGAGCAGCGCGGGCCACATTTATCTGGGAGGTGAGCTTTGATGGAAATGGTGAGAGAGATGCTTTCATACCCGTTCCTCGTCAGGGCCTTGGTGGGCGGAATTCTCGTCTCGCTCTGCGCGTCCCTTCTGGGTGTGAGCCTTGTGCTGAAACGGTATTCCATGATTGGGGACGGTCTGTCCCACGTGTCCTTCGGCGCGCTCTCCATCGCGGTAGCGGCCGGATGGTCCCCCTTAAAGGTATCCATCCCCGTGGTGGTTCTGGCGGCGTTCTTCCTCTTAAGGATCACGGAGCACGGGAAGATCAAGAGTGACGCGGCCATCGCCATGATATCGGCGGCGGCCCTTGCCATCGGTATTATCGTCACCTCCATGACGACCGGTATGACGACCGATGTGAGCAGCTACATGTTCGGAAGCATTCTGGCCATGAGCAGGACGGATGTCAGCTTAAGCGTGATCTTAAGTGTCGTGGTTCTGGGGCTGTTTCTGATCTGTTACAATAAGATTTTTGCAGTGACCTTTGATGAGAATTTCGCCAGAGCCACGGGAGTGAACGTCTCGTGGTACAATGTGCTCATTGCGATTCTGACGGCGATCACCATCGTCCTTGGAATGCGGATGATGGGAGCGATGCTGATTTCCAGCCTGATTATCTTTCCGGCGCTCACATCCATGCGGCTCTTTAAGAGCTTCCGCGGCGTGGTGCTGTCCTCCGGCGTGCTGGGCGTGGTGTGCTTCTGTATCGGCATGGTGATGTCCTACCGGTTCTCCACACCGGCGGGAGCCAGCGTCGTCGTCGTCAATCTGGCGGCATTTCTGCTCTTTACAGGGGCAGAGTGGGCGCTTAAATTCCGAACCGGCGGAAAAAAGCCGGAATTAAGTGAAAATACGGAAGCAGAAAGGCAGTAGCAGCAAGATGGATGAGAAAAAATTAATTCATGCCCGGCGCCATGTGAGCCAGACACAGTTTATTGCATATGGATTTTTCTGCGTTATCATAACGGGAACACTTCTTCTCATGCTTCCCTTTGCCAGCCGCGACGGACAGTCGGAGCCATTTTTAAACTGTCTGTTTACGGCTACCAGCGCGTCCTGTGTGACGGGCCTTGTGGTGGCGGATACCTGGAGCCAGTGGTCCTTATTTGGCCAGCTCGTCATCCTGACCATGATTCAGATCGGCGGTCTGGGCTTTATCACGGTGGGCGTCTTCATATCCATCGTGCTCCGCCGTAAGATCGGGCTGAAGGAGCGCGGACTCATGATGGAGAGCGTCAATACCCTGCAGATCGGCGGGGTGGTGCGCCTGGCAAAGAAGATTATCATCGGCACGTGTATCTTTGAGGGAACGGGCGCGGTGCTTCTGGCAATCCGCTTTATCCCCCAGTTTGGTTTCTTCCGGGGACTGTTCTACGGTATTTTCCATTCCATATCGGCCTTCTGCAACGCGGGCTTCGACCTGATGGGAGGGCAGACACCGTACAGCTCTTTTGTGGCCTATTACGATGACTGGCTGGTGAACTTCGTCATCATGTCCCTTATTATTATCGGCGGTATCGGCTTTATCGTCTGGGATGATTTAAGCCGGAATAAGCTGCATTTCCGAAAATATATGCTTCAGACGAAGATTGTACTCGTCACCACCGCGATCCTGGTCTTCGGCGGAGGACTGCTGTTTTATCTGCTGGAGAGGAATCATCTTCTGGTGGGAATGAATACCAGCGGAAAGATCCTGACCTCCTTATTCAGCTCCGTGACGGCCAGAACGGCCGGCTTCAACACGACGGACACGGCGGCCTTAACCGATGGAAGCAAGCTGCTGACCATCATCCTGATGTTCATCGGAGGAAGCCCTGGCTCCACTGCCGGCGGCATCAAGACGACGACCCTGGTGGTCCTTCTCTTGTGCGTACATTCCAATATCAAGCAGACGTACGGGATCAATATCTTCGGCCGGAGGCTGGAGAACGACGCGGTCAAGCGTGCCGGAACGATTCTGACGATCAACCTTTTGCTGGCAGTCACGGCGTCGCTGGCCATCATGGCGATACAGCCGCTGGGATTTTCCGATATCCTGTTTGAGACGTTTTCCGCTATCGGCACCGTCGGAATGACCACGGGAATCACGAGAGCTCTGCATCCGATATCGCGCTGCATCATCATTCTTCTAATGTACTGCGGCAGAATCGGAAGCCTTTCCTTTGCCCTGGCCTTTGTCCAGTCCAAGAGAAAGCCCCATGTACAGCAGCCTGCGGAGGCGATCAACATCGGGTAAGCCCGCAGCCGGTGCCTGGAAGTGAAGAGATCATGTATTGAATAATATGCTGCGAAGCAAAGGAGAATATCATATGAAATCAATTTTAATCATAGGAATGGGACGGTTTGGCCACCATCTCTGCGAGAATCTCGCCATGCTGGGAAATGACGTCATGGTGGTGGATCAGAAGGAAGAGGTGTTAGAGGACCTGCTTCCCATCGTGACCAGCGCCAAGATCGGAGACTGTACCAACGAGGCGGTCTTACGAAGCCTGGGAATCGCCAACTTCGACATCTGTTTCGTCTGTATCGGAACGAATTTCCAGAGCAGTCTGGAGATCACCAGCCTTGTAAAGGAGCTGGGCGGACGCCGTGTCATCAGCAAGGCGAACCGCGACATTCACGCCAAGTTCCTTCTCAGAAACGGCGCGGATGAGGTCATCTATCCGGACCGTGACATTGCAGAAAAGATGGCGGTCCGCTACAGCGCCAACCACGTATTTGACTACATTGAACTGACACAGGAATACTCCATCTACGAGATTCCGCCTCTTCCGGAATGGATCCACAAGACCATCCGCGAGGCCGATATCCGCAACCGTTACCACATCAGCGTCCTGGGCATCAAACGCGAGGGAAAAGCCCAGCTCATGCCCCCGGCCGACTATGTCATTCAGGCGCAGGAGCATCTGATGGTAATTGGAAAAAAGATGGATATTGACAATATCCTGGAAAAGATGAAATGATGTGCTCAAGGTTCGAGTAAATGATATCGCCGCCCCACCGGTCAGCTTCTGGTGGGGCGGCGTTTTTGTGTTTCATAGGAAAGTTCATCCGATATGGCCGCTGAAGCGGCCGCGCTCCGGCGCGAGAGTCCGGCAAGCCGGTCTCTTTATTCTGTAACAGGAACCTTTGCTATAAGAATTTTAAGTTGCTGGACTGCCCCTCGGTGGTGTAGGTGGCGATATTTTTCACATATTTGCCGGGGGAGACTCCCATGATTTTATGGAACACCTTGACGAAATGGGAGTAATCATTAAATCCGCATTCGTAACAGGCGTCTGTGATGGAGGCCCCCTGTTTTAAGAGGATTCCGGCGTGCTGGATGCGGCGTGCGATGATGTAGTTCCACAGGGATGTTCCGGTATAGTTCTTGAATATATGGCTCAGACGGGAACCGCTGATATTCAGTGCGGCGGCGATCGTCTGTATGGATATATCATGGGTCAGATTGTTATTGACATAGCCCAGGGCCTGGCGGATTATCTCAGGGGATACGTCACCCGCAGAGGCGAATTCTGAACGGATGGCCTCATTCGCACAGAGGAGAATCCAGGAGAGACAGGACCGGATTCGGATATCATACCCGAATTCTTTTTTGTTTAAGCTGTTGATAATGGTATCCACACACGCTTCGTATTGCTGAAGCTGCCGGCTGTCCAGATGGCAGGGATGGTCCGGAGTGAACTTCCGAAAACAGGCGAAGAGATCTGTTTCCGGGGTTGACAGGGAGGCGGCAAAGCTTTCTTCGAAATGGACAGGCATACGCTCATAAGGCGTCTCATCGCTGATGAACAGGCCGTGTATGTCATTCGGACAAATGAAAATCAGATCGCCGGGCATAAGGCGGAAGGTGACATCATTAATAAAATAGTCTACATTACCGCTTTTAAACAGCAGAAGCTCGTATGCATTGTTGTGCATATGCAGGGTACGGTCCTGCTTCTGGCAGGTGCGGTGATGGGAAATCAGCAGCTGGTTAATGGATTGTGTGGTGATTTCAAACATTGGAAGCTCTCCTTTCTGACGATATGCGCAGCATGATATGACATAAATATAGCATAAAAAACAATATTATGAAAAGAAAATTATGATATGATAAGTCATATGGTTAATATAGACAAAAAAAGAAAGATGAAAGTGGAAAAGATGGACATAATTATGAACTCGAGAAATGATATGGTTCAGCTGTTTCTGGATTTTATAAGGCCGCTGAAAGCATTTTACAGTCCGAAGAGGGCATTTCTTCATGTGGGGAATACAGGGGCCCATTACGGTGAAAAGTCGGCCAGGATGGAAGGATGGGCCAGGGTGCTCTGGGGATTGGGGCCGCTCTGGTCAGCGGATAACTCCGGGCTTTCCGCAGAACAGCAGGAGGAGATAAGGGAGTGGCTTGTACTCTATCGGACCGGTATCATCCATGGAACGGATCCCGGGGACAGCGAGTACTGGGCCGACATATTTGATTATGATCAGAAGATGGTGGAGGTGGCGGCGCTCGTATTTTCGATAACGGTCAACCGCGGGGAACTGTGGGACACGCTGACTGACGGCCAGAAGGACAACCTGTACCGGTGGCTGAGACAGATGAATGACTACGACATGCCGAAGAATAACTGGAGGTATTTCAGAATTCTCACGAATATGACCTTTCGGCTGCTGGGGCTGGAGTGGCGGGAAGATAGAATGGAGGAGGACTTTGCGCTGATCGAAGGCTCCTATACCGGCGATGGCTGGTATTACGACGGCAATCCGGGCCAGGTCGATTATTATGTGGCATTCGCGATCCACTATTACGGACTGATCTACGCACAACATATGGAGGCGCTGGAGCCAGAGAGATGCCGGATCCTAAAGGAACGCAGTACGAAGTTCTTTGATGATTTTGTCTACTGGTTTGCGAATAACGGGGAAGAGATTCCTTTTGGAAGGAGCCTGACCTACCGTTTTGCACACAGCGGCCTGTTCGGAGCGATGGCCTACGCCAGACTCGATGTGGATTACGGCGTGCTGAAGAATCTGGTTTTAAGGAATATCGAGGTGTGGATGCGGCGCCCCATTTTCGACAACACGGGGATTTTGAGCATTGGGTACGGTTATCCGAATCTTTTGATGAGTGAGAGTTACAATGGATGCGGTTCCCCCTACTGGTGCAATAAGGCGTTTATCGTGCTCGGACTAAATGAGGACCATCCATTCTGGACGGCTGAGCCCAAGGTGTACCCTTATGAACCGGTGAAATATTTAAAGCACCCGCACATGATTGTTACCCATGATGACAACGATCACGTGCTGGCTTACGTGACGGGGCAGCATTTGGGGCTGGATCACGGCAGGGGCGCGGAAAAATATGAGAAATTCGTATACTCCAACCAGTTTGGCTTCAGTGTTTCGAGAGGGACCAGCCTGGAACAGGGGGCGTTTGACAATACTCTGGCATTTTCCGTAAAGGGAGAGAACCGTTACTGCATGAGATACGGCCAGACAGACTTTTCTTCGGATGAGGAGAAGCTTTCTGCAAAATACAGCCCGTTGACCGGTGTGGAGGTAATAAGCACAGTGGTTCCCTGCTCCCCCTGGCATGTGCGGATTCACCAGATTACCAACTGCGTACCGGTTACGGCAGCAGACGGCGGTTTTTCCATTGCTCGGGAGCGGTGCTTTGAAGTGACGGAGGGAGCCGGGACGGGCAGACTGGAAGCGGAGAATATCGAAATCACGGAAGCTTCTGCATTTGTAAGGGCTCCATGGGGAGTAAGCGGAATTGTGACCGAAACTGAGGGGACGACAAAGCTTGTGACGCCGTTTCCGAATACCAATTTATTCTATAATCTCACGGTTATTCCGACCGTGACAGCGGAACTGGAACCGGGCAGCCATTTACTGATTACCAGTGTGTTCGCAGACCGCTCCGCCAGTGCCGGGGAAATGGCCGGGCAGAAGCCTTTCGTGAGTGTGGAAGAGGGAAGCGTTACAATTGCATACAGAGGCAGGACAGTGACTGTCCCCCTTTTATGACATAAGAAACAAGAGAAAGGAGAATGCAATGTATTTATCACAACAGGATGCGGCATGGGCTGCTGAGACAATGGAAAAAATAAAAATGAAGATGAAGCCTGTGACAGAACGCAGCCGCGGCAAGATACCGTATACCACGGTGGACGGCGTCTTCGATGACCGGTCCGGAAGCCGGGATATCTCCTGGTGGACCAACGGCTTTTGGGGCGGTATGATGTGGCAGCTTTACGCTCTGACAGGTGATGAGCTCTACCGGGAGACGGCTGAGGAGCTGGAGACGAAGCTGGATGCGGTGCTGATGCGTGCAGACGGCCTGGACCATGACAATGGTTTTAAATGGCTGCCAACCGCGGTGGCGGACTACAGGCTGACGAAGAATCCAGAGTCCCGGAACAGAGCCCTGCTCGCTGCCAATAACCTGGCAGGCAGATTCAATCTTGCCGGTAACTTTATCCGGGCATGGAATGACTGGGGAGAGGATGATCACCGCGGATGGGCGATTATCGACTGTATGATGAATCTCCCGCTGCTTTACTGGGCCTCCGAGGAGACGAAGGACCCCAGATTTCAGCAGATCGCTGTGGCGCATGCCAATATGGCGCAGCAGTGTTTCGTGAGAGAAGACGGTTCCGTCAATCATATCGTGGAATTTGATCCCTTTACCGGAGAGATGGTGCGAAGCCATGGGGGCCAGGGCTATGAGACCGGTTCTTCCTGGACCAGGGGACAGAGCTGGGGCTTATACGGCTTTGTGCTGAGCTACATACATACCGGTGACGGGCATTATCTTAACACGGCAAAGAGAATCGCCCATTACTTTATGGCCAATACGCCGGAGAACGGCCTGATTCCCGTTGATTTCCGGCAACCGGCTGAATGCGCCTGGGAGGATTCCACTGCGGCGGCGATCGCGTCCTGCGGTCTGATCGAGCTTTCCAGGCACACGGAGGGCAGAGACAGCAGCCTCTATAGGAATGCCGCGGTGAAGATGTTAAAGGCCCTCGACGCGTCCCGCTGCAGCTGGGGAACGGAGAAGGATCATCTGCTGGAGCGGTGTACGGCGGCTTACCATGATAAAGAACATGAAATTGCCATTATTTACGGTGATTACTATTTTATTGAGGCAATATGGAAGCTTGCTGGTGAAGATTTGTTTATTTGGTAATACAAAAGTTGCAGTTACTGCCGATAATACGAATTATGTCATGTATTATCGGTATTTTTATGCCTAAATAGGACGGCAGCCGATTAGAAATCTGATTATTCTGACTCTTTTATCTGGAAAACGCACTTCCTTTCTCGCACAATGCAAGCTATTCCCCAATCTCGTAAAATTAAGTCCACCATAATTCGTATTATATTTCCAAAATCAAAACCTGGTTTTTCCAGGTAAAGATAAATGAAGAAAATGGAGGATTAAAAAATGAAGAAAAGAAGATTGGCAGCGGGTGTTATGGCGGCGGTTATGGCAGCAGGTATCGTTGCAGGATGCAGCAGTACAGGCGCTGGGGCCAAAGGAAGTCAGGAGGAGAAGGTGACCATTAAGGTTGCCCTGTGGGATTATTCCAATACCGAATATTACAAGACCATGTTTGATGCATTTACGGCAAAGTATCCCAATATTACCGTTGAACCGGTCGAATTCTCTGCGGATGAGTACGATAACACGGTGATCACACAGCTGGGCGGCAAACAGGACTTTGATGTTGTGTTCACAAAGGGAACACCTGCACTGAGCGCGCTGGTGGAACAGGGACACGTTCTGGCGCTGGACGATCTTATGGGGAAGGACGCCTCTTTTCAGAAGGATGCGTATTCCGGTCTTGTGGACCAGCTTCAGCTAAACGGCAAGACGTATGGAGTTCCGTTCAGAAAAGACAACAATATGATATTCTATAACAAAGACTTATTTGACAAGGCCGGCGTCCCTTATCCCGAGGACGGCATGACGATGGGGGAATACCATGAGCTGGCTGCCAAAATGACGAGCGGAACAGGAAATGATAAGGTCTACGGCGCCCATGTCCATACGTGGCCCAGCAATGTGTCTGAGTTCGCCAGACGAGTCGAAGAGTTTGACGTTCTCGATACGGACAGCTATGAAAACCTGGTGCCGTATTATCATGAGATTCTGGCCATGCAGGACGAAGAAGTTGTTCAGGACTACGGTATGCTTAAGTCCTCCAACATCCATTATTCCGGCGTATTCTATAACCAGCAGGCGGCCATGCTTCAGATTGGAACCTGGTTTATCAACATGTGCGTGGAAAATGTAAAAGACTTCAACTGGGGTGTCTGCAGCCTTCCAAACGACAAAGGAATCGGCAATGAGGCCGCGATCGGCGGCGTGACTCCGGTATCCATCGGGGCGTACGCAAAGCATCCGGAAGAGGCGTGGACCTTTATCAACTATATCTGCGGAGAAGAGGGGGCAGAGGTCCTTGCAAAACAGGGAATTGTCCCAGGCTACAACTCCGATCAGGTCAGCCAGATCTTTGATGATATTCCCAAAACATCGCCCAATGCTCCGGAAGGCTTATCAAAGTATATCGATATAGATAAGTATGTAGTGGAGCAGCGTATGGACAGGCTTGCCAAGGAAATTGATAACATTTACCAGGAACAGCACAGCGCCATCATGACAAAGAGTGTGACGGTGGAGGATGGTCTCCGGAAGATGGCAGAGAGAGTTAAGGAAGCGCAGTCCAAGTAACTGGAGAAAGGCGGACATATGAACAGAGAAAACAGCGCGGCCCAAATTTCGAAGAAACGGTCTCTGGCCAGAAAAAAGAACTTAGTCGCATACTCATTTATCCTACCTAATTTAATCGGATTTTTCATTTTTACATTTATACCGATCGTCTTTTCCCTGCTGCTCAGTTTTTGCGAATGGGATTCCGGGAATCCGGTTAAATTCGTAGGTTTAAAGAATTTTATCACGATGTTTACCAATGATACAAGCTTTTGGATTGCTTTAAAAAACACCCTTTATTATACGGTCGTGACAGTGCCTGTAACGCTGGCCTTATCGCTGTTTCTGGCCATTCTGATGAACAAAAACTTAAAGGGCCGGGTGTTTTTCCGCTCCGTTCTCTTCTTCCCGTACGTGGCTTCCCTGGTAGCCGTGGCCGTGGTCTGGATGGCATTATTCAATCCGGACCGCGGCCCGGTCAACGGGCTTTTGATGGCGCTCGGTGTGTCCAATCCGCCGAGATGGGCGGCGTCTACGACCTGGGCCATGCCGACGATCATCGGCTTGACCGTGTGGAAGGGGATGGGGTACTACATGATTGTCTATCTGGCCGCGCTCCAGGGCGTATCGGGCGATTTGTATGAGGCGGCTTCCCTGGACGGAGCAGGCAGATGGCAGCAGTTCCTTCACATTACGTGGCCCTGCGTAACCCCTACTACGTTCTTTATTCTGATGATGCTGATGGTATCCACCTTCAAATCCTATGATATTATGTATATCACGACACAGGGAGGACCCGGCGAGGCCACTAAGGTTCTGGCTTACCATATTTTCAACAGCGCGTTCGTAAGCTCCAGGTTCGGTTACGCCAGCGCGGTGGCCATGGTTCTGTTCGTCATTATCATGGGTGTGACACTGATTCAGTTTAAAGGTGAGAAACGATTTACAAGTTACTTATAAGGAGGCAGCAGTATGAAGCAGGCAGATAATAAAAATTCGGCTGTCTCTGCGGTTAAGACAGCGTTTATGTACGCAGCACTGATTATTATGGCAGTTATTATGCTTATTCCCTTTGCATGGATGCTGTCGGCATCCCTGAAGTTCGAGAAGGATGTATTTTCCTTTCCGATCGTATGGATACCGCCCGTTCCCCAGTGGAGCAACTATGCAGAAATATGGAAGAAGGTTCCGCTTCTGACGGGCTTTTTCAATACGACGAAGCTGACGGTATGTACCACCGTTTTGCAGCTGGTCACGTCGAGCTTTGCAGCTTATGCATTTGCGAAGCTGAGCTTTAAGGGGAGAGATACTATTTTCATGATGTACGTCATGACGATCTCAATCCCATGGCAGGTGTACATGGTTCCCCAGTACAAGATGATGACGTTGTTTGGCCTGACCGACAGCCATCTGGGCATTATTCTGATGCATGCGTTTACAGCTATGGGCGTATTCCTGATGAGACAATTTTTTATCGGAATCCCCAACGAACTGCTGGAGGCGGCGAGAATCGACGGCCTGAGTGAGTACGGAATCTGGGCGAGGCTGATGCTTCCGCTGTCGAAGCCGGCGATCGCCACTCTGTGCATTACCTCATTTACCTTTGAGTGGAACGATTTTATGGGGCCGCTAATCTATTTGTCTTCCCAGAAAAAGAAGACCATTCAGCTGATGCTCCGCATGTTTAACAGCCAGTATTCTTCCAACTATGCCCAGATTATGGCCGCGGCCACAGTTGCCCTGATCCCGGTCCTGATTCTGTTTATCTGTTTACAGAGGTACTTCGTGGAGGGCGTGGCGAGTTCCGGTATCAAGGGATAGAAGCTAATTCAGGAAAGAAAAGGAGACGGTATGAAATACTCTTTATTTACGGTCAGTGTACCGGAAATGACGCCGGAACAGGCGCTTAAGAAGATGAAGGAATACGGGTACGACGGTGTGGACTGGAGGGTGACGGATCTCCCAACAGATCCCGGGACAGCAAAGGAGGCGCCGTCTTACTGGAAAAACAACTATTGTACGGTGGATATCGCCACGATAGATGAGAAAGCGCAGGAATTAAAGGCGCTGTCTGATCGGTATGGGATCAAGGTAAATGCCCTGGCAACGTATTTAAACTGCGCCGACAGTGAGGCCAGGATTGAGTCGTGTATGACGGCAGCCGTGAAGATGGGCTGTAACCGGATCCGCGTCAATTCTCTCCCCTATCATAAAGGGCAGAATTACCTGGAGACCTTTGAACAAGCGGCAGCCGGATTTAAAAAGGTGGAAGTGCTTGCCAGGAAGCATGGGGTAAAAGCTGATTTTGAAATGCACATGGGGACGATCACACCGTCCGCCAGCGCCGCATACCGCCTTGCCTGCCTCTTTGATCCGCGGTATATTGGCGTGATCTACGATACGGGAAATGTGATCTATGAAGGCTTCGAGGAGTATCAGATGGCCTTTGAGATACTTGGACCGTATCTCGACCTGGTACATATTAAGAATGCGTGCTGGGTGAAAAAGAACGTGGATGGAAACGAAAAATACGTCCCCGACTGGGCCCCGTTTACAGACGGATATGCCGATTTTGAACGGTGTTTTCAAGCGCTTAAAGCGGTGGGGTATGACGGCTATGTGACCTTTGAGGATTTTTCCTCCGCGGAAAGCTCAGAGCAGAAGCTGAAGACAGATATTGACTGCATCAGGAGAATCGTGGACGCCGTGGAGCGGCAGGAGGAGGGAGCGCATGATTAGGACATTCTGCACCCATGAGATCCGAAAGGTCCGGGAATTGAGCGGCAGCCTGTGGGAATTTTCGCCCTGTACAGGTGATCTGGCAGGCAGAAAATACCGGACGGCTGTTCCGTGCTGCTGGGAATCCATGCCTGATTTTTCCTCTTACAGGGGAGTCGGCGTGTTTTCCAGAGAGATTGAGACGGAAGGGGCGTTCCGGCTGGTATTCAAGGGCGTCAGTCATACGGCAAGGGTCTGTCTGGATGGAAGGGAGATAGGCAGCCATTATAATGCTTATACGCCATTCGCCGTGGCTGTCACAGATGTGATGGCCGGAAGGCACCTGCTGGAGGTCTATGCAGATAATACGTTCGGCGAGGCCAGCGCACTCCACATACCCAATGACTACATGAGCTACGGCGGCATCAGCCGCGGTGTCCTTCTGGAGGAATTGACGGATACGTACATTGAATACATTCACGCAGTCCCGGTCATGGAGAAGGACGGCTGGAAAGCCCTGGTTTCATTGAAGGTTAAAAATTGGTCCGCGGCCGGGAAAGCATGCAGACTTTATCTGGACCTGGCCGGGATTGCCTCTGAAGCCATGGAACTGACACTGGAGGCCGGCGGGGAGAAAACCGTGGACTTTCAATTGTCCGCGGCAGAGGCGGAGGCCTGGGAGATCAAAAACCCGAAGCTCTATACAGTCCGGGCCACGCTTTCGGATGAAAACGGAGCGTTTGACGACCAGATCGACCGCATGGGATTCCGCGAGATCAGGACGGAGGGCAAAGATATTCTTTTAAATGGGAAGAAGCTGCGTATCAGGGGGTTCTGCCGCCACGAGGACCATCCGATGTTCGGATGCGCCCTGCCCTATGCGGCGATCCAGCAGGATCTGGAGACGGCCATGGATTTAGGGGCCAATGCCATCCGTACCGCTCACTATCCCAACGACGAACTGTTTCTTGATCTGTGCGATGAGCAGGGAATTCTGGTATGGGAGGAAAACCATGCCCGGGGGCTGACGCTGGAGCATATGCAGAATCCGAATTTCGAGCGCCAGGCGGAAACGTGTATCGAGGAAATGATCACGGCTCATATCAATCACCCGTCTGTCATTATCTGGGGTATTTTAAATGAGTGCGCCAGTGATACGGAGTACGGCTATGAGTGCTATAAGAAGCAGTACGACTTGATTAAGCACATGGATTTTTCCAGACCGAGGTCGTCTGCAAGCTGTAAATTTAAGACGGACATCTGTTTCGGACTTCCGGAGATTGTCTCTTATAATCTTTATCCGGAGTGGTATCATGAGACGCCGGCCAGTGAGTATGTGAAGGATATCTATGACTGGGTTCAGCGTGAGAGCGAAGGAAGCGGCAAGCCGTTTCTGGTTACTGAGATCGGTGCGGGCGCCATCTATGGTTTCAGAAGCCACACTCTGTGCAAATGGTCGGAGGAATATCAGGCAAAGGCTCTGGAGGACCAGATTACGGCGGTTCTTGAGCAGGAAGGCTGCTGCGGTATCTTTATCTGGCAGCTCTGCGACGTGAGGGTCAGTGACGAGTGGTTCGCCAGCCGCCCCCGCACCATGAATAATAAGGGGATTGTGGATGAATACAGGCGGCGCAAGCTGGCCTATGACGTGGTAAAACGGATTTACCACGCTTACGAGGATAAATGACAGGGAGAGCAGCAGGGGAAAAACGTGTTTAGAAAACGCGGCTTTCCCCTGCTGTTTTTTTTAAAGCCTGTTCCTCTTTCCTTTAAAAATTTCCGCATAGTTGGATTTATTTTCCTTATTGAGAATTATTTTCAATAAAGTACTTGATTTTTTATTTGGATTAGCATATACTAACTACTGTAAAGAAAATGAAATTGAGAATAATTTTCAAAATTAAGCAGAGGTGGTGAATATGATGCCTTTAACCATGGTAAGAACCGGCGAAGCACAGGTAATACGTAAAATCGGCGGGAACGAAGAGACGAAACGTTTTCTGGAGAATCTTGGTTTTGTAACGGGCGCAGTGGTCACCGTGGTATCGACGATCAGCGGAAATATGATAGTCAATGTCAAGGATTCCAGAATCGCAGTGAATCAGGATATGGCAAAAAAAATTATGGTTTAGTAGGAGGAAAAGAGGATGCAGACCTTGAAGGAAATTCCATGCGGCACGACCGTAACCGTGAAGAAGTTAAACGGAGAGGGCGCAGTCAAACGCCGGATTATGGATATGGGGATCACAAAAGGCTGTTCTGTATTTGTCAGGAAGGTTGCGCCGCTCGGGGACCCGGTGGAAGTAACGGTGCGAGGGTATGAACTTTCTTTGAGAAAACAGGATGCGGAACTGATTGTGGTAGAGTAAAAGATCAGGGAAGGGCGGACGCCCTATATTTTAAGAATGAGAGTTAGAGATGGCTAACTAAAGGAGGAACAAGAGTATGGCAATCCGTATTGCACTGGCAGGTAATCCAAACTGCGGAAAAACCACCATGTTTAATAACTTAACAGGCTCCAACCAGTATGTTGGAAACTGGCCTGGAGTTACGGTTGAGAAGAAGGAAGGAAAACTGAAGGGAAAGAAAGACATCATTATCACCGACCTTCCGGGAATTTATTCCCTGTCACCGTATACACTGGAAGAGGTCGTAAGCCGTGACTATTTAATCAATGAGAGACCGGATGCGATTATTAACCTGGTGGACGCCACGAATCTGGAACGTAACTTATATTTGACGACACAGCTGCTGGAGCTGGGGATTCCGGTTGTCATCGCCCTGAACATGATGGATCTGGCGGTGAAGAGCGGCGATAAGATCGACGAGAAGAAGCTGGCGGCAGCGTTTGGCTGTGAAGTGGTTGCTACCTCCGCCTTAAAGGGCGAGGGACTGACTGAAGTGGTGGACCGTGCGGTTCGTCTGGCAAATGCCAGGACCATTCAGGTGCCGAAGCATGAGTTTTCCAGAGAGGTGGAAGGCTATCTGGCCGATATCGCAGACCTCCTTCCCAATTCCGTTCCGGACCATCTGGCGCGCTGGTACAGCATTAAGCTGTTCGAGCAGGATGAGAAGGTCCTGGGTACGACCCCGCTTTCTGCCGATTCCTCGAAGCGCATCGTGGAAATCGTGAAGGATGCCGAGAAACAGATGGATGACGATGCGGAGAGTATCATCACCAACGAGAGATACGAATACATATCGAAAATCATTACGGGCTGTTTAAAGAAGAACCGAAAGGGAATGACCGTTTCGGACAAGATTGACAGGATTGTAACGAACAGAATCCTGGCGCTTCCGATCTTCGTGGCCGTGATGTTTGTGGTCTATTACGTTTCCGTCACATCGCTCGGAACCATTGTTACCGACTTTACCAACGATACGCTGTTTGGCGCATGGATCCAGCCGGCCGTTCAGGGCTTGATGGAGACCGCAGGCGCTTCTGAATGGCTCGTTTCCCTGGTTGTGGATGGTATCATCGGAGGTCTGGCGGCTCCAATCGGATTCGCTCCTCAGATGGCGATTCTCTTCCTGTTCTTATCTGTCCTGGAGGACTGCGGATACATGGCGAGAGTTGCGTTTATCATGGACCGTATTTTCCGCAGATTCGGATTATCGGGAAAGAGCTTTATCCCGCTGCTTATCTCTTCCGGATGCGGCGTTCCGGCGATCATGGCCACTAAAACCATTGAAGATGATAAAAACCGCCGTATGACCATTATGACATCGACCTTCGTTCCCTGCGGCGCAAAGCTTCCGGTTATCGCACTGGTAGCAGGTGCGATCATGGGTGGGGCCTGGTGGATGGCACCCAGCATGTATTTCATCGGAATTGCATCGGTTATCGTATCCTGTATTATTTTAAAGAAAACGAAAATGTTTGCAGGTGATCCGTCACCGTTCGTAATTGAACTTCCGCAGTACCACGTTCCGTCAGTGAAGACCGTGCTGCTTCACGTATGGGAGCGTGTATGGAGCTTCTTAAAGAAAGCGGGAACAATCCTGTTCCTCTGCTGTATGGTGATGTGGTTCCTGGCTACGTTTGGCGTGGAAAACGGCGCCTTCGGCATGGTTGAGGATATGGAAGCTTCCTTCCTCGCGATCATCGGCACCTTCCTCGCTCCGATCTTTGCTCCTCTGGGCTTCGGCAGCTGGCAGGCGGTTGCATCCTCCCTTTCCGGATTCGTGGCAAAGGAAGGTATCGTCAGCACCATGGGTGTCCTTGCCAATATGGCGGAAGCGACGGAGACTGACGCTGCTCTGTGGCAGTACGTTATGACTGATTTCTTCCACGGAAGCGCCCTTGCAGGATTTACCTTCTTAACCTTTAACTTACTGGATTCTCCGTGTCTGGCTGCAATCAGCACCATGGCGAAGGAGATGGGAAATAAGGGCTGGACCGCGTTTGCAGTTATCTTCCAGAATGTATTTGCTTATGCGGTATGCTTAATGATCTATCAGCTGGGATCATTCGCCATGGGCGGTGGTTTCGGTATTGGAACAGCCGCTGCTGTTATTGTTCTTGCTGTAACTCTGTATCTGCTGTTCCGTCCGGCTCCGAAGGCTGACAAGAAGACAGGAGCCGTAGCGGCCAGAATTTAAGCAGATGCACAGCACCATCGTAATGACCTGGAGGACGGACTGCCAGGAGACTGAATAGAAAAGAGGGATACTTATGGTAACTTGGATAGCTGCCAATGCGGCGACAATTATGATATCACTGATATTACTCGTATTGACGGGACTTGCGATCCGTTCCGTGTATAAGAACCGGGGAACCTGCAGCTGCGGAAGCAAGAGCGGCTGCGGAGGACAATGCAGTTGCTGCCATGGCTGCGCTCCAAGCCATAAGCCGCGCTCATAACGGGGAGGTTGATAAGATGAATCAGGCTGATATCCTCGAAGAGAAACGCGCCTATGTGATTCGGGAATTAAAGAAAAACGGATGCAGAATCACAAACCAGAGACAGATTCTGATCGACGTGATTCTGCAGGACGAATGCTGCTGCTGTAAGGAAATGTATTATCAGGCACTGGAAAAGGACCCCACGATTGGAATGGCCACTGTTTACCGGATGGTGAAGACCCTGGAGGAGATCGGACTGATCCAGAGAAAGAACCTTTACCGGATAGACGGAGACAGCGCCAGCGCCTGAAGGGATCAAAAACCCGGGCAGGAGAAGAGCTGACGGTGCTCAATGAGAATAACAGGAACCGGCCGTGGTACCCGTGCAGACAGCTGCAGGGCGCCGCGGCCGGTTCCTTCGTTTTCGGAATACGGGCCAGGGGTGGACTTATGGGAAAAAATCGTATATGATAGAAACGATACACACGGGATGGAATGGGGAGGAACTGCCATGTATGAGTCCGGAGAAAATTATCTGGAGACGATCCTGCGTCTGAGAGAGAAAAATGGGACGGTGCGTTCCATCGATATCGCCCACGAACTGAATTTCAGCAAACCGAGCGTGAGCCGTGCCATCGGAATCCTGAAGGAGGACGGCTTCCTTGTGGTGGGAGCGAGGGGAGATATCGAGCTGACGAAAGAGGGGCTTGAAAAGGCGGAGAGTGTCTATGAGCGCCATAAGCTGCTGACTGCATTTTTACAGAAGGTCGCAGGGGTCGGCAGGAAGGCGGCAGAGGAAGACGCCTGCCGCATGGAACATATTATTAGTGAGGAAGTATTTTTGGGAATTAAAAGATTTATGAGCGAGCAGAGCCTGTAGGTTTCTGCTTTTCTTTATCTTTGGATGTAACTTTTTGAGAAAAACGGAGTCTATATAGGTGAAGGCGGTTTCGAGTGAAGAAAAAACAAAGGAGAGACGTCCGTGGGAGTGAGATTTGAAGAAGTTTACCAGAGGCAGAAAAACGCGGTATACGGTTACCTTTCCTATATGACGAAGGATAAAGATACGGCGGAGGATTTGGCGCAGGAGACCTTTTTGAAGGTCTATCTGGGGCTTAAGGGCTTTAAGGAGGACTGCAGTGAAAAGACGTGGTGCCTGACGATTGCGCGGAACACCTTTCTTTCCTTTGCCAGAAAGAAACAGCCGGTTCTCCTGGAAGAGGCCGACATGGAACGGCTGGGGGCCGGGTATGAGAGCGGACCGGAGGAGAAGCTTTTGAAGGAAGAGAAGGCAAAACTGATCCGGGAGGTGCTTTCTTCCTTAAATGCCGACGACAGGACGATCATCCTGCTTCGCGATTATGAAAAGATGGCGTACGCGGATATTGCCAGAGTGACAGGGCTTTCGGAAACCGTGGTAAAGGTCAGGTTTCACAGGGCCAGGCTTAAGTACCGAAGCCGGTATGAACAGAGAGGAGGTGACAGCTGTGGCATGTGATTACAGAGATCGGGTACTGGAGTATCTGCGGGGCAATACCGAGGACCCGGAAGTGGAAAAGCACCTGGAGGAATGCGGAGAATGCCGCGCGCTGGTCGAGGGGTATCTGGAGAAAGGGAAGGAGCTGGACATACCGGAGGCTGGATATGGCGGTACGGATGAGGGGCTTAAGGAGCGGGTGGTCCATTTTGAAAAAGGAACCAGGAGGATCCTGGTGTTCACCCTGGTGGGATTCGTGCTGGGCTGGTTTTCCATCACTTATTTTACGGATTCCTTTCTTGTGACAAAGGTGATTCTGGCCATCCCGTACAAGGCCAGTGAGATGCTGCACAATCTGTTTCATGCGCAGCCCTACGGCTATTACAGTGGGAACGGCATGTTTACGGAGTTCAATGAATTCTTCCCGGGAAGAGGCCTTCTTACGTTTCTGGCAGAGCGGATTACGCCGGTCATGATCGGGGGCGCTGTCTATGGCAGCCTCGCCTATTTTACCGGAGATTCGAAGATCTTTACGCTGCGGCGCTATCTGAAGTTTGCAGCCGTCTGGGCGGCTGTAGTCCTTCTGTGGACGGGGGCGCTGTTAAAGGCGGACACTGTAATGGCGGCAAAGGATGACCGTATGGAGGACGTAACCGGATTCTTTCTGGCGACCGAAATCCAGGGAAACGGCTACTATGAAGAGGATGAGCCGGGAGGGATTGACACCATTTTCCGCATTCTTCGGGATGCACTTTACCAGGACGGGAATCCCCTGGAACGCTTAAGCCCTGATGTGCGGGTGCCCGAGGATGAACTGCAGCTTCAGATTTTTCTTGGAAAATATCGGCAGGATTCCATGATCTGCGAGGTGAATCCGAAGGAGCATTATCTGGTGACGGAGCACGGTACGGTATACCGGGTGCCGGAAGAATTCTCCAGATATATGGTTCAGTACCAGGAGGACTGTTTGGAGTCCTTATATGATGAATACGACGGGGAGGAGACGATGACAGATGAAGAAACTGGCGGAATGGAGAATTAAAACGAAGAAAGACTGGATCCTTGCGTTCCTGTTTACGGCCCTGATGGTCTATGTGGTGGCGGTCCGCTTTTTTCACTGGAAGATCCTCAATTTTATGCAGAAGTTCATGCCGGATAAGATGAGTACCATGAACCTGCCGGAGGGATATGGAACGGTGCTGTTCTGCGCTTTAGGCATGGCGGTGATCACGATGGCAGTGCTTGCGCTTGAGCACCAGAAAAAGAAGTATATAGCGGCGGCGGGGCTGGCCGGATTCCTGATTGCCGACTGCGCGCTGGGCGGCTTCGTATTACACTGCCGCCTGATCGTACAGCGGGGTTATGAGGAACCGGCGGCTTCCGCCTGGATCGCCTTACGTGATGAGAATGAGAATGTGAATCTGGCGTCCGGAGACGAGACTCTGGCGCGGCTTCAGATGCTGGCATTTTCCCTGGAGAGGCAGCCGGCCGAGAGACAGGCGGAGCTAAAAAAGCTGGTGAGAGAAGGGAAGCAGGCCCGTTCGTTTGTCTGGTTCTCCTTTCCGGAGAAATATTTTCACGGATACGATCCCATATTTAATATAGAAGAAGGACTGATTTATATGGACCGCGGGGATCAAAATATGGTGTTTTACAAGGATAACGGTTTCATTGAGTGCGTAGAAGAACTGAAAAACACCATGATTGAGAAAAAATGATAAAGTACAATAAGGGTCTCCGGCTTGACTTTACAGGCGGTTTGTGACAAAATAGGTAGTTGTAGTGAATGAAAAACCTGGAAAGAAAAGAGGTCCTTAAACGATATGACAAAGATTGATATTATATCCGGCTTCCTTGGAGCCGGTAAGACGACTTTTATTAAAAAACTGCTGGAGGAGGCCATCTCCGGTGAGCAGGTGGTTTTAATTGAAAATGAGTTCGGGGAGATCGGCATCGACGGCGGATTCTTAAAGGATTCCGGAATCGAGATCCGTGAGATGAA
Source organism: Hungatella sp. L36 (assembly GCF_014288035.1). Taxonomy (NCBI): domain Bacteria; kingdom Bacillati; phylum Bacillota; class Clostridia; order Lachnospirales; family Lachnospiraceae; genus Hungatella; species Hungatella sp. L36. Next base: position 65,772 of record NZ_JACOPC010000009.1, on the reverse strand, counting down.
CAGCGGCTGCATCTGCTGCTCCCTGGTCGGTGATTTTGGAAAGTCCCTGGCGGAAGTGCTGACCAAGTACAAGCCGGACCGTGTGATCATCGAGCCGTCAGGCGTGGGCAAGCTTTCTGACGTCATGAAGGCGGTCAGAGACGTGGCGGCGGAGATCGAGGTTACCTTGAACAGCGCGGTTACCATCGTGGATGTGGCGAAATGCCGGATGTATATGAAGAATTTCGGCGAGTTCTTTAATAATCAGATCGAGAACGCGGGAACGGTTGTTTTAAGCCGTACCGACATTACTGCCATGGACAAGGTAAACCAGGCGGTGGAACTGATCCGTGAGAAGAATCCGAAGGCCGTGATCGTTACAACGCCATGCGGCCAGTTAAGCGGCGCCCAGCTTCTGGAAATCATCGAGAAGCCGGATACGATGGCGGAAGACTTAATGAAGGAAGTTGAGGAGCACCGTCATCACCATCACGACCATGACGGCGGGGCGTGCGGCTGCGGGCATGATGAGGAAGCGTGCGGCTGTGGCCATGACCATGAGCACCACCACCATCACGACCACGATCATGAAGCAGAGGAGTGCGGCTGCGGCCATGACCACGAGCACCACCACCATCACGACCACGATCATGAAGCAGAGGAGTGCGGCTGCGGCCACGACCACCATCATCACCATGACGGCGAGGCCTGCAGCTGCGGTCACGATCACGATCACCACCATGCGGACGAGGTATTCACCAGCTGGGGCCTTGAGAATGTTGCGGCCATGAAGAGGGAAGACTTAGACCGGATTCTGGACGAACTGGCATACGGTGACCAGTACGGCGAGGTGCTTCGCGCCAAGGGCATGGTTCCTGGAGAGAAAGAGGGAAGCTGGCTCTATTTCGACCTTGTACCGGAGCAGTATGAGATCCGTGACGGATCACCGGAATATACCGGCAAGGTATGCGTGATCGGCGCAAAGCTGAAAGAAGACGAATTAAAGAAAGCGTTTGGCAGGTGAGAAGATGGAGTACACGGATACATTAGATGACGATTTTATGCCGGTGTTTCTGATCAATGGATTTTTAGAAGCCGGTAAGACCCAGTTTCTCCAGTTCACCATGCAGCAGGATTATTTTCAGACCGATGGAAAGACCCTGCTGATCGTCTGCGAAGACGGTGATACGGAGTACGATACAGAACTGTTGAAACGCACCAAAACGGCAGGTATATTCATCGAGAGCATGGACGAGCTTACGCCGGAGCGTCTTCTGGAGCTGGAGCTTCTCTATAATCCGGAGCGCGTCTTAATTGAGTGGAACGGCATGTGGAATCAGGATGACTTACAGCTGCCGGATGACTGGCGTGTATATCAGCAGATTACCATTATTGACATGTCCACCTTTGACTTATATGTGGCTAATATGAAGCCTCTGCTGTATGCCATGATTAAGAATTCTGAACTGGTTATCTGTAACCGGTGTGACGGGATCGAAGATTTATCAGGCTACCGCAGGACCCTTAAATCCATGTGCCAGAGAGGCGAGATTGTCTTTGAGGATTCGGAGGGAGAGATCGACGAGATCGCGGACGAGGATCTGCCTTACGATATGAGTGCGGACGTGATTGCAATTTCGCCGGAGGCCTACGGCATCTGGTATATTGACTGTATGGACAGGCGGGACCGCTACGAGGGAAAGATTGTGGAATTTACGGCCATGGTATTAAAGAGCCCGGAATTTCCGAAAAATTACTTTGTCCCGGGACGTATGGCCATGACCTGCTGTGAAGCCGACATGACGTTCCTCGGATTTGTCACGAAGGCCAGAGAAGCGAAGGACTTACAGACGAAGCAGTGGGTAAAGGTCCGGGCCAGGATCGCCTACGAATTCTGGAAGGACTATGAGGGCGAAGGCCCTGTGCTCTATGCGGAGTCCGTCCAGCCGGCGGAGCCCATCCGGGACGTGGTACAGTTTTAATAAAACAAGCTTAACGGCAGTGGCGGGCGGAGAGAAATCGGTATCCCTCACTGACATGAAGTCAAGCCGCGCATCTATAAGAGGTAGTCGCACTCTGTGAAATGATCGAGCGTGGATTGAAACAACGAAACAAAGATCGGGCAGGCCGTCTCAGCGCCATATTTCCTTCGTGTGGAGTGTGCGGCCCCCGGAGGGTTTTTGTCTCATAGGACAGCTTTTCTATGAAATAAAAAAGAGCCTTGAGGCGGAACTGTCATGGTCCCGCTTCAAGGCTCTTTTGAGTTTGCAGTGTTTTGTAATGAATGATAAAGCTACATCTGTGGTACCGGTGTCGGCCTGGCCGGATCGAATACGTCCGGGACGCTGAACAAGTCGCTTAAGCTGTCCGGATAGTAATACATGCGGTAGCCATCCAGATTCCGTCTGCCCTGGCGGAAATGGTCCGGTCCCAGCTGCATCCAGTAAGGCGTGCTGGCATCCACGTTGCAGAAATATCGGAATCCCAGTGATTTTAAATAGGTAAAGCGTTCATTATCATCCGTATAAGGCTTCCAGGTCCCGATATCGCTGCCAAAGGGGTAGAGAATGATATCGGTAGGACCGATCAGGGATTCCACGTTCTTTTCCCATTTATCCGCGTCCAGCCTGAAGTGTTCCATGGAGATCGTGCCCAGGTTGCGGTGGCCCCAGCTGTGGGAAGCCAGTTCCCAGCCGTGGTCTCTCAGGCACTGTGCGACTGCGGCCGCCTGTTTGCGGTCCTCCTCGTAATTGGGATTGGTGTCCTTATAAGATTCATCTGTCCGGTATCCAAGAATTCCATTGTAGCCCGTAAATGCGATAATGGCTCTTGCGCCCTTATAAGAAAATCCCGGGTGTTCTTTAATGAAGGTTTCCAGTATGGGAACGAGATCGAAATCTCCGGTGACGACGCTTCCGTCATCCTGTTCCATCTCTGTGGTGGGATAGCCGTCTTCCCCGATCACCATGCGGGTGGCGAAGCCGTCTCCCTTCATATATTCATAGTAGCACACGTCATCCTGTGACATGACGAAGGCCTTTTTCCCTTCGGGAAGCATGATGTCGCCGTAGACGAACTTCGGATTGCCGTTTTCGTCTGTCGTCTCATAGGCGAGATCGTGGACCTTTACGAGGACGTAGCCCTTATCGTACATGGACTGCATCATCTTGATAAACTCGTCTTTCGTCGTCATCATCTGATTGTATCCGCCCTCCCGGTTGTCTCCGTCGAAAGCCTTGGAGGTATCGACGATCAGAGAGTGGAAGAACACGTGGGTGACTTCCTGGGGATTGACGCGGACCAGCCGGCTCATCTGATCCGTGTAGGCGGCGACGGCGTCTGCGGCTTCCTTCGCGGAGGCGTAGCGGCTGTCGGAGGTGATCAGATTGATGGCGCCTTCATAATCGTACTGCAGGGCCAGGCTTTCCGCCTGTGTAAGGAGATCGATCAGGCCGGTGTCCTCTGTCTCCGGCGCCGTGGTGATGACCTCCGGAGGGGATGCCTCCGCCGTGGTCTGGGTAACGGATGCCTTGATCGCCCCCAGCCCCTTGCGTTGCCGGCCCAGTATAATGCCGCCCGTGACTAAGGCGGCAACCAGTAAAATTCCTATCATAATGACAATGATATTATGTAACGTGCGGCGGCGCTTTTCCTGCTGACGCCGTTCACGGTATTCTTCCATATTCATGCGATAACCTCTTTTTCCAGTGTATTGAAGGAGCTCTGGGCGGCCGGATCAGACAGATGCTTCACAGAAAGTGACACACTGCTGTACCCGAAACCGGCCCGGATACCGGACACAGTACAAACTCCTGAATCAGTATACCATACTTTCAGACAGGATGAAATCGTATCAAGGGAAAATTAAGGAAAAATTTTTGGCAAAAAGTGGCATAGGAATGGAAATCCCACCCATACAATGAAACAAAGGATTTTATCAGGGGAAATTATGAAACGATTGTTAGCTCTTGTTTTAAGCATGCTGCTTTTCCTCTGTCCGTCTCATGCCGCGTGGGGGCAGGAGCCGGACATTGCCGTGGCGTCGGACATGGTAATCCGGTCGGAAGAGGCGAAGACTGTAAACGCCGAGGGAGGTCCATCCATACAGGCGCCCAGCGCTCTGCTGATGGAAGCTTCTACCGGACAGGTAATATACGAAAAAGATGCGGATACGAAAAGGAGTCCCGCCAGCATTACGAAAATCATGACTCTGGTCCTGATTTTTGATGCCCTGGATTCCGGAAAAATAAAAATGACCGACGAGGTGGTCACCAGCGCACATGCCAAGTCCATGGGCGGCTCCCAGGTTTTCCTGGAAGAGGGGGAGACCCAGACGGTGGAAACCATGATCAAATGCATCGTGGTGGCCTCAGGAAACGACGCTTCCGTGGCCATGGCGGAATACATAGCTGGAACAGAGGAAGAATTTGTGAAAATGATGAACGAGAGGGCGGCCGGACTTGGCATGACCAACACCCATTTTGAGGACTGCTGCGGCCTGACCGATTCGCCTACCCATGTGACGACGGCCAGAGACATCGCCCTCATGTCGAGAGAACTGATCAACAAGTATCCCCAGATCCATAATTACTCCACCATCTGGATGGAGAACATCACCCACGTGACGAAACAGGGAACGAAGGAGTTTGGTCTCTCCAACACGAATAAGCTGTTAAAAATGGCGACCAACTTCAATGTGACCGGTTTGAAGACGGGTTCTACGTCTCTGGCTAAATACTGTCTGTCGGCGACCGCAGAAAAAGACGGTGTCCGCCTGATCGCTTCCATTATGGCGGCTCCTGATTACAAGGCCAGATTTGCAGACGCCCAGACGCTGCTGAACTACGGCTACGCAAACTGCCGCCTGTACGAGGATAAGGAGATGCTTCCGCTTCCGGAGCTGGTGGTGGATAACGGCGTCGTGGACAGCGTCCCCTTAAAATACGGCGGCACCTTCTCCTATCTGAGCTTAAACGGGGAAGACCTGGCTGCCATAGAGAAGGAACTGGTACTGCCGGAATCCATAGCGGCGCCGGTGGAGGAAGGCCAGAGCGTGGGCGTGATCAAATACAGCCTGGCGGGAAAGAAGCTGGGAGAGGTTCCGGTACTCACGGCTGGAGCGGTGAAGGAAGCCGGGTTCATGGATTACTTTAAGAGAGTGCTGGCGGGATTCGCAGTTTGACAGCGCGGCGCCGGAAAGAAAACGAAAAACGGGAGGAAAAGCGTCTCATGCTTTTCCTCCCGTTTTTTATAGAAGACCTCCAAACTGTAAGAACAGCGGAGCGAATACCAGGGATACAATGGTCATCAGCTTGATCAGGATATTGATAGATGGTCCCGACGTATCCTTGAACGGATCGCCTACCGTGTCGCCGACGACAGCCGCCTTGTGCGCGGAGCTGCCCTTTCCGCCGTGGTTGCCTGTCTCGATGTATTTCTTCGCGTTATCCCAGGCGCCGCCTGCGTTGGACATGAAGATGGCGGTGAGAACACCGGTCACCAGGGCTCCGGTCAGGAGTCCGCCCAGGGCTTCCGGCCCGAGAATCAGCCCGACGGCCAGAGGGACGAGCACGGCCATGAGGCCGGGAAGAAACATTTCGCGGAGCGCGGCAGTGGTGGAGATGGATACGCAGGAGGCGTAGTCCGGCCGGTCGGTCCCTTCCAGGATGCCCGGCTTCTCGTGGAACTGCCTGCGCACTTCCTCGATCATCTGGTGGGCCGCCTTCGACACGGATTCCATGGTCATGGAAGAGAAGAGGAAGGTGAGCATTCCGCCGATGAACAGTCCGACGATCACATGAGCATTTAAAATATCAATCGTTTTTAAATTGACTGCTTCCGCATAGGAGACGAACAGGGCCAGGGCGGTTAGGGCGGCGGAACCGATGGCAAAGCCCTTTCCGATCGCTGCCGTGGTGTTGCCGACAGAGTCCAGCTTGTCGGTGATTTCGCGGACCGAATCATCGAGACCGGCCATCTCCGCGATGCCGCCGGCGTTATCTGCGATAGGACCGTATGCGTCGATGGCGACGGTAATGCCGGTGGTGGAAAGCATGCCGACCGCGGCCAGGGCGATTCCGTAGAGGCCCATCAGGCGGAAGGAGACGAGAATGCCGATGCAGACCAGCAGGATCGGAATCGCGGTGGACTGCATACCAACGGCAATTCCGCTGATCACGGTGGTAGCGGACCCGGTCTCAGACTGTTTGGCAATCTTTTTCACAAAACGATAGTCGCCGGAGGTGTAGATCTCCGTGACGAATCCGATCATAACGCCCACAAGGAGTCCGGCGATGATGGCAAAGGCGGCGTTGAAGCTGCCGAAATATATGTAGCTTAAGAGGAAGGAGGCGGCCACGACCAGGGCTGTGGCGCTGTACTCTCCGCTCTTTAACGCACGGTGCGGATTGGAATTGTTGCCGGCTCTCACGATCAGGGCTCCGATGATGGACGCCACGACTCCACAGGCGGAGAGCAGCAGCGGGAAGATGACACCCGCTTCCTGGTAGAATACGACACCCAGCGTCAGAGCTGAGATCAGGGATCCTACATACGACTCGAACAAGTCAGCCCCCATACCGGCCACGTCGCCCACGTTATCGCCTACGTTGTCTGCGATGACGGCCGGGTTCCGGGGATCATCCTCAGGAATTCCGGCTTCCACCTTGCCGACTAAATCGGCGCCCACATCGGCCGCCTTGGTGTAGATTCCGCCGCCCACACGGGCGAATAAGGCGATGGAGGAGGCGCCGAGGCTGAAGCCTGCAAGCACTTCCACATCCTTTGTAATAAGGAAAAGCGTTCCGACACCGAGAAGTCCCAGTCCGACGACGGCCATACCCATAACACTTCCGCCGGAAAACGCCACGGATAAGGCCCGGCTCATACCGGAGGTCCTTGCGGCGTTGGCGGTACGGCAGTTGGCGCGGATCGCCGCGCTCATGCCCAGATAACCGGCGATGGTGGAGAAGGCGCTGCCCACCAGGAAGCAGACGGCCGTAGTCCAGCTTCTCGTACCAAAGCCGATCACGACGAAGAGGATAGCGACAAAGATGATGAGGACACGGTATTCCGCGGTCATAAATGCCCTTGCACCTTCCGCGATCGCGTCCGCAATCTCGCGCATCCGGTCATTTCCCGGGTCCTGCTTAATCACGTGAAGACGCAGAAAGATGGCGAACAAAAGGCCGATCAGGCCGATAACGGGTACAGACAGTATCATTTTTTCCATAATAACCCTCCCAATTTTCATGATATTTGTGCAAATTGATACCTGTGTAAACCATTGTAGCAGATAAACTGCGAGAATACAACAAAAAGTTTTAGATAACCTAAAAATAATTTAGAATAATTTATTCTGCAATTTAGTTGACAAACAATATTATACGATATATAATATAACCATACTATACAAGATATAATATAGAACACAAAATAATATTATACTAAACAATAAGAGAAAGGTCGAGTGAGTATGGAGACGAAACGTTTATACCGATCAGTAAAGAATAAGGTGATTTGCGGCGTGTGCGGCGGCATCGGAGAGTATTTTAATGTGGACCCGGTTATTATAAGGCTTATATGGGTAATTCTGATGTTCTTCCAGCCATGGCGTCATATGTTCCATTCGTTTGCGGGATTTTCCCTCATCGGCGGCAGCTTGGTCGTTTATTTCATCGCGGCAGTGATCATACCGCGGGCACCCTCAGATGACGGAAGCCGTTAAAGGCCGTTCGGGAGTTACTGTTCACGGCCAGTATCCCGCGAGGTGTTTTTGCCGTTTCTGTGCATTGCGAAGCGTGTTGCTGGTCACGGAGTGAACAGTAACGTTCGGATCTGACTGAATGAGAAGATAGGAGTGGGAATATGGTTTTTAACACAGGTGCAGCCCTCCTTGACGCGATCGTACTGGCGGTTGTGTCAAAGGAACAGGAAGGGACTTACGGATATAAAATCACACAGGATGTGAGGAGTGTCATCGACATTTCGGAATCGACCCTTTACCCGGTGCTTCGCAGGCTTCAGAAGGAAGAGTGCCTGGAAGTCTACGATATGGCTATCGACGGCAGAAACCGCAGATATTATAAGATTACGGAAAAGGGCAGAGTACAGCTGAATTTGTACAAAGGTGAGTGGGCAGGCTACTCCCGGAAGATATCTCAAATCTTTGAGGAGGCATTAATATGAACAGGGAAGAGTTTATGAAGGAGCTGGAATATCTGCTTTCCGATATTCCGGATGAAGATAAGGCGGAGGCCATCGGCTACTACAGAGATTATCTGGAGGAAGCCGGAGATGAGAATGAGGAAGTGGCTATCAAGGAATTTGGAAGCCCGGAGCGCATCGCGGCGATTATCCGTTCCGATCTGTCCGGGCATTTGGAAGACGGCGGAGAGTTCACGGAGAAAGGGTATCAGGATGAACGGTTCCGCGACCCGAATTACCAGGTGGCGAAGCGGTATGACCTGCCGGACGCTGTGGAAGGACAGAAGACAGAGGAACATGAGGAAAAGAGAGAGAATCAGCCGAGAACCAACCGGACAGTGAAGATCATCCTGTGGATTATCTTAATCATTGTGGCGTCTCCGGTCCTGTTTGGAATCGGTGGCGGGATGGTCGGGATGTTCGGCGGCCTCTTCGGACTGCTGGTAGCGGCTGTAGTGCTCGTGGGCGTCCTTACCGGAGTGCTGTTTATCTGTGGGATTGCACTGCTCATAGTGGGCATCGTGTCGATGGTGATTCATCCCTTAAGCGGGATACTGGTTATCGGAATTTCCGTACTGACGCTGGGATTTGCCTTTGCATGTCTGGCTTTATGCGGAGTGTTTTACGGTAAGTTTCTGCCGTTTCTGTTCCGGTCGATTGTGAACGGAATCAGTGGTTTACTCTATGGAAGGAGGAGTCGCTCATGAAGAATTTTACGAAGGCATGCCTGATAGCAGGCGGCGTCTGCATTCTGATCGGAGGTGGGATTACCACTGTGGCGGCCGCCATGGGCGGCAGACTGTCGGATGTGTCTGCTTACCATTACAGCTGGCTCGGCCATGATATCGCCGACGGCATTACCCGTGACATCAGGTCGGGGATGGACGATTTAAGCCGCGACCTGTCGGATAATTTCGACGACAGCTTTGACGAGCTGGGCCGCGAATTTGATGATATCGGCCGCAGCATCCATGACAGACTGGATGATGGGGAATTAAACGAGAGTACATTTTCTGAGATCTACGCCAGGAAGCTGGATCTGGAGGTTCGAAGAGGAAAGGCCGTTATAGTATATGATGCTCCGGCGGATAAGATTGTTGTCTCCAGTGAGGAAGATATGGCGCGCTGGAATGTCTACAGCGAAGAGGATGAACTGAAGGTAACGGTTGGGTCCAAATCCTGGGATTCCCATGATTATAAAGATACGGTGATCTATATCCACGTTCCGGCAGATTACCGTTTCGAGGAGGTCGAACTGAAGGTCAAGGCCCCGAGTAACAACAAGATAATCAACAGCGATGATGGTCCTGCCATTGTGGCGGAGGGCTTGAAGGCCGGCAAGATAGAGATCGATGCATCTGTCGGCGCAGTAAGAGTGACCGGAGCCGACACGGGAAAGCTGGAGGTTGATTCCGATGTGGGAGCTGTGCAGTTTGAAGGATCGGTAGACGGCGATGTGGACACGGAATGCAGCGTCGGCGCTGTTAAACTCGACCTGGCGGGAGCGAAGGCAGACTTTAACTACGAGATCAAGTGCAAGGTAGGCAGCATTACTGTTGGCGGCGAGGGCTTTTCCGGTCTGTCCAGGGAAAGAAAGATCAATAACGGGGCAGCCAAAAAGATGGAACTGGACTGCAACACAGGCGCGATTGAAGTTAAATTTCACTAATTCAATGGAAAACATAGAGAGAACAGAGAGGAGATTCGAAGATGGATGACAGAGAGACAAGAAGATTATATCGTTCTGATACAGATAAGATGATTTGCGGCGTATGCGGAGGAATCGGTGAGTATTTTAACGTTGACGCCACGCTGATCCGGCTCTTATGGGCGGTGCTGGCCTGTTCCGGCACGGGCGTCGTGGCCTATTTCATCGCGGCGATCATTATTCCCCGCAGATAGGAATTACGCGGATACGATTACCATTCTGGCTCCGGCTGCTTTTGCGGCCCGGAGCTTTTTTTCATTTCATAGGAACGTTCGTCCCATGATATAAAAACCCTCCGGGGGATGCGCACTCCGCGTTAAAGAAATATGGCCGCTGAAGCGGCCGCGCTCCGGCACGAGAGTCCGGCTTGCCGGACTCTTTATCCTAAAATGAACCATTTTATCCCCTGGAGGCTCTTATATACAGGTGCACCAAAAACGGAAGGGAGAGAAGCGATGAACGAAACTGAAATCGTAATACAGATGCAGCAGGGTAAGGAAGAGGCGTTTGACCTCCTGTTTGATACGTATAAGAATAAAGCGTTTCGGCTGGCGTATCTTATTTCCGGCAGTTACACAGACAGTGAGGATATTGTTCAGGAGGCATTTGTAACATGCTATGTGAACAGGGAGCAGTTGAAGGAACCCGCCTGTTTTTCGAAATGGCTGTATCAGATCATCACGAGGTCGGCATGGCGGTACTGCAGGAAGCGGAAAAAGGAACAGCCGGTGGAGGAGGTCTTTGACGAGTTTAAGGAAGACCCGTCCGAGGCGCCCTGCGAACAGGTGATCCGGCAGGAAGAAAAGGACCGGGTCTATGAGGCCGTATGCGCCCTGGACAGAAAGCAGAAGACCGTGGTCATCTTTTATTACTATCAGCAGCTGACGACGAGAGAGATCGCGGATATTCTGGGCTGTATGGAAGGAACGGTTAAATCGCGGCTTCATACGGCCAGGAAAAAACTTTCAAAGGCTCTTGAAGACATGGGATGGCAAGAGGAGGAGAAAATATGGATGAAAAAAAACTGGATTCTCTGATCACGGATACACTTGTTGAGAGGGCAGAGCGCCTTTCTGTATCTCCTGAAGTAAAGCAGCTTGTGAGACAGAAAATTTCTGAGGGAAAAAAGGAGAAAACGAATATGAAACATCGGATCAGCGGAAAAATAGTAATTCTGGCGGCGGCCCTGTGCCTGCTTGGAACCATGGGTGCGGTGGCGGCAGGAAGGGCAGCTGGACTTGTCAGCCATTCCAATGGGAACGATCCGGTCTATGGAAGCTACGGGGAACTGAGAAGTAATGTGAAGCAGGATCTGGGATATTCCGTAAAAACGGTGGAGTCGCTGGGAGAAGGATGGGATTTCCGGAGGGCTTCCATTGGGAGCGTGCAGGCTCAGGATGAGACGGGAAATGTGATCGGCACGTATCTGAACCTGAAGGTCTGTTACGGCGCCTCTAAGAAGGAGGAGGTCAGCCTGATCGTCAGACGGCCGGGAAGCCTTGTCAGCGAAGATGTGAGGCAGCCTGACGCGGCAGGGGAACACGAGGGAATCGAACTCCGCTATTACTGTGACAGGTACAAATTCCTTCCGGTTGGAACCGAGATATCAGAGGAAGACAGGCTGGCCGAGGAACGGGGAGAACTGTTCCTTTCCTATGGGTCCGATCAGACAGAGATAAACGATTACTATACCGTATCGTGGAAGGACGATGGAATCAGCTACTCCATCATGTCCTTGGATCGGAGCTTTACTGCAGATGAGATGTTTGCAATGGCGGCGGAAGTCATTGATGGGAAATAATCGTAGTTTCCCTGTCTGCCGCAGCGCCTGACGGTTCGGGGTTCAGCAGGACGGAAGTCTCAAAGACGCCGTCTTCATACCGGAACCGGGCGATGCCGTGGTACTGGTCTGCGATGTGGCGTACAGACATGGTACCGATGCCTTCCCCGGCGTGATGGGAGGAGAGGAAGACTCCGTTCTCTTCCCGGATCTCCCCGGAGTAGGAGTTGACCACAGACAGTGTGACCATGGAGCGGCCCGCCATTCCCAGCTTCATGCGGATAAAGCGTTCCCCTTCCGTCTGTTGGAGGCATGCATCCACGGCATTGGACAGTAAATTCCCCAGTATGGTGCAGAAGTCTACCTCGGGAACTGTCAGAAGAGAGGGAAGCTGGATCTCGATGGAGACGGCAACCCCGCTGCTGACGGCTGTGTTTTCATAATAGCTGATGATGGAATTGACCGCATGATTGTCACAGTACTGTTTCAGGGCGTAGCTGTCGGTCTGCTTTAAAAACTCTTCAATGTAGCGGAGGCATCCCTCATAGTCCCGGCGCTCGGCGTATCCCCGCATGGCCAGCAGATGGTGGCGGAGATCGTGACGGGCCTTCCGGGTTCCCTCAATGTTGTCCTGCAGAAGGCTGTACTGCTTCTTCTCCATCTCTGTCAGCAGTTCGGCGGTGTGAAGCTTTTCCCGCAGAACGATGTTCTGGGAAGTCTCCGACAGCAGCCGGAAGATGCAGAGCTGGCAGAAAAACATACCCGGATACCAGACCAGGGGAAACAGCAGCATGGAATTCTTATTTCCGGTCTCAATGGCGGTATAGTACGGATTGAAGCCGAGCCGGTAGAGAAAGAAAAAGGACACGGGAATAATCCATAAATAGTTCCAGATATTCATGCTTTTTGTGCTGGCGATGGCCGGATGGATACACACCTTGAAGAAGTGGTAGAGTACCGGTACGAGGAGAATATAGACGGTCAGACGGCACAAAAAAACGGTGGCGGTCTGGCTGCCGGAAAAGGAAGCTGAATGCCAGATCACACTCACCAGGTCGGAGATCATATTGGTTCCATCCAGATAGTTGCGCGCCGCAAACACCATGAAGATGGTGACGAATATACTTTCGCGAAAAAGCCAGGACAGAAAGAGGATGATAACTGCCAGACAGTAGATGGAATATAAGGTCTTAAATGAGTCTCCGCCCCCAAACAGGGGGCGGAGCAGAAAGTAAGAACCGGTCGTAACAAAGAATAAAAGAACCAGAATAAAAAAGCTCCGTACGCCGTTTACCCGTAAACGGCCCCGGAAGAACAGCAGGATACAGAAAATAATCGTCAAAAGTTCGAGCCCGACGGATAAGACGGAAAAAGGGAACTCCATTATACGCCTCCGCTCAGCCGCAGAAACTGATAGTCCGCGTAGCGCTGGTGAATTTCCTGACGGTTCTTCCGCGTAATCGGCACCCGCTCATCGGTATCCATGATAAAGTCATTCTTTTCTAAAGAAATCACCCGGTCCATGTTGACGATGCAGTTTCTGTAACAGCAGAGAAACTGGGGATAACAGAGAAGATAGGGTGAAAATGTCTCAAATTTCATGTAGGAACGGATCGTTCTCGTTTTGGTGTGAATCTGAATATAGTGATTAAAGTAATCTGTAAATATAATATCATCGAGCCGGATCTTAATCATGGTCCGGCTTTCCTTGACTTCTATGTACCGCGCGTGGCTGCGCATGGACCGTTCGCAGTATTTTAACGTGTCTTTAAATTTCTCATAGGAAAAGGGCTTTACAAGATAATCAGAAACCCGCAGTTCAAATCCCCTGACCGCAAAGTCACTGCTGTTGGTAGTAAAGACCATCAGGCAGTCCGCATCGCTGTTTCTTACCTTCTCCGCGATCTCCAGTCCATTTATTCCATCTAAAAAAATGTCGATAAAAAGCAGATCATAAGCCCCCGGCCTCCAGCATTCCATAAACTGTTCACCGTTTTCAAATAGGTCGACCTGCCTGTATATGGGATTTCCTGAATAATATTCCTTAATATAGCCGGATAACTGTTCCCTCTGTGCTGAAGAGTCATCTATGACTGCAATACGCAATGTTATCACTCTCCTTCGTTCATATAGCATACCTTTAAAATTATATCATATTATCGACAGACCTGCTGGAAATTTTGGGTAAAAACAGGGTAAATACAGTAAACTATGGTATATTTTGGTAAAATGTGTCATTGGTGCTGTCGAAAACTGGCACACAGAGCCGCCGCCCCATCCTGCAAATCAGAAAACCCTCCGGTCTGGATGTTTAAGGGGTCTCATAACGGGCATACTCTCCTTAGATTCGAGAAAGGAGCAAGCCTGTAATCATGTCAAAAGGAAAAAAGAACGAACCATTCGATCCTCACAATTTAAAACCAGAGGAAATACTTAAATTCGAAATTGCCACGGAGTTAGGTCTCAGTGACAAAGTAATCAACGGCGGCTGGCGTTCCCTCACCGCGAAAGAAAGCGGCCGCATCGGCGGTCTCATTACGAAACGCAAACGCGAATTGAAACAAGAGGCTTTAGAAGAAAAGTAAGAACTGCGCCACAGCGCTTAAGGAGAGGGGAAGGGAGACCGGAGCTGACAAACAGACGGTTTCCCCTCCCCTCTCCTCAAGCTATATGGCTAAGAATTGGATTTGTAAGGGGAAACGCCATAGGGGCCCCTGTTTAAAAAAACTTGCCACCCCCCTCGCTATCCATTATAATATACGGGAAAGAGGAAACAGCGATGGAAGAGAAAAAGTTGAGAAGTGGTTTTACCACGGGTACGTGTGCGGCCTGTGCGGCGAAGGCTGCTGCGGTTATGCTGCTGCAGCGGGAAGCGGTGGAGTGTGTCCAGGTGATGACGCCGGGAGGAACGAGAGCGGAGCTGTTGCTGCATGATGCGGAACGGACAGAGCGTTCGGCCTTGTGCGCCGTCAGAAAAGACGCGGGAGATGACCCGGATGTGACGGATCAGGCTTTGATTTATGCTTCGGTAGAGTACATAAAAGACAGCGGTGACCCGGAGAGGTGTTACCGGAACAATCATATTTTCTTAACCGGAGGCCCTGGAGTCGGGATTGTGACGAAGCCGGGCCTTGCGTGTCCTGTGGGGCTTCATGCCATCAATCCGGTACCGAGAAAGATGATCTTTGAAGAAGTGGAGGCGGTGGCGCGAAGCGCAGGCTGCGAAGGACGCCTCCTTGTCCGAATATGGATTCCGGAGGGCGCGCGTCTGGCTCTCAGCACCTTTAACCCAAAGCTTGGAATCGAGGGCGGGATCTCTGTGCTCGGAACCAGCGGGATCGTGGAGCCGATGAGCGAGGCCGCTTTAAGGGCCACCATTCAGCTGGAACTCCATATGAAAGCCGTGGCAGGGCAGCGGGAAGTGATCTTAACACCCGGAAATTACGGGGAGAATTTTTTGAAGGAGACGTTAAATCTCTCCCTGGCCCAGGGGGTCCAGTGCAGCAATTTCGTACAGGATTCCGTGAAAATGGCGGCGGACGAGGGGATGAACGGTCTTCTTTTTGTCGGCCACGTCGGAAAACTGATCAAGGTGGCCGGCGGTGTCGGAAATACGCATTCAAAGTACGGGGACAGGCGTATGGAAATTATGTGGGACTGTGCCCGGATACACTGTGAGGAGATGGCGGAGAGTGACAGGAACCGGTTGAAAGACCAGGTGCTCGCATCCAATACGACGGAGGAGGCGGTAATCTGGCTGGAAAAGGCCGGAGTCCTGAAACCGGCGATGATGACTGCGGTGGAACGGATGAAGCAGTACGTAGAAGAGTGGAGCGGGAGAACCGTGTGCGCCGAGGTGGTGACATTTACGAACGGATACGGTATACTTGGTATGACCTGCGGGGCAGAGAATATGATTGAGGCATTTCGCATTCGGGAAGAAGCAAACGAAATGCAGAAAGAATAGAAGAGAGAACAAGAACAGGAGAGACAAGCATGTCTGGAATACTATACGGAATCGGAGTCGGTCCGGGAGACCCGGAATTAATGACCATAAAAGCAGCAAAGCGGATAAAGGAATGTGCGGTGATCGCCATTCCACACAGGGAAAAGGAACTGTGCACGGCTTACCAGATCGCGCGTCAGGCGGTGCCGGAGATTGAGGAGAAAGAGTGCCTCTACCTCCCCATGCCGATGACAAAGGATAAAAAGGTGCTGGATGAAAGCCATGATCTGGCGGCCGGCGCTGTGATGGAACGGCTGGACAGAGGGGAGGACGTGGGCTTCATCACGCTGGGTGATGTGAGCATCTACTCGACCTGCAGCTATCTGCTGGAGCGCCTGTGGAGTAAAGGGTATGCGACGAGGCTGGAATGCGGGATTCCCTCCTTTTCAGCGGCGGCGGCGAGACTTGGCATGCCGCTGGTGTCCGGAGCGGAGGAGCTGCATGTGATACCGGCTACGTACCAGGTGAAGGAAGCACTTAAGCTTCCAGGCGTCAAGGTGCTTATGAAGACGGGAAAACAGATGAAGGCAGTCAAGGAAGAGATCCGCAAATGCGGGGCCAGTGCCGTTATGGTGGAAAACTGCGGCATGGACGATGAACGGATTTTTATGTCCCTGGAGGAAATTCCGGATGAGCCGGGATATTATTCACTGTTGATTGTGAGGTAGAGATGGTACATATCGTAGGAGCAGGTCCGGGAGCACCGGATCTTATTACCGTTCGTGGGAAGGAACTGATCTCACAGGCGGATACAATCATTTACGCAGGCTCGCTGGTAAATCCGGCGCTGCTGGAATACAGAAAAGAAGGCTGCCGCGTGTTAAACAGCGCGTATATGACGCTCGATCAGGTGGTAGAGGCGGTCCGTGAGACCGAGGCAGAGGGAAAGATGACTGTCCGCCTGCACACGGGGGACCCCTGCATCTATGGGGCGATCCGGGAGCAGATGGATGAATTTGACCGTTTGGGGATCTCCTATCAAGTCTGCCCGGGAGTCAGCTCCTTCTGTGGAGCCGCCGCAGCCTTGAATATGGAATACACGCTTCCGGAGATATCCCAGAGCGTGGTGATCACCAGGATGGCAGGGCGGACTCCGGTTCCGGAGCGGGAATCCATCGCTTCATTTGCGGCGCATGGGGCGACCATGGTCCTGTTCTTAAGCTCAGGCATGGTGGCAGAGCTGGCGGATGAGCTGATGCGCGGCGGATACGGCGCGGACACTCCGGCAGCCATCGTTTACCGGGCTACCTGGGATGATGAGAAGAAGGTCGTCTGCACGGTGGGAACGCTGGCAGAGCGGGCGGCCGGGGAGCAGATCAGGAAGACAGCCCTGATCATCGTGGGAAACGCGGTGAGCCAGAGCGGGTATGCCCTTTCGAAGCTGTATGATTCGGGATTTACGACGGAATACAGGCAGGGAAGTGATTCTGAGGGGGCACAGAAAGAGAGGAAATGATGAGGCTTTCGCTGATTTGTTTTACAGGAGCGGGGGCGAAGCTTGGCGCCCGGCTGTTGAAGGAACTGAAACTCAGCGGCCATGAATGCCGCGGGTACGTGCTGGAGAAGTTTTTGAACCCGTTTCACGAGACAAATGGTCTGGAACCCTTAAAATCCAGCCTTCAGGAATGGACCGGGAACCAGTTTGAGACGCGGGAGGGGCTGATTTTCATCGGGGCCGCAGGGATCGCCGTCAGGGCCATTGCACCGTGGGTAAAGGACAAGAGGACGGATCCGGCCGTTGTGGTCATCGATGATAGCGGCCGCTTTTCCATTTCCCTTCTGTCCGGCCATTTGGGAGGAGCCAATGGGCTGGCGGAAGAGACGGCGAAGCTGACGGGAGGAATCCCCGTCATCACCACGGCCACGGATATCCATGGCCGCTTTGCGGTGGATAATTTTGCAAAGGAGCAGGGGCTTTGGATCTCGGATATGAAGACGGCAAAGGCGGTGTCCGCCGATGTACTGGCCGGTGAGCCGGTGGGATTTTTCAGCGATTTCCCCGCAGCGGGAAGCGTACCGGAGGGCTTTACCCAGAAGGAAAGCTGTAAAAGAAATGTCTGGATTACGGTGAAGCGTTATCCGGAGAACCATGACTTTCTGAAGCTGTTCCTGCCGGAAGGCGGGGAGGTGCTCCGTCTGGTACCGCGGATTGTAATCCTGGGAATCGGCTGTAAGAGGGGCACGGAAAAAGAAAGAATAGAAGCAGCCGTGGAGGAGGCATTAAGCCGGTGGAACATCGAGCCGGAGAGTGCGGCCGCCGTGGCGACAATCGATATAAAGAAAGAGGAAGCCGGACTCCTTTCCTATGTAAGGGAGCATGGCCTCTCCTTTCAAACGTATCCGGCCGAACGGCTGCTGCAGGCGAAGGGGGAATTCTCCCCGTCTTCTTTTGTTAAGGAGATCACAGGCGTGGATAACGTCTGCGAGCGGGCCGCCGTAAGCCTTGTAGAGGACCTGGGCGGAGGAAGACTGATGATGAGAAAACAGGCGGGCGGCGGCGTCACGGTGGCGGCCGCGGTCCGGGATTGGAAGGTGAAGCTGTGAAGCAGACAGGAAAATTATATGTGGTGGGAATCGGACCGGGTTCCTACGAACAGATGACGATAAAGGCGGTTCGCGCTATGGAAGAGAGCCAGGTGGTGGTCGGCTATACGGTGTATGCGGATTTGATGCGGGAACATTTTCCCGGAAAAGAGTGGATCACCACGCCCATGAGGCAGGAGACAGAACGGTGCCGTATGGCAATCGAGAAGGCGGAGGCCGGCATGACGGTGGCGCTGATCTGCAGCGGGGACGCCGGTGTGTACGGAATGAGCGGCCTTATTCTGGAGCTGGTGGGAGAATCGGATTCCCCGATCGTGGAGGTGATTCCCGGAGTGACGGCGGCGTTAAGCGGCGGCGCCTTGCTCGGCGCGCCTCTGGGGCACGATTTTGCCGTGATCAGCTTAAGCGATTTACTGACTCCGATGGAGCTGATCGAGGACAGGCTTTTGCACGCGGCAAAGGCGGATCTGGCCATATGCCTCTATAATCCCTCCAGCCGGAAGCGGTCGGATTACTTAAGACGGGCGTGTGACATCATGCTCACCGCCAAGAAGCCGGAAACGGTCTGCGGCATTGCAAAGAATATCGGCCGGGAAGGGGAGTCCATGGAGCTTATGACGCTTTCCGAATTAAGGGATACATCCACTGACATGTTTACCACCGTGTTCATCGGCAATGAGAAGACAAAGGCGGTAAACGGGAGGATGGTAACGCCGAGAGGATACCGGAATGTGTAGGATTTTAATCTTCGGAGGCACTACGGAAGGCCGTCTTCTTGCCGAATACTGCCACCAGCAGGAAATAGAGGCGTACGTCAGCGTTGTCAGCGGTTACGGTGCGGACCTGCTACCGGAAAGTGAATATCTCCATGTGCTTTCGGGCCGTATGGCCGGGGAGGCGATGGAGGGCTTCATGAAGCGGGCCTCCATCCGCGCCGTCTTTGACGCGACCCATCCGTATGCTGCGGAGGCAACCAGAAATATAAAGGAAGCCTGCGGCCGCGCCAGGGTCTCCTATCTGCGGGTGACGCGGGAGTCTGCTGCAGCGGAGAATCCTGGAGGTGACAGCGGCAAAGGCCCAGCCGCAGCATTTGCATCTCAAGTCGTATACGTGCATTCCGTAGAGGAAGCCGTCTGTTACTTGAAGGACAGGGAGGGAGACATCCTCGTGACTACGGGGAGCAAGGAACTTGCCGCCTATACAGCGCTTCCGGGATATGAGGAAAGGCTTTACGTGCGGGTTCTTCCCTCCTGCGCCGCCATATCCGCCTGCGAAGACATCGGAATAAGGGGAAAACGCATCATCGCCATGCAGGGCCCGTTTTCCGAAGAAATGAACCGGGCCATGATGCGGCAGCTGGGAGTCCGCTATTTAGTGACAAAGGAAGCGGGGACAGCGGGAGGCTTTTTAGAGAAGCTCTCCGCAGCGGAAGCACTCTCCGTGACAGCGGTTGTGATTGGAAGACCGTTGGAGGAGAGAGACGGAATTACATTGGACGCGGCGAAAATACTCCTGAAAGAAGCGGGAACCGTATCCGCCAAACGGAAGCTTTCTCTCATCGGGACAGGGATGGGAGGCCCGGGCCAGATGACGCTTGCGGCCGCTGAGGCGCTGAAACGGTGCGATGTCTTATTTGGCGCCAGACGCATGACGGACGCGGCGGAGACGCTGGGAGAAGCGGCGTCGAAAATCCTGCGGGTTCCGATTTACGGGAACCGTGAAATCCTGGAATGGCTTGAGAGCCATCCGGAGCATAAAAGAGCCGGTGTCCTGTATTCCGGCGACACGGGGTTTTACAGCGGCGCGTCCGGTATGGCCGCCGTGCTCTCGGAAAAACCGTACTGCGATTCCTATGAATTCACCACTTACCCGGGGATTTCGTCCGTGTCGTACTTATGTGCCAAAATGGGACGAAGCTGGGAGCATGTGAAACTGATCAGCCTGCACGGGCGGGACTGCGACGCGGCCCAGGTGCTGGCTCAGAATCCGGCGGTATTTACGCTGCTGGGCGGGGCGCACACGGTAAAGGAACTCTGTAAGCAGCTTTTAAGAGCCGGGCTTACCGACGTGAGAATCACTGCGGGGGAGCGGCTCTCCTATGCCGATGAGCGGATTGTGACCGGAACGCCGGACCAGCTTGCAACCATGGAATTTACAAGCCTGGCTGTGGTTCTGATGGAACGGAACGAAGAGAGTGAGGGTGTCAGATGAGAGACGAATGGTTTATCCGGGGAGAGGTCCCCATGACGAAGAGCGAGGTTCGTGCCGTTTCGGTGGAGAAGCTGGAGCTTTCGCCCGATTCGGTCCTCTATGATATCGGAGCGGGGACCGGTTCCGTGTCGGTGGAGGCCGCGGCTTTTATGCCGGAAGGCACAGTCTATGCGGTCGAGAAGAAGCGGGAGGCCGTGGAGCTGCTGGAGAAAAACAGGAAAAAGTTTCAGGCGGAGCAGATTCGAATCATAGAAGGCGCGGCCCCGGAGGCTTTAGAGGGTCTGGAGGCGCCTACCCATGCATTTCTGGGAGGCACCTCCGGCAAAATGGCAGATATTCTTTCTCTGCTGCTGGCAAAGAATCCAGAGGTCCGGGTGGTGGTGAATGCGATCACGCTGGAATCCGTTTCGAAGGTGATGGAATGGACTGCCGCCCGCGGGATTGAGGCCGATATCGTTCTGGTGTCAGTTTCACGGGCGAAGGCGGCGGGCCGGGTCCACATGATGATGGCTCAGAACCCTGTTTATGTGATTTCCTTTGGGGGGAGAGAGACAGGGGGCGTGAAAGCGGCAAAGCAAGCGGTGACAGCCGAAAAGGCCTCCGGCTCAGAAACCGCATATCCGCGTTTGATGCTTGCCGCACCGAAGAGCGGCAGCGGAAAAACGATGATGACCTGCGGACTGCTGGCTGCATGGAAAAAGCGGAAGATAGAATGCCGGGCGTTTAAGTGCGGGCCGGACTACATCGATCCCATGTTTCACAAGTATGTACTGGGAATTGACGGTGGGAATCTGGATACTTTTTTCCTGCCTGAGGAAGAGGTGCGAAATCAGTTTAAGGACCTGGCAGCCGGTGCTGACCTTTCGGTGGTGGAAGGCGTGATGGGATATTACGACGGTGTCGGAGGAAATGACACTTGGGCCAGCTCCTACGACACGGCCCGCGCCCTTGACGCGCCCGTCGTACTGGTTCTGGACTGCAAGGGAGCCTCACTTTCCCTGGCGGCAGAAATAAAAGGATTTCTGGAATATAGAAAAGACAGCCGTATACGCGGCGTTATCCTAAACAGGATCTCTCCGGTGATGGCGGAACGTCTCGTGCCGGAGATCGAAAAGCTGGGAATTTCCGTGTTCGGCTATCTGCCGGAATGCGACGCGGCAAAAGTAACCAGCCGTCATCTCGGACTTGTGATTCCGGAGGAGTCCAAAGCCCTGCGGGAGCGGCTGGAACTGCTGGCTTTAGAGATGGAGAAGACCGTGGATGTGGAGGGGCTTTTACGGCTGGCAGGCGGTGCCGGGGAATGGAAGGACGACGGTGAAGCGGCGGAGGGCGGTGCGGAGGCCGTAATCGCCATTGAAGCGCCCGGAACGGAACGCATCCGGATCGGTATCGCCAGAGACGAGGCTTTCTGTTTTTACTATCAGGAAAATATAAAGCTTTTTGAGAGTCTGGGAGCCGAGTTCGTGGAATTTGATCCTATGCGGGATGAGCATCTGCCAAAGGATATTGCCGGGCTGATGCTCGGCGGCGGTTACCCGGAACTCTATGCCGAAAGATTGTCGGCCAACGGCTCCCTTTTAAGAGAAATAAAAGAAGCGGCGGCCGGCGGAATGCCCATACTCGCGGAGTGCGGCGGTTTCCTCTATCTTCATGAGGAGCTGGAGACGAAGGAGGGGGAGGTCTTTCCCATGGCGGGAGTTATCGCGGGGCGGGCATTTCCAACCGGAAAACTGTCCCGATTCGGATACATCGGGCTCGTGCCCTATGGGGACACCCCGCTTTTGAAAGAAGGGGAAGAGATCCGCGGCCATGAATTCCACTACTGGGACAGCACGGCCTGCGGCAATGCGATGAAGGCCGTGAAACCAGGCGGAAAGAGAAGCTGGGACTGCATTCATGCAGATGGCGGTCTGCTGGCCGGTTTTCCCCATCTTTATTATCCATCGAATCCGTCTGCCGCAGAGCGGTGGCTGGAGCTTTGCAGGAAAGGAACTTAAGTCATGACAGAAGAATTAAACATACGGCGGGGCGTCTCAGAGGACATTCCCGAACTGGTGCGGTTATACGACGAGACGGTCGGGCATCTGGAAAGCCATGTCAACTATCCGGGCTGGAAAAAGGGAGTCTATCCCGGAAGGGACGCGGCGGAAGAGGGTGTGGAGACAGGCACACTCTATGTGGCGGAGACTGGAGGCCGCATCATCGGTTCCATCATATTAAATGGAAAGCAGGAGGCCGCATACAACGGTGTCTCCTGGGGCGTGGAGGCGGAGCCGGATGAGGTAATGGTGATCCATACATTTCTCGTTCACCCGGATTTCAGGAAATCCGGCGCGGGGAAATTCCTGATGGAGTTTGCGGAATTGCAGGCCCTGAGGGAAGGAAAGAAGACGATCCGCCTTGACGTATACGAGAAAAATGAACCTGCAGTCCGGCTCTATGAGCGGCAGGGATACCGTTATGTGGCGACTGTGGATCTGGGACTGGGCTCCTGGGGCCTTCCGTGGTTTAAACTCTATGAGAGAACGGCGGAAGAATGCTTAAACGGGGTGTTGTCCAGGATATCCCCTCTTTCGGCAGGTGCCGCGGAACTGGCCTCTCTCACATGGAGCCATGTGGCGAAGCCGCTCTACAGCCTGGGGATTCTCGAAGAGGACGTGATAAAGATCGCCGGAATATCAGAGACCCAGCATGTTGATATCGGTAAACGGGCGCTGATTATCATGTGCAGTGATAACGGCATTGTAGAAGAAGGTGTAACGCAGACCGGACAGGAAGTCACTGCCGTGGTAACTGAAAATATGACGGATGGAAACAGCAGTGTCTGCCTCATGGCTGACCGGGCGGGAGTGGACGTGTTTCCGGTGGATATCGGAGTCTCCAGAGATCTGTGTTCCGGCGCCAGAAACCCGCTGATACGGAAAAAACTGGCTTATGGAACAAAGAATTTCCATAAAGAACCGGCCATGACCCGGGAAACCGCAGTATCGGCCATTGCCGCGGGAATTAGCGTGGCTGGGGAACTGAAGGAAAAAGGGTACCGTCTGATCGCCACCGGAGAGATGGGGATCGGCAACACGACGACGAGCAGTGCCGTGGCGGCCATGCTGCTGGATCGTGATCCGGCTGAAATGACGGGCCGCGGGGCGGGACTGTCGGACGAGGGCCTGATGAAAAAAATATCCGTTATCCGGGAAGCTGTGAAGCGGTACGGACCGGAATGCAGCGATGCCATCGATGTGATCGCCCATGTGGGAGGCTTAGATCTCGCCGGCCTTACCGGCGTCTTTTTAGGGGGCGCGGTCTACCGCATTCCCGTTCTGATCGACGGCTTTATCTCGGGTACTGCGGCGCTTGCCGCAGCAAAGCTGGCACCGGCCGCCCGCGATTATATGCTGGCCACCCACGTTTCGGCGGAACCGGCGGGCCGCCTGCTCCTGGATGAACTGGGCTTAAAACCATTTGTGGCGGCAGGAATGTGTCTGGGGGAGGGAACCGGCGCGGTTGCGTCCATCCCGCTTCTCGATATGGCGCTGGAGGTTTATACCAAAATGAGCACATTTCAGGATATTCAGATTGAGGAGTACAAGCCGCTGGCGCCTCAGACTAACTCCGGGGCACATTAGCAGTGCATCCCGGCACCACCAGGGCGTGCTGGTGCTCACAGCGAGGAGGAAGAGGATGGTAACACTGGTAACGGGAGGCAGCGGTAGCGGAAAATCGGCCTTTGCCGAGCAGGAGATTGTCAGACTGGGAAAACGGAGGCGGATCTACATTGCGACCATGAAGCCTTGGGATGAGGAGTGCAGACGCCGGATTGAACGTCACCGTCTGATGCGGGCAGATAAGCAGTTTGAGACTGTGGAGTGCTACCTCGGCTTAGAGCGGCTGAAGCTGCCTGCCGCAGGAAAAGACGGAGAGCTGACCGGAGCAGCGGAGTATGCAGTTCTTTTGGAATGCCTCTCCAACCTGGTTTCCAATGAACTGTTTGGAACCGGGGAGGACGACTGTCCGGACAGCATTTCCGCCGAATACGGTTCTGCGGCGGCGGATTCGGTAGTAGACGGAATTCTGAGTCTGAGTAGGAAAGTATCTGATCTCGTCATCGTGACCAACGAGGTGTTTTCGGCCGGCGATTACCGCAAACAACCGGTCTGCATAAAATGGGACGAAAACGGGGAAAATCCGGATACCGGAGATCTCTGCGGCTGGGATGAATCCACGGCTCTCTATCTAAAGGTTCTGGGAGAAATCAACTGCCGTCTGGGAATGCTTGCAGACCGCGTCATCGAGGTGAGCGCAGGAATTCCCGTTGTAATTAAATAATCATGTCATACAGTTGTCGTGTTTACTGTGTTACACTCATAAAAAAGTAAGGAGGCAGCAGTATGACACCATTTGATTATAAAAAAGAGTATAAGGCATTGTATCTTCCGAAGGAGATGCCATCCATCGTGGAGGTACCTTCCATGCAGTATGCGGCGGTGAGAGGACACGGAGATCCGAACGAGCCGGAAGGGGAATACGGAAGGGCGGTTGCCGTTCTGTACGGGATTTCCTACACGATTAAGATGAGCTATAAGGGAAGCCGGAAGGTTGACGGCTTCTTCGAGTACGTCGTTCCGCCGCTGGAGGGCTTCTGGTGGATGGAAGGCGGCGCGCCGGGCGTCGATTACAGGAACAAGTCCGGATTTAACTGGATTTCCATAATCAGAGTGCCGGAATTCGTCACAGAGGAGGTATTTGCCTGGGCGAAGGAGGAGGCGCAGCGAAAAAAAAGGATCGATACGAGTCTTGCGGAGCTGATTACAGTTTCGGAGGGCCTGTGCGTCCAGTGTCTCCATATTGGAAGCTATAATGAGGAACCGGCCACCGTTGCAAAGATGGACCATTATAGGATGGAACAGGGCTATGAGAACGATATTTCTGATCGCAGGCGTCACCATGAGATATACTTAAGTGATCCGAGGAAGGTTTCTCCGGAGCGTATGAAAACCGTAATCAGGCATCCGGTGAGACCGAAGATTGATTAGAGCGTATCTGGATATGAATTTTCAGACATGCTCTGGGAGAGGAAGGAAAAAATGATAGTCATGATTTGTGTTGACGACCATAACGGCATGATGTTCAACCACCGGCGTCAGAGCAGAGACAGCGCAGTGCAGGAGCGGGTGCTCCGGTGCTCGGAGAACAGCAGACTTTGGATGAACGAGTACTCCAGTAAGCTGTTCCCGGAGCCTAAACCGGACTGGCTGTCCGTCGATCCGGCATTTCTTGACAGGGCGGGAAGCGGAGAGTACTGCTTTGTTGAGGACCAGGACATTCGGCCATATGAAGATGAGCTTGAATCGATCATTCTGTTTCAATGGAACCGCAGTTATCCGGCGGATTTCCATTTTCCGGCGGATATCCTGTCTCATGGATGGACCATGACGGAATCCGAGGAGTTTGAGGGAAGCTCCCACGAAAAAATAATAAGAGAAGTGTATAAAAAAGATGAAGAGAATAAGTAATTATATTGCAGTTTTAGTCATGACGGCGCTGCTCCTTGCCGGCTGCGCCCAGTCACCGGCCCCGATTCCGGACCAGGCGCTGGCTCAGACATCGGCTCAAATGTCAGACCAGACATCGGCTCAGACCGGCGAAAGCCAAAGCACTGCCGGTGTATTGGCCAATGAGACAGAGCTTGTGGGTAGTACAGGACCGAAGCAGTTCAAAGTATCCGATATTCCCGCCTATTCGGGAGAAGCGTATGCCGCGGTAAACGGGAATGTCCCCTATTTCGAAACGTCAGATTTCACGACAGAGTCCTTCGAGACTTACAGTGATTTAGACAGCCTCGGAAGATGCGGCACGGCCTATGCCAATGTAGGCACAGACCTTATGCCGACAGAAAAACGCGGGTCCATAGGCAAGGTGAAGCCTTCCGGGTGGCAGACCATAAAATACGATTTTGTAGACGGTAAGTACCTCTATAACCGGTGCCACTTAATCGGCTTTCAGCTGACGGCTGAGAATGCCAATGAAAAGAATCTGATCACAGGTACCCGGTATATGAATGTGGACGGCATGCTGCCGTTTGAGAACATGGTGGCCGACTACGTCAAGGAAACGAAAAACCATGTCCTGTACCGTGTTACTCCGGTTTTCCAGGGTAATAATCTGATCGCTGACGGCGTACTGATGGAGGCAGAATCCGTTGAGGACGAGGGCGACGGAATTTTATTCTGTGTATTCGTCTATAACGTGCAGCCCGGAGTCACCATAGACTACGCTACCGGCAGCAGTCAGCGATCAGAGAGTGCACCACAGGAGACCGCAGCGCCCGAGGACGGCAGCACAGCCGGGAAAAAAGCTGAGAGCAGCGCAGAAAGTAAAAACGAAAGTAAATCCAGTACCGAGACCACTTATATTTTCAATACCAATACTCACAAATTTCACTATCCTTCCTGTTCCAGTGTTTCACAGATGAATGAATCAAACAAGCAGAGCTTCACCGGCAGCCGGGATGAAGCGATCGCGCAGGGCTATGAGCCGTGCGGGAGATGTAAGCCTTAATTCCTTTTTCTGACGGCTGGTATCTTTAGCTATAAAATTTACAGTTGTAGTGGGGGAGAGGCTCTGTGCCCCTCCTCTTTCCCGTCTTCACTCCAGGTCTCTCCCAAGCGTATCTTTCAGCCTCCAAATCCAATTCTGCGCCGGTAAATACGAATTGAAACTGTGATATTTTTTAAAATATTATAGACTTTATACGCCCGTGTATGGTATTATATACATAAGAAACACGTCACTAAAAGTTAATAATTGGATTGTAAAAAGTATGGTTCAATTTACTTGTATGGAGGTATATATGACAGATACAGAAAAAATTGATCAGATCCTATTAAAAATGGAAAGTTTTGCGACAAAAGACGATTTGAAAGCCTTTGCGACAAAAGACGATTTGAAGGCCTTTGCAACAAAAGACGATTTGAAGGTCTTTGTAACAAAAGACGATTTGAAAGACTTTGCGACAAAAGCAGACTTAAGGCATGAAACCAATTTGGTGTTGGAAGAGTTGGATAAAACGGAGCAGAGACTCAACCGAAGGATTGATTCAACCAACAAAGACCTGCAAGAGTTACGTCAATATGTCACAGCTGTGCGATATAACAATGAGATTGTCGAAATTCTGATGAAACGACAGGACAATGTAGAACAAAGATTGCAAAAAGTGGAAAGAAAGGTGTTGTGTTCATAAGTTGTAACAGTTCAGACGGCGGGATAATTGGCGCATAAGTTGTTTGGAACTGTAAAAGGCAGAAAACAATTGAAAATATTTACAGCTCGTGATATGCTATTACTGTATCCTGACGCCAAAAACATGCTTTGAGGCGAAAGGTTCGGCTCGAGATAGGAAATATAACATGGAATGCAGATCGCATTCTTTTCTTGCCGTACCTTTTGGGGTGCGGCATTTTTGCTTTGATATTTGAAATATTATAAGATTCCGGAGGTGTAACGATGGAAACAAGGATCGCGGTGGTGGGAATCGTTGTGGAAGCAGAGGAATCCGTAGAGGAACTCAACGAAATTCTTCATGAATACCGCCAGTACATCATTGGCCGTATGGGGATTCCCTATCATGAGAAGAAGATCAGCATTATCAGTATTGCGGTGGACGCTCCCCAGAGTATTATATCGGCTCTTTCCGGCAAGGTGGGAAAATTGAAGGGAGTCAGCTCGAAGACCGCCTACTCGGGAGTGAAATCATGAGCGACGCTGCAAAGAAGGTCATGGACTTAGCCGTGCGGCTGGCGGAGAATCACGATCTGCCGGATGACGCGCTGTATACGCTGATTACGGAACGGAATGAAGAGACAGCCCTGTTTTTGAGAAACGAGGCCAGAGCACTGTGCGAACGGATCTACGGACGCTTCGTCTATATCCGAGGACTGATTGAATTTACGAATTACTGTAAAAATGACTGCTACTACTGTGGAATCAGGAGAAGCAACCGGGAGGCAGAGCGGTACCGGCTGACAGAGGAGGAGATTCTGTCGTGCTGTGAGGCTGGCTACGGCCTGGGATTCCGCACTTTTGTGCTTCAGGGCGGAGAAGATCCCTATTTTACGAATGAACGGCTTGGCTCCATTGTGGCGTCAATCCGAGGGTTGTGTCCGGACTGTGCCATCACCCTGTCGGCAGGGGAGCGAAGCCATGACAGCTATAGACGCCTCCATGATGCGGGGGCAGACCGTTACTTACTCCGCCATGAGACGGCCGATCCGTGCCATTACGGAAGGCTTCATCCGGAGTCGATGAGCTTCGATAAGCGGATGGCGGCGCTGAAGGATCTGAAGGAAATCGGTTATCAGACTGGCTGCGGCTTTATGGTTGGGTCACCATACCAGACCGCGTCCATGATCGTAAAGGATCTGCGCTTCATGAAGGAATTCGGTCCTCATATGATTGGGATCGGACCGTTTCTCTCTCATAAGGACACTCCGTTTTGTGATATGGAAAATGGGACAGCCGAATTGACACTGTATCTGCTGTCGGTTATCCGTCTGATGATGCCGAAGGTGCTGCTTCCTGCTACCACGGCACTCGGAACCGTGACGGAAGGCGGCAGAGAGGCGGGAATCTTAAGCGGCGCCAATGTGGTCATGCCGAATTTGTCCCCGGCAGGCGTCCGAAAGAAGTATATGCTGTATGACAACAAGCTGTCCTCCGGCTCCGAGGCCGCGGAGAGCCTGGAACTCTTAAGGGAATCCTTAAGTAAAATCGGTTATGGGATTGCCGTCTCGCGGGGCGACAGTCTTGTAATATAAAAATGAATGACTGACGGAGAAGCATTTGCTGACCCGGAAGAAAGGAAGGAATCATGTATAATCCAGAATCGTTAAAAGCAGAGGAATTTATTTCACACGAGGAGATCCAGGAGACACTCGACTATGCGGAAAAAAACAAAGAAAACGTGGAGCTGATCGACTCGATCATCGAGAAGGCAAGGCAGCTGAAGGGACTCAGCCACAGGGAGGCGTCCGTGCTGCTGGCCTGCGAGATGCCGGACAAGATTTTAGAGATGTATAACCTGGCGGAAGAGATTAAGAAGAAATTCTATGGAAACCGTATCGTCATGTTTGCACCTCTCTACTTATCCAACTACTGTATCAACGGCTGTACGTACTGTCCGTACCACGGCAAGAACAAGCACATCGCCCGCAAGAAGCTGACGCAGGAGGAAGTGGCAAAGGAAGTAATCGCCCTTCAGGATATGGGCCATAAGCGTCTGGCTATCGAGGCGGGAGAGGACCCGGTGAGGAATCCCATCGAATACATATTGGAATGTATCGATACAATCTATTCCATTAAGCATAAGAACGGAGCTATCCGCCGTGTGAATGTGAATATTGCCGCTACCACGGTTGAGAACTACAGGAAGTTAAAGGACGCGGGAATCGGAACCTACATTCTGTTTCAGGAGACGTATCACAAGGAGAGCTATGAGAAGCTTCATCCGACGGGACCGAAGCACGATTACGCCTACCATACCGAGGCTATGGACCGGGCCATGGACGGCGGAATCGATGATGTGGGACTTGGCGTACTCTTCGGACTGGAGCTCTACAAATATGAGTTTGCAGGCCTTTTAATGCATGCCGAGCATTTAGAGGCGGTTCACGGTGTGGGCCCTCACACCATCAGCGTTCCGCGTATCAAGCATGCCGACGATATCGATCCAAGCGCATTTGACAACAGCATCAGCGACGACATCTTTGCAAAGCTCTGCGCATTGATCCGTCTTGCTGTGCCATATACGGGAATGATCATATCCACAAGGGAGAGTCAGCAGGTGAGGGAAAAGGTGATCCGCCTCGGTGTGTCCCAGATCAGCGGCGCTTCCAGAACGAGCGTAGGCGGTTATCAGGAGGAGATCCGGCCGACCGATACGGAGCAGTTTGACGTTTCCGACCAGAGAAGCCTCGACGAGGTGGTGCGCTGGCTGATGGAGATGGGGTATATTCCGTCCTTCTGTACCGCGTGCTATCGGGAAGGCAGGACCGGTGACCGTTTCATGAGCCTCTGTAAGAGCGGCCAGATTCAGAACTGCTGCCATCCCAACGCGCTTATGACGTTAAAGGAATTTTTGATGGATTACGCCTCCGAGGACACGAAAGCCATCGGAGAGAAGTTAATCGAGGCAGAGCTCGCCAATATTCCAAAAGACAAGGTACGGGATATCTGTAAGGATCATTTGGAAAAGATCGAACAGGGAATCCGGGATTTCCGGTTCTGAGATAGCATGCAGGAATGAATTTTCAAACATGCTCCAGGTCTCTGTCAGCGATGGCGGAGTGGACAGAAATAAATAAAAGACAACTCAGAGGACTGTGGGGTGAAGAAATATGGGACTAAGTGATACGCCGGGCGGCGAGCGCATACACATCGGCTTCTTCGGCCGCCGCAATGCGGGAAAATCCAGCATAGTAAACGCGGTCACGGGCCAGGAACTGTCCGTGGTATCTGATATCAAGGGAACGACGACGGACCCGGTCTATAAATCCATGGAGCTGCTTCCCATGGGCCCTGTGGTGATCATCGATACCCCGGGCTTTGACGATGAAGGCGCTCTCGGAGAGCTGCGCGTGAAAAAGACCCGGGAGATTTTAAACAGGGCGGACTGTGCCGTGCTGGTGGTCGATTCGGTTTTGGGAAAGACGAAGGCCGATGAGGAAATGCTTTCACTATTTAAAGAGAAACAGCTTCCATATCTGATCGCTTATAATAAATGGGAGCTGCTGGACGAAAAAGAGCATAAAGCAAAAGAGCAGACAGCGGACGAAAAATCTGTTTTTGTCAGTGCCGAGACGAATTACCATATCCAGGAGCTAAAGGAGAGGATCGCCGGCCTCGTAAAAGAGAAGGAAAATGGCTGCCGTCTGGTGGGAGATTTCTTAAAACCTCTCGATCTTGTGGTCCTTGTGGTCCCCATTGATAAGGCCGCGCCGAAGGGACGGCTGATCCTGCCGCAGCAGCAGGCCATCCGGGATATTCTGGAGGCAGGGGCCATGTCCGTGGTGGTGCGCGACACGGAGCTTTTAGCAGCGCTTAAGAAGCTGGGCCGCGATCCGGATCTGGTGATCACGGACAGCCAGGCATTTTCCGAGGTGGCCGAGGTGGTACCGGACCATGTACTGCTCACCTCCTTTTCCGTTCTGATGGCAAGATATAAAGGATTCCTGGATGCGGCGGCAAGTGGAGTGAAGGCCGTGAACCAGCTGCAGGACGGGGACCGGATTCTCATATCTGAGGGATGTACCCACCACCGGCAGTGCAATGATATCGGCACGGTGAAGATTCCGGCCTGGATTAAGAAATACACGGGGAAGAATGTCATCATCGAAACGTCCTCGGGGCGAAGCTTTCCGGAAGACTTATCCGGTTACCGCCTGGTGATCCACTGCGGCGGCTGCATGCTCAATGAGAGGGAAGTCAGATACCGCATGCAGTGCGCGGGGGACGCGGGCGTTCCCTTTACGAATTACGGTATGGTCATTGCGCAGATGAAGGGGATTCTGGAGCGAAGCATGGAAATCTTCCGGAAGGTTCAGTGATTAGTCCGGGAAAAATATTTCCGGCTTGCGGGAATAACAGCAGAGCAGGAAGGATAACGGAATCCGCGTTATCTTTCCTGCTTTTTGTATCATAAAAAAAGGACTCTTAGTACAGGAATGATTTACAGAGAAGGAACCGGCAGTGCAGACCGGGCGCTGAGGCGGTTCGTCGTCTGTGAACACGGCGGGAAATGGAAAAAAATACCATATATGGAGTTTAAGGACTACTCAGCGTGCGTTCCAAATACTGATTATTTCATGTAAAATAATAAAAGAAGTATTTTACATCAGGAAGGATTTATTTTACATGAATGATAACAGAAGTAAAAATCAGCCGCGAGTACGGAAATTTCCATCAGAGCCGACCGGGGAGAAGGGCCCGGGACGTGCATCAAAGGGCGGACGAAACAAAGAGGAACTGCTGCGTGAAATGGGGAACCGCCTGAGGCAGATCAGGCTGGAAAAGAACTGGACTCAGGATAAGATGGCGGAATGTCTCGGTATTACGAAAGCATTTTATGGAAAAATCGAGAGGGGAGAGAGCAGTATTGCCCTGGAAAAACTGGCCCTGTTGAATGAAACCATGGACATTGACTTAAACTATCTGATAACCGGGGAGACAATTCCGGTACTTCCGATCAATTTTCAGGATGTTCCCCGCGAGAAACGATACAGCATGGAACAGCTTATCAAGTATGCCGTCAGTCTGGCATCATCAAAAGAGGAGTGACAGAGAAATGAGAATTTTATCGTTGACAATCAGACTTCACGCCCCGTGGGTCCATTCTTTAAAGGAGAAGCGGATGGTGGTGAAGAGTCTGACTGCAAAGCTTCGCAATAAATATAACGTATCCGCAGCAGAGACCGATGAACAGGATATTCACCAGATTATCGTCATCGGAGTGGCCTCGATTGCTGCAAACCACGCTCAGGCCGACAGCATGGAGGAGGAGATTCTGCATTTTGTGGAGTCGAATACGGAGGCAGAGCTGGTGGAACACGTGAAAGAAGTATTTTAAAGGCAGAGATAAAAAAGAGCATTGTAAAAAACGGGCTTGACAGAAGCGGAAAAAAGGAATATAGTTACTATACTGTAAAGCTACTTAACAAGATCGGAGGCAGCTACATGAACGATTATTCGCAGATGACGGTACTTATGGAACGGATCATTCATAAATACAATCAGTGGGAGAACAGAAAACGCACGTATGGCACAAAGATGCTGCTGACCCGATCAGAGATTCACACGATCGCGGCCGTAGGAGACAATCCGGGAATCAATATCACGGCTCTGGCCTCTGCGCTGGGAGTTACGAAAGCAGCCGCCTCGCAGATGATCTATAAACTGGTGGATAAAGGCGTCGTGGAGAAGGCGGTATCCCCCTATTCGGACACGGAGGTGGTCTTAAACCTGACGGAGGAAGGCCAGAAGAATTATATCGCCCACAGGGAGATCCACACCCGCTCGGATGAAGAATCTCTCCGGCTGATTCAGGAGATGCCGGAGCCGTTCTGCGGAGAGATGATTCAGTTTCTGACCGCGTTTGAAGAAATTATGGATAAGAGATTAAAAGAAGAATAGGCTGTCACTGACAGCATTTCTTTTTTTTACTATGTTAAGTATATTTACAGTAAACCATATTAACATAGCGTTACATTGACAGCACGCCACACTAACAGGGGAAGCACATTAACATGGGAGGCACATTAACGAGCACCACACTGAGAGGAAAGCACAAGGAGGAAATCATGATGCAGGAATATCGCACAAAGGAACTTTACGCAGATTTTTATGAGAATGAAGGAAAACCGCTGGTGGTAATCATAGGCGGCAGCAGGCCGGGACTTCCGGCGCCTTTGAACAAAGATTTTTTAGAACGATTAAAGAAAGATTTTCAGGTTCTGCTGCTGGCGTACTTCGGCGCCGGTGATCTTCCGGAGAGTCTTGAGTGCCTGCCGATGGAATACTTTGTAAATACGGTATCCGCCGTAAAACAGGAGTACGGCATCGGCGACAGGGAGGTGATCGTAATCGGCCAGTCGAAGGGAGGGGAAGCAGCGCTGCTGCTGACAAACTATATGAGATCGGCTGTGACAATCGCGCTGGTTCCTTCCTGCTATGCGTTCCAGGGACTGCCCGCGGAATTCACCCTGGAGAGCTTTACAAACAGGAAGTCCTCCTGGTCCTTTCAGGGAAAAGAACTGCCCTATATCAAATTCTATTTTGACCAGGAGATTGTAAAGGAGATTATGGCTGGAAATTACTGTACGTGTTATGAAGCGTCGATAGAGAAAAACGGGAATGAAGACGCACTCATCCGCGTTGACGGATACACCGGGAAAATACTTCTGATTTCTGAGGAAAACGACAGGTACTGGCCGAGCCGGGCGATGAGTGAGCAGCTGGTTAAGAGAAGCGGAAACAGAGAAAATATGAGACATATTTCCATGAAGCTGGACGGCCATTATCTCATGAATTATGAGGAGTCTGCCGGGGAAATCGTGAAGTACCTGGAAGAGTATCTGGCCGGTAAAAGGTGATGCTCCCTTAAATTTTGAAAGAGAGAGGCTAAAAAAATTCCAGATAATTTACTAAAAAAGTTTATTTACTAAAAAATTTGAATACTTAAAATTAATGGATTGGCAAGAAACGACATTATTGTTATACTAATCCCAACAAATGCAAAGAGGCAGAAAATGGAGTTCATTTTCTGCATTTTTTGTAAATATTTGCTTTAGCGAACTAAAGCGAAAAGCATAGGAGGACTCGTTATGAGAAAACGTAGAAGTGTACTTGCAGCAATATTACTGTCCGCGATGGCTCTTACAACCGCATGTGGTGGGAGCGGCGGCACGACAGAAACGAGCGGCGGCGGGAACGTTCAGGCTGAAGCAGGATCGGAAGCGGGAAATACGGGGGAGGAAACCGTAGTACAGATTGGCCAGACCTCTGAGGTAGCCAATTTAAACCCGACGATTCAGCCGAGAACACCAGACAGCAACGTGCAGTGTATGATCTTTAACTATCTGGTTATTCCGGACGAAGAACTGAACTACGTGGGGGATTTGGCAGAAGGATGGGATGTATCGGACGACGGCAGGACGTATACCTTCCATTTAAGAGACGGCGTAAAGTGGCATGACGGAGAACCGTTTACCTCCGCCGACGTCGCATTTACATTAACCTCTCTGGCGGCACCGACCTACAAGGGCGGCGCGGACAGCCGTATCGTCTCCATCGTCGGAGCCAAAGCGTACCAGGAAGGCAGCGCAGACAGCGTATCCGGCATTACCACACCGGATGACAAGACGGTTGTTGTGGAACTGGAAGAGGCGAATGCCGCGTTTATCGGCAACATGTATACCTGTATTCTTCCGAAGCACATTCTGGAGAATGTGGATCCAGGCACATGGGATACCGACGATTTTAACCGTCATCCCATCGGAACCGGCAAGTACAAATTCGTTGAGTGGAAGTCGGGCCAGTACATCGAACTGGAGAAGAACGAAGATTACTTCGGCACAAAGCCAAGCATTGACCGCGTCTATGTGAAGTTCGGCGACGAGACAACACTGACCGCTTCCTTAATCAATGGCGAGCTGGACGTTCTGTATGGCTTAAGCGCTTCCGAGATTGAGACTGTTGAGGCCATGGGCGGCGTCAGAGTGGAAGCGTACGATATGTTAAGCGTATACTATATCGGCTTAAACCAGTTAAATGAAGACTTAAGTGATTTAAAGGTACGCCAGGCACTGGCTTACGGGATTGACAAAGATAAGATCGTAGCGACGATTTATGGAGAGACCGGTTACGTGCAGGACAGCATTTTCCCGAGCAACCACTGGACCTACAGCGACGATGTAACGAAGTATCCGTACGATCCGGCGAAGTCGAAATCTCTTCTGGAAGAGGCTGGATATACTATGAATGCATCGACCGGATTCTACGAGAAGAACGGCAAGACGCTTCATCTTACCTATGACCTCGTAACAAGCACAGACGGCAATTCCGTAGCTCAGCTGATCCAGCAGCAGTGGAAGGAGATCGGCGTGGAGATGGAGATCATCGAGCAGGATTTCTCCACACTGGCTTACACGAAGCTGTTCCCATCCGATGACAACGGCAGCCCACGCCGTGTAACGGCGGACGATTTCGCCTGCTACACCTTAGGCTTCGGCATGGAGGCCGATCCGGACGAGTACAGAATGTACTTAACCACAGCAGATGCACCGGGTACCTGGAATTTCGTTACATACAGCAACTCCAAGGTGGATGAATTATTTGAGAAGCAGCTCTACTCCACAAAACCGGAGGAGAGAGCGGCCTGCTACCATGAGATCGGCAAGCTGATCTCCGAAGATGTTCCGTGGATTCCGTTATACGGTAAAAAGAGCCTTGCAGGAGTCAGCGAGAAGGTACAGAACTTCGCAGCAGACTTCCGCGGAATTACATTCCAGATTGAAAAATGGAACATTGCTCAGTAAATCAAACACCCCGCCGCAAGCTGCGGGGTGTTTGCCCCCGCGGGCAGTCGTCAAATGGACATGCCAGCATGCCCACCTGGCTCGTTGCCTTCGCGAGAATAAATGAATGAGGTAAATGGCCCAAAGCATATTGTTTTGGGCCATTTCACCAATGGAGACCCAAATGAAATACGATTATACAGAAGTTTTAAAGGACCTGGTCAGGATTGATACCACCAATCCACCGGGAAATGAAAAAAGGGCGCTTGATTATATTCAAAAGATTCTTGAACAGGAAGGGATCGATTCGACGATTTACGAGAGCGCTCCCGGCAGGGGCAATCTCCTGGCCTGCCTTCCGGCTGACAAAGATGTGTCTGATGAAGGTGGGGCAGACTGCGCGGCGGCTGAACGGCCGCTGATTCTCCTGAGCCATATTGACGTGGTCCTGGCAAAGGAATCCCAGTGGAAGCATCCTCCCTTTGCTGCGGTGGAGGAGGACGGCTTCATCTATGGGCGCGGCACCGTGGACACGAAGCAGCTGACAGTCATGGAACTGGCTGCCCTTCTGGCGCTGGCGGAAAATGGAGAGCAAAGGAAACGGGATGTCTTTCTTCTTGTGACCTGTGACGAGGAGAGCGGCAGCGCACTCGGACTATCCGCATTTCTCGAGGAAACAGTCTCCGCAGGCGGCCGTACCATCACGGGAAAGGAACTCTTCGAAAACAGTGAGGTAATCAGTGAAGGCGGAGGCTTCCCGATCCTGGTGGGAGACACGGCTTTTTACTTATGTGAGTCGGGCCAGAAGGGATGCGGCACCGTGGAATTTACCGTGGAGGCCAGAAATGCCAAAGGCCCATTCTTCGGAAGCGGAGACGGGATGGTAAGAGCCATGAAGCTGGTGGCCGATATCGGGGCCCTGGAGCTGGAGCAGAGGAAGCTGCCTACGGTAGCGCGCTTCGAAAAACGGCTTTCCGAATGTGCGGACGGCAATTGCCACGGTGACTCGGGCGCAGAGCGCGCGAGTGATCATTTCAGAGAGGCGCTGTCCCCGGTCATGAACAATATTCTGACGGCCATGAACCGGAATACCATGACCGTGACCATGATTCAGGGAAAAAGCGTCAATCAGGTAAAGGTGATCTGCGACGTGCGCCTTCTGCCTGGTTACGGAACCGCATATCTGAAAGAAATTACGGACCGCCTGGCGGAAAAATGGGATGCCGAATGCCGGATTCTATCCTTCAGCGAGGGCTATGAGAGTCAGCCGGAGGGCGGACTGATCGGATGCCTGGAGGAAGCGACAAGGATAGAGCTGGGAGAAGACGGGAAACGGGCGGAAGTGCTTCCGTTCATTTCCATGGGATCCAGCGACGGACGTTTTCTGGTTCCCATGAAGGCGAA
The DNA here is from genome assembly GCF_014288035.1 of Hungatella sp. L36. Taxonomy (NCBI): domain Bacteria; kingdom Bacillati; phylum Bacillota; class Clostridia; order Lachnospirales; family Lachnospiraceae; genus Hungatella; species Hungatella sp. L36. The sequence continues at coordinate 27,871 of NZ_JACOPC010000009.1, read as the reverse complement.
GGTATACGGCTACAGTCCGGTCCTTTCCTGGGACATGACCTTTGATCAGGCCGTTTCCATGGTTCACGGCGTCGATGAAAAGATTCACCGGGAATCGGTGCTGTTCGGATGCCGGGTACTTGAAAATGCGGTCTGCAGGGCGGTCTGCGGCCGGATTCACCAATGAAAATGAAATCGAAAAGAAAGAAGGGGAACATTATGGTAGACAGAAAAAATGTAGCGGTTGAAAAGATGGACCGCGCAGTCCAGATGTTAAAAGAAAATCAGATCGATATGTGGATGTTTTATTCCAGACTGAATCAGGATCCGTCACTGGAACTGATGTTCAATACCGATACGAAGAACGAGGTCCTGTTCGTGCTGACGGCAGAAGGGGATAAGATGGCGTTTGCGGAAGCGTCCGACGCGGCGGTATATGAAGCGGCCGGGATCTTTACCAGTGTGAGGACCGTGACACCGGATACGGTAATGAAGGAATTTGCAGCAGTGTGTGACGAAAAGAAGCCCAATCGGATCGCGGTCAACGATTCCACCGAGGATTCCCGCTGCGACGGCCTTGGACTGGGACTCTATAAAAAAGTATGCGGGGCTCTGGGTGAGGAACGCATGAAAGCGTTAAAGACCGGAAGCTACCGGATGCTGGAAGAGCTCCGTGCGGTAAAGACCCCCAGCGAGATTGCCATCATGGAAGAGTGCAGCCGCTTAACGACCGATATTTACGACGCACTTTTTGCGCGCCTCCATGTTGGACTCAGTGAAATCGATGTGGGAGATATTATGATGGAAGAGTGTGCGAAGCGTAACGTTATCACCGCCTTTGGAAATCCGCCGGAATATCCGCTGGTTCTTCTCGTCAAGGGAGGCATGTCCCACAGGAAGCCGAACGCGAAGAATATCTGCCTTCCGGGTGATATGCTGGTCATCGATTTCAGCATCCGCTTTAACGGCTATACCTCCGACATCGCGCGTACCATGTATTTCTTAAAGCCAGGCGAGGAGCATGCGCCGAAAGAGGTTACTGACTGCGCAAACGGGGCAATCCGTGCCGTCGGTGAGGTCATGAAGGTGATCAAACCGGGCATGAAGGGCTACGAGGTGGACGCGGTCGGAAGACAGTCCATTCTGGACAGCGGTTATCCCAATATCCCTCACTCCGTAGGCCATCAGGTAGGCCTGGAAGTGCACGACGGCGGAACGACCCTCGGGCCAAATAAAGCCAGGCTAAGCTGCCAGGGCGTCTTGAGAAAGAATGAGATCTACGCGTTGGAACCGACCGTACTTCAGCCGGATGGACTTCCCTGTGCGATCATCGAGGACGACGTAATCCTGACCGATGATGGATGCAGACTGATCAGCAAACGCCAGACAGCGTTGATCGAGATCCCATACAGAGAGGCTTAATTCATGGAAAATGTGAAAGAGACACTGATGCATCTCATTTCAATTCCCTCGGTAACCGCATCTCCCTCCGAGAAGGAGGCCGTCATCTTCCTCGAACGGATTTTGAAGGAGGAGGGGATCGAGACTGAGCGGATCTTTAAAGATCCGGAACGGTTAAACCTCCTCGCCCATTTACCGGCCGAACAGCCGGAGGAAGGGCCCCTCGTGCTGATTTCCCATGTGGATGTGGTGGACGGCGATTCTGACAAATGGAACTGGCCGGTCTTCGGCGGAGTGGAAGAGGGGGGCAGAATCTACGGGAGGGGAACTCTGGATACGAAGCATTTAACCGTCATGGAGCTGAATGCATTTCTGAACCTGAAGCGGTCGGGAAGGAAGCTGAGACGCGACGTCTGGTTCCTGGCTACCATCGATGAGGAAGCGGGAAGTAAATTCGGTATGGAGTACGTGAAAGAGGCCAGGCCGGAGCTGTTTCAGAATGCCATGGTAATCAATGAAGGCGGCGGATTTCCCCTCCGGATTAACGGAAATGACTACCTGATGCTGACTGTGGGAGAAAAGGCTGTGTGCCGGGTAAAGCTTACGGCCTCGGGCCGCGGCGGCCATGCCAGTGCGCCCGGTGACGATCAGGCCATCTTAAAGCTGGCAGCCGTGCTGGAAGAGATCTTTGGAGCGGAGGATGAGCTGTGTTTCGGAAGCCACGCGACACAGGAAACCATGGCCCGGATTCTGGGCGGCCGCACCTGTGACAATCCGGTGGCGGCCGATATCTTCGGATACGCGGGACAGAATACCATCGGTCTCCGGGATTACCAGATCGGAGACCGGAGCAATGTGATTCCGGCCGCGGCGGAAGTGGTTCTGGAATTTAAAGTGCTTCCGGGCACGAGGGAAGAGGAGATCGAGGCGTTTGTAAAACGCCATGTGAAGGCCGGTGTGCAGTATGAGATCCTGAGCTTTGAGAGGGGATTTGAGAGCAATTTCGACAATTCCGCCTTAAAAAGCCTGATCGGGGATTTGAGGACGATCAGCAGGGAGGAGGGCTTCTCCTGCGAGGTACTTCCCATGCTTGCGCTGGGACGCACGGATGGCCGCTTCTTCGGTTCGGAAGGCAGCATGGTTTACGGATGCTCCCCCCTGTTAATGGACGATTCCTTCGACGCAGTGCTTCCGAAGGTTCACGGAAATGACGAGAGCATATCCACGGAATCCTATCTCTTCGGATGCAGGGTGTTGGACCGCTTAATTGAGAAAAACTGTTTGTGAGCCGCAAAAGAGCGGCCTGCTATTACATAATATGGAGGAAAATATGAAGAACTTTGAATTTCATAATCGTGTGATCCACGACGTGACTGAGAAACTGAAAGAACTGGACATAGACTTATTTTTAATCATTACCAGCGAGGGAAGCGATAAGATGACCCGGTTCATCCCCGGAGTCGATACCGTGGGTTCCGGAGCGTTCTTCTTTACAAAGGAAGGAAAACGCTACGGAGTGGCGTCTGCCATAGACGCTCAGGATGTAGAGGAATCCGGCCTGTTCGACGAGGTGATCCGCTATCAGGACTACGACAGCACGGTTGCCGGGCTGCTGAAAAAGCTGAATCCGAAGCGGGTAGCCCTTGATTTTTCCGAGACGGATGCGGAATGCGACGGGCTGACACTGGGGCGGTATGAGTATTATAAGGCTCATATCAAGGGACAGCTGGAGTTTTTGGAGGTCAGCTCTGATTTGTTTATTCCACAGGTGAAGGCTGTAAATCACCAATAAGATCAGGAGGTTATCGATGGGAAAATACATAAGAAAACGGTTAATACAGTCAATTCCCGTGGTGTTCGGCATTACGATACTGACCTATTTCATCATGAAACTGGCGCCGGGCGGCCCCCTGGCCAATATGATCAATCCGCGTACTTCTGCGGAGTCTATCTTAAGGGCCAAGGAAGCGATGGGCTTAAATAAGCCGATTATCATTCAGTACGTCAACTGGCTGAGGGAGTTGCTGCAGGGCAATTTCGGCTACAGCACCAATTCGGGACAGCAGGTTCTGGCCATGATTTTAGAGCGCCTTCCCGCGACGCTGCTACTTACGGTAACGGCGTTTGTCATCAGCTTTGTGGTGGGAATTCCGCTGGGCGTATACTCTGCGACCCACAAATACTCGGCAGGAGATTACGGCCTTACCATCTTCTCCTTTATCGGTATTTCGATTCCCAGCTTCTTCTTCGGCATGGGCCTGATCTACATCTTCGCCATAAAGCTGAAATGGTTTCCGACGTCGGGCTTTGGCGATACCACCTTTAAGGGGACCGGGATGGCTCTGTTCCTGAATAAGATGAAGTACCTTGTCATGCCTGCCCTTGTGATGTCCCTGGCCAATCTGGCCACGGTCATGCGCTTTACCCGGTCGAGCATGGTGGAAACGCTGAACCAGGATTATATCCGTACGGCCAGGGCCAAAGGGCTCTCGGAGAAGGTGGTCATCTACCGCCACGCGCTGAAGAATTCCCTGATTCCCGTTATCACCATCTTCGGTTTATCCATCCCGAATTTATTCGGCGGCGCCTATATCACGGAAAAAGTGTTCAGCTGGCCGGGTATGGGGCTTCTGGGCGTTGACGCCATCGCAAACAGAGACTACGCAGTGCTTATGGGTCTGACTCTGTTTACGGCGATTCTGGTTCTCGTGGGCAATCTCGTTGCGGATATTCTCTATTCCTTCGTAGACCCGAGAATACGATACTAAGGAGGCTTCCATGGAGAAAAAAATTACATATAAAAAACGGACTAATCTCTTCAAGACGGATGCGTGGAAGCGGTTCAGCAAAAATAAACTGGCTCTGATCGGAAGCGTCATCATTCTTCTGATGATTGCCGCGGCCATACTGGCGCCCCTCATCGTACAGAATGATCCGTATGTGTCTTTAACCGATGCAAACGGCCTCATTTTAAAGAACAGCTCTCCTGCGAAGAGCGGCACGTTTCTGGGGACGGACAGCCTGGGACGCGATACATTCAGCCGGGTGATCTACGCGGCCAGAGTGTCCATGAGCGTTGGCGTGGTGGCAGTCGGCATTTCCACCGGTATCGGTATTTTATTAGGCGCGCTGGCCGGTTATTTCGGCGGGTGGGTGGATACCTTTATCATGCGTGTGGTCGATGTGGTCTACTGCTTTCCGGTGCTTTTCCTGGTCATTATTATCGCAACCATCTTAAAGCCCAGCATCTATAATATTATGATTATCATCGGCCTCTGTAACTGGACCGGAACGGCGAGGTTCGTCAGAGGCGAGATTTTAAGGGTCCGGGAGCTGGAGTATGTGCAGGCCTCCATCTCGCTGGGGGCGACGGATGGACGCACTATTTTCCATCATATTATTCCGAATATCATGGCCCCGATTATCGTGGAAGCCACCCTTCAGATGGCGAGGGCGATCCTGACAGAAGCTTCCTTAAGCTATCTGGGTGTCGGTGTTCAGATGCCGACGGCCAGCTGGGGGAACATGCTGATGAGCGCCAACAACTTATCCACGCTGACGCTGCGCCCGTGGCAGTGGGTGCCGCCGGGAGTCTGCATTTTCCTGGCAGTGCTGAGCATCAACTTTATCGGTGACGGCTTAAGAGACGCGTTTGACGCAAGACAGAAGAAGTAACCGCGGGACAGGAGTTTAGATGAAGAAGATACAATATGAAAAGAGGCTGTCGGGCCTCAGAGCTTACATCGAGGATCACGGCCTTACGGGAGCTCTGATCACTTCGTATGAAAATCGCAGATATTTCTGCGGATTTACAGGGAGCAGCGGTTACCTTCTCGTCACGCGTGACCACACCGTTCTCATAACGGACAAACGGTATACGACCCAGGCGAAGGAGCAGACTGTGGACTGCGAGATCGTGGAGCACAGCCAGGACCGGCTGGGACTGGTGGCGGACACCATGAAGCATCTTGGAATCACTTCTTCCGTCATGGAAAGCGGCATGACCGCCGGAGAGTATTTTTCCTTAAAGGAGCACTTGGGAGACCACAGGACCGTACTGGAGGATGAGTACTTCCTGGAGCTGCGCATGGTGAAGGACGAATGGGAAATAGAAGCCACCAGGGAGGCCATCCGGCGCGCCGAGGCAGGCTTTGACCGGCTGATTCCGAGACTTAAAATCGGTATGACGGAAAAGGATTTAGCGGACGAACTTCATTACCTGGTAAATAGAGAGGGCGCCGAGGCCATGAGCTTTGGAACCATTGTCGCCTCGGGGGCGCGAGGAGCCATGGCTCACGGATTTCCGACGAACAAGGTCATCGAAAACGGTGATATGGTGGTGGTTGACTTCGGCGTCATGTACGACGGTTACTGCTCCGATATGACGAGGACGCTGCTTTTCGGAGATATTTCCCAGGAAAACAGGAGGATTTTTAATCTGGTCCTGGAATCCGGAAAACGGGCCGTGGAAGCGGTTCGGCCGGGTGTGCACTCCAGCGAGGTGGAGGCGGCTCACAGGGATGTATTTATCAGAGAGGGGCTGGACGATTACGCGCTTCGCGGATTGGGGCATGGAATCGGCCTTCAGATCCACGAATGTCCGAGAGTCCAGATTGGAAAGGACACGGTATTGAGGCCGAATATGATATTTACCATAGAGCCGGGCCTCTATTTCCCGGGAGTCTGCGGCGTCCGCACGGAGGATGACGTACTGGTGACGGAAAGCGGAGTGGAAAACCTTTCCCATACGCCGCATGAGATTCATATTGACTAGGACATGACAGAATGCAATTTTTCGATCATGCTCAAGGAGAGGAGACCGTTAATGAGCTTATTGGAAGTAAAAGACTTAAAAACATATTTTTATACGGATGCGGGCTGCGCAAAGGCGGTGGACGGTGTATCCTTTTCCCTGGACAAGGGGAAGGTGCTGGGCATCGTGGGCGAGTCCGGATGCGGCAAGAGCGTGACCAGCTTATCGATCATGGGGCTGGTGGACCCGGTGACGGGAAGGCATGAAGGCGGGGAAATCCTGTTTCACGGGGAGGACTTAAGCAAGCTTTCGGAAAAGGAGAAGAGGAAGATCCGCGGAAATAAGATCTCCATGATCTTCCAGGAACCCATGACCTCTTTAAATCCCGTGTTTACCGTCGGCTACCAGATCGAGGAGGCGCTGATGCTGCATCTCGGTATGGATAAGAATGCGGCCCGCCAGAGGGCAGTTGAACTGCTGAAGCTGGTGGAGATCCCGGAGGCGGAAAAGCGGGTGGATGAGTATCCCCACCAGCTGTCGGGCGGAATGAGACAGAGGGTGATGATCGCCATGGCGCTGTCCTGTAACCCCGAGCTGCTGATCGCCGATGAACCGACCACGGCTCTCGATGTGACCATACAGGCGCAGATCCTGGAGCTGTTAAATGAATTGAAGGACAAGCTGGGCATGGCCATCATCTTTATTACCCATGACCTGGGCGTGATCTCGGAGATGGCCGACGAGGTGGTCGTCATGTATGCGGGGGAGATTGTGGAAAAGGCGGAGACACGCCAGCTTTTTGACAACCCCATGCATCCTTACACGGAGGGGCTCATGGCCTCCATCCCCGACATCGATCAGGAGGTGGACAGGCTCCAGACTCTGGAGGGACTGGTTCCCAGCCTCTATGATATGCCGTCAGGCTGCCGGTTTGGCCCGCGCTGCAAGTATTATACGGAAGAGTGCGGAAAGAACCACAGCCAGTTGACCCGGCTGGAAGGCCAACGAGAAGTCAGATGCAGGAGGTATCAACATGAGTGAAATCCTGATTCAGGCAAAAAATATAAAAAAATACTTCCCTACCAGTGACAGAGGCAAGGTCGTGAAGGCCGTGGATGATATCAGCTTTGATATTTACAAGGGCGAGACCCTGGGCGTGGTGGGGGAATCCGGCTGCGGAAAATCCACTACGGGCCGCATGGTCTTAAAGCTCCTCGACTGTACGGAAGGAACTGTTCTGTACAAGGGGAAAGACATCGGAAAGATGAAGGGAAAAGAGATGCGCTCTTTAAGAAAGGAGATGCAGATCATTTTCCAGGATCCTTATGCGTCGCTGGATCCGAGAAAGACGGTATTTCAGATCCTGGCGGAGCCGTTCTGGATTCACCACCCGGAGATGAGTAAGGAAGAGATCTACCGGGAAGTGGAAAAGCTGATCGAGTGCGTGGGGCTGCGTCCCGAGCATATCCTTCGGTATCCCCACGAATTTTCCGGCGGCCAGCGCCAGCGTGTGGGCATTGCGAGAGCGATCGCCCTTCATCCGGAGTTCGTGGTCTGTGATGAGCCGGTCAGTGCCCTGGATGTATCGATCCAGGCCCAGGTAATCAATCTGATGCAGGACATCAAAAAAGAGTACCAGCTGACCTACCTTTTTATCTCCCATGATCTGCGGATCATCAAGCATTTCTGCGACCGTGTCATGGTCATGTATCTGGGTAATATCGTAGAGCTTGGAACCAAAGAGGCGATCTATGGGAACCAGAGGCATCCCTATACAAAGGCGCTTTTATCGGCAGTATCCAACGTAAAGGGGCACGGCAGCAAGAACCGGATTATCTTACAGGGCGATATTCCCAGTCCGGTGAATCCGCCCAGCGGCTGCCCGTTCCATACGAGGTGCAGCTACTGCATGGATATCTGCAGGGAAAAGAAACCGGAATTAAAGAAGATGGCCGATGGCACGCTGGTAGCCTGTCATCTGGATATGGAATAAAACTACAACTATTTGGAGGATGGAACAATGAACAAGATCGTAACAGAAAACGCACCGAAGGCGATAGGACCGTATTCACAGGGAATGGTATTTGAAAATCTGGTATTTTCCAGCGGACAGATACCAGTCAATCCGGCGACCGGCGAAACAGAAGGAACCACCATCGAGACACAGGCGGCCCAGTCCTGCAAGAATGTGGCGGCGGTGCTGGAAGCGGCCGGAAGCAGCATGGAGCGCGTGATCAAAACCACCTGCTACCTCGCGGACATGGCGGATTTCCCTGTGTTTAACCAGATTTACGAGACGTATTTTGTCAGCAGCCCGGCGCGTTCCTGTGTCGCGGTGAAGACGCTGCCGAAGAACGTGCTGTGCGAAATTGAAGCGATCGCTTATAAGGAATAGAAGAGGAGAGGACCATGGCTTTATTCGATGGAAATAATATAAAACTGGATGTGCTGAAAAAATGGGCTTACAATTACCGCTGGGCGGAGGTGCCGGAGGGAACCATTCCCTTGACGGCCGCCGATCCTGACTATCCGGTGGCGCCGGAGATCCGTAAGGCGCTTCGCGATTACGTCGACAACGGCTACTTTTCCTACACGCCGAAGATGGGCTATCCGGAGTTTATGGAGGCGGCCTCCAAAGCGCTGTGGGAGCGGAAACACGAGAAAATCAGTGAGGATTGTATCCTTCCGATTGACAGTGCGGCCAGAGGGATGTATATTATCGCTGAGACGTTTTTAAAACCAGGCGATGAGATGATCGTGTTTGACCCGGTGGATTACTTATTTAAAGAGTCCTGCCTCGCTGCCGGCGGCGTGCCGGTTCTGTTCCCGGCGAAGCTGAAAGACGGTTATATTGACTTGAGCGAGCTGGAAAACTATATAACGCCAAAGACGAAGATGATCGGGCTGTGCAATCCTCACAATCCATACGGTGTTCTGTACCGTCAGGAGGATTTGGAACACATCATGAGCCTCTGCGAGAAATACGGTCTGTATATCATGAATGATGAGATCTGGTCCGATATCGTGTATCCGGAGAATCAGTTTTTAAGCATTCTCTCTCTCGGAGAGGAACGGACGGGACGTGTCATGAGCGTCTTTGGCTTCTCCAAGAGCTTTGGTATCGCGGGACTTCGGGCGGGAATGATCTACTGTACAGACAAAGCGGTGTTTGACCGCCTTGTGGATAAGTCCGCGGTGATGACTACGGCGGGCGGTATCGCTTCTGTCTCCCAGATTGCGGGAATTGCGTGCTTAAAGGAGTGTTACTACTGGGTAGATGAATTTATCGGCCATCTGGTAAAGAACCGGGATTACGCGGTGGAGAGAATCAACCGCATGCCGGTGATCCGCTGCCATAAGCCGCAGGCCACGTATCTTCTGTATGTGGATATCAGCGGTCTGGGTGTGCCTTCCTCTCAGTTTACCGATTACCTGATCGAACACGCCGGCCTTGCACTGGTTCCGGGAGGGGACGCGTTCTTTGGCCCGGGATCAGAGGGCTGCATGAGAATCTGTTTTGCCACCAGCCATGAAATTCTGGAAGAAGGCTTAAACCGGCTGGAAAAGGGATTAAAGATGTTTCTGGAAGAAAAAAAATAAGGAAAAGGTCGAGTTAATGATGCATGAAAATCTTCAGGTAATTCAAAAAATGTTAAGGAGCATCCATCAGATGCTCGGCGACAGGTATGAGGTCATTCTGCACGATTTAAGCCATGTGGAAAGCTCAATCGTGGGAATAGAAGGAAGCATCACCCACAGAAAGATTGGGGGACCGGCGACGAATTACCTGATTCAATTGCTGAGAGAGTACGGGGATGAGGCAAAAGACAGCATCAATTATAAAAACGTTATGCCTGACGGGCGTGTACTGCGTTCCTCCACCATTTTTATCAGAGACAACGATGGGAAAATCATCGGTTCGCTCTGCATCAACCAGGATCTGACGGATTTTATGGTTGCCAACCGGCTGCTGGAGCGGCTGGTGGAATTTAAGAATGAGGAGCACGAAGTGCCGAAGGAGATGTTTGCCCAGGATATTTCTGAGGTCATGGAATCCATGGTCGGCAGCGAGCTGGCCCTGGTGAATAAGCCGGTGGCCTACATGCAGAAAGAGGACAAACTGGCCCTGGTGGACGATTTGGAGCACAAGGGAATCTTTGATGTCAAGGGCTCTGTGGAATACGTAGCGGAGTGCCTGGGCGTGACAAACTTTACTGTTTATAATTATTTAAAAGAAATCAGAACGAAGCATAAGTAACCGCGTCAAGCGGAGTGGGAGTCCCTGCAGGGTAAATGGCTGCAGGGGCTCCTTCTTTATTCTGTTACTGTTGACGGCCAGCTGAAATCCTCCGCCAGGCATCGCGGTACGTGGGCGGAACAGGAGAACGAACCGTTTCTTGTTTCCTCAGTGGCAGGAACTAAAGCAGAAAAGCAGGAAAAAGAGGCGGATCGCGCAAACTACGGCGAACTCCTGAAGGACTTCACCTCCGTGTCCGCTTGAAATCTGGCTTGGAGGCCAGATTTCACCACCCCTTTTTCCTGCTTTTCTGCTTAAGTTCCTGCGAACCTCGGAAAAGGAAACGGTTCCTTCTCCTGTTCCGCCCACGTACCGCGATGCCTGGCGGAGGATTTCAGCGGGCTGTCAATAGCAGCTTTATTCTATACTGCCCGATATAAAATGTATCTGCTCTCTGTACGAAATCCCTGTTTTGTTGTATGATAATAGAGATAATTTTTATAATGGGAGGAATTGAACGATGAACTTACTGGGCAGCCTCGCAATCGCGTTTTCCATGTACTCCAGAATCCCCATGCCCCAGGTATCCTGGACGAAGGAGCGGATGAAATACGCCATGTGCTTCTTCCCGTTAATCGGTGTGGTGATCGGAGCCTTGACTTACGGTTCCGTGCTGGTGCTTACGGTGCTTAAGCTGGACTGGATGGCTAAAATATTACCGGTCCTGGTACCTCTGATTGTTACGGGGGGAATCCATATGGATGGGTTTCTCGACGTGACGGATGCCAGAGCCTCGCACGCGCCGGTGGAAAAGAAACTGGAGATTTTAAAGGACCCACATACGGGGGCTTTCGCCATAATCGGCTGCTGCGTGTATCTGCTGCTCTACGTAGCGGTTTTCGGAGAGATGAAACCGGTGCTTCTGGGAGCCTACGGAGGGATTTTTGTGATATCGAGGGCGCTTTCCGGACTTGCCGTGGTGACCTTTCCGATGGCGAAGAACAGCGGACTCGCCGCGTCATTTTCCGGACAGGCACAGAAGAAGACGGTCGCCGTGACCATGTGGTGCTGTCTGGTTCTGGCAGAAGGCTGGATTCTGTATGCGGGAGGGGCCGCAGCCGCATCGATGACAGCGGTTGGCGCCGCTCTGACATTTTTGTACTATTACTGTATGGCGAAAAAAGAATTCGGCGGAATTACGGGAGACCTGGCGGGGTATTTCCTTCAGGTGTGTGAGCTGGTACTGACGGCGGTGCTGGCGGCTGTGGCCCGGTTTGCCATATAAAGAACCGGACAATAACATGAAACGAAAATGATGACAGGAGAATATTTATGATTTTTATTACAGGCGGTGCGTGGCAGGGAAAGACGGCATTTGCGGAAACACTTGCAGCAGGCCGGGCCACGCCGGGAATAGGAGAACACGTACTGTACGCCGGTCCCAAAACGGAAGAGAGAACGCTTCCGGTGGCCAGCGGACGGAGGGATCCGTTCGAAACGGCCCTTGAGCGGCCGGTTATCAGCGGATTTCATTACTTTGTGAGAAGACTGCTCTGGGAAGAGCGGGATGTCAATGAATTTATAGCCGCGATTGAGGCGAAGAATCCGGAGGTCGTGATTACCGCGGACGAGATGGGATGCGGTATCGTTCCGGTGGACCCGGAGGAGCGGGCATGGCGGGAGGCAGCCGGGAGGGCGGCCGAAAAGCTGGCGGCAGATTCCGAAGCAGTGTACCGCATGGTCTGCGGCATCGCCACCAGGCTGAAATGAGGGAGAACAGATGATACGTTACCATATACTGGCTGCATTTGCGGGCTGTGCCCTCGATGCGCTGTTTGGAGATCCACGGAATATACCCCATCCGGTCTGCGGCATCGGTAACCTGATCGCATGGCTGGAGGCACGGCTCCGCAAATGGTTTCCGGCAAACGAAAAGTCGGAGAGAAGGGCGGGAACCGCGCTGGTTGTCGCTGTTCTTCTGATCACAGGACTTGCCTCGGTGCTCGTTCTGGCTGCCGCGTACACGGTTCATCCATTGGCTGGAGTGGCGGTGGAAAGCATGATGTGCGGGCAGATGATGGCGTGGCGTTCTTTGAAAAAGGAGAGCATGAAGGTGTATGACGCGCTGGCCGCCGGAGATACAGAGGGCGCAAGAACCGCAGTCTCCATGATCGTAGGGCGGGATACCAAAGATCTCACAGACCTGGGAATTACGAAGGCTGCGGTGGAGACTGTGGCGGAAAATACCTCGGATGGAATTATTGCCCCGCTCTTTTACATGGTGCTGGGAGGCGGAACCGGGATATTTCTCTATAAGGCGGTTAATACCATGGATTCCATGGTTGGATATAAAAATGTCAAATACATAAACTTCGGAAGAACAGCAGCCAGACTGGACGATGTGTGCAACTATATTCCGGCCAGGCTTTCGGCCTGTTTCATGATCGCGGCGGGTTATGTCCTGGAGGCGGCAGAAGGAGCCGAAATCCGTCATTACAGCGGAAGAGGCGGAATCCGGATCTTCAGACGTGACCGTTATAACCATAAGAGTCCCAACTCCGCCCAGACGGAATCGGTCTGTGCCGGCGTACTGGGGATTCAGCTGGCGGGAAACGCGTTCTACTTCGGAAAGCTGTACGAGAAACCGACTATCGGCGATGCAGACCGGTCCGTGGAATATGAGGATATCCGGCGGGCAAATACGCTGATGACGGGAACGTATGCGGCGGCGCTGTTTGCAGCGGCGGTTCTTTGGCTTCTGGTTACAATACCATTTATTAGATAATCCGGCACTGTAGAACAGACTGTAAAATGACAGAATGGAGATATACATCATGGAATACCAGCATGGAGGAGACATATATACGAATCAGGTGGAGCTGGATTACTCCGCCAACCTAAACCCGCTCGGGCTTCCCGAGGGTGTGAGAAATGCTTACATAGGGGCGGCAGACTGCTGCAGCGTGTATCCGGACAGCCGGTGCCAGGCCCTTCGAACGAAGCTGGCGGATTACCACCGGATCGGAAGGGAGGCTGTTCTCTGCGGAAACGGCGCGGCGGAGCTTATCTTTCTGATTGTACAGGCGAAGCGTCCGAAGCGGGCGCTGTTAATCGCCCCCTCCTTTCTGGAATATGAGCAGGCGTTAAAGGCCGCAGGATGCGGGCTGTCCTGGTTCGACTTAAAGGAAGAGGAAGACTTTGCCCTTTCGGTACCGGAGCTCCTCGCGCATTTAAAGGAGGCAGAGGCGGCCGGACAGCGGCCGGATATCCTGTTCCTCTGCAATCCCAATAATCCCACCGGATTTGCGGTGGAACGGGAAGCGCTGATCCCTCTTCTGGAGTACTGCGAAGAATGCGGCATTGTCTGTGTGGTGGATGAGTGTTTTATTGAGTTCCTGGATGAGCCGGAGCGCTTTTCCGTGATGAAGGAACTGCGGTCGGGACGTTTCCGCCGGCTGTTTATTCTGAAGGCATTTACGAAGCTTTACGCCATGGCCGGGCTGCGGCTGGGCTACGGCATTTCTCTGGACCGGGAACTTCTGGAAGCAATGGACGGCTGTCGCCAGCCGTGGAGTGTCTCCGGTCCGGCTCAGTCGGCGGGCGAGGCCGCGCTTGGGGAGACGGAGTATGTGAACCGGGCGAGGGAGCTGGTGAAACGTGAGCGGAGCTGGCTGAAGGCGCAGATGGAGGGCCTGGGGCTTTTCGTCTACGATTCCAGGGCCAACTATCTGTTTTTCAGGGATCCGGCGCAGGCCAGGGCCCGGACGCCGGAATCCCGCAGCCTCTATGACGCCTGCTTGAAAAACGGTGTCTTAATCCGCTCCTGCGCCAACTACCGGGGGCTTGACGGACGTTTTTACCGGATCTGCGTAAAGGACAGGGCCAATAATGAGACATTTATCCGGGTGCTGAAAAAGGCGATGGAAGAGAGGGATTAGATCAATGGCAAAATCAATTATGATACAGGGGACGATGTCCAACGCGGGCAAGAGTCTGATTGCGGCAGGGTTATGCCGGGTCTTTAAGCAGGACGGCTACCGGGTCGCCCCTTTCAAATCGCAGAATATGGCGTTAAACTCTTATATAACGGAGGACGGGCTGGAGATGGGACGCGCCCAGGTGGTGCAGGCGGAAGCCGCCGGTATTAAACCGCAGGCGGACATGAATCCGATTCTGCTGAAGCCGACTTCCGACTCCGGTTCCCAGGTCATCGTCCACGGCGTACCGATCGGAACGATGCCGGCGAAAGAGTATTTTGCATATAAAAAGACGCTGATTCCCGAGGTGGAAAAGGCATACCGGAGACTGGAGGAGGAGTACGATATCATCGTGATCGAGGGCGCCGGAAGCCCGGCGGAGATCAATCTGAAGAAGGATGATATCGTGAACATGGGCATGGCGAAGATGGCGGATGCTCCGGTCCTTTTGGTGGGAGATATCGACCGCGGCGGTGTGTTTGCCCAGCTTTACGGGACTGTGGCCCTGCTTTCGGAAGAAGAGCGGGCGCGGGTGAAGGGGCTCGTCGTCAATAAATTCAGGGGAGACAAGACCATTCTGGAGCCGGGGCTGGACATGATCGAGGACCTGTGCGGCATACCGGTTACGGGAGTGGTTCCTTATGCTGATGTGGACATCGAGGATGAGGACAGCCTGGGACACCATTTAAGCGGAACAGAAAAAGGGAAAAAGACGCTGGTGGACATTGCCGTCATACGGCTGCCCAGAATTTCCAATTTTACGGATTTCCAGGTCTTTTCCTGTATGCCGGAAGTCGGCCTTACGTATGTGAACCGTTTGTCGGATCTGGGAAAACCGGACCTGATCCTGCTTCCCGGGACGAAGAACACGATAGAAGATTTACTCTGGATGCGGGAGAACGGCCTGGAGGCGGCAGTACTGAAGCTGGCGTCCGCCGGCGTTCCGGTGTTCGGAATCTGCGGCGGCTTTCAGATGCTGGGAGAAAGCCTGGAGGACCCGTTCGGTGTGGAGACGGAAACCTACAGAGGGCGGCCGGTGGAAGGGCTTAAGCTTCTTCCGGTAAGGACCGTATTCGGGAAAGAGAAGACGAGAACCCGGGTGACCGGTTCCTGTGCCTCCGTGGGCGGAATCCTGGAGGAGCTTTCGGGCATGGAGATCGAGGGATACGAAATCCACATGGGCGAGACGGTCCGCGCGGTGCCGCCCCTGTCCTATGTGATGGAGCAGAACGGCTCTCACCTGGCCAAGATGGATGGATGCCAGAGAAATCATGTCTACGGCACGTACATCCATGGATTCTTTGACCGGGAGGGAATCGCAGAGACGGTTGTGAGCGCTCTCCTTGAGAAAAAGGGGCTGACCGCAGTGCGAAACGAAGAGTTTCATTACGCCGCCTACCGGGAGCAGCAGTACGACCGTCTCGCGGCAGTCATCAGAGAGAGCTTTGACATGGCGGCGGTTTACGAAATGATGGGAATCGACGGCAATCGCATGACGGACAGCAGAAAGGAAGATTCAGAATGATAAAGACGGAACTGGAACGGGTGCTTCCCGGTGACATAGAGAAAAGGAGCTTTGAGATTATCACAGAGGAGCTGGGGGACCGGGTCCTGGACCCGGAAAATGAACTGGTCATCAAACGCGTAATCCACACGACCGCCGACTTCGACTATGCGGACAGCTTAATCTTTTCCGAACACGCAGTGGAGCTGGCGAAGGCGGCGATTAAAGAAGGCGTCCGCTTCATCACAGACACCAATATGGGGAAATCGGGCGTCAACCGGGCGGCCCTCCAGAAATGCGGCTGTACGGTGGACTGTTTCATGGCCGATGAAGACGTGGCGGAGGCGGCGAAGCGGCTCGGAACCACCAGAGCCTGCGCCAGCATGGAGAAGGCGGCCGATTTGGGCGGAGACTGTATCTTTGCAGTCGGCAATGCCCCTACGGCACTGGTCCGGCTGTACGAGCTGATTAAAGAGGGCAGGCTGAAACCGAAACTGGTGATCGGTGTGCCGGTAGGCTTTGTCAACGTGGTCCAGTCGAAGGAGATGATCCTTTCACTGCCCGACACGCCGTTTATTGTGGCGAGAGGACGGAAGGGCGGAAGCAATGTGGCGGCCGCCATCTGCAACGCGCTGCTGTATCAGTGCATATAACGGGACTGCATAGAGACAAAATCTTATTATTTACAGGAGAGAAGGGGTATAGATCATGAATTTATACAGCATTATTTTGGTGGACGACGAGGAAGAGGTCCGCAAGAGCATTATCAAACAGATTGACTGGGAATCAGCCGGATTCAAGGTGGTGGGGGATGCCGAGAACGGAGAAGACGCGCTGGAAAAGATCGAGGTCTTAGAGCCGGATGTGGTTCTGACCGATATCCGCATGCCCTATATGGATGGCCTTACGCTGGCGGAGAAAATCCGGCAGAGGTATCCTTCCATGAAGGTGGTTATTTTCTCGGGCTACGACGATTTCGAGTACGCCCAGAAGGCAATTAAGCTGAACGTGACGGAGTACATTCTAAAACCGGTCAACGTGGAGGAGCTGACATCCATCCTGAAACGGATCAAGTCTAATTTAGATGAGGAGATCGAAGAGAAGCGCAACGTGAGCCGCCTTCGTGAAAATTACAGAAAGAGCCTGCCGATTATCCGCGAGCAGTTTTTCAACGACATGGTGCACCGGAGGCTGTCGGATGATTTGATTGAGTCGAAGCTGAGGGAATACGATATCCCGATTACAGGAGCCAGGAAATGGGTGATCGCGGCCGTCGATGTGGAAAAGAGTGATGACAGAAGCAAGAAGACGCTGTCACTCCACGAGGAGGAAGAGCTGATTCCGATTTCCGTCATGCAGATCGTGCGGGAAAAGCTGAAAAGCTACTGCCGGTTCTCCTTATTCCAGTCCACGGCTGAAGCCGAAATGGTGGTGATCGCGGCGCTCGACGACGACAATACGACGACGGGGCTCATCGATGTTCTGGGAGATATCTGTAAGGAGGCCAAACGTATTCTGGAGGTTCCGGTCACCATAGGCATCGGCCACAGCGTGACCGGCCTGTCGAAGATCGCAGGCTCCTACCAGTCGGCAGTGGAAGCCCTGGGATATAAGGCGGTGGTAGGCAGCGGAATCACGATCTACATCAACGATATGGAGCCGGTAGGCAGCGGCAAGCTGGAATTTGACAATGCAGACGAGTCTGATTTTATTTCCGCCGTCAAGTTTGGACCGGATGAGAAGATCGAGGCCGTAACGGCCAGAATCTCCGGCAAGCTGGAATCGGCAAAGGTGCATTACCGTCAGCAGCAGGTGTATGTGTTCGGCGTCCTGAACACCATCATTCAGATGATCCAGCAGTATGACTTAAACCTGGAGGAGATTCTGGGCGGCGAGCTGGAATACTTAAGCGTCATCGACAAGCTTCAGAAGCGGGAGGAGTTCGGCGAGTGGCTGTTAAAAACGGCGCACAAGATGAACCAGGCCATCAATCAGGAGCGTGACATAACGACGCGCCAGGTGATCCAGCAGGCGAAGCAGTATATTATGGACAACTATCAGAACCCCGATCTGTCCGTGGAGATGATCTGCCGCCACCTGCACATGAGCCCGGCTTATTTCTCGACCATGTTCAAGAAGGAGACGGGGCAGGCCTACATCGCCTATCTCACGGAAATCCGCTTAAATAAGGCCGTGGAACTGTTAAACAAGACGGACGACAAGACGTACGTCATCGCCTCCAAGGTGGGTTACCAGGAGCAGAACTATTTCAGCTACGTATTCAAGAAAAAATTTGGAGTGTCACCGACGAAATTCCGTGGAGCCAGATAAATGAATAAAAAGAAAAACGGCAAGAGGATTCATAACAACAGCATACGGTATACGATCTTTACGTATTTTACCGTGACTGCCCTGGCGGCCAGTCTGCTCATTACGTTTTCCATCTACCAGCGTCTGTCGAGCCAGGTGTCCGAGACGGTTATGGAGGAAAACCAGAGCCTGATCGGCCAGGTGGCGCGGTCTGTGGAGAGCTATCTGCGCACGGTCATGAAGCTGTCGGATTCCCTGTATTACGGTGCGGTAAAGAACGCGGACCTGTCCTCGGAGTCCATCAACAGCGAGATCACCCTGCTGTACGACAACAACAAGGACAATGTGGACAACATTGCCCTGTTCTCCCAGGATGGGACTTTAAAGGAGGCGGTGCCGGCAGCCAGAATCAAGACGAATCTGGACGTGACCGGGGACGGCTGGTTTTCCAATGCCCTGGAGAAAACGGAAAACCAGCATTTCTCCAATCCTCACGTCCAGTATATTTTCGACGGCAATGAAAGCCAGTACCGGTGGGTGATCTCTCTGTCCCGGGCGGTGGAGCTGACGGAAGGGACATCGACGGCGCAGGGCGTGCTTTTGGTGGATTTAAGCTACTCCAGCCTGGCGCATCTGTTTGAGGGCGTGACCACAGGCACCGGAGGCTACGTCTACTTAATCAGCAACGACGGGGAAATCCTCTACCATCCGAAGATCCAGCTGATTGATTCCGGACGGGTCTCCGAGAATAATTTAACGGCGGCCGGATACAAGGACGGAAACCATCTGGAAAAGTTCGAGGGGCGTGAGCGGATTATCACCGTGAAGTCCGTGGGCTACACGGGCTGGAAGGTCGTAGGGGTGACGCCAAAGAACGTGGTATCCCTAAACTCCATAAAGACGAGGCTGTTTATCATTTTTCTGATCACCCTGATTCTCTTTATTTTAACAATTATCAACTCCTATATATCGTCCAGAATCACGAATCCCATCAAGGAACTGGAAAAATCCGTGGGAATTCTGGAGGAGGGAAATTTGGAGACGCCGGTCTATATCGGCGGATCGTATGAGATTCAGCATTTGGGAACCTCCATCAATAACATGGCCAGACAGATCCGGGTGCTGATGAACGATATTGTGACAGAGCATGAGGCCAAGAGAAAGCAGGAATTTGATACGCTGCAGTCTCAGATCAACCCGCATTTCCTCTATAACACCCTGGATATCATCGTCTGGATGATTGAAAATGAGCAGAAGGCGGAGGCGGTTAAGGTAGTGACGGCGCTTGCGCGGTTCTTCCGTATCAGCCTGAGCAAGGGTAAGAGCATCATCACCGTGCATGACGAGCTGGAGCACGTGCGCAACTATCTGATGATTCAGCACATGCGTTTTAAGAACAAATTTTCCTACTACATCGACGCCGCGGACGACTGCCTGGAGCTGGCCAGTTTAAAGCTGATGCTCCAGCCGCTGGTGGAGAACGCGATCTACCACGGGATGGAGTTCATGGACGGCGACGGCGAGATCACGCTCAAGGTGTGGAAGGAAGGGGAGGACTTATACTTCACGGTCCGCGACAACGGGCTGGGCATGACCCGGGAACAGGTGGAAAGCCTGTTTTCCGACACGATTTTAGTGACCTCCAAAAAGGGCTCCGGAATCGGTGTAAAGAATGTGAATGAGCGGATCAAGCTCTATTTTGGCGAGGAGTACGGGCTTAGGATCGATTCAGAACCGGACGAGGGGACGGAGATTACCATCCACCTTCCTGCCGTTCCCTACAGCCGGATTCTGGCGGAGGGCGGAGAAAGATGAAGATGACAAGGCGGGAAAAGATGATATGGAGTCTGCTTGCGGGAGTTTTAGTCCTCCTGTTTCTGCTGTCCTCCACGGATTTGATTATCAAAGAAAAGAAGACGGAGATTTATCCGATATCCATCGTGATCGGAGATACCACAGATGATTACTACACAAATTTCCGCAAGGGTGTGGACAAGGCCGCGGATGAGTACAACGTGGATGTCAACTTCATCACCCTGTACGAAAAGGGAGATGTCACGGAGCAGATGGAGCTGTTAAAGCGTGAGATTGACGACGGGGCGAAGGCGGCGGTGCTGGTGCCCTTAAAGCAGCAGGAGTGCAGCGCGATACTGGATGGGATGGTCCTCAGCAGCCCGCTGATCGTCATGGGAACCATCTTCCCGGGCGACTGGGCCATGAGCGGTATCTCACAGGACTACCAGGAGACGGGGAAGATGCTGGGGGATGCCATAGCAAGGGAAAATACCCCGGACAAGCCGGTTCTCGTATTCTCCGAGGGGCTGGAGTACGGCTACAACAAAGAAGTGTACAAAAGCCTTCTGGCGGCGCTCTCCCAGGCGGGCTTCCATGTGCAGCTCTACGAAAAGTACAGAAACGGCGCTTCCGGCGCCTCCGCGGCGGAAAGTGAGGATGACTTTCACCGGACGATTGAAGAAAACGCGGTTTCCGGCAGCGGGGAGGAGATTCTCGTCGCCCTGGACGTGCAGAGCCTGGATCAGGTGGCGGATGTCATCGCGGGAAGCCCGGTTTATGGAAAAGACACTCCGAACCTCTATGGCTTCGGCAGCACGACGAAGATATTAAATCAGATGGACCGCGGCGTGATAAAGGGCCTTGTGACGACAAACCAGTTCGATGCCGGATACTTAAGCATTGTAAAGGCAGTGGAGGCCATCGAAAAGCGCGGCGACCGGGATCAGATCGTGCTGGAATCGTATTACATCGAAAAAGATGATTTGAAAGAGACGCGTTTCGAGAAGATTCTTTATCCAATCGAGTAAGGAACAGAGGAGGGCCAATGAAAAAGAAATATTCATTTATTGCAGTACTGCTCATAGCTGTTATTCTTGTGTTCGGCTGTCTGTTTTTCCAGAACCGGAGCCATGAGGAGAAGGAGGAGAAAAAGACGCTGCGGGTCGGGGTGACTCTGTACCGGGGAGACGATTCCTTTATTAATAATCTCTGCGGAAAGATGGAGGAGAAGGCGAAAGCCTATGAGAAGGAGACCGGCGTCAAAGTGATTCTCGACGTTGTGGATGGAAAGGGCAATCAGAACACGCAGAACAGCCAGGTGGACCGGTTTATCTCCCTGGGTGTGGACGTGATCTGCGTCAATATGGTGGACCGGTCCGCAGCCTCCTATATCATCAGCAGGGCGATGGAGGGCGACATTCCCGTGATATTCTTCAACAGGGAGCCGGTGGAAGAGGATATGAACCGATGGGAGAAGCTTTACTATGTGGGGGAAAGCGCTAAGGAATCCGCGGTCCTGCAGGGGAACATCCTGGTAGACGCCTATAAGAAGGATCCCGCTTCCCTGGATTTAAACGGCGACGGCAAGGTAAGCTATGTACTCCTTGAGGGCGAGACAAGCCATCAGGATTCCTTAATCAGAACGGAATGGTCGATTCAGACCTTAAAAGACGGAGGCGTTCCCCTGGAAAAGATCACCGGAGGCATTGGAAACTGGGAGAAGAGCCAGGGCTCTGCGTGGATGGAGAAATGGCTCGATGAGTATCCGGATGAAATCGAACTCGTGATCAGCAACAATGACGATATGGCGCTGGGTGCGGCTGACGCGCTGGAGCGGAAGAAAATCACAAGGCCCATCAAGATTGTGGGGATCGACGGAACACCACAGGGAATCGAGGGGCTGAGCTCCGGGAAGCTCTTTGGAACCGTGCAGTGTGACAGCGATGAGTACGCCAATGTGATGTTCCAGATCGCCGCTGCGGCCGGACTTGGACAGAATGTACAGGAAATCGTGAGTTTGGAAGGGGGAAAATACTATAATTGCAGTCAGACTGCACTAACAGCTGATAAAAACTAAAATGTCTTGTGCATGTTGCGATCCAGACCATGGAAAAATGGGTAAAAAACATAAAATCTAAGAAATTTTATATAATAACGAAAAAAATCATATGGAAATATGCCTAAAATAAAGATATAATATGGGTGTCGATGAGGAAAAATGACGAATCGGCAAATACTATACTATATCTAGGGAGGATTTATCATGAGATTACTCAAAAAAGTAGTAGCAGTAGGTATGGCGTCCACTATGGTATTTTCCATGGCAGGATGTGGCTCCAAGACAGCAGAAACACCAACAACAGCAGCTCCGGCAGAGACAACAACCGCAGCAGCAGGAGAGACAACAGCAGCTCCGGCAGAGACAAAAGCCGCTGATGCAAAAGTGGAGAACAAGGATAAGCCCTTAGTATGGTTTAACCGTCAGCCATCCAGCAGTGCCACAGGCCAGCTTGATATGACGGCGCTGAATTACAATGCGGATACATACTATGTAGGATTCGATGCAAATCAGGGTGCTGAACTTCAGGGTACCATGGTAAAAGAGTACATCGAAAAGAATATTGACACCATCGACCGTAACGGTGACGGAATCATCGGCTATGTTCTGGCGATCGGCGATATCGGACATAACGATTCCATCGCTCGTACAAGAGGCGTTCGTAAGGCCCTTGGAACAGCGGTAGAGAAAGACGGCAACATTGTCAGTGACCCGATTGGTACAAACACAGAGGGCAAGGCAACAGCCGTACAGGACGGAACACTTGAAGTTGGCGGAAAGACATATATCGTTCGCGAACTTGCTTCCCAGGAGATGAAGAACTCCGCAGGAGCTACATGGGATGCAGCGACTGCAGGCAACGGAATTGGCACATGGTCTTCTTCTTTCGGCGATCAGATTGATATTGTTGCTTCCAACAACGACGGTATGGGAATGTCCATGTTCAACGCATGGTCCAAGGACAACAAAGTTCCTACATTTGGTTATGATGCAAACAGTGATGCAGTTGCCGCTATCGCAGAAGGCTACGGCGGAACCATCAGCCAGCATGCAGATGTTCAGGCTTACTTAACACTTCGTGTTCTCCGCAACGCTCTCGATGGAGTTGATATTGATACTGGTATCGGTACAGCGGACGATGCAGGCAACGTTCTGAGCAGCGATGTATATGTATACAAAACAGATGAGCGTTCTTACTATGCATTAAACGTTGCTGTTACAGCAGATAACTATAGCGATTTCATGGATTCCACAATGGTTTATGCGCCAGTAGCAAATCAGCTTGATGCTGCTGCCCATCCGGAAAAGAATGTATGGCTGAATATTTACAATTCAGCTGATAACTTCCTGGGTTCAACCTACCAGCCACTTCTTCAGAAGTACGACAAGCTGCTTAACTTAAAGGTTGAGTACATCGGCGGCGATGGCCAGACAGAGTCCAATATCACAAACCGTCTTGGAAATCCGAGCCAGTACGATGCATTTGCAATTAACATGGTTAAGACAGATAACGCAGCTTCTTACACATCTTTACTTGATCAGTAATATTCACTAATATTAAAGATGGGCAGGCTATCAGGGAGAAGAAATTCTCCCTGATAACCTCTTTTAAATAAGCGAGAATTTCCACGCATCTGTAAGTGGAGGTCTGAATTACCAAAATAAGTTTAACGGTAGTGGCGGGCGGAGAAAAATCGGTATCCCCCACTGACATGAAGTTAAGTCACGCATCTTAAAATGTAGTCGTACTCTGTGAAATTACCGAGAGTGGATTGAAACAATAATCAGGTGTTTTTATAAGCAGAGGAGTAAAAACAATGGCAGATAAGAAAGATGATATCGTCTTATCAATACGCGGTATGAGCAAGTCCTTTGGCCGAAACAGGGTTCTGGACCATATCAATCTGGATGTGAAGCGCGGAACCGTTATGGGGCTTATGGGTGAGAACGGCGCCGGTAAGTCCACCATGATGAAGTGCCTGTTTGGTACCTACCAGAAGGACGAGGGAAATATCTTCCTGAAAGGAAAGGAAGTAAGCTTTTCCGGACCGAAGGATGCCCTTGAAAACGGAATTGCAATGGTTCACCAGGAACTGAATCAGTGTCTGGAAAGAAATGTTATTGACAATCTGTTCCTCGGTCGTTATCCGGTCAATTCCATGGGGATTGTTGATGAAGGCAGAATGAAAAAGGAAGCTTCCGAGCTTTTCAGAAAGCTGGGCATGACCGTTGACCTTACTCAGCCCATGCGGAACATGTCTGTATCACAGAGGCAGATGTGTGAGATTGCCAAGGCAATCTCCTATAATTCCCAGGTAATCGTTCTCGATGAGCCGACTTCCTCCTTAACGGTACAGGAAGTGGATAAACTTTTCGAGATGATGAGAATGTTAAAAGAGCAGGGAATTGCCCTGATCTACATCTCTCATAAGATGGATGAGATTTTTGAAATATGTGATGAGATATCGGTGCTTCGTGACGGCAACCTGGTTATGACAAAGAGTACCAAGGATGCGAACATGAATGAGCTGATAGCGGCCATGGTAGGCCGTTCACTTGACAACCGGTTCCCGCCGGTTGACAATACCCCCAAGGATGTGATTTTGTCCATCCAGCATTTATCCACGAAGTTTGAACCCCATTTGCAGGATGTTTCCTTCGATGTAAAAGAAGGGGAGATCTTCGGGCTGTATGGACTGGTGGGAGCAGGGCGTACGGAGCTTCTGGAGACGATCTTTGGTGTCCGTACCCGAGCGGCAGGGCGTGTTTACTTTAATAAGCGCCTTATGAATTTCGGAAGTGCGAAGGAAGCTATGGAGCATGGATTTGCCATGATCACTGAGGAACGAAAGGCCAACGGGCTTTTCCTGAAGGGTGATCTCACGTTTAATACCACCATTGCAAACCTGGAACAGTATAAGACCGGAATCGCACTCTCTGATGTAAAGATGGTAAATGCGACTTCGAAGGAAATCAAAATCATGCATACCAAGTGTATGGGGCCGGACGATATGATATCGAGCCTTTCCGGCGGTAACCAGCAGAAGGTTATTTTTGGAAAATGGCTGGAACGCGAGCCTCAGGTTTTCATGATGGATGAACCTACAAGAGGTATCGATGTCGGCGCGAAATACGAAATATATGAGTTGATCATCAATATGGCGAAGCAGGGAAAGACGATCATAGTTGTTTCCTCTGAGATGCCGGAGATTCTGGGAATTACGAACCGTATTGGTGTTATGTCCAATGGACGGCTGTCTGGAATTGTGAATACAAAAGATACAAACCAGGAAGAGCTTTTAAGACTCAGTGCAAAATACCTATAATGGGGGAGATTGATGGATATGGCGAATGGAAATGGTAAGACTCTTACAGCTGAACAGGAACTTAAGCTGCGCCAGCCAATTGAGGATTATGTTGGTAAGATACAGAGTAAGATCGACAGCCTCAGAGCGGACGGCACAAACAGAGCAGTCGCTCTTCAGAATTCGATTGACGCAATAAAGAGAGACCGCAGCATCACGAAGGGTGAAAAAGAATCCAGGATTACAGCGTATAAGGCTGAGCTGGATAAAGCAAAAGCAGTTGAAGCAAAAAATAAAGATGAGATTTCAAAATTAATTTCTGACGCAACAGCGTATCTGAAGGCACACTTTGATAAGGATTATTATCAGCCGCTGAAGGAGAGCTGTGAGCAGGAAAAGGTGCTCGCAAAGGAAAAGTACAACAAAAAGATTGCGGAGCTGGAGAAAGAACACCAGAGCACCATGTCAAAGCTTTCTGACCATCAGGAAGTGAAGGATGAAAAGTATGTTCATAAGAACCGGATGTTTGATGCGAAAATGGATTTGGAAAAGGAACTTCAGCAGATCAAGGACAGAAGACACGCGGCATTTGTCTGGCAGTATCATCTGATCGACTTACTGCGCATCTCCAAATTCACCTTCACGGAGTCCAGGGCCCAGAAATGGGAGAACTATAAATATACGTTCAACCGCAGGGAATTTTTACTGCAGAATGGTTTGTATATAGCGATTATCCTGATTTTTATCGGGCTGTGTATCGCCACGCCGATCATAAAGGGCGTGCCGCTGCTTACCTATAACAATATTTTAAATATTCTACAGCAGGCTTCCCCGCGTATGTTCCTTGCACTCGGTGTAGCGGGACTCATTCTCCTTACCGGTACGGACCTTTCCATTGGCCGTATGGTTGGTATGGGTATGACGACTGCAACCATCATTATGCACCAGGGCGTCAATACGGGTATGGTTTTCGGCCATGTATTTGATTTTACGGGTCTTCCCATCGGTGTAAGAGTTGTTTTCGCTCTGTTTATGTGTATCGTTCTGTGTACATGTTTTACCGCAATCGGAGGCTTCTTTACAGCCAGATTCAAGATGCATCCTTTTATTTCAACCATGGCAAACATGCTGGTAATCTTCGGCCTTGTTACGTATGCGACAAAAGGTGTATCCTTCGGTGCAATTGAATCATCGATTCCGAAGATGATCATCCCGAGACTGAATGGTTTCCCGACCATCATCCTTTGGGCGGTAGCTGCAATTGCAATCGTATGGTTTATCTGGAACAAGACAACATTCGGCAAGAATTTATACGCAGTCGGCGGAAACCCGGAGGCAGCGGCTGTTTCAGGTATTTCCGTATTCTGGGTAACCATGGGCGCATTTATCCTGGCTGGTATTCTTTACGGCTTTGGCGCATGGCTGGAATGTGCAAGAATGGTAGGCTCCGGCTCCGCGGCTTATGGCCAGGGCTGGGAGATGGACGCGATCGCAGCCTGTGTAGTAGGCGGCGTATCCTTTACCGGTGGTATTGGTAAGATTTCAGGCGTAGTAGTCGGCGTACTTATTTTCACCGTACTGATCTACTCCCTTACAATCCTCGGTATCGACACAAACCTCCAGTTCGTATTTGAAGGTATCATCATTATCACGGCAGTAACACTTGACTGTCTGAAATACGTTCAGAAGAAATAAAACAATAATCCACCCAACAGCATGAAAGAATTTGCTTATGCGCCAGCGCACCGCAAATTCTTTCATGCCTTTTTTATTTCTATTAGGAAAGATGGCCGCTGAAGCGACCGCGCTCCGGCGCAGGAGTCCAGCTTGCCGGACTCTT
This sequence comes from Hungatella sp. L36, assembly GCF_014288035.1. NCBI lineage: Bacteria > Bacillati > Bacillota > Clostridia > Lachnospirales > Lachnospiraceae > Hungatella > Hungatella sp. L36. Next base: position 712 of record NZ_JACOPC010000009.1, on the reverse strand, counting down.
TCTTGTAAGGGGAAGAATAAAATTTCTCCCCAAAGCATGGTCCCCAGGCTCAAAGCAGCTCCATACCTGCCAGCCCCGACAACCGGCTGTTCTGATACTCCCCGGAGTATGTCACATCCCTTCCAAACCATTCCGGAGGAACAAACGCATTCGCCTCCTCCTCCGTCTCAAACTCCACTTCCGCCAGCATAAGCCCCTGAAACTTCCCTTCAAACACATCGAATTCGATAGTCAAATGCGATCCCTCGACAGGAATCAAGTACCTTTTCTTCGTAAGAATATTCCCATCCGCCTTCCCGATCAAATGCTCATAAGCCTCCTTTGTAAGAGGCAGATTATACTCCTCTCTGGCCAGCTTCCCTCTTGACTTATACGTAAGATAATACGTATCATCCTCCCGTCTCACCCGCACCACCGGCTCTGTACACAGGTATCCCTGCTCAATCGCATGATAAGGATACTCCTTATATCCGGGCAGTGGATCATTTATAAAAAATTTACGTTCTATTTCCATCGATTTCCCTCCATTAACAATACGTGTAACCATTGCAAAAATAGTATACCATATACCATAAAGAAAATGTAGTCAAGCCTTTTATTTATTATTTAATATTGTTTTAATATTGTTTTTCCCAGCACAGCCAGTACACAGCCCCAGGGTTTGCGGTTAGGGCGAGGGGGACGGGGGAGAACCTGCGACAGCTTCCTTTTC
>NZ_JACOPC010000008.1:0-301625 GCF_014288035.1 Hungatella sp. L36 | reverse complement strand
TTGAAGAATGTTCTTTTTATACATAAGAATATTTTACAACAAAAAGTGACAAAGGAAAACCCCAAAACCCCTCATGAGTGAGGGGCAGGGGAGTTGAGAGTGCCGAAGGCACTTTGTTCTCTCTCCCGGAACTTTGAAAACTGCATACCCATTCATCAGGCACATTCCCGCTGCTTTGGCGAAAGCCAAAGCCCAGGCGGCTGCTGCGCGGCGATCTGCCGGAAGAAAACAACGAGACACCACCGAAAAAGAAAATGCAGGTCTTTGGTTTGTTCTTCCCGGCAAGGAGCGAGAAACAGCAGGCTGCCAGTACCGGATGGCTCCCGGTACGGCCATGACCGGCAGCGGGGACAATGATACTCCCGTCCAGCCTAACGTCCGAGCGTTGAAGCGGCTCCATTTTGCCGTGATCCGTCGCAGGCAATGGGGGCGGTTGCGTGAGAACCACGCGAGGGGTGAGATTCCCCGTGGAGCTGGCCAGCCGCCAGCCGTTTGATGACTTCCCACCCGGTGCTTCGGGGCGTCGAGGACAAATAGGAGCACCTTTGAAATACGGGCTGTGCAGCAGGACGGGCCAATGAAAACAGGAGAATGGTTTTATCTCTCCCCGGCCTTCATTCTGTTCTGCTGCGCGGCCTCTACATAGGCGGCCCATGCCGCCTGATTTTTCAAAGGGAGGTCATAAGACATGAACAGGACATATCTGCGCGGCGATATGTACTATGCCGATCTGGGCCGGGGAATCGGCTCCGAGCAGGAAGGTTATCGCCCCGTCCTTATTCTTCAGAACAACACGGGGAACAAATACAGCCCCACCGTCATTGTGGCGGCCATTTCCAGCAAAGTGGACGCCAAGGCCAAGCTGCCCACGCACTATCTTCTCCAGGCGGAAAACGGGCTGGAACTGCCTTCTCTCGTTCTTTTGGAACAGCTCCGCACCATTGACAAGAAACGACTGGGCGCGTACATCGGACATCTGGAAGAAAAGCATATCCGAAAAATCAACCACGCCCTGGCGGTCAGCGTGGGGCTGATCGAGGAGGTTCCCGAAAACTTAATCATGTGCCTTTGTCCGGCCTGTGCCAATAACTTCTACGGCACAGGCTCTTATTATTTGCGCAGGGTTCACCCCGACAGGGTGGAAAAGGATATCTGCACCTACTGCGGCCAGCGTCCCGGCTTTGACTATGAGGTTGTGCGCCGGAATGGGCACGACAATGGAAAAGGAGGGCTGCGATGATGAATTACCCGGACGTTCCTATCTGGGAAAAATATACCTTAACCATTGAGGAGGCAGCCCGTTATTTCCGTATTGGGGAAAAGAAACTCCGAAAGCTGGCGGAGGAAAACCCGGACGCAAGCTGGCTCATTATGAACGGCAACCGTGTCCAAATCAAACGCCGTCAGTTTGAAAAGGTAATAGACTCTCTCGATGTGATCTGAAATCGCACATTTGCACCGGGCCGTGATTGCGGTATAATATGGATGTATCTCGTATCAAGGCTCATTCCGGGGCGGAAAGGAGCTGCATACTATGTCAGAAAAACGGCGCGATAACAGAGGCCGCATTTTAAGAACCGGAGAGAGCCAGAGAAAAGACGGGAGATACGCATTTAAGTACACGGACGCATACGGGAAGCCCCAATTTGTCTATGCCTGGAAACTGGTGCCCACAGACAAAACGCCTGCGGGCAAGCGGGATGATAAATCCCTGCGGGAGAAAGAAAAGGAAATCCGCAGGGATATAGACGACGGGATCGACACCATTGGCAAAAAGATAACGGTATGCCAGCTCTACGCCAAGCACACCGCATTGAAAAAGAATGTCAAGTACGGCACCGAAAAGGCCCGAAAAAACTTTCTGAAGCTGCTGGGTGACGATCCCCTCGGTTCCCAAAGCATTGAAGATGTGAAGCCGTCCGACGCCAAAGCCTGGGCCATCCGCATGAGCGAGAAAGGGTACAGCTACCAGACCATAAAAAACCACCAGCGCTCCTTGCTGGCGGCCTTTTACACGGCGGTGGAGGACAACTACATCCGAAAAAATCCTTTCCGGTTTGCCATGAACACGGTGATTGAGGATGACCGGGAGGAAAAAATCATCCTTACCCCAGAACAGGAAGAAAGCCTCATTGCCTTTGCACAGGGCGACCCGGTTTATTCCAAGTATGCGGATGAACTCATCATCCTCTCAGAGACGGGTGTGCGGATTTCAGAGCTTTGCGGTTTCACCACTCACCTGGATTTCAAAAACCGTGCCATCCTGGTAGACCACCAGCTTTTGCGCGACGCTGAAATAGGCTTCTATATTGAAACGCCGAAAACCAAAAGCGGCGTCCGGCAGCTCCACATGAGCGAGAAAGCCTACGAAGCCTTCCGGCGCATACTCAAACGGCGCGGCAAGGTGGAGACGATCACGGTGGATGGCTACACGGATTTCCTGTTCCTCAACCGGGACGGTTTACCCAAGACGGCGGCCAACTACAATGCCATGATTAAAGGGCTTGTGAAGAAGTATAACAAGCTCCATAAGGAGCAGCTTCCCAAAATCACAGCCCACACTTTCCGGCATAATTTCTGTACGAGGATGGCCAATGCCGGTATGAACCCCAAAGCCTTGCAGTACATCATGGGCCATGCGAACATCACCATGACATTAGGCTATTACGCCCATGCGTCCTTTGAATCGGCCAAGGCCGAGATGGAGCGTATCGAGGCTGAAAAGGCAGCGCCAGCCTCAATAGCTGCGTAGTAGTAAAGGCCAGGTTTACTACCCCTCTACTACTTTTAGCGGCAATTTCATGCCGGGACTTGCCACTATATGCGTATTGTTCTCCCATAAAGCAAATGGCGAAAAAGCCCATAAATACAGGCTTTGCCGCCATTTGCCGAGTTACATAGGGTTAGGTCTAAAAATTGTTTCGAGATTACTTTAATCACGACAGCCTGCTGAAGCTGGAAGAGAAGGGACAGCTGGCGGATTTGTCCGGCCTCTCCACGCTGCCTGATTTTACGGACGAGATGAGGAGCCAGATGGGAAACGGCAGGATTACCTGGGTGCCTACGACGGTGTCGGTCTTCGGCCTTTACTGCAATCTGGATTTACTGAAGGAACATAAACAGCAGGTTCCCGGAACTTGGAAGGAATGGGAGGAGGTCTGCGACTATTTTGTCAGCAGGGGAATGACTCCGGTTATCGCCAACAACGACATTTCCCTGAAGACCCTGGCGATCGGCCAGGGATTCTACCAGGTATACCAGGATAAGCGCCAGACGGAGGTGCTGGGGCGTCTTAACAACGGCGAGGAGAAGCTGAGCGAATATCTGACAGAGGGATTTTCAACGGTGGAGACGTTTATCAGCCGAGGGTATCTGGACGCGGATCAGGCGCTGAAGACTAAAAAGACCTCCGACGATCTGAAGGAATTTATTCTGGGCGAGTCTCCATTTATGCTTACAGGAGCCTGGGCGGCGGGGCGTGTGGACAGTATGAAGCCGGACTTTCAGTTTGAGGTGGCGCCGCTGCCGATTCTCGACGAGGGCAGTATGCTGGTGATCAATCCCGATACGCGCCTGAGCGTAAATGCCGACAGCGAACATCTTGACGCTGCCATGAAATTTGTGGAGTATTTTACGAAAGCTGAGAATATACAGCGGTTTGCCGACCAGCAGTCTTCCTTCAGTCCGCTAAAGGGAGGGAGCCCCTCCAGCGTTTTGGAGATCCAGCCTCTGATCTCCTGTTATGAATCGGGGCGGACGGTGATCGGAACCGATGATTTGCTGAAGCTGCCCATATGGGATCTGACAGCGGAAGCTTCCCAAATGCTGCTGGCAGGGGAAAGTCTTAAATCTACCATGAGCTGGCTGGATCAGCAGGCTCAGGAAAGGATTGTACCATGATGAAGCAACAGGACGGAAAGGCCAGGATTAAAATTGCTCTGGTGGCGTTACTCGTCAGCGTGGTGATTGCGTTGATCAGTGTTCTTTTTGTCAGCTCGGTGCGGGAACAGCTCTGGCAGCAGTCCATCGGCACCATTCGGGAGAGTACCCAGCAGGGGATGAATACGCTGCGGGTCCAGCTGCAGGAAGAATACAGGGTCATGGAGTCCCTCACGAATTATCTGAAAAAATATACCGCCGGCCAGACGGAAGAGCTGGATGGGCTGATCAGCAGCTACGGCCGTATGGACAACGGGATTGTGTTATATCTGGAAGACGGTACCATATTTCCGTCCAGTGCTCCCGGTGATACGGCGGCAGCGGAATTTCTGGCCTCAGCTTCTGAGGAAAAGGGGATCATCGATCCTCACATCCGCAGCGGCACGGGGGTCAATGAATTTAACCTGTACATAAAAGTGATCCTGCAGGATGGAACGGTAGGGTACCTTCTGAAATCGTACGAAGTGGGAGCGATTGTGGACAGCTTTACCGTCTCGTTTTATCAGGACGCCGGTTTTTCCTATGTGGTGGACACCGGCGGAAATGTGCTGATCCGTCCGCCGCATCCGGGCAGCAACAAGACGGTGCAGAACCTGTTTGACATGCTTCCGGAATCTCAGAATGATTCCGCCAGACTGGACCAGTTTGCACAGTCCCTGATCGATAAAAGGACGGGATGGGCTACCTTCACGTATCAGGACGAGGACACCGTATTCTGTTATATCCCACTGGGGCTGAATTCTGACTGGTATCTGATCTCGATTATTCCGCAGAACGTTGTTGAGGCGCAGACGAATCAGATCTTAATCCGCACCTTTCTTCTGATTGCGGTTATCCTGATCGGACTGGCCATACTGGTGATCGTCTACTTGCGGTACGTCAAGCAGATAAACCGGAAGCTGAGGGGACAGGCCAGCTACATCGTGCATCTCTACAATGCAATACCGGAAGGCATCGCTCTGATAACCGTGGAGGACCCGTTCCAGCTGCTTCAGCTGAACCAGGAGGGGCTCAGGCTGCTTAATTTCCCGGAGGAGGCCTCTAACAACTCGCCCTATGGAAAGAAACTCATGGAATTTATCCATCCGGAGGATTATCCGATGATTGTGGATATCTTCCGGGAGGCGGCCGAGGGCGATCAGAAGCAATCCTTTGAGAACCGTGTCATGAGGGAAGACGGAAGCTTCTTCTGGTCGGCCGGACTGGTAGAAAAAACGCTGAATGCAGACGGAACCCCGATCCTCATCGCCACTTTCCACGACATTACATCGGAGAAGCTGGCAGCGGAAGAGGCGGAGCGGGAGAAGCTGCAGGAGCGCCGGATGCTGATCAGCGCGGTCTCCAACGTGTTCCCGGTCATTATCAGTCTGAATTTAACCTGTGATACGCTTAAATTCATCTATGTACTGCCGGGGCTCATGGCCGACCTGGGAGAGCAGGAATCCTTTAACAGACTGTATCAGGACTTTCTGGCTTCCGTGCATCCGGACTTTCAGGACGAATTTAAGAAGCGTCTGGCGCCGGAGAGCCTTAAGAAGACTCTGGGAATCCGGAGGCAGGAGGTGTTCCTGGAGGCCAGGCTTATGCTGGCGGACGGTCAGTATCACTGGACCTCCACACAGATTATTTACGTGGAAAATCCGTATTCCAGCGATCAGCTCGCCATCCTGTTATCACGCCGGATTGACGAACAGAAGCACGAGGAGGAACAGCACCGGCAGGCGCTTCAGGGCGCTCTGGAGAGTGCAAAGGCAGCCAGTGTGGCTAAGAGTCAGTTCCTGTCTAATATGAGCCACGATATCAGGACGCCGATGAACGCCATTGTGGGCATGACGGCGATCGCCGCTTCCCACATGGAGGACCATGATCGGGTGCGGGAATGTTTAAGAAAGATTAATCTGTCAAGCCAGCATCTGCTGAGCCTGATCAATGATATCCTGGATATGTCGAAGATTGAGAGCGGAAAGATATCCCTGCGGGAGGAGCCGTTTAACTTTGCGGATCTGGTGGCGGAGGTTACGGAGCTGATACGCCCGGAGGCCGATGCGGATCACCTTCGCATGGACATCAGTCTGCTGGAGTTAAAGGATGAGATGGTGATCGGTGATCCGCTCCGAATCCGCCAGATCTGTTTCAATATTTTGAGCAACGCAGTCAAGTATACGATGGAAGGCGGCCGCATCACGGTCAATGTATACCAGAAAAACAGCGGACGCGGGGAGTATCAGAATTACGTGTTCGAGTGCATGGATACCGGACTGGGCATGAGCCCGGAATTCCTGGATAAGCTCTTTCTGCCGTTTGAACGGGTACAGGATTCCACGCACAGCAAGGCCACCGGAACCGGTCTCGGCATGGCCATCACAAAGAATATCGTAGATATGATGAGCGGCAATATCCAGGTGAAGAGCGAGCTGGGGAAAGGCTCCACCTTTACCGTGACCCTGCCGCTGCGGCTGCAGAACGCTCCTCAGGAGGAGATTCCTGGAGAATGGCTCGGCATCCACTGTCTGATTACGGATGACGATATGCAGACCTGTAAAAATGTCACGGAGCTTCTCGAGGATATCGGACTGCGCGCGGAGTTTACGACGGAAGGCATGAGGGCGGTAAGCCTCGCGGCCCAGGCCATGGACAGCATGGATCCGTTCGAGCTGATGATTATCGACTGGAGGATGCCGGATATCGACGGGGTGGAGATTACGAGGCGGATTCGGAAGATCGCTGGGAATGAGGTGCCGATCATTATTCTGACCGCCTACGACTGGTCCGATATCGAGGACGAGGCCCGGGAGGCGGGCGTGACGGCATTTCTGGCGAAGCCGTTCTACCGTTCCAAGATCTGCTACCTCTTAAGGGAGCTGGAGGAAGAGAAGAATCCTGTCGAATACAAAGAGATGGGGGACAGCCGTGATTTTCAGGGCAAACGGGTTCTGCTGGCCGAGGACAATCTGCTGAACCGGGAGATTGCCCACACTCTGATTGAGGAGATGGGGGCTGAGGTGGAAGACGCCTGCGACGGAGGAGAAGCGGTTCAGAAGGTAATCGGTTCGGAAGAAGGATACTACAATCTGATTTTGATGGATGTTCAGATGCCGGTCATGAATGGCTACGAAGCGACGAGAGCCATACGGAATCTGGAGCGGCAGGATGCAAAACGGATTCCCATTGTGGCCATGACGGCCAATGCATTTGAGGACGACCGACAGGAAGCGCTTCGCGCAGGCATGAATGATCATTTTTCCAAACCGATCGATGTGAAGGCGCTGGAGAAGCTGCTGGACCAGTATCTGCTGCGAGCGGGAGAGTGTCAGGAATGATGACAGGGAGGATGGGTGTATTGAAGGATTTAAAGGTATCAAAGAAGCTGACGATCTCATATGCGATTATACTTACCCTGCTTATTATGAGCTGTGTGGTGAGTATTGTCGATTTCATCAGGCTGGGAGGGCAGATAGAGACCTTCTATGACGGGCCGTTTACTGTAAATGACAGTGCAAGTGTTATTAATTCAAACTTTGAACGGATGCAGAAGTCTGTTTACCGTTCGATATCGAATACGGATTCCGAAATTGTAAAAGAAGCGATCACAGATGCCAGGAATTGCGCTGCAATCATACAGGAAGAGCTTCCAGTTGTGAAAGCGCATTTCCTGGGCGATCAGCAGATTATCGACCGGCTGGATGCAGCACTGGCAAAGCTGGCGCCCATGAGGGAACACGTTCTTACGCTTGCTTCGGAGAATCAGAAGGCCGAGGCGGCGGATTATATGGAGCATAATAATATTCTCGCGATTCAGGAGGCACAGGCGGAACTGAACAGCCTGATTGAGAGCGGGTATAAAAAGGGAGAGACTCTGGTATCGGGACTGAGGGAGAAGCAGGCGATGGCTGTATTTACCGTGATCCTCCTGGGAGGCATCAGCGTGGCGGTAAGCGTTGTATTCGGCATTTACATAACACGCGGGATCACTCAGCCGGTCACAGAACTGGAGCAGGCGGCGCGCGCCATGGCCAGAGGAGAGTTTTCAGCGGTCCGCGTTGCATATGATTCCAGGGATGAACTGGGAAGCCTTGCCGGAGATATCCGCAGCATGGTGAAGACTCTGACAGATGTCCTTCAGAATGAAACCTATATCCTGAATGAGATGGCGGAGGGGAATTTTAGTGTGCACAGCGAAAAAGATGAGTATTATATCGGAGAATTTGAGCAGCTGATGCGCTCCATGAAAAAGATCAGCCGTGGATTAAGTGAGCTCCTGCTTCAGATCAGCCGGTCGGCAGACAACGTGGCGGCCGGTTCGGAACAGGTATCCTCCGGTTCACAGAATCTGGCGCAGGGAACTACGGAGCAGGCCGCTTCCGTAGAGGAACTGACCGGCATGATGAGCGAGATATCGGATCAGGCATACCGGAATTCCAGGGACGCACAGGAGGCCAGTGAAAAAGCGCAGATGGTCAAAGAAAATGCAACCGAAAGCAGCCGTTCCATGCAGGAGATGGTAAAGGCCATGGCGGAGATCAGCGGCAAATCCGACGAAATCAGGAAAATCGTTAAGACGATTGAGGATTTTTCCTTCCAGACCAATATCCTGGCATTGAACGCGGCGGTGGAAGCCGCGCGTGCAGGAGACCGCGGCAAAGGCTTTTCCGTGGTGGCAAATGAGGTGCGGAGTCTGGCAAACCAGTCGTCCGCCGCTTCTAAGAGTACTGCGGCCCTGATTCAGAGTTCCCTTCAGGCTGTAGAAAACGGCCGGAGGATCGCAAATGAGACGGACAATGCGCTGGCGGAGGTGGTGAGCGGGATTGACAACGTGTCGGAGCTGCTCTTCCATATTACGGACGCGTCGTCAAAACAGTTTGACGCGAACCGGCAGGTGACGGAGAATATCAATCTGATCTCCGAAGTGGTTCAGACGAATTCCGCCACGGCGGAAGAGTGCGCCGCCGCAAGCGAAGAACTGGCTTCTCAGGCGCAGCTCTTAAAGGAACTGGTCAGTCATTTCAAGTTGGCGGATCTGGCGGAAAGCCGCGTGTAGATCCGTATAATAATGTCCTTTTTGCAGAAGATAGCTATGGATCAAGTCATTGCATGAAAACAGGAGCTGCAGATGAGCAAAAAAGGAAAGACAGCGGTATTATCCATAGTCATTATACTGGTAATAGGTTTTCTATTTGGTATTGTATTTATAAGTAAAGTCATTCCTCCGGGGGAAGAGTGGATTTCCTACCAGAATGACGAGGTAATTCAGATCATCGATGCCCAGCTTCAGGGGATCGATATGGAATCGGTTGTAAAAGAAAAGAGCGGTTATATCGTAGAGAAGAGTATACACGAGATACAGCAGGAAGTAGAAAAGGGAAATCTCAGTTACGAAGAGATCACTGCTGTCTGTCTGTATCGAATTAAGACAATGGATCAGAAGGAAAATGGTCTTAATTCCGTTATAACGATTAATCCTGACGCAATGGAAGAAGCGAGAAACCGGGATAGGGAGTACAGGCGGGATCAAGGTTCCCGTTCGGAATTATATGGGATTCCGGTGATGCTGAAAGATAATATTAATACGGCCGGTATGGCTACCAGCGCAGGGGCGGAGGCCTTTGCCGATTTTTATCCGGAAAAAGATGCAGAGGTTGTAAAGAATCTGAAAGAAAATGGAGCAGTTATTTTAGGAAAAAATAATCTTTCTGAATTTGCTAATTATTTATCCAGGACTATGCCCGCCGGATACAGCGGACGCAAAGGGCAGACGGTTAATCCGTTTGGTCCGTTAAAACTATCACCTTCCGGTTCCAGCGGCGGCAGTGCAGTGGCGGTTACGGCCAACCTGGTCCCCGTATCAGTCGGGACGGAGACAGATGGCTCCATCATAGCACCGGCAGCTGCAAACTCGGTTGTAGGATTGAAGCCCACTCGAAAAGAGGCTTTATCCGAAGGCGTGTTTCCTCTTATCAAACAAATTGATACAGTCGGGCCGATTGCCAAAAGTGTCAGGGATGCAGCAATCGCATATCAGGCCATGTCAGGCGAGAAAATATCTCTGAATTTTGAAAGAGATGCGTTGAGAGGAAAAAAGATTGGTGTCGTGGGCTATGAGTATAATGATAAGAACATGCTCTCTGAGCTAAGAGAAAATCTGCAGAGTATGGGAGCGAATGTTGAGAATGTGGAATTAGACTCTGCTGGAATCCTTGTTTTTAATAATATTTTTCAGTCCTTTAAAAACGATTTCGAAGAATATGCGGAAAATTATGATCTTCCGATAAAAAAGCTGGATCGTCTGCTTAAATATAATCGTGAAAAGCCGGGACGGAGAATCAGATATGGACAGGATCTTTTGGAAGAAGCGGCTCAGGTCGAAAACCCGGACAAAAGTATAGCAGAGAAAGCAATACAGAAAGCCAATGGTGTATTGACTGCCCTTTTCCAGGAAAACCAGCTGGATGCATTCGTATTTTTAAACAGTTCCGGCACTACAGTTCCGGCCGCCGCGGGTTATCCCGAATTAACGGTTCCATTTGGAACTGGAAAAGGTAATGCGCCGCAGGGAGTAACCTTTGTTGCTGAATCGGGTGAAGATGAGAAATTATTAAATATGGGATACAGTTTTGAAGCCCATACACAGGGACGCCGGGTTCCTTAGAAGCTGCCATACTTTCCAGGGTAAAAAGAATAGAATGCAGGTAAAAGGCATTATGAGTCAAATCAGACTCATAGTGCCTTTTGACGATTTCTGGCCGTGACGCAGAGTTGACTGTAAAGCTGCCGGTTGAGGATTAAATCCTTATTTGACAGCGGGGAAGGCAGCGTGTAGAATTTAAGTAAATACAGGTGGAGAGGAAAAGAAAAATGAAACCGAAAATTGACCACATCCATGTAACCGTTGCGGATATTAAACGGGCGGAGGTGGACGCTGTGTTTGCGCGTGTTTCGGCGATTCCTGCGGTCATCGTCCACCCGCCCCGGTGTTATGAGAAATACTGTACCGATTACTATGCATTTTTCTTTAAGGATTCCGAGGGCATCGAATATGAAATTGTAAATTTTGCAAGAACGAAGTATTTCCACTGATGGACAGGCGGAAGGCGCAGGCAGGTGAGGTCAAATATGGAGTACACAATACGGAAAATGAAACAATCGGAATATCCATTGCTGGAAGATTTTTTATAAGAGGCGATATTTGTGCCGGAAGGCATGAAGCCGCCTGCAAGGTCGATCCTTCAGACACCGGAGCTGCAGGTCTACACTGCGGATTTTGGAAGCCAGACGGCGGATCAGGCGCTGGCGGCGGAGGCGGACGGAAAACTTGTGGGGGCCGTATGGGTGCGGATCATGAATGACTACGGTCATTTCGATGACAGCACGCCGTCACTCGCAATATCCCTCTACAGGCCGTACCGTGGGCTCGGTATAGGAACCGGGCTGATGAAGGCCATGCTTACCCATTTAAAAGAGATCGGATTCAGCCGTGTATCCCTCTCTGTACAGAAGGCCAATTATGCGGCGGGGCTGTATCTCCGTCTTGGGTTTCAGATCGTCGCTGAACATGCGGAGGAGTATCTTATGGTATGTGAACTGTAGAAATGAAATTTCAGTTGGATACCACGGGGAATTTAACGGTAAGGATGTCTGAGCAGCATTGACTTTTTATTATCACAGTGATAATATTCTTGTAAGCAATGCGAGGAGGATGCAGAATGGATCAGAAAATAATGGATTGCTTCGCCAATCCGATTAAATGTAAGCTGCTGCTGGAAATATACGCTTCCGGTCAGACGACCGCAAAGCGTTTGTCGGAGCTATACAGCGATATTCCGCAGGCAACGCTGTACCGCTATTTGAAGCGGATGACAGACGAAGGGATCTTAAAAATCGTGGGAGAGAATCCGATCAGGGGAACTGTGGAGAAGACCTATGCCCTGGCTATCCCCCTGGGCGAAGGGATAGAGGATATCGTAAGCTCCAATTCAGGGGAGGCGTTTATGCTGCTCTTTATGAACTATATGCTGGGACTCGTCAAGCAGTTTCAGGAGTACTGCAAACGTCCGGATATCGATATCATGGAGGACCATCCAGCCTTTACCATGGCCCCCGTCTATGCGACCAATGAAGAGTTGGAAGCTGCGGTTGGGGAGTTCGCGCGAATCATCGAGCCGCTGCATCATAACCCGCCGGCTCCGGGCAGAAGGCTGAGAACCATCGGCCTTATCGTGACACCACCCGAGACATATAATGAGTAAATCAGAGACGGCTCTTTCCGGAAACACCGCATCATGCTGACAGCAGAGAGGCGGAAATTTTTGGAAGAGCCGTTCTATTGACTTATTGTTATCAATATGATAATATTATAAAAATGATGATAGTATCATGATGATATAAAACAATGGAGGATATTTTATGGATGTACTCATGGCCAACTTACCGCTTTTTATCCCGCTTATCATTGCCGAAGTGATCCTCGCAGTCACGGCGCTCATTCATGTGTTACGCCATCCGCAATACCGGTTTGGAAATAAAATTATGTGGGCTTTGATCGTGCTTTTCATTCAGGTGATCGGACCAATCGCGTATTTCGTTCTGGGACGAGGGGAGGAAAAATGAATATTCTTACGATAGAGGATTTGTCTAAAAGCTTCGGAGGACAGAAGGTGATCGATCGTCTGAAGCTTTCCGTGCCGGCAGGGGCAGTATTTGGATTTATTGGCCAAAATGGGGCGGGAAAGACAACGACTATGAAAATGGTATTGGGTCTTTTGAAAGCCGACAGCGGGAGAATTACCGTCTGCGGGGAGCCGGTGAAGTATGGAGGGACAGCGGCCAACCGCCATATCGGCTATCTGCCGGATGTCCCGGAATTTTACACGTACATGAACGCCGTCGAATATCTTGCGCTCTGCGGCGAGATTTCGGAGCTTCCAAAGGAAGAGACGAAAAACAGGAGCCATGAACTCCTGAACCTTGTGGGACTGGAGGGCGTGAAGAAACGGATCGGCGGTTACTCCCGCGGCATGAAACAGCGTCTCGGCATCGCGCAGGCGCTGCTGTCACAGCCGCGCCTGCTGATCTGTGACGAGCCGACAAGTGCCCTCGATCCCGTAGGACGGAAGGAGATACTGGATATTCTGATGAAGATAAAAGGCACCACGACGGTGATATTTTCGACGCATATCCTGTCGGATGTCGAGCGGATCTGCGACCGTGTCGCCGTATTGCACAGGGGCGGCATTGCAGTCAGCGGAACGCTTCCCGAGATCAGGGCGCTGCATGGGCGGGACAGTCTGCTGCTGGAGTTTTCCGGCTGTGATGATATCCGTACATTTGCGGCCAATGAGCAGATTGTTCCTCTGCTGGAACACACGGAGATGAAAGAGCGGGAAATGATTCTGCATGGAACGGACATGAACCGGATTCAGCATCGCGTTATTGCGGCACTGGCAGAGACGGAGATTTGTCCGCTCAAAATGGAGCTTATGGAGCCGACACTTGAAAATTTATTCCTGGAGGTGGTGAAATGAGTGGGATGGCCGCGTTTACGAGAAAAGAACTGGTGGAGAATGTCCGTACCTACCGTATGTTTCTGATGCTTGCCCTGTTCTTTTTCTTTGGAGTATCGAGCCCGCTGCTGGCGAAATTTACTCCTCTTCTCATTGAAACATTTGCAGTGAATATGGAGATAACGGTGAAGGAACCAGGCGCGGCGGACGCATGGATGCAGTTCTATAAAAATGTGTCCTCTCTCGGCCTGAGTCTGATGATCATTCTGTTCAGCAGCAGCCTGTCCGGGGAATACGCAAAGGGCACGCTGACGATCATGTTCACGAAAGGCCTGTCCCGCAGGGCGGTAGTTCTCTCAAAATTTACTTCCTCTGCGGTGATTATGACGGTGAGCTACTGGCTCAGTTTTGCTGTCGCCTGGGCATATACCGCATATCTGTGGCCGGGAGAGGGCTTTAAACACCTTCTGCTGTCAGCCTTTGTGGTGTGGCTCACCGCGCTGCTGTACTTATGTATTCTTATGCTGGGCTGTGTGATGTTCCGTCAGGCCTTCACCGCAATACTGTTTCTGCTGGTGTTCACCGTCGTGATGGGACTTTTGAGCATGACGCCGCTTCTGGAAGGCGTCAGCCCATCTTTTCTTGTCATGAAAAATGTAGATCTGCTCACCGGAGAAGCGGCAGCTTCCCAGTTTATACTTCCTGGAATTCTTACCGTAATTCTGTCGGCGGTACTGCTGCTCCTGTCTGTTATGGTGTTTAACAGAAAGACGTTATGAAAGTCCGGCGGCTTTGAAATATTCTTCAAGGCCGCCGGATTTTGTGCGCTGCTGGAATGAATTCCTGTTCTGATAACAGAAACTCCCGGAAGGTTTGCGTTACATAGTATTGTTTTTTGCGAAAAACTGAACTATAATTGAAACAATCGTACATGAACAAGCTATGTACCTAAGAGAGTATGGGGGATAAACGGATGGAAGTCAATTTAAGCTATGATCAGTTGAATAATGAGTACAGTATGCTGATGAGTGTCCTGGGAGCCAGCGTCAGCAAGCATTTGATAGATGAGCACTATACCTGTATCTGGGCTAATGATTATTACTATGAATTGATCCGTTATCCGAAGCCTGAATACGAAGCATTGTTTAACAACCAGTGTGACAAATATTTCTTCAATAACCCGGAAGGCTGGAGACTGCTTACGGAAAAAATTGCCTCTGCCCAGGAAATGCAGGAGAAAAGGTATACGATTTTTCTGCCTATGCTGTATCCGGATGGCGAGAGATTCTGGGTGAAGTTGCAATCGGTTTTTACGAACGAGTATATAGACGGATATCCGGTCGCCTACACCACGATGACGGATGTGACCGAAATGGTACGGGCGCGTCAGGAGCAGGAGTACACGCAGCAGGTCTTTGAGAAAGTGACACAGGAGCAAAAAATGCTGATGGAGGCGTTAAATGTCAGCGTCAGCAAGCATCTGATCGATGAACATTTTACCTGTGTATGGGCCAATGAGCATTATTATAAGCTCATTGGCTATCCGAAAACGAGGTATGAGGAACTGTTTCACAACCACGCGGATGCATATTATCAGAACAATACTGAGGGATGGGAACTTCTTTGCAGAAAGGTGCAGTCTGTCCTGGAACGGGGGGAAGACCAATATGAAATGATAGTCCCCATGAAATATGAGGACGGATCCAGTTACTGGGTAAAGTTGTTCAGTTATTTTACAGATGAGTATATAAACGGCATTCGCACTTCCTATACTGTAATGACCGATGTAACGGAACTGGTGCAGATGAAGAATGAGCAAGAGATGCTGATGAGGGCCATGAAGGTCAGTGTCAGCAGGCATCTGGTGGATGAACATTTTACAGTGCTGTGGGCCAACGATTTTTATTATGAGCTGATCGGTTACTCGAAGCTTGAGTACGAGGCATTGTTTCACAATCACTGCGACGAGTATTTTCTCCACAATCAGGGCAGCTGGAGCGCTATACACGATAAGATCAGCCAGATGTCTGAGGCGGGAGAAAAGAGCTATGAGGTCTTTATTCCGCTTAAGATTCCGGACGGTTCTACCTGCTGGGTCAAAATGGTGGGCTTCTTTACGGACATCTGTCAGGACGGAAAACAGCTGGCCTACACCACCATGGTCGATGTTACGGATATGATACAAATACAGCAGGAAAAGACGATCGCCTATGAAAACATTCCGGGCTTTATTGTCAAATACCGGATTCTGTGGGATAAGGCCATGATGATTGAGGCCAGCGACCGTATCACGGAGATCTTCGATGTGGATATGGGCCGCCTTTCGTCCCTGGATAGTTACTCCGTTCTGCGGCCGGAGAGCCGGGCGATGCTGGAAGCCAATCATTCCAACTTCCGTAGGCGGGAGCCATTTGAGGGAAGTATCCGTGTGAAAGACAAGTACGGCCGGGACCGCTGGTTTCAGATTCACTGCACCTGCATCGATTTCGTTGCGGATGATCCGGTTTACCTGACTGTTTTCATCGACATTACCGATATTACAGAGCTGCGGGTGCTGCAGGGCAAGCTGGAAGAGCGTACGGTGATGCTGAACACCGCCCTCGAGGAGGCAAAACAGGCCAATGCGGCGAAATCGGATTTTCTATCCCGCATGAGCCATGACATCCGCACGCCAATGAACGTCATTGCGGGGATGACTGAGATTGCCAGTTCCCATTTATCCGAGCCGGAACGCACGAAGGACTGTCTTCAGAAGATTCGGCTTTCAAGCCATCATTTGCTGGGACTGATCAACGATGTTCTGGATATGTCCAAGATCGAGAACGGGAATTTCCATATCAATACGCTGCCAATCTCTCTTCCCGCCGTGCTGAGAGAAGTGATTATGATTACGCTGGCTGGTATCCGCGAAAAGGGGCAGGTCTTTGACGTTCACCTGATGAATCTGGAAGATGAGCAGTTTTGCAGCGATGCGCTCCGCCTGCGTCAGATATTGCTGAATCTGCTGTCCAATGCCTGTAAATTTACGCCGGTGTCAGGGCGAGTGGTCTTTGAGGTGGAGCAGATGGTGGCAGAACAGAAGTCGAAGCAGAAGGGAATGGGGCGAATGACCGCGCTTAGATTCACTGTCTCGGACACCGGTGCGGGTATGAGCCAGGAGTTCCTGGAGCATATATTTGAGGCATTTACCCGTGAACAGGACAGCCGGACTGATCAGATCGAAGGCAGCGGTCTCGGCATGTGTATAACGAAACGGCTGGTCGATATGATGGATGGAACCATCACAGTAAAAAGCCAGCCAGGAAAGGGAACTTCCTTCCAGGTTACGCTTCCCATGAAGGTTGTACCGGAAAAGGGAGGAAATGCGATATGGGAAGAGGGCAGCAATGCAATCGATGGAGTACATATTCTCCTTGCGGATCATGATCCTGTGGTCCTGACGCACGGCTGCCAGGCGCTAACAGCGCTCGGTGTGGAGGCGGAATGTGCGGGAAGTGGCGAGGAAGCGGCCGCGATGGTCCTTTCACGGCACCGGGAAGGACGTGATTTCAGTATGGTGATTCTGGATGCAGACTTATCGGAGCCGAATTGGCTGGAGACAGCCAGAAGGATTCGGAATGCCGGGGCCAACGGTCAGCCGTGCCTTATTATATCGGCATTTGACTGGAACGACAGAAAGGAAGAGGCGATAAAGGCGGGAATTTGCGGGTTTGTCGAAAAGCCGTTGTTCCATTCCGCATTAGAGAACTGTATTATGGAACATTTAAACGGTAAGGCGCAGCCGGTGCATCAGCCGCTAACCTTCGATTTTAGCGGAAGGACGTTTCTGCTGGTCGAGGACAATGAGCTAAACCGGGAGATCGCGCTGGAGCTTCTGGGAAATTTAGGAGCCAGTCTGGAGACGGCTGTCAACGGGGAAGAAGCAGTGAACCGGTTTAAGGAGAGCCCACCAGGTTTTTATTCCCTGATTTTAATGGATATCCAGATGCCTGTGATGAATGGCTACGAGGCCGCGCGCGCAATCCGTTCCCTCGGACGGGCCGATGCCGTCAGCGTGCCGATTATTGCCATGACAGCGGATGCCTTCGTGGAAGATATTCAAAATTCAAAGGCAGCGGGAATGAACGGACATATGGCGAAGCCGTTGGATTATGAAGGGATGTCGCGGGAGATCAGTAAGTATCTGAACAATGACTATAAAAGAAGAGAGGACTTCTATGAATGAACGAATAGACAGAGAAAGCATCCCGTAACAGGCAATACAGGTAGTATCAATAGCAGAGGAATTGTTCAAAGACAGTCTGACTGTAATCTATCTGTATGGGCGCTCCCTAAGATGCCACCAAACCTGGCGCCGCTGCTTAAGATGGCAGAAAAGGTGTATATAGGGGGGGCGGGGGATACATGGGAGGATTTAGGGGAGGAGGCAAAGGCGCTCGTTCAATATATGGAACGTAGGATTGAAGATTTGGTTGGATAGGAGAATTTTTAATTATATCTTAATCTTTAAAAGAAAGTAAAAGAAGGATTATCCTTAATTCTCCGATAATCCTTCTTTTTTATCGCATGTTTAACCAGTATTCAGTATACAGTTTTTATTTCCTAAATTTATTCTATCTTTCCTAAATTCGCTCCACCACAATCCTTTCCCCAGAAGAAACCGGCACCACTCGTCCGCCGTACTCCAGTGTGGGGGAAATCCTTTCATCGCAGTGAATCACAAATTCAATCACTTTTTCGTGTTTTACATAGCTCACTTCAATCACACCATAAATTGTGGTGATTTTCCCTTCCGCGTAATCCAGGCCATCGACGATGGCCGGACGGATTCGTATTTCGTTTTTTCCGCAGTATTGAATCCCTAACAGATTCGAGAACAGATAACGGGTCACAGCTCCGAACATGGGGTGGTTTTTCGATTCTTTCATGTCCAGGAACGATTCCCACAGCGTCGTGCCGCCCGCTCTCCGAATCGCTTCAAAGGAGCAGGGGCCGTCTGCCGTTAAAAGATGATAGGCCGTCTGTGCATAACCGTGCTGAAACAGAACACGAATGAGGATATCTGTGCCGAAGATGCCAGTGTCGAATTCGTTCATAGCGGCATACTTCTCATTCAGAGCATCGAGCATCCCGGCGTTTGCCAGACCGAGATCCGCGGCGTAGGCGTCTGCGGCCTGAACACCGCCGCAGAAGGTATTTTCCTCCTCGCTGTAGTAATGACGGACCAGGATCTCTTTCTTTTGTTCAGCCGTCTCTTCCAAACGTTTTTTCTCCTCAGGCAGACCCAGTATCTCTGCAATCTCTGCGGCAGTCCGCAGTGCCTTGATGTAAAAATACGTGTTGACAAAGGGGATCGGAAGAAGGATTTCCTGTGTGGTGTTCCAGTCGCCGAGGCACCAGCCGCCGGGCTCCCCATAGGAGACAAGGCCGTCTTCGTTTCGGCTTTCCAGGTACTCAAACCAGTGAAGCATGGGGCCAAAGCTATCCTTCAGGATGTCGATGTCCCGATAGTGGACGTAATACTGGTAGGGTACCTCGACAATTGCGGCGCCCCAGGCCGCCGGTCCGCCGCCTCCTCCCTGGAATGGGGCGGTGTGCTGTACCCGTCCGCTCGTCTGATCCTGGCAGTCCAGGACGTCACGAATCCATTTGCGGTACAGTCTCTTTCCATCCAGCGTAAGCATTACGGTGCGGCACCCCAGCTGGCCGTCGCCGGTGTAGCCTAAACGCTCCCGGTTAGGTGTGTCTAAGGGGACGCCGGAGTGCATGTTGGAAAGCTGTGTTCTTATGTAGGCATCATACAGCCAGTTCAACGTCTCATTGCTGCATCGGAAACTGGATGTCTGCGCAACATCCGCATGGACGACGGCACATAGAAATGGTGAACCGCCGCTGACATTCCGATGGCCGGTTACTTCAAAATAACGGAAAGCCTGCCAGCTGAATTTGGGGTGTACGGTCTCCTGGAGACCATTGCCGGTATATTCCACAGCCTGAATCTGGCTGTCGCCGCCGCTGGACAGAAAGTCCAATTCTCCGGTGGGAGAAAGTTCGTCGGAATGCAGAATTTTTATCGTCTGCCCGTCCTTTAGAACGCCGTTTACAACGACCCAGCCGCTTATATTTTCACCGGCATCATAGATGGCCCGGCTTTCATCTGAATACAGCAGTTTGGGAACCAGAGTCCGGATCATTCTGTCGCCGGGACAGTCGGAAGGACATAACTGTGTTTCAAGCGGAGGGACGGCCGCTGCGGTTCCCCAGTCGGTATCATCGAAGTCCGGGAGCTGCCAGCCGGGCTGTTTCAGGCGAAGATCGTGCTTCTCTCCAAAGAATAAATTGTTGTATGTAACCTCGCTCCGGCTCCAGCGCACGCTCTCGTCCGATACAATGATCCTGTCTTCCTCCCCTGTAATCCGTACATGAAACGTGAGCCGCGGTTCACCGAAGGACTGACGGCCTTCCACGATCCGGTCCTTCTGATTATACCAGCCGTTTCCCAGCGCGACCGCGATGGTATTGTATCCGTCCCTCAGATACTCGCCGATGGAATAGACGTCATAGTAGGTCCGGTGGGTGAACGTCCCTTTCATAGGGTATAAAAAGTTGGAAATATCCCTGGGATGGTAGTCCGATGTCACCGGGATAAAGCATTCCTCATTTACTTTCCGGCCATTAATAAAAAGCTCGTAAAATCCGAGGCCGCAGATGGCGATCGACGCCTTATCCGGTTTTTTGACCTGAAAGGATTTTCGAAAGTACGGGGCGTCACAGGGGCCGGAGGCCTGGATCCAGTTTTCATTATCCAGATTTCCGTTTCCCAATGCTATATCTTCCAATGCTATATTTTCCAATGCCATATCCCCCAATTCTGTATCTCTCAATTCCATATCTCTCAATTTCATATCCCCCAATTTCGTATCTCCCAATTCCATATCTCTAAATTCCACATCTCTCAATCCCACATCTTCCTCCAATCCATGAAATATTTTGTTAATCATAGTATAATAAGAGTAAAATTGTCCATGGAAAATCGGACACAACAGATGGAGAAATGAATGCAGGAGGCGGATCTCCGGTTCTTTAGTGTGAAATTTTCACTGTATCGCGGCAGCTTTTTCCATTCTAAAAACAGGGGCGGATATGATAGAATTTGGTCATAAAACATTAGCCGCTGTACAAAGCTCGTAAAAGACACACGCTGTGAGCTTTCACACTAAGTTCGTGAAAGACCTCACGAAGTGTTTAATGCTTCGCTAAGTGCCAGTGGTATGTATCGCACGTAAGCGGCGAAAGGACAGCCGCTAAGTGCTCATAACAAGGAGGTTTACAAGATGAAACGCAGAACAATAGCACTCATGATGGCGGCAGCGGTTGCCGCAGGCAGTATGACAGGATGCGGCAGCAGCAAGACAGAGCAGACGAATCCGGAGACAGAGCAGACGACTGCAAAGGCGGAGGTGAAGGACACAGAGACAGAAACGTCCGGCGAGGGCGAGACAGAAGCGAAGGCAGAGGACGGCCAGTGGGAATATAAAGAAGCGACGCTGACCGCGTCCATCGGTACCGATCTGGCGCCGGCGGGATACCAGGCAGTATTCGATCTGGCAGAAGAGAAACTGGGAATTCACGTGGAAGTAGAAGTGCGGGGCGGCGGAGACAATGGCGACGCCATCATCAAGACACGGCTGGCTTCCGGCGATATGGCGGATCTCTGCGGAACCAACTCGGGAGCACTGCTTTCCGCACTCAATCCGGCAGAGTATTTCATCGATATCACCAATGAGGACTGGGCGGACAGGCTGGATGACACGTATAAGCAGGCGGTCACCATTGACGGCGTGGTATACGGAATCCCAACCTCATCGGCAAAGGGCGGCGTAATCTTATATAATAAGAACGTTTACGAAAAATACAACCTGGAAGTTCCCAAAACATGGGATGAGTTCTTACATAACTGTGACGTCTTAAAAGAAGCCGGGGAAGTGGCTTTGATTGGTTCCTATGCGGATCAGTGGACGACTCAGTTCCCATTCCTGGGGGATTACTACAACGTTATGGTGAAGGAACCGGACTTTGCGGAGAAATTCGAAAAGGGTGAAATCAAGTTTGCTACCAACGAAGCGGGACTGCGCAGCTGGGAGAAATTAGCGGATACCACTCCGTATTACAACGATGACTATATGGCTACGACTTATAACGATGCCTGTGACATGATCGTGACAGGCGAAGGCGCGCACTATTTCTCCAGTTCGCAGGCACTCTCCAATATCTACGAGCTGTACGGGGATGAAGTGAACAATGTCAGGGCATTTGCCATTCCGGGCGACGATCCGGAGGAACAGGGTCTGACGGTATGGGAGCCGTCTTCCTGGTACGGCAACAAGAATTCCGGCAAGGTAGACGATATCAAGCGGTTAATGGAATTCATGATTTCCGACGAGGCTCTCGATGTCTATACGGCGGCTCTGCTTCCGGAAGGACCGTACTGCGTCAAGGGATACAAGCTGCCGGATAACGCCTACGACGCTGTTAAATTCGATCTGCAGCAGTACTTTGATTCCGGAAAGACCGGACTTGCACTGGAGTTTATCACGCCGGTAAAGGGTGCCGATTGTCCTGCAATCTGCCAGGAGCTTGGTACGGGACAGACGACTCCGGAGGAAGCGGCCGCGGCATACGACGAAGACTGTAAGAAACAGGCGGCACAGCTGGGACTGGATTGGTAATCAAAGCCCGCGGCCTGCGGGAATAGAGAAGAGCGAAAGGCGAAGCGTTCACTATCGGTGATACGCTTCGTTCTTTCTTAGACAGGAGAATAGTATGGATAAGAAAAAAATATATTCCACGTGGTTTCTGGTGCCGGCCATGGCCGTTTTTACCGTATTCTTTCTGATACCCCTGCTTCTTTCCCTGTATTTCAGCCTGACGATCTGGAACTTCGACGAGGTGAAATTCTGCGGCCTGCAGAATTTTAAGATGTTCTTTTCCGAACGGTCCCTGAATACGGGCGTGAAAAATACGATGGTCTACGCGGTACTGACGTGTGGGGCCAAGGTGGTACTCGGTTTTTTGATTGGTGTGTTCTTAACCAGCAGTATCAAGACAAAGAATCTGCTGCGGTCGATCGTATTTTTCCCAAACCTGGTATCTACCATTGCGGTGGGAATTACGTTTACCGCTCTGATGCATCCGTCAAAGGGCCTGATCAACAAGTGTCTGGGGATGATCGGAATCCAGGGCATTGACTGGCTGGGCAATACGAAGCTGGCTTTATTTTCTGTAATCGGAACGGATGTATGGAAGGGCCTCGGCGTGGCCTCGGTGATCTTTATCGCTGGTATCCAGGCGATCGACAAGACGTATTATGAGGCCGCAGTGATCGATGGGGCGGATAAATGGAAACAGCTGCTTTATATCACGCTTCCTCTGGCCCGTCCGGCCATGAACTCGGTCATCATGTTATCTTTTATCGGCGGAATGAGGAGCTTTGACCTGATCTGGGCGATGACCGGAGGCGGACCCGGATATGCGACGGAGGTGGTCGCATCCGCGGTATATAAGCAGTATGCGGCGGGGTATTACGGCCTTTCGACGGCAGGGAATGTGATTATGTTCCTGATGATCGCGGTACTGGCCTATCCGCTTCAGAAATTCTTATTGAGCAGGGAGGTGGACTGATATGACACGTAAAAAAAGAGTGAGACTGCTTGGCGATGTGATAGGCTTTTTGGTGGCGGGAACCATCTTTGTAGTTCCGTTCATCTTCATGCTGGTCAGCTCCTTAAAGGAGCGGCGGGAGGCCAATCTGCTGCAGCTGTCCCTTCCTAAAGTGTTTCAGTGGGAAAATTATCTGGAAGTGATAAAGGCCAACAACTATCTGCTGATCCGGTCCTTTAAAAACAGCGCCGTGCTCACGGCAGGCTCGGTCGTTCTTCTGATTGTGGTCTGCTCCATGGCCGGATACGTGCTCCAGAGAAGAAGGGACCGCCTGACAGGCATTGCAAACAGCATTATTTTATCGGGACTCATGGTACCGCCGGCCATTCTGCCAACGATCTGGGTCATGAAGGGACTGCACCTATATAAGACGCTTCCGGGTATGATGCTGATTGAATGCGCGCTGCAGATTCCGTTTACCATCATGCTTTACCGGGGCTTTGTGGGCTCCATTCCGCTGGAGCTGGAGGAGGCGGGATACATCGACGGATGTACCAGAACCCAGATGTTTACGAAGATTATTCTTCCCCTGTTAAAACCGGTAACCTCCACCGTCATCATCTTAAATGCGGTAGCCGTATTTAATGATTTCACCAATCCCCTCTATTTCCTGCCCGGAACGAAAAATGCCACGATCCAGCTGACGCTGTTTAATTTTATCGGACGGTATTCCAGTTCTTACAATCTGCTGTTTGCCAACGTGATCATGATTACGCTCCCCATGCTGGTGCTGTTTCTGTTCTTTAACAAAAGAATTGTGGATGGCATGGTGGCCGGTTCGGTCAAAGGATAATCTGGTACTTGATTAATTGCAGGAGGATAGGTAAACTTAAGTTACTTATTTGTATAGTATTTTATATGAAGATCAGACAGTACAACTGAGGGGAAGAGGGGACTTTTATGAAATTTCGCACCCGTATGATTTTGGTTTATTCGGCGTTTGTCTTGTCGGCGGCTGTTTTGCTGGGCGGATTCTTTTACTACTCCAGCGTGAAGCGTTCCGTTAATCAGGAACTGCGGAATCTGGAAGATATGTCGAGGCAGCTGACGCAGCAGTACGAGGAGTCCATCAAGGCGATGAAAAATGTAAGCCATTACGTTTTAAGCGACGTGGATGCCCTGGAGGCTATACGGAAATTGTCGGTATTTCCAAAGGATGCCGACTACGTTTCCCTGTATTTTAACGAGGCGGCCCGAGTGGTGCGAAATATACTCAATACCGATTACTTTATCAGTAATTTTTACAGGATCCTTTTTTACAATAAAAATGGAGTGGTAATAGCGACAACCCACGAAGAACGGAAGATGAACGCGGGAATGAATCTGGACGCCCTGCCATGGAAGGACCAGCTGGATTCGGTCGGATATGGGCAGTTTGCAGTCATAGGCCCTCACGAGGACGACTGGGGGGAGAAGAAGCAGAATGTCTTTTCTGTAGTAAAGGAAATCCAGGGGAATAATCTGGGCTATATCGAGGTCCAGAGGACGGAAGACTCGCTGCGGACCCTGTTTGCTATCTCCAATCCGGAGATAAAGGTCCTCCTTTTCGATGAAAAGGGGAATCTGTTGTTCAGCAATGAACGGTACGAAGGGGACTTGGGCTATGGGGATTTTTTAGCACAGGGGGATACGACTGCCAGGAGATACCGCAATTCCGTTACGGGAAATGACGAGTTTCTGGCGGGAAATGTGTCCGCAGAGACCGGCGCTGCGATTCTGGTGGCGGAACGGTACGACACGGTGCAGAGTGACCTGCGGTACATTTTTATGAGCACACTGCTTCTGGCGGCAAGCTTTATCGGAGTGGCCGTTCTCTATATTGTGGCGGCCTCCAATCATCTGGCCAGGCCGGTACAGGAACTGGCGGACTTAATGGAACGCACAAAGCTTACCAATATCACGGAAAATGTGGAGCTGAAGACCTCCAGCAATGAGATCGAGCTGCTGCGGCAGTCCTATGAAAACATGCTGAAGCGTCTGGACAGCGCTATTTTAAAGGAAAAGCGAACTTCCATGATCCAGCTCCAGGCCCAGTTTGACGCGCTTCAGGCGCAGGTGAATCCGCATTTTATCTATAATATCCTGAACGTCATCTCCAGCAGAGGCGTCCTGAATGATGACGACGTCATCTGTGAGATCTGCGACGGTCTTGCGTCCATGCTCCGCTATTCCACCAATACGAAGGAGCGGTATGCCACGGTGGAGAAGGAGGCCGATTATCTGGAGGCGTATATCAGACTCCTAAAGTGCCGTTATGAGCATAAACTGGAGTACCAGATTACCATTCAGCCCGAGATAAAGGACTGTATTCTGCCGAAGCTGGTGCTGCAGCAGCTGGTGGAGAACAGCATTTCCCATGGGTATGAAAATGGTTATGAGACCATGCGCCTGGAGATCACAGGATGGCAGGACGATGAGGGCTGGTATATCAGGATTCGGGACAACGGGGATGGTTTCTCGGAGGAGGCGCTTCAGTACGTCAGGGACGAGATCATGAAATTAAGGATGCAGATCAGCTCCATACAGAGAAATGTGGAGCTGGAAATCGGGGGCATGGGCAACGCCAACAGCTTTGCCCGCCTGTATCTGCTGTATTCGGAACAGCTGATCTATCGCGCAGGTAATTACGAACAGGGAGCGGAAGTATTTTTCGGAGTTCGCAAAAGCAGTACTATGGAGGGGGAGTCGTAATATGTACCGTATTCTAGTAGTGGATGATGAACCGGCGGCCATCAAGCATATCTGTAATATTATCGCCATCAAATGCCCGCAGTTCGAGGTGACCGCCACGGCGGAGCACGGCCAGGAAGCGCTTAAGCGGCTGGAGGAGGAGACGCCGGATATCCTGATCACGGACGTGAAAATGCCGGTCATGGATGGAATCGCGTTGGCCGAGCGTGTGAAGGAGCGCTATCCCGAGGTGCTGTCGCTGGTGGTGAGCGGGTATCAGGAGTTTGAGTATGCGAAGGCGGCCATACGGTCGGGCGTCTATGATTATCTGTTAAAGCCGATTAAGCCGTCCGCCCTGCAGAATGCATTAAACAGCATGGAGGAGGTGCTGGCTGAGCGGTATGCCAGAAAGCGGAATTTTCTGATGAAGAGCCTGTGCGAGAAGAACAGTGTCGATAGGAAACTGCTGGAGCGCTACTTCCCGGCGGGGAAATATTACGCGGCGCTTGTGAGGAGAAATGGACTGCCGCGGCGGTATTCCGGCAATTCCGGCTTTGAGATATTTTCCGGCAGGGATGAGAAAATCTACCTCTATGGAAGAGATGAGATGGAGGCGATGTATCTCTATCCGGAAGATATTCTGTTTTACAAGAGCTTCTATCAGATCATCTCCGAGACAATCCGGCGGGAGCACGGCAACTCCAACTATGTGACCGGTATTATCCGGGAAACGCCGTTTTCCATCGGACGTGCGGACGACGTCTTTTTAGAGCTGTACCAGCTTCTCGACAGCAGTATCGTGATCGGCGCAAGCCAGATCCTGATTGCAGAGGAGCTGAAAGAGGATAAACGGAAGGGACAGGACGGACAGGAAACGACGGGCGGAGAGTTTCAGGCCCTGGAAAACTATATTCAAAAAGGTCAGAGAGAGAAAATCATATCGGCGGTGGCAGAGCTTTTTGACTGCTGGAAGCGCACGAAGAGAACGCAGATGTATGTGGAAGCCCAGGTGAGATACCTTTTGATCCTGATGGATAAATCCGGCCTGCTCTCCGGAATGGAGCAGAGTACGGAGCGGATTCTGGATGACCTCTTTTTCTATGCGGAAGATTTGGATGAGGTTTCAGACGCGATACAAAACATGCTGATGCAGAAGATAAAGAAAGAACCGGCACAGCAGAAAATGGACACGGAGGAATTCTTTAAAAGGATCACCGGCTACATGGAGCGCCATCTGTCAGAGGAACTTTCCATGGGGAGACTGTGTAAAGAATTTGGCCTGTCGCCGACGTATTTAAATAAGCTGTTCCGCAAATACTCCGGCAGCTCCTTCAATAAGTGCCTGACTCTGGCCCGGATTCAGTGCGCCAGAGACTTAATGGATGAGGGAACCTCCGTCTATGTGAAGGATGTAGCCGCCAGAGCGGGCTATAACGACCAGTTCTATTTCAGCAGAATTTTCGCTTCGGTGGTGGGGGTCAGCCCTTCCGATTATATGGAACGGGTTCAGAATCAGAAAAAGGGACAGGAGATACAAGGGAATGAACAGTGATTTGCAGCAGCGAATGGAAGCGGTTCTCGCAGACGCCCTGGATCAGCAGGAGATGAGCGGGGCCAGCGTCCTGGTAATGAAAGACGGAAAAATACTCTGCCGCCTGGAGGCAGGCTATGCGGACAGGAAGGCCGGCAGGAAGATAAAATGTGATACGATTTACCGCTTATATTCCATGACCAAGCCGGTTACCGCCGTAGCCGCCATGATCCTGCTGGAGAGAGGAGCGCTGTGTCTGCAGACACCGGTTTACGAGTATATCCCCTCATTTTCCGGCGGAAAGGTGTGGCGTGACGGCCATCTGGAAGAGGCCATCCGCCCGGTAACGATCCATGACCTGCTGAATATGACATCGGGGCTGTCCTACGGGGATTCGGATACGGAGACAGAGAGGCGGACCAGGGAGCTCTTCTGCGAGACGGAGCGCCGTCTGATCACGGAATCACCGATGACGACCCGGGAGTTTGCCGAAAAGGCGGGAGCGATCCCTCTTCTGTATCAGCCCGGCACCTCGTGGAAATACGGTATATCCGCCGATATTATGGGGGCAGTCATCGAAACGGTTACGAATCAGACGCTGGGAGCGTTCATGAGAAAAGAGATTTTTGAACCGCTGGGTATGACGGATACCGGCTTTTACGTGCCGGAGGAAAAGCAGCACCGCCTGGCAATGGCCTATGAGACGGGAACGGACGGGAAACTGAAGGAGTACACCGGCAATTTCCTGGGAATCAACAACCGTATGAAGGGAAACGCAGGATTCGAATCCGGGGGCGCAGGGCTGGCATCTACCATTGATGACTATGAGCGGTTTGCCAGAATGCTTCTTCAAAAGGGGAGTTTTGAAGAGAGGCAAATTCTGCGTCCAGGGACGGTGGAATATCTGACCGGAGGCCGCCTTTTCGGAGATACGCTGTCAGAAAGCCCGCAGGGGAGCTTTGAACGCTGGTTCGGACAGCGCGGATTCAGCTACGGAAATTTTATGAGGGTATTGTGGAATCCGGGACAGGCCTCTGTTCTCGGCCGGCAGATGGAGTACTGCTGGGACGGATGGCTCGGCTGCAGCTTTGTGAACTGTCCCAGGGAACGGCTTACCTTTCTCGTGATGCAGCAGAAAAAGGATGCCGGAATGCTTGTCACGAGGCTGAAAAATGTATTATCTTCACACGATTTATCATGATGCGGAAAGGAATTCCATCACAGAAAGGAAAACGAGATGTTTTTAACTCATGAGAAATTAACCGTTTATACGGAGGAAATATGGAGCAGGAGATATGAGGAGACCGTGGAAGTATTCCCCTTTGTCTCCAGAGACGCCGGCTGTGAGACCGATGAGGTTCTGTCCCGGTATCCGGGGCGCCTGACAGGCGGGGAATTGGTCCGGAAGGGAGAATTCTTTATCGGGCGTGACCGCTATCTGTGGCTGCAGGCGGATGCTGCGGTTCCGGAGAAACGGGAGGGGAGCCAGATCATGGGAGTCTTCGACTTCGGCAAGACGGGGGAGGGGTTCAACAGCGGTTTCGAGTCCCTGCTGTTTGTCGACGGGAAGCCGTACCAGGGAGTGGACACGTTCCACAATGAGGTGATTCTGGAACCGTTTGCCGGCACGACTATAGAGCTTACGTTTCTGCTCTGGACCGGCTTGGAGGGAGGCGGTGTCCGCACCGAGCAGATCCACCGTTTTAAGAAGGCGGGAATCGGATATCTGAATCTGGCCGCGGACCGTTTTTTCTACCATTCCGATGCTGTCGTTAAGAGCGCGGCGCTGATGCCGGAGACTGGCACCGAGAAGGAGGCCATCCTGACTGCCTTAAACGATGCGTACACGCTTATTGACTGGGATCAGGACCGCTTTTATCCCACGGTGGAGGCGGCGCTGCGGCATCTGGAAGATGATTTCAAACAGATGGATAAGAGAAGTGACATCACGGTGCACTGCGTGGGCCATACCCATATCGACGTGGCATGGCTGTGGAGATTAAAGCATACCAGGGAAAAGGCAATGCGTTCCTTTTCTACCGCTCTCAGGCTCATGGAACAGAATGAGGACTTCCTGTTTTTGCAGAGCCAGCCTCAGCTTTACCAGTATATCAAACGGGATTGCCCCGAGATTTACGAACAGATTAAAAAACGGATTGCGGATGGGAAATGGGAAGTGGACGGCGGCATGTGGCTGGAAGCCGACTGCAATATCACCTCCGGGGAGGCGCTGGTACGCCAGTTCCTGCATGGCTGCAATTTTATCAAAGAGGAATTCGGCCGCGAATGCACGCATCTGTGGCTTCCGGATGTGTTCGGATACAGCTGGGCGCTGCCTCAGATTCTGAAGCAGTGCGGGATTCAGACATTTGCAACCACGAAAATCAGCTGGAATGATGTGAACCGGATGCCGCATGACCTCTTCTGGTGGCGGGGAATCGACGGAAGCGAGATACTGACCTATTTCATTACAACGCCGTATGAAAGCTCAGAGCATAAGCACGGAGCGACGTATAACGGAAAGCTGACGCCGTTCGAGATATTCGGAAGCTGGGAGCGGTTCCGGGATAAGAACCTGACGAAGGATGTGCTGATCCCCTTTGGCCACGGGGACGGCGGCGGTGGAGTGACAACGGGAATGTTAAAGAGCAGGCGGTCCATGGATCTGCTTCCCGGAGTGCCCCTTGTGGTGAATGACACGGCAGGAGGCTATTTCCAGAAGCTTCACCGCGATATGGAGGAACGGAAGAGCCAGCAGCCGGTATGGGATGGCGAGCTGTATCTGGAATACCACCGCGGCACCTATACGTCTCAGGCGAAAAATAAGAGATGGAACAGGAAACTGGAGTGGAAGCTGGCGGAGACGGAATGGCTGGCCAGCCGCAGCCTTGCGGATGGGCAGGAATATCCGCAGGAGGCCCTCCATCACGCATGGGAGATCGTTCTGCGCAATCAGTTCCACGATATCATTCCGGGATCCTCCATCCATGAAGTCTATGAAGATTCTGAAAAGGAATACCGGGAGGCGGACCGGCTGCTTAACGAGACGAGAGCTGTTCTTCTCGCCGGCCTTACGGACAACAGCGACAACCACTGGACGCTCTGGAATTTCAGCAGCTACAGCAGAAACGATCTGGTCCGGATCGAAGAGCCGCGGGAGGGCCGGTTTACGGAACTCGACGGAACACTGATAAACGCATGCCGTGACAGCAGCGGTTACTGGCTGCAGACCAGTATGCGGGGACTGGAGATGCGGAGTATTTGTTTCCTGCCGGGGGCGGCCGCAGAGGGACAGAGCGGTTTTGCAGGGGAAGAAGGCGGATCGGATCACCTGGCTTTTGTCCATGCGCATGGCGCCGAGACGCGGTATTACCGGATCCGCTGGAATGACAGGGGACAGCTGACCTCTGTCTATGATAAGGAAAACGAGCGTGAGGTGCTGAAGGGCGAAGGAAACCGCCTGGAGATCTTCGAGGACAAGCCCATGCGGTTTGACGCCTGGGATATCGACATCTTTTACATGGAAAAGGTTGAGACCGCGGAGCTCACAGATCCGCCGGTGCTTTTGGAAAATAACGAACTGAGGACGGTGATCCGGTTCTCTTACGTATACCGGAAATCAGCCATCGTGCAGGACATGATCCTGTATGGCAACAGCCGCCGCATTGATTTTGAAACCACGGTGGACTGGCATGAGGACCATCGGCTCTTAAAAGCGGCTTTCGAGCTGGACATCAGGAGTACCAGGGCGGTATACGATATCCAGTTTGGCCATGTGGAGCGCCCGACTCACTATAATACCAGCTGGGATCAGGCGAGGTTCGAGGTGGCGGGCCACAAGTGGGCGGACATTTCCGACAGCGGCTATGGAGTCAGCCTGATGAATGACTGCAAATACGGCTATAATGCCAAGGACAGCACGCTTAAACTCTCTCTTTTGAAGAGCGCGAAATTCCCGGATACGGAGGCCGACATGGGACTGCATACCTTCACCTATGCGCTTTATCCCCATGCGGGAACGGTGACGGAGGGAGGAACCATTCCGGAGAGTCTGAATTTAAACGTGCCGATCGGCTCGGCAAGAGGCAGAGAGAAGGTGCAGACAGCAGGCAAACGGATCGTATGGACGGATAATCCGTCGGTATTTGTGGATGCGGTAAAGAAGGCAGAAAGAGAAGAGTGCCTGATTGTGCGTCTCCATGAAGTGTCAGGCAGCAGGCAGACGGTATCCGTCCGATCTGACTACCCCGTGAAGAAATGGACCGTCTGCAACCTGCTGGAACAGGACTGCGGCGCAGCGGAAACCGATGAAATAACAGCGGTTTTACAGCCATTTGAGATTCGGACATTTAAGATCTGGCTCTGATAAAAAACGGAACCGCGCCCTGTGTTTAAAATTTCCCTCTTCTGCCAATACTTGTTAATAACAACTGGTGAAAGTGAGGAAAAGGTATGAGCAGGCGTTATCATGTGTATTCCCTGTCAGACCCCTCGAAGGCACAGCGAATTGTCGGCGAGATCGGAAAAATGGACGGGGTAAAGAAGGTGGACATTTCTGAGGACTTGAGGGAGATGGACATCGACGCGGATGCCGCGGAGTTCAGCACGGTCATGGACCGGGTGGTGAACATCTGCAATAAGGTTTCTTATGGATGCGAAGTGAAATATAAGTTTTCATGAGCAGACGGTGAGCGGCGGAGAGGAGAAGAAATCCTCTCCGCCGTTTCTGTGCGGAAAAGTGATAATATCCCTTTTACTATAATGTCTCTGTCTAAAACTGTTTTTTTGTGATAGATTAAAGAGAGGCGGCTGTGTGAATGCAACTGGCTGTCTAACTAAGAACCCAACTAACTAAAAAACCAACTAACTAAAAACCCAACGGAGAGGAGCATCAAATTGAGTACGTTCATATTCGAAAATCTAATATCGGAAAAGATAATCTCCTCCTCCTGGGGGCTGCTGAACCTGCTCTATCCGGCCGCGGCCGGTGTGGGCCTCATTCTCCTGCTGAACCGCCTGTTAAAGCCCCGCTTTGGCCGGCCATGGCTGACTGCGGCTGCCATCCCCTTTCTTATTCATCTTGCCACTGCAATGGTAATCGGGTGGGAGCCGGGGCTTCAATGGTCGGTTCCGGGAACCTGGCTGCTGTGGTATCCCGTGTTTCTGCTGCTCTTATGTTCGGTCTTCTACAAGGGACCGGCTGCTGCGAAGCTCTATCTGGCAGTGACCTTCTGTACGTTTTACCTTCTGACGATGCAGACAATGGAACACCTGGGCTACATTTTGTTTCAAATGGCGCTGCACGCGGAGCTGCCGCCTGGGGACAGAGAACTGCCGGTCCTTATATTCTATACGTGTCCATTTTTTACGGGGCTGCCGTACCCGGACAGTTTTCTTCGGGCGGTTCTATACAACAGTGTCTTTTTCATAAGCCTGGCCGTGGCCTGTGTTTTGATTCTGATCTCCAGCCGCTGTCTGGCCGTAAAGCTAAAACGGCGCACGTGGGAGATGAAATGGAAGGAAGTAGTCTTTTTACTTCTGCCGGCGGGCGCAGGGATATCCTTCTATATTTTCATAAACTTTATTAAACAGGTTTTGTTCGAGACAGCGGCGGTGGAGCTTGTAAAATGGTACGGCCCCGCGTTTTATCTGCTGATTCCCGCGCTGACGCTGGGCCTCATGGCGGCGGTTCTGTATTCGTGCGATATCTATGAACAGCTTCTGGTTTTCGGCGAGGAAAAAGGAAAGGCGGACATGCTGGAGAATCAGGTGGAGCAGATGGAAGGGCATATTCAGGATATCGAGCGGCTCTACACCGGAATCCGTTCCATGAAACATGATATGCAGAACTATCTGTTCGATATCAGAAGCCTGCTGAGCAGCAGGGGGATCCGGGTGGAAGACGATCCGGAGGGGCTGGGCGCGTATTTCTCGGGGATCGGAGAAGCCCTCGACCGGATGAATGCAGTCTACCACACCGGAAATCCGGTGACCGATGTGGTGATCAACGAGAAGTACCGGCAGGCACGCAGTCTGGGTGCTCAGTTCACCTGCTCCTTTCGTTTCCCGGAAGCGTACCGCATCAGCGCATTTGATATCAGCATTATTTTAAATAACGCACTGAACAATGCGCTGGAGGCGTGCGAACGGCTGAAGGAGAAGAATCCGGAGGCGCCGCTCTCCATTCAGATTGAGGCATACTGCAAAAACAACGTGTTTCTTATGGAAATTACCAATACCTTTGACGGGATTTTAAAACATGCAGAGAGAGAACGCTTCCTGATGACGAGGAAGGAAGATCCCTTTGAACACGGACTGGGATTTCAGAATATCAGACGGTGTGCGGAGAAATACTTCGGCACAGCAGATTACCGCTACAGTGAGGACCGTTTCTATTTAACCGTGATGCTGCAGCGGGTATGGAAATCGGAATAAAAACAGGCCGGGGCAAAATCGCCCGGCCTGAATTCTTTCTCGGTCCCGCCCCCAAAGCCGAGAGAGAATTCAGGCCTGTTACTGTTCTCCCCGTTTTAAAAAATGCATATAGGTGTCAACGAATTCAGAATATCTCGTCTTGGACAGCAGCAGGCTGCTTCCGTCCGTCAGCCGGATCGTCTGGCGGTTATAGCTGTTGATCTTCTCCAGATTCACCAGAAATCCCCGGTGGCAGCGGTAGAAACGGCTGCCTAAATGCTTTTCCAGATCATTCATGGTGGCATAGATCTCAAATGCTTCCTTTTCCGTGTGGATGACTACTTTTCTCAGATTGCTCTCCACGTAGAATATCTGGCTCGGACAGACCCGGATATGATCGGTTTTCGTGTGGAAAAAAAGAGCCTTCTCATCAGTATGTTCTTCACATTCTGCCGCGGCCATTTTAAGAATCTTCTCAAATTTCTCTTCATCCAGGGGCTTTAAAAGATACTGGAAAGCAAATAAGTCAAAAGCATCAAACACATATTCGTCGTATGCAGTAATAAATATGACGGCAGGGCGGTGAGGCGTGCGCGAAGGAGTCCGGCTGCGCAGCTGCTTGATCGTCTCCAGTCCATTCATTTTCCCCATACTTATATCCATTAGAATGATATCGAACTCTGTCGAAGAGCTTAACAGATCCATACCATTATGAAATGCTTCAATACCGGCTTCAGGAAGAATTCCGGAACATAGTTTTGTTAGATATGTAAGCATATGTTTATCGTCGTCGCAAATCCCAAGCTGCAGCATAATACCCTCCTTATAAATCCGTATCTGCACTTCCATGATTTTATCATATGCAGTGCGGGGATGCAAAGCCTGCGTCATGAGTAGTCGTGGAAATGTAACGAAAAGTTGGAAAGTATTTCCTCATCCATACCTGTGCACTATGTATTAAACTATCATAGGCAGGAAAAGAGGGCACTTCAGATGAAAAATTAAATAATTAAACACAGATTCAATGCTTTTCATGAAGTATTTGAAATGTATCCGACAGCCCATAGGGTAAAAGAGAGAAGACAGAGAGAAAAACACCAGAAAGATTGTAAAGTTTAGTAAAATCATATTGATAAAACTTAATTCTTAGTGTATATTTTAAATATAATTTAATTGTTAATTAAATAAAAATTCAATAGTGTTTAACAAGGAGGAGAATCGTGAAAAGGAAATTAACAGCAGTTCTTACAGTTGCCCTGGCAGCGGGGATCATGGTAACGGGGTGTGGCAGTTCAGGTTCAGGTACGACGGCAAAGGAAAGCGCAGCAACTACGGCGGGAGATACCACTGCAGCAGGAGATACTTCAGCAGCAGGAGACACTGCCACAGAGGCGGCGAAGAGCGGAGAGGTAACGACCATTCGTTTCTACGGATCCGATTCCGAGTACAACCAGAATATCGTAGCGGGCTTCCAGACAGAGAACCCGGATATTAAGGTTGAGATCGTACCGGTAGACTTCGATAACGCAGAGCAGATCATCAAGACAGGCATCGCTTCCGGCGATCCGGTCGACGTAAGCTTCTTCTGGGGCAGCCAGATCAATGCATTTACAGATGACAACATGGCATACGACATAACTCCATACTTAACAGAAAACAACAATGAGTGGAAAGATACATTTGTTCCGGCATACATAGACGCAGGCATGGTTGACGGTAAGTACTACGCCGTAAGCTACCAGCCGGTTATCGAGACCATTTTCTATAACAAGGATTTATTTACTCAGTATAATGTAGAGCTTCCGAAGACATGGGACGAATTTGTAGAAGCATGTAAAGTGTTTAAGGAGAACGGTGTATACGGCGTAGGCAACTGGAACGGCCAG
Source organism: Hungatella sp. L36 (assembly GCF_014288035.1). Lineage (NCBI taxonomy): Bacteria > Bacillati > Bacillota > Clostridia > Lachnospirales > Lachnospiraceae > Hungatella > Hungatella sp. L36. Next base: position 265,968 of record NZ_JACOPC010000008.1, on the reverse strand, counting down.
AACCACCAGCTGCTTCAGTTCGCATACCAGTATATGGCCAATGACGGAACGCTGGAAGAATACGTGGCAGGCAAAGGCGACTTTACCCAGTGCGAAGGCTTAAAGAAATGTCTTGAAAACTGGAAATCCGTTTACGATGCAGGCTACTGGTATCCGGGCGAGGGTGCTTTAACCTCCACCAAGGACCAGACTCAGGCGGCGTGGTATCAGGGTAAGGTAGCCATGCTGTTTGACGCAGGCTCCAACGCAGGCGAATACATCAAGAACAGTGAATTTGAAGTTGGCATCCTTCCATTCCCATACGTAGCAGAAGGCGGAAAGTATGCACTTAACACGGTAACAAACGCACTGTTCATTCCGGCCAATGCAAAGCATCCGGAGGAAGCGGTCCGTTTCATGAAGTACTATACCAGCGACGCAGGCATCGAAGAGATCATCAAGAGCGGAAGACTGCCAGCTACTATCTCCATGCAGGATAAGGTGGACAGCGAAATCTTAAAAGACCTTCTTGCAACCACGGTAGGCGACAATGTAGTCGGGTACAAGCAGATGCAGGGACTTTCTTCCGAGATCAATTCCTTCCTTCAGAATGATATGGTCGGCATGGTCTGCACAGGAACCAGCGTGGAAGACACACTGGAGCAGCTGGAAGATTTAAAGCAGGCAACCGTGAAAGGCGAATAAGGAAAGCAGTAAATACGCGCTGATAAGGGAGTGCTGACAGCGCTCCCTTTTTCCTTACATTGAGGTATAGAGTATGCAGAAATCAAAGAGAAAAATGAGCAATATCGAGAAAAAATATATGGTTGCAGGCTTTGCATTCCTGACGCCTGCTATTGTGATCTATCTTATATTTGCCGTCATCCCGTTTTTTGACAGTTTCATTCTGTCATTTCAGGAGTGGAGCGGTTTTGGACCGAGAACGTTTCTTGGTTTGAAGAATTATTTTTCCGCGTTCCGCGATAAGACGTTCCTCCTGGCCATCAGGAACAGCGTTTATCTCGGTGTGGCATCGGCGTTTTTCAGCGTGATCATAGGTGTTCTTATGGCATGGCTGCTTCTTTATGTAGGGAAAAAATGGGGCGGCTTCTTCCGTACCATCCTCTTTTCACCCAGCATGATTCCGGCCGTCATCACTGCCCTGATCTTTGCGTTCGTCTATGAGCCGGAGATCGGTATTTTAAATAATATCCTGGGTACTCTCGGCCTGGAGAATTTACAGCATGCGTGGCTGACCAACAAGGGAACGGCACTCAATTGTATTCTCTTCGTATCGGCCTGGAAGCAGGTGGGGCTTACCATGGTGCTCTGCTTTGCCGGTATGCAGGGAATCGACAACTCCTTAATCGAGTCTGCAAGACTGGATGGGGCGACGGATTTCCAGATCTTTAAGAAGATTATCCTGCCGCTTATCATGGCGTTTGTCCAGCTTTCCACAATATTTGCAGTCATGAGCGGTCTTAAGATTTACGATACCGTAGTAGCACTTACCAATGGCGGACCGGCCAAGTCAACGACCGTTATGCCGTTATGGATTCTTCAGAACTCGTTCTCATTTAACAATTACGGTTATGGTTCCGCCATGAGTATGATTTTTGTTGTCATTGTTTTAATCGGCATGGTTGTGGTCAAGAAGCTGGTAAGAGGAGGTAACTATGAGCGATAGAATGTTCGGCATGAATAAATGGATGAAGGTGCTTGCCTATACTGTTCTGGGCCTTTACACGGTCGTGGTTGCCTACCCGATCTTATTCATGTTTTTTACATCTTTTAAATCAAATAAAGAGTTCTTCGTAAACCTGTTCGGCCTTCCACAGAACGTGGAGATCATGAACTACGCCAAGGCGTGGAGTGTGGGAAAACTGGGTACCTATTTTGGAAACAGTGTAGTGGTCACCGGAGTTTCCGTAGCGGTTACCACGATTGTTTCACTGCTTGGCGGATATGCGCTGGCGAAATTATATATACCGAAGGCAAACCTGATCATGGATGTGTTTATGGTGTTTAACTTTATTCCCGGCATTGCGATCTACATCTCCCTCTATTCCATGATGAGCAAGATGCATCTGACGGGCGGAAGAATCAGCCTGATTCTGCCTTATATTGCATGGCAGATTCCATTTTCCATGTATATCATCAAGCAGTACTTTGAGACCATACCCGAGGAACTGATCGAGAGCGGGCGAATCGACGGCTGTACGGAATTCGAGGCGTTTTTCCATATTATGCTTCCGCTGGTGAAACCGGCGATTGCGACCATCATCGTATTCACCTTTATCGGAAACTGGGGAGAACTGATGTGGGCCAACATTACGACGGCCTCCAACGCGCTGATTAAGACACTTCCCGTCGGCCTTCTGAATTTCAAGACGGAGATGGGCGTCGAATGGGGACAGTACACCGCGGGAATCTGCATGGTCACCCTACCGCTGATGCTGGTATTCGGGTATTTCCAGAAATACTTTGTATCAGGACTTACGAATGGCGCGGTTAAGGGGTAATTTAACAGTCAAAAACCCCGCCGCAAGCAACGGGTTTTTTGACCCTCGCGGCAGTCGCCAAATGGGCGCGCCAGCGTGTCCGTTTGGCTCGTTGCTCGCGGGAATAAAAAATAATGAGAGGGAACGCGAATGAGATATACAGATTATAAGTTTCATGTACCGGAAGAAAAGATTGTAAGGCTGATCGTGAATACCGATGCTAAGAACGAGGCGGACGACCAGTTTGCGATCGTTCAGGCGCTGCTAAGCCCGAAATTTGAAAATGCAGGTATGATTGCGGCTCATTATGGAACGAGACATGAGGATTCCATGGAGCGGAGCTTTAAAGAGCTGGAGGTTATCTTCGACAAGATGCATTTCCCGAAGGAAAACATGATTTTCCACGGCGCGCCTCATGCAATTCCCGACAAGACGACTCCGGTTGTGAGTGAAGGGGCGGAGCTGATTGTCAGAGAAGCCATGAAGGACGACGACCGTCCGCTGTTCGCAATCTTCTTAGGCCCGCTTACGGACCTGGCGAGCGCTCTTCTCATGGAGCCGAAGATCGCATCCCGGATGACGGCTATCTGGATCGGCGGCGGAAGGTATCCGGCCGGCGGCCCGGAGTTTAACCTGGGTAATGACATCAATGCGGCCAATGTGGTGTTCCAGAGTAAAATGGAGATCTGGCAGGTTCCGAAGAACGTTTATGAGATGATGCCGCTGTCACTGGCAGAACTGGAATATAAGGTGGCTCCGTACGGGGAAATCGGAGAGTACCTTCTGCAGCAGCTGGACGAACACGCGCAGGAGGAGGGGCCAAGAAACAGCGCCTTCCGCACTGGAGAGACGTGGGTCGTCGGGGACAGCCCGGCCGTTGGCCTGCTCTTATATGAGCACAGATTTGAGTTTGACTGGGTCGAGGCGCCGCTGGTGACGGAAGACATGGCCTATGTTCATACGAAACTGAACAGACCGATCCGGATTTACCATTCCATCGACAGCAGGCTGATCCTGGATGACTTCTTTGCGAAGCTGGCGCTGTTTCATGCGAAGCATCCGGAAGGATATGCCGGTTGAATTGATGCTGCGGAAAGAAGAGAATTGATATAAAGCGAATATAAACCGGTGCAGGTTCTTTTAAAAACCCACACCGGTTTATATTCGTTTGTCTATCTGGCTTTCCTTCCGCGCCGGAATACCGGCATGGAAGCAAGAGAAACTGAAACTTCAATCCACTGACCGCCTTCATATTCGTTACCGGTCTCAGCATCTGTCCATATTTCATTTCCCGGCAGATATACCGATCTTGTTTTAGCCCCCGCTTCCAGTACCGGCGCAACTAAAATCTCGCTTCCATAGCAGTATTCATCCTCGACTTTCCAGGCATTTGTATCACCCGGAAACTCATAAAACAGCGTCCGCATGACGGGAGTGCCCTTCTCATGTGCCTCCTCCATCAGCTTCCTGGTGTAAGGGCGCATTTTCTCACGAAGCTCCATATACTTTTTGCAGATTTCATAGACCTCTTCCCCATAGCTCCACACTTCATTGGCAGCGCCGGAACAGCAGTGTGCGCCGCCTGTCGTTCCCACCTGTGGCTGCCTGGGTTCCCGGTCGCCATGAAGACGCATAACGGGACAGAACGCTCCCCACTGGAACCAGCGCACAAACAGCTCGCGGAAATCAGGATCGTCAGGATTTCCACCGTGGAATCCGCCGATATCCGTGGTCCACCAGGCAATTCCCGCCAGCCCCATATTCAGTCCGGCTGCCAGTTGGTTTTTCATGCTCGTAAAGCTGGAGGCAATGTCGCCGGACCACACCAGCGCGCCGTATCTTTGGCTTCCCGCCCAGGCACACCGCAGGAGATTCACAATTCCTTTCTGCCCCTGTGATTCCATCCCTTCATAAAATGCCCTTGCATAATCATAGGGATAGATATTGCCAATTTCTAAGTCCGTTCCCAGATAATACCGGTAATTATCAAAATCATAGGCGGTATATTCCGGTTCTGCCTCATCCAGCCAGAATACCCGGATTCCTTTTTCGTAATAATTTTTCCGCACCTTCTCCCATAGATATTCTCTGGCTTTCGGATTGGTGGCATCTACATGTACGGTGGCCCCTTCAAAATCCAGACCAACCCGGAAACCCCGTTCCGTTCGGATGAGATAGCCTTGCTCCAGCATCTCCTGATAGTTTTCAGAGTCCCGGGCCACGGTGGGCCAGACAGATACCATCAGTTCGATTCCCATCTCCTTTAATTCCTGGACCATAGCATCCGGGTCCGGCCAATAGGTTTCATCAAACTTCCACTCTCCCTGTTTTGGCCAGTGGAAAAAATCAATAACGATTAAATCAATGGGCAGATTCCGTCTCTTATATTCCCGGGCTACCGTCAACAGCTCCTCCTGTGTCTGGTATCTCAGCTTGCACTGCCAGAATCCCAGGCCATATTCAGGCATCATGGGGACCGTTCCGGTTACGGCAGCATAGGCTTCCTCTATCTCGGAAGGCGTGTCTCCGGCAGTAATCCAGTAATCGATGATTTTGGAAGCATAGGCCTCATAGCTCATAATATTTTTGCCGAATACCACCCGTCCCACTGCCGGATTGTTCCACAAGATCCCGTATCCTCTGGAAGAGAGGGCAAATGGGACGCTTGCCTGGGAATTCCTGTGGGCAAGCTCTAAATCTGTACCTTTTAAATTCAGATATGGCTGCTGATACTGCCCCATTCCGTATATTTTCTCGTCCGGATCCAGAGATTCAAACCGGCAGGTTAAGTGATACAGACCACCGATATTCGGTTTGAATTCGCGGGCCTCCACCTCGAGTGCGCCGCATTTTGGATCACATACATCTTTTCGATTGCGGCAGTATTCCTCTAACAGCAGCTTTCCATCGCTGTTAAAAACCGTAATTTTTCCAAACTGCGATACGTTGGCGCGAATCTTACCGTTGGTGATTTCCATCCCGTTTTCAGATTCCCTTATACTGGCAGTACTTGGCGGAACGTTTAACAAGGCCCAGTCCCCCTCTGGCATCCGGCTCTCCTTAAATGCCCGGATGCGCAGGGAATTATCGCCCCACGCCTCCAAAATCACTGTCTCCGAATCGTAATAATACCGTAATTTCCCTTTCTCTGCTGATAACATCTGTCGTCCTCCTGTTTTTTGACTAACCCTTTACGGCTCCGCTTGTCATTCCGCTGATAATGTATTTTTGCATAAAGATAAAAATCAAAGCAACCGGTATGATTGTAACAACTGCAAATGCAGTCAGATAACTCCATTTCGTTCCGTACTGCCCCATAAAATTAAAGATTCCCGCAGTGATCGGACGTTTTGTCTGATCGATGATAAAGGTCATGCCATAGGCTAAATCCCCCCACGCATACAGGAAGGAAAACACGGAACACACGACCACTCCCGGCTTCGCTATGGGGATCAGCACCCGGATAAAAGCCGTAAACCGGTTGCAGCCGTCAATATAAGCCGCTTCCTCCAGCTCCTTTGGGATGGATGCAAAATAATTTTTTAATATCAGGACAGAAAATGGAATCCCGATAGTTGCATCCGCCAGTATCGCGGCCACCGGCGTGTTGTATACATGCGTATTTTTAAACAAAATAAACATTGGGGTCAGCAATACGGAAACCGGAAGCATCTGAGTGACCAGAAAGCCCAGAAGAATTGCTTTTTTCCCTTTAAAATGATATTTGGCAATTCCATAAGACGCCGGCACCGCCAGGACAACGGCGATCAATGTGGCGCCTACCGAGATAACCAGGCTGTTCCCAAAAGACTGAAACATGTTAAAATCGCCGGTGGCCACCTGAGCCACATAGGATTTTGTATTCAGTACCCTGGGAAATAAGGTGGGCGGTATCTGGAAGATCTCTTTTTCTGTCTTTAACGATGTGACCACAATCCAAAACAGCGGAAACAGCAGCAGACACAGAAGGAGTACCGATAAAATATTAAGCATGATATTCCTTATCCCGGTAATTTTCTTTTCCTCATCCATTACGCTTCCTCCTCATCTGTAATCTTTATATAAAATAAGCCGACAATCAGCAGAATCACCAACAGGACATTGGCAGCCGCAGAGCCTTTGCTGTACTTAAAAAGCTCAAATGACAGCTTATAGGAATAAGTGGACAGCATATGGGTGGAATTAACGGGGCCGCCGCCTGTCATGACATAAACCAGGTCAAACACCTTAAAGGTATAGATAAAACCAAGCACCAGAACCGATTCTATAGTCGGCTTTAAAAGGGGAAGCGTAATTCTGAAAAAGGACTGTATCTTATTTGCGCCGTCAATGGATGCGCTCTCATACAATTCCTTTGGAATGGTGGTCAGCCCTGTGGAAATGAGAATCATATTAAACGGAATTCCAATCCACACATTGGCGCAGATAATTGCAAACATAGCCGTATTTGCAGATGTCAGCCAGTCTATATTTTTACCGATCAGACCCAGGCTGTGCAGAATAAAGTTTAATATTCCCACATCCGTTCCGAATATAAATTTAAAAATCAAAGCGGTCACCGTGATCGGTATCATCCAGGGCATCATTAAAAGTCCGCGTATGGGTTTGGAAAGCCGGAAATTCTGACTGAAGAATACGGCCAAAACAAAACCGATCATAAACTGGACCACCAGACATGCCACGGTAAAAATAAGGGTGTTCATAAGGGCCTTGTGAAATACGGGATCCTTAAAAATCTCCGTATAATTCGCCAGCCCCGCAAATGGCTTATGCGCCGCTGTCAGCGTCTGAATCGTGACCTGCTGAAAGCTTAAAATCAGATTGTCCACAATGGGATATCCAACAAAAATCATCATATATATAAATGCCGGCAGAACAAACAGATATCCAATGTTATCATACCGGAAAAATTTCCTTGCCCTTTTCATAAGGTTTCCTCCATTTTAGGTTAAAAAGGGAGTATACGGGCATTCCGTATACTCCGCACAATCGGTTTTCCTTATTTTACAATGGTATCAATTGCCGCCTGGGCATCGGCTGCCGCCTTATCCGGCTCCATAGCACCTGTCATGACCTGGTTAAAGGCCAGGGAGATTGCATCCGATACGGATGGCCACTCAGCCAACGGACCTCTTGCTTTTGTATACTCCATCTCTTCAATGAATTTTCTATAAACAGCGTCCCCGTCTGCTGTAAACTGTGTCTTGGCAATCTCTTTATCTGCCGAAATATATCCCATGGTATTCATCATAAAGCTGACCTGCTCCGGCTGTGTTGCATAGTTTAAAAAGTCCAGCGCGCCCGCTTCATTGCCGCCTGCAATCACGGCCCAGTTTTCGCCGCCTAAATCAGAAGCAAATTCTTTATCCTTTGGTATCAATGCCACATCCCAGTTAAGATCCGGCGCTTCCTGTCTGATGGTAGGAATCTGCCACGGTCCATTGATCATCATGGCGACATTCCCGGAGATAAACTGATTCATCACATCGCCCTGTGTCCAGTTGATGCATTCCTTACTCATCGCGCCGGAATCCACCAGGTCTTTGATAAAGGTAAGGGCCTTAATTCCGCCTTCTGAATTCATCTCATAGGAGGTAGCTCCGGTAGACCATACCCATGGCATGAAATTAAACGTGCCTTCTTCATTCTGAAGACTGCAGAAAGCAAATCCGCCCACATTGCCAGAGGTCAGTTTCTGGGCCGTGTCCTTTAATTCATCCCATGTCTCAGGCGCTTTTGTGATTCCCGCCGCTTCAAACATATCCTTGTTATAGTAAAGTCCCAGGCAGTTGCTTCCAAATGGCACACCGTAGAGCACATCCTCCAGTGTACAGGAAGCCACGGGACCGTCATAATAAGAGCTTACATCGAATTTACCAGTCAGATCAGCAAATATTCCCATGGTTGCATAGGAAGCATGGTCCGGGGAATCCAGCAATACAAGATCCGGAAGCTCACTGGCTGATGCGCCTATGGACAACTGCTTCTTAAAATCCGCAAAGGGTACGTATTTGGCAGTCAGCTTATACCCCGCCTGCTGTGTATTGTACTGATCGATCATCTCGTTTAACGCTTTTTGATGACTTTCGTTCTCCCAGTAATACCACAGTGTCATCTCTTCACCGGCTGCCGCTGTTTCTTTTGCCTCTTCCTTTGCTGCTTCCGTACTTCCTGCCGCAGTAGTGCCGCTCGCTGTTTTGGAATCTGCATTTCCGCAGCCTGCCATCATTGCCGCTGCGATTGCAGCCGCTGCTCCTAAAGCCGCCATCTTTTTTAATTTCATAAATTTCCCTCCTGTGTGTTCCTTTCTTTGATACATCTATCATAATATAGTTGGAAGCTGTACAAAACGGAAAATTTCTGCAAAAAGACCACTTATCTAAACTACTTGTGTGTTTTACGATACTCCGCCGGAAGCTGTCCCACACTGTCACGGAATACACGGCTGAAGTATTTCGCATTGGAATATCCCACTTGTTCAGCAATCTCATAAAGCTTTAGCTGACTTCCGATTAAGAGTTCCTTAGCCTTGTTAATCCTGAAATCGCGGATATATCCGCTGAACGTGATCCCCATATCCTGATGGAAAAGATTGCCCAGATATTCTGGTGTAATATCCAGTTTTCCTGCAATCTCATCTAAGGTGATGCCTGTCTGATAAAACTCCTGTATCATGCTTTTTGCTCTTTTTACCGTCAGCCGGATCATCTCCTTGTTATCCTCGGAGGCCGGCCGGATTTTTTCTGTCAGGCTGTCCGACACCGCCTCAAGCTCCTGATGGTTTTTGGCCTCCATGATTGATTCCAGCATCTTCTGTTGTTCCAGCTTCTGATACTCAAGGCATCCAACCTCTTTTCCAATATTGATAAATGCCCACAGAAAACGGACATAGCATTCCTTCACCTCCTTGGGGGTGTAGACCTTTCCATTGCGGAAATACTGATGAAAGCGGCTGATACAGTTTCTGGTCTTATCCATATCATTGGCACAGATTGCGATCTTTAACTGATTTTCCAGTTCTACGGGATAGACGCATGGAACCGTCTGAACACGGGTGATCTTGGGATAGGAAATCATGATTTCTTCCCCTAATACGATATTCCAGTCCATATAAGGGTACAGCGTATCAAAGCCTGATTTCACTTTTGCATATCCTTCAGTCTGTATCCAGCCGATTGTGGCATGAAAGTCCATACGGATCTGATTTTGCAGAATCTGATACTGAAACCACCGTTCTAAGAGATGGGCATCCGGATAATCGTACAGGATTAACATCAGCGACTTCTCATAAGGCGATTCGATCATGCACCATTTCACATCCGGCCTTTGTTTCATAATCAGTTCCAGATTTTTCTTTGCGCGTTCCCTGTTTTCATCAAAATACCATCCGAGATAAACACAGATTTGAATCAACGGGGCGGTCTCTGCCAGACCGAACTTCTTTTCCATATACTTTTTCAACTGGGGATCCGGCTTCATCCCACCCCAGATCAGTCCGCCGATTGCCTGCTCTAAGGTTCCAACTCCCTCTAAATGCTCATCCTGTTCTTTTTCAAGCTGATGTCTTATATTGGTCAGCGCCCTGGAAAACTCCCCAAAGGAAATCGGCTTCAGCAGATACTCCGTAACCCCTGACTGCATCGCTTTTCTGGCGTATTCAAATTCCGAATAGGCACTGAGCACAATTGCCTTAGTTCCTGCGTTTTCCTGATACAGCCGGTCCAGCATCTCAAGGCCGTCCATAACCGGCATTCGGATATCGGTGATCACCACGTCCGGTTTCAATTCGCGGATTAAAGCAAGGCCCTCCTGTCCATTTTCCGCGGCGCCTACGATCTCATATTCCTCGTTCAGTTTTTTCAGCAGCCGGCTGATTCCCTCCCGTATACGGATTTCATCCTCCACCACTACAATTCTCATCATACATTATCCCTCTCCACTGGAATGCAGATACTGATTCTGGTAAAGGATCCTTCTTCACTTTCTATCTGCACCTTCGCACATTCCCCATAGTACATATAAATTCTGGTGATTGCATTTTCCATACCAATGTGATTTTTCTCTTTTGTTTCTTTGAATACCCCCCGGTTCATCTGTTCTACCACCTCTTTTGAAATTCCGCATCCATTATCATAGATGCAGATCTGAAGCATCTCATGATCCGCTGCTTCTATTTTCACCAGAAGCTCATGCCTCCGGCTGACACCGTCAAAACCATGGATAATGGAATTTTCTACAAAAGGCTGAAGTAAAAGCTTATGAATCCGGTACTCCATGGTATCCGGCCTCACGTCCACCTGACAGGAAAATCCATTTTTCAGTCTGGTCTGCTGCAGGAATAAATACTGTTTCAGCCATTCACATTCCTGGCGTACCGTCACCAGGCGGTTGCTGCCATCGATTCCATACCGGAGGATGGATGCCAGCGCACCAATGGAATTGCTGATTTCAAACTGATCGTTATCTATGGCCATCCAGTTGATGGTGTCCAGGGTATTATACAGAAAATGAGGGTTGATCTGAGCCTCTAACGCGGCAATCTGCGCATCCTTTTGCTTTTCCCCGGCTCTTTTTTCACGTTCGATTGCCTCTCCCAGCTTTTCCAGCATCTGATTGAACTGTCCGGCTATGCCTGCGATCTCTGTAGGCATATTTCTGGTTATGTTCACCCGGGCAGACAGATTGCCCTTCCCCGCCTGCTTCATAGCCTGGGATAAGTTCTTTAAGGAACCGGTCAGGCTTTTAATCAGCACTGCAATCAAAATCAGCAGCGCCCCCAGAGAAGCCGCCATAACAACGAGCATTATCTGCTGCTGTGCATCCAAACGCTCAATCACCTGATTTCTGTTTGAAACATTGACGATATCCCAGTTCAGTTTTTTATCATGTATGACATAAACAGAACCGGTTTTGCTGGAAAATCCAAACTGATCGGCAATATAATCCTGGTACTGCGCCTCCCTGGCGGCAATATCCTCTGACCAGTCTATGATATGCTGTCCTAAAAGCCTGCGGTCCTGATGAGAAACAATGTCCCCCTGACTGTCCACAATAAAGTGAAAGCTGCCGGAATCCTGCCCGGAGTTGTTGCAGATATCCTGAAGAAGCTGTTCATCAATGCTGATGACAACAATTCCCAGCTCCTCATTCAGATTCTTATAATTAATAATCCGGTGGGCTATGTGAAAGAGATAATTCTTGCTGTTATTGGATTCCTTTGTCTCTCTGGTGGAAAATACATGCGTCTGATTGTCTTCGGACACTTCCTGATACAGCTCCTGCCTGCTTATTCCAAGATTATCCACCCAGGAACTTTGCGTGGAGGAACCGGTCAGAAGGTCGTAGAATACCATATCACCGTCCTGTGTGAAAACAGAGATGGATTTGATATATTCCTTGGTATAAAACAATCCGTGCAGCGTCCGGCGCAGCTGGCTGCGGCTGACTGAACGATCCTTCTTCTCATTTAAGTTCTTAAGCAGGGCTACGATATCATCATCTGTATAAATCTGAAACAGGATATCTTCATAGGATTCCAGCCATACATCAAGGCTTCCGCGGGTCTGCGACAAATTGGACCGGGTCATCTCATCCACATTATCTTTTACGATACCTGAGGTGTTGTAATAAGAGAACAGATTTAAGATGATTGCCGGTATAATCGAGGTAATGATGAATGCAAGTATCAGCCTTGCACGAAGGCTTGTGGTTCGCCCCTGATGCTTTTCCATATGAAATCACTCCTTATCCTGCCGCTTTTCTATCATATCATAAAAAAAATTATATATATAAGAATATATCTTTTTTTCTGCAATGAACAGATGAGAAAACCTAAAAAGGAGCAGATATCCGGGAAAAAATTGATGAGAGGCTAAGAGATTCTTTTTGCGTTCCAAGTGTAAGGATCTCAGAAAGCACCTCGTAAAAACGAGTGATATCTGCCCGATCCAGCTCTGCCGTCTGATATTTGAAATAAAAATCCAAACCGCGGTTCTGAGGCGCCTGCATCACCGTTAAGTAAAGCTTCTGAATATCCGCCCTGCTTGAGAACCACTCGATGTTCAGCGGGATGTGTTTTAAAAATGGGTTGGGAGAGGAGAGAGGAAGGGGCTGACAGGTCAATGCGGCTCCTTCATAGGTGGTAAGCGGCGGCATCCCGAAGGTATCGGCAAACAGCGCATTTACCTGTTCAGGATCGAAGTCGGCGTGGCGGTATATGCCGTTTTGATAAGCCTTTATCTGCCGTATCCCATCCAGAAAAGTGGCATCCGGCAAAACTACGGTCCTGCAGGGGTAGCAGTGAATCCGGCAGCCGCCGCAGGTACGGCTCTGCCTGGAAGCGCGGCGGGATACGTAATTGCGGAGGCTGATGTCCGGTTCTCCATCATTGGCAAAGGACAGCGCAGTGCGCATGGCCATGAGCAGCAGATTAGCCATGGACACGGAATGCTTCCGGCAGTATGCTTCCAGCCGGGCAGCCTCCTTTTTCGGCAGAGTGAACTTCTCCATATCGCCGTCCATGGGCTGTATGATCCGGTCGGCAGCGCGCAGGCCGGGAAGGCCGTGGCTGATCCGGCTTTGCATCAGTTTCCGGGAGCCGCCGATATCTGTGTAGATGGGTTCGCCTGCGGACAGCAGCTGCCTCCAGAAGGCGCTGTCCCTTTCCCTGCGCAGCGGATCCTGTTCCCGCCGTAAATCTGACTGCAGAACCTCTTCATAACACGCCGGCATGTCTGGCGCCGGCGATCCGTAAAGGTAATGGCAGTACAGCTGGAACGTATCATTCATCATAAAAATCAGTCCGCAGGAATCCATGATGCGGTGATCGATACAGAGGTAAAGGCCGTTCCAGCCGCCTGGAAGGGATACCATGACAAAACGCAGGAGGGGGGAATCCGCTTCGTCAAAGCCAAGAGTGCTCCAGTGATTCATCAGGGCCTTGATCTCCGGGGCGCTTTTATCCTTTAAGTTTTCATATGTAATGTCAGGGGAACTCTCCGGGACAATATACTGCCGGATTCCACCGTCTCTGTGCGGCGGCGTGAACTGGACCCGCAGGCACTCAAGACGCCGGACTTCTTCTTTCAGGCATTTTTCTAACAGGGAAAAGTCTACGGGAGCATGTAAGGAAATGCACACTCCGATGGTTAAAATCTGGGCTGTGCCGAATTCTTCAAGGGCCTGCTGGAGCATGCGCTGGGAAGAGGTGAGGGGAAAAAGGGTATTAGTCATGTGGCCACGCTGCCTTTCCGGGATTGCATAAGTGTTACAATATATGAAATCCGGGGAAGGTCAATGACAACACATGCAAAGCAACCAAAAATCAGTGTAGTAAATCCACCATGAGTGAATGGAATTTTTCGTGTTCGCTCCACTGCGGAAAGTGGCAGGAGTGCTCAAACCAGTGAAACTGCTTTTCCGTCTGTATGGTATCATAGTATTCTTTTGCAAGCACGGATGAGACGTGGACGTCGTGACGCCCCTCCACGAATATGACAGGCGCCCCATACTCGGTCCGGCCTTCAAAATTAACCTCCATAAGCTCAGGCCACAGCCGTTTGATTGCCTGCAGGCTGCCCTTCTGGCGCCGTATCAAATCAGGAATCGAATAATACCTGGAAAATAGGAACGGTGTCACCAGGGGATTATAATTTGTCCTGCCATAGAGGGAGCCTCCGTGTTTTACAACCTGTTTTGTCACGAAAAGCAGATCGTCCAGCCAGTTTTCACCGGTGTAGGTGCAGTCCGCCTTTTTCAGCCGCGCAAGAGCTTTTTTACCGGCGTGTGCGGCGGCGAACTCGTAGCCCGTGCGGCTGGCTTTTTTCATGTTTACCACCTGGCCGCATCCGACATAGGCGCGTACCTTCTCCGGATGCTTCTCCGTATAGGTAAGCCCCAGGACGCTTCCCCAGGAATGTCCGACGAGATAGAGCTTTTCCTGATGGTAACGTTCGGTTAAGAGTGTCACCAGCGCATGGAGATCCTCGAGAAAGGTAGCGATGGTGACGGTGCTGTCTCCGAAATCGTAATAGGATTTACCTGCCCCGCGCTGCTCCCATACGACGACGGTAAAGTGCTTCTCCAGCTCGCTGTTGTATTTCAGAACCAGCGGCAGCGCGGCGTCTCCGGGGCCGCCGTGAAGATAGAGGAGAAGGGGCAGATGGTCTCTTTCCGCCCGGATTGATACGTACTGCGGTACTCCGTTAAGGGTGATGGTGGTCTGGTGGCTGATTGGCATAGGGGCCTCCTTCGGCATTAAATTGCAGAATTTATCGCTGTGCTGCAGCGTTACAGTTCACAGCCCCGTCGTCCTCTGCTTCTCGGTCTGCCCCGTCTGGCTTATGCGTGGTTTCCAGTTCAAGTTTCGGGGATAAGCACTTCTAAACGTGCAGAATTTTTCTAAAAACCAGGGAAAATTCCCAAACTCGCTGCGCTCAGACAGGTGGGAATCTCCCCTGAACGAAAAATCCTGCGCGTTAAGAATTGCTAATCCCCTGCAAAGTCACTGGAAACCACGCATAAGCCAGACGGGGCAGACCGGGAAGCAGAGGACGACGGGGCTGTGAACTGCAACGCTGTAACCGGCACTGCTTTCATTATAGTGAATTGGGATTGACATTATATGTTTAAAGATACTATTATAATAATATATAATATTAAAGAAGCGCTGCCGATTGTACGGTTGGCCCCATGAAAACAGCTTAATCAAAAATGACCGCTTGTTTTCTCAGGACAGGGCGGTTATTTTGTGATTATGATTGCCTTCTGTGGCAGAGCCAAGTCCAAATGCTGTCAGTAAGAGACTAAGAGCAGCGATCAGACCTTCAAGTGTCAGCAATGGCAATATTATTATAACAAACCATGGTACAGAAAACAACATAAAAAAGTAACAGGCAGCTGCTCCGGGAATCCTTCCTGAGAGCAGCTGCCTGTTTTAAAAACATGTATTCACTAAATAATTAAACGTTTATTTAACCCTTCACACTCTTCCTCTCATGCAGCTTCACTGAAACCTCCGTCTTAATCATCACCTTCGTCTCCCCCGCGATCTTCTGCAGGAGTCTTAGAACGGCCAGTTCACCGAGGCGTTTCTTTGGAACCTCCATGGTCGTGAGCGGCGGTTCGAGGAAATCACAGATCGGGGTATCGTCGAAGCCGACGATGGAGATGTCTTCCGGGATCTTGTAGCCGAATTCCTTAAAGGCCCGCATGGCACCGGCGGCGATTAGATCGTTGTCGGCAAAGTAGGCCGGGGCAACCGGTGGTTTTTCGCGGAGAATCTCCGACATATCCGTGTAGGCGCCCTCCATGGAAGGCGTCAGCCTGTGGACGTAGGGGTGGCTGGTGGGGAGGTCGTGGTGGCGCAGCGCCTTGTAATAACCATCCGCCCGCTCCTCAAAGTTGCCGATGGGATAGGAGGAACGCAGGTAGCCGATCTCTCCCAGACCCTTGTCGATTAAGTAGTTGGTGGCCAGGTATGCACCCTGCACATTGTTGATCAGGACGGAATCACAGTCCAGCTCTTCAAAGTACGTATCCAGCACCACCATAGGTACCTTCAGCCTGGTAAATGGCTGGAAGTACTCCACATCCATCTCCGTGCCCAGCAGGAGGATTCCCTGGCAGTTCTTCTCCGAGAGCTCCTGAATCTGTGCGCCGATATCTTTATTTTCATAAAAATAAGTAATCTGTAGTTCGAATCCCTTTCCCTTGCAGGCCTGTTCGATTCCCTCCGTCAGCTGGGAGAAGAACGGCGTATCTGCGACGACGGTTCCGTGTTTTTTGTAAATGACATACAGGATACTGCCTTTTTCCTCGGCGGTATCCCATTTTTTTGAAAAATCGTAACCGTATTCCCTGGCAGCATCCAGGACCAGGTTTCTGGTCTTTTCGCTGATGCCAGGTTTGCGGTTTAATACCATGGAAACCGTGGCTGCCGATATATTTAACTTCTGAGCCAGCTCCTTCGCTGAAATTGACATACTTGGCCCTCCTCTGACACAAATATCAAACGCATAAATACTGCTTAAAAATAAAAAAGTACTGTTTACTTAATCATACAGGAATTAGTTAAATTCGTCAATAGATTATTCCTATATAATTTAAAGAAAATTAAGTTAAATTCAATTGACATTTCAAATAAGATTTAATATAATTAAGTTAATAATAAAGATAGAATTTAATATAATTCAATTGCGATTTAAAAGGAGGAAACGTATGTTATCACTGAAACTGGGGTTTGCGCCTACACGAAGAAGCATATTCAGCGCTCCGGATGCGTTAAAGTTTGCCGGGTTAACGAAGAAACGTCTGGAAGAGCTGGGAGTAGAGTTTGTCGGTCTCGACGGGATCAATG
This sequence comes from Hungatella sp. L36, assembly GCF_014288035.1. NCBI lineage: Bacteria > Bacillati > Bacillota > Clostridia > Lachnospirales > Lachnospiraceae > Hungatella > Hungatella sp. L36. The sequence goes on along the minus strand of NZ_JACOPC010000008.1, from coordinate 249,132 downwards.
AAGAGGGACTGCTATACGATGACGGCGATCTCGACGCCATTGTGAAACGTTTTGAGGAGGCAGGTGTTGACGGACTGTTTCTTCCTCACTGTAATTTTGGAACAGAATACGTCTGTGCAAGGCTTGCAAAGCGTTTGAATGTTCCGGTTCTCTTATGGGGACCAAGGGATGAGAGGCCGGATGAGAATGGAATCCGTTTAAGGGACAGCCAGTGCGGTTTATTTGCTACCGGAAAAGTCCTGCGCAGATTCGGGGTGCCGTTTACCTATTTAACAAACTGCCGTCTGGAGGATCCGGAATTCGAGGGCGGAATTCGTAACTTCCTGGCGGTCTGCAACGTGGTGAAGGTATTCCGCCATACGAGAATTCTTCAGATCGGGCCGAGACCCTTTGATTTCTGGTCCACCATGTGCAACGAAGGGGAACTGCTGGAGAAATTTCAGATTCAGTTATCACCGATTCCGATTCCGGAGCTGACCGCCGAGATGAAGCGGGCGAAGGAGGAGGGCGTGGAGGTGCAGGCTGTGATGGACTACTGCAGAACCGGCATGTGCGTCAAGATCAAAGATGGGGAACTGGAAAATGTAGCCGCCCTCAAGGTAGCGATGAAACGCCTGACCGAAAAGTACGGCTGCAATGCGGTCGCAATCCAGTGCTGGAACGCGCTTCAGAGCGAGATCGGAATCATGCCCTGCGCGGCCAATTCCTTATTAAATGAAGAAGGAATTCCCGTTGTCTGTGAGACCGATATTCATGGAGCGATCACCGCGGTGATGGCGGAAGCGGCGGGGATGGACGAGGCGAGAACCTTCTTTGCGGACTGGACGGTGCGCCATCCGGACAACGAAAACGGGGAGCTGCTTCAGCACTGCGGCCCGTGGCCGATCTCCGTGGCGAAGGAAAAACCAACCATCGGCTACCCTCTGGCCTTCGACTATCCGGGGGCAGTGGAGGCCGAAGCGAAGCACGGTGAGATGACCCTTTGCCGCTTCGACGGCGACAACGGAGAGTATTCCCTGCTTCTTGGAAATGCCAGGGGCATCGAGGGACCATACACGAAAGGCACGTATGTGTGGGTGGAGGTAGAGGATTTAAAACGCCTTGAGAACAAGCTGGTCTGCGGCCCGTATATCCATCACTGTGTGGGAATCCACAAAGACGTAGTGCCGGTATTATATGAGGCATGCAAATACATAGGAGTCACCCCGGATTTATATGATCCCATCGAGGAAGAGGTAAAAGCGGCGATCTACAGTCCGTCCGGCAGGTGAAAGGGGTAAGTAAATCAGAGCGAATTGCAGCATATCAGAACAAGGGGTAAATGGAATGAATGAAAATCTAAAGGCGCTGTCCTACGCGCTTCGTAAAAATGTACTGGACATGGTATACAGGGCAAAAACCGGCCATATCGGCGGAGATTTCAGCGTCATGGAAATCCTGGTAAGCCTGTACCTGAAGGAAATGAACATCAGCCCGGAAAATCAGGATGATCCTGACCGGGATTACTTCGTGATGAGCAAGGGCCATTCCGTGGAGGCCTACTATTCGGTTCTGGCGGCGAAGGGATTTCTGGATATCGATGACGTCATCCGGAATTTTTCCACATTCGGTTCAAAGTATATCGGCCATCCCAACAACAAGCTGCCGGGCATCGAGATGAATTCCGGTTCCCTGGGACACGGCCTGCCTGTGTGCGTGGGCATCGCAAAAGCGTGTCAGATGGACGGCCGGCCGAGCCGCGTCTACACGGTTATGGGAGACGGAGAGCTGGCGGAAGGTTCCGTCTGGGAAGGCGTCATGGCAGCTTCCCAGTACCGTCTGGATAACTTGTGCGCCGTGGTCGACAGAAACCGGCTTCAGATCTCCGGTTCCACGGAGGAGGTCATGCACCACGACGATCTTGCGGCCCGTTTCGCGGCATTTGGCTGGAACGTCCTAAGTGTGGCAGGCAATGAGATCGACGCCCTTCTGGACGCATTTGAAGCAGCGAGGGAGACAAAGGGATGCCCTACCGTAGTGATCGCCAATACCACGAAGGGATGCGGCGTCTCTTTCATGGAAAACAGTGCCGGGTGGCATCACAAGGTGCCGGATGCCAAACAGTATCAGGCGGCTGTAAAAGAGTTGCGTGAGCGGGAGTTACGGTCGCTCAGCGCGCATAACAAGGAGGCTTAGTGCTATGAATAAAATACCAAACCGACAGGTAATCTGTGACGTGCTGATGGAGCATGCGAAGACCGACAGGGACATCGTTGTGCTGTGCAGTGATTCCAGGGGAAGCGCCTCCATGACGCCATTTACGGAAGGCTATCCGGAACAGTTTGTGGAGACCGGAATTGCGGAACAGGATTTAGTCAGCATTTCCGCAGGCATGGCCAGGGCGGGGAAAAAACCGTATGCCGCATCTCCCGCCTGCTTCTTAAGCACTAGAAGCTATGAACAGGCTAAGGTGGATGTGGCCTACTCCAACACCAATGTGAAGCTGATCGGAATCAGCGGAGGAATCAGCTACGGAGCATTGGGAATGAGCCACCATTCGGCCCAGGATTTTGCGGCCATGTGCGCGATCCCAAATATGAGAGTCTATGTGCCCAGCGACCGCCATCAGACGAGAAAACTGATGGAGTCTCTGGTATCGGATGAGAAGCCGGCCTATATCCGCGTGGGAAGAAATCCGGTGGAAGATATATACGAGGAAGACCGTGTTCCATTTGAGATGGACCGCGCAACTGTGATCAGCGAGGGAACCGACCTGGCGATCATTGCGTGCGGGGAGATGGTCCGGCCCGCCATGCAGGCGGCGGAACTGTTAAAGGAAAGAGGAATATCCGCCGCGGTTCTCGACATGTACTGCTTAAAACCCCTTGATGAAAAAGCGGTGATCACCGCGGCAGAGGGTGTGAAGGCGGTAATCACAGTGGAGGAGCATGCACCGTTCGGCGGCCTGGGCGCCATGGTCAGCCAGGTGCTGGCCAAAAACTGTCCGAGAAAAATGGATATCCTCGCGCTGCCGGATGCCCCGGTGATTACGGGAACCTCGAAGGAAGTATTTGACTATTACGGCCTGAACGCAGAAGGTATTGCGAAAAAGGCGATGGAGCTGTTGACATGAAACAGAAATTTATAATAGGAATAGACCAGAGCACCCAGGGAACGAAGGCGATACTGTTCGATGAAAAGGGAAACCTGCTTCACCGGACGGACAGGAGCCACGCCCAGCTGATCGATGAACGCGGCTGGGTGGAACACGATCCGGAAGAAATCTACCGGAATACGCTTCTGGTGGTGGAAGAGCTGCTGGGGAAGAGCGGCGTGGACCGCGAAGCCGTGGCCTGCGTGGGAATCAGCAATCAGAGGGAAACCGCCATGGCGTGGAACCGGAATACCGGGAAACCCGTCTATAACGCCATCGTCTGGCAGTGCGCCAGGGGAGAGGAGATATGCAGGCGGATTGCGGTAGGAGCTGTGAGGCAAAAAGACAATCTTAGTGCAGCCGAAGACGTGAGACAGAGAACCGGCCTTAAGCTCTCCCCTTACTTCTCCGCGGCAAAACTGGCCTGGATTATGGAACACGTGGAAGGGGCTGCCGGTCTGGCCGCCCGCGGGGAGCTTTGCTGCGGCACCATGGACAGCTACCTGGTATACCGTCTGACAAAGGGGAAGGAATTCCGCACCGACTATTCCAACGCTTCCAGAACCCAGCTCTTTCATATACGAGATTTAAAATGGGATGAGACGCTGTGCGGAATATTTGGAATTCCTATCGCCTGCCTGCCGGAGGTGACCGATTCCGATGGATATTTCGGAATGACCGATTTTGAGGGAATCCTGCCTGCCGAGGTGCCGATCCACGGCGTGATGGGTGATTCCCACGGCGCGCTGTTCGGCCAGGGCTGTCTCACCCGCGGCATGATGAAAACCACGTACGGCACGGGTTCCTCCATTATGATGAACATCGGAGAGCAGCCGATCTTCTCAGATCTGGGAATTGTCACCTCCCTGGCCTGGAAGACGGGCGGCCGTGTCCAGTACGTGCTGGAAGGAAATATTAACTATACGGGCGCCGTCATCACCTGGATGAAAGATCAGGTGGGCCTTCTGAAGCATGCGGCGGAATCGGAGGAACTGGCCAATACGGCCAATCCGGCAGACCGCACGTACCTCGTTCCGGCGTTCTCCGGTCTCGGGGCTCCGTACTGGCGCAGCGACGTGTCTGCGGCCTTTGTCGGTATGAGCAGGACCACCGGCCGCGCCGAAATGGTGAAGGCCGGTTTATGCAGCATTGCTTACCAGATCGCAGACATTGTGGCGCTGATGAAGGAGGCGGCCGGAATCGGTGAGGTGGAGCTTCGGGTCGATGGAGGTCCAACAAAAAACAGCTTCCTGATGCAGTTCCAGAGTGATATACTGGATAGCAGAATCAGGGTGCCCGGGGTGGAGGAGCTTTCCGGCCTTGGAGCAGCCTATGCGGCCGGCCTTGGAGCCGGGATTTACGATGAATCCCTGTTTGGAAGGCTTCCGAGCATCCAGTACGCGCCTGCGATGAATCCCGCGGAGCGGAACGAAAAGCTGAAGGGATGGAAGGCGGCCGTGGAAATGGTGCTGAAGCCTTAAGAAGACGGAGGAAGCAAAGGAGAATCATCATGTTAGAGATCGTAAGAATCTTAATGGATTACGAAAAAGACCCGGCCGGTGTCGAAGAGATGCCCCAGTTTAACTGGGAACTGAAGTCGGATAAACGCGGTGTCGTGCAGAAGGCGTACCAGCTGCAGATTGCAGAAAACCGTGACTTTGATACACCTGTCTACGACAGCGGAGTGACAGAGAGCTGTGAATCCGCCCACATCCGCCCGCTTCACGTGGAACTGAAATCCGCTGTGAATTACGGTGTCCGTGTCCGGGTATGGGCAGGAGCAGGAGATGTCCTCCACGCCGCTTTAGCGGAATGTGAGGAGAGCGCCTGGTGTGAGGGAAGCTTTGTGACAGCCCTGCTAAGCAGCGAGGAGTGGAAGGCGCCCTTCGTATCGGCCGAATCCGCGCCCGCCTGCCTGGAAGAGTCGAAGGGAACCCTGGTGAGAGGAAGCTTTTCGGTCGGCAGTGGTTTAAAAGAGGCGTATGCGTTTACCACGGCGCTGGGGCTGTACCATTTCTATTTAAATGGAGAAAAGGTGGGAGAGGATGAGATGACGCCCGGATGGACATCCTACCGCCGCCACCTGCTGTACCAGACGTACGATGTCACCAGATGCTTAAGAGAAGGCGTCAACACCGCAGGCGCCATGGTGGGGGCGGGATGGTACAAAGGCGTCATGGGTCTCACGAGATCCCGCAATAACTATGGAGACCAGACCGCGTTTGCCATGCAGCTGGTTTTGAGATATGAAGACGGACGGGAAGAGACCGTCTGCACCGGTGACAGTTGGGAGGGGACGGACGCCCCGGTGGTATTTTCTGAAATATATCACGGGGAAACGTATGACGCCTCTCTGGAGCTTCCGGGTTGGTGCGGGGCTGACAGGACTGCCGCAGATCACACCGCCGGCGGCTGGCATGCCGTGGAAACCGTCCCGTTTGACACCTCGGTCCTGCATGCACAGGGCGGCGCCAGAGTCCGGGTGATTGACCGGATTCCTGCGAAAGAAGTGTTCGTCACACCCAAAGGGGAGACTGTCATCGATTTTGGACAGAATATGGCAGGAAGAATCCGCGTGACGGCAAGCGGGAAGAAGGGCGATGTCATAGAGCTGCGCTGCTTCGAGATTCTGGACACGGAGGGCAGCGTCTATCTGGATAACCTGCGTAAGGCCAGAACCACCATGAAGTATATCTTTGGGAGGGACGGCGAGATTACGTACCACCCGCATTTTACCTATATGGGATTTCGGTATGCCCTGGTGGTCTCGTATCCGGGAACGCCGGAGGCGAAGGCATTTACGGCAGAGACGCTTCACTCCGGGATGGAGCCGGCCGGAGAGATCACCTGTTCCAATCCGCTGCTGAACCAGCTTCATCACAACTATCTCTGGGGGCTGAAGGGCAATTTCTTAGATGTGCCTACGGACTGCCCGCAGCGTGACGAGCGGCTGGGCTGGACGGGAGACGCTCAGATTTTCTGCCGCACGGCGTGTTATCTGATGAATACCTATACCTTTTATAAGAAATGGCTTTGGGATTTAAAAGCGGATCAGACGCCGGAAGGCGGAGTTCCCCATGTGGTTCCCAACATCGAGGAGGAGCACGCGGAAGGCAACTGGCTTTTGAAGCAGGGACCTCATTCCGCCTCCGCATGGGCGGACGCGGCCGTCATCGTTCCATGGACCATGTATCTGATGTACGGAGATACGGCGATCCTGGAGCGGCAGTACGACAGCATGAGGAAATGGATCGAGTTCATGAGGGAGCACTCCGAGGATTATATCTGGAATTACAAGCTTCAGCTGGGCGACTGGGTGGCGCTGGATGCCGAGGAGGGGAGCTTCTTCGGGGCTACGCCGACCGACCTGACCTCCACGGCCTATTTTGCCTATTCCACAGGATTGTTTGCCAGAATCGCCGGAATTCTGAAGAAGGATGAAGCGGCGGAGTATGAGGACTTATACGGACATATCGTGAAGAAGTTCCAGGACACCTTTTTTGACGGGAACGGCAGCTTAAAGGCCCAGACGCAGACCGCCCATATCGTGGCACTTTACTTCGGACTGGTGCCGGAAGGCAGGACCGAACAGACCGTAAACGGGTTAAAACGCCTTTTGGATAAAGAAGACGGCCATCTCGTAACCGGTTTTATCGGAACGCCGTATTTCTGCCACACCTTAAGCCGGAATGGATGCTTAAAGGAGGCTTACGACCTGCTTTTAAAGGAAGATTACCCTTCGTGGCTGTATCAGGTGAAGATGGGGGCGACCACCATCTGGGAGCACTGGGATGGGATTAAGCCGGACGGAACCATGTGGAGCCCGGGTATGAATTCCTTTAATCACTATGCTTACGGAGCCATCGGCGAGTGGATGTACCGCGTTATGGCTGGAATAGAGACAGATGAGGCCGCTTTCACAGGGGCGGGCTTTAAACATGCGGTGATCTGGCCGCGCATGGGCGGAGGCTTAAGCTATACCGATGCCAGGCATGAGACCATCTACGGCACGATCCGCGTGCGCTGGGAGATGGAGGGAAACCGGATCTCCTTATTGGCAGATATCCCGGCCAACACCGGAGCGGCCATACGGCTTGACCGTGCGCAGCGCGTGGTGGAAGACGATGGATTGTGCTTTAGACCTGGGGATGGATATATGGAGGCGGAAGCCGGGTCCGGGACGTATCGGATTGTGTTTGAAATATAGCAGGAAAAACAGAGTGAACATACTGGGAGGGCAAGGCGGCCCTGGCATGTTCACTCTGTTTTATTTTGTATTGGAGAGCAGGACCTTTCTGCCTGATATGTAATAAATGAATAAAAAGGAAAGATATAATAAAGAATTATATACAGATTAGCTAAAAAAGTATTGACTGTTGATAAGTCTTGTGATAATATCAGTAGTAGTAATAGAAATAATATTAATAGGGTATGGAGGTAGGCAATGACAAAGAGGGAGCGGGTAATCACTGCAATTCAGGGGGGTGAGGCCGATTATGTTTCGACTGGCTTTTCTCTGCATTTTCCTGCAGAACGCGCGTTTGGAAAGGAGGCTGTAACGTCACATCTGGAGTTCTTTGAAAGGACTGATACGGATATTCTGAAGATTATGAACGAGAATCTCGTTCCGGATATCGGAGAGATACGGGTTCCGGAGGACTGGAATAAGATTCCGTCGTATTCCTTAAAAGACACCTTTATGCAGGATCAGATTCATCTGGTAGATGAGATTCTTCAAAAGTGTGATCCCAGTGCTTTCAAATTAGGCACCATTCACGGGATCTGCGCTTCGGCAATCCATCCAATTGAAGCGAGATACGGATACGAGGCTGTCAGAGAACTGTTCTGCACTCACATCAGGGAAAATAAGAAACCAGTAATCGAGGCATTTAAGCGAATAACCGATGGCATGTGCCAGTTGTCCCAGAAGTACATCGAGATGGGACTTGACGGTGTCTATTATGCGGCTTTAGGCGGAGAGAAGCATTACTTTACGGACGACGAGTTTGCCGAGTGTATAGAACCGTATGACAAGCAGATTTTACGTGCAGTGAAAGAAGCGGATGGGTACACATTTCTGCATATGTGTAAAAACAATCTGAATATGAACCGGTATGCGACGTATGGCGATTTAGCCGATGTCGTGAACTGGGGAGTTTATGAAACGGGATTTTCTCTTGAAGAGGGGAGACAGTTATTTCCGAACGCCGCTGTCATGGGGGGACTGGCGAATCGAAGTGGTGTCATGGTAGATGGTACCGGAGAGCAGCTCGCAGAGGCAGCAAAAAAAGTTGTTATGGATTTTGGAAAAAAGGGTTTCATCATGGGGGCTGACTGTACCCTTCCAACAGAGATTCCATATGAAAGGATTAAGATAATTGTAGACGCAGTAAGAAGTATTTAAAAGGAGAAGAATGTTATGAGAAGAAGAGGCGCAGCAACTTTATTAATGGTTTCCATGGCAGCATCATTACTGGTGGGATGCGGAGCAAAAGAAAGCAGTCAGCCGACAACGGCAGCGGTCCAGGATACGAAGGCGGCAGAGAGCAAAACAGCAGAGAGCAAAACGGCAGAGAAGGAGGAGACAGAGAAGGCAGCAGAAGCTACAGTATTTCCGAAAGGAACTGTAACCTTTTACATGAACGGCAATCCTCAGTACAGACAGCAGTATTTTGAGACGTGGCTCGATAATCACAGGGATATTGCACCGGAAGTTTCTGTAGAGTTCGTGCAGGTGGAGAGCAACGCGGATGCCAGAGAAAAAATTACGATGACTTCCCTGGCGGGGGCGGTGGAGGACCTGCCTGATGCGGTGTTCTTAGACAGGCTGAATCTGATGGATTTGGTGCAGGCAGGATTACTGGTTGATGAGACTGACTTTCTGGAGCCGTTTGTAGAGAAAATGGTTGACGGCGCTGTTACAGACGGCATGGTAAGCGGCAGGATGTACGGCCTCCCGGATTCCGTGAGGCCGCAGCTGCTGATGTATAACAAAGAGATTTTCGACAAGTACGGCGTAGATCCGGAACAGATGTCTACGATGGATGGCTATATTGAGGCGGGGAGACAGCTGAAAGAAAAAAGCAGCGGTGAGGTTTACTTATCCTGGATAGGCTCTAATAATATGACCTGGAAGTGCTGGGGAAGGCGCGGACTCATGCCGCAGGCGAATGCGAAGGTCTGGGACGATGACGGAAATGTCATTATAGGCAGCGATGAAGGGACAAAGACAGCCCTGGGTGCATTGGATACCATGTATTCGGAGGGCCTCCTGATGCGTGTGGAGATGTATGATCCCGCGTTGTACGATGCGGTCAACAGCCAGAAGATCGCTACCTTTGATATTGGCGCCTACTGGGACGAGTTTATGAGACAGAACTGCCAGGCTGTAGCGGGACAGTGGAGAATTATGTCGGCGCCGGTATTTGACAGTGCAGGCAGGGCGGGCGCCCCTGTATCCAGTTATTTATGCGTGCTTGAAAAGGGAAAAGACGGCGTTTATAAGGAACTGGTAGAACAGATGTGGAAAGATTTCACCTTTGATAAAGAATCAAAGGAAGCATGGGTTAAATCGATGGAAGAGCAGAATGCGCCGTATACGAACCCGATTTCCTTAGAGCTTTTAGAGGACGATTTCTGGAAGGAGCCTTCTGATTATTATGGAGGACAGTCCTTCCGTGAATGGGAGGCCCTGACTCTTAAAAATGGTGCAGATAATATGGTGGTAACGCCGCAGGATGCGGAGGGAGACGAGATCATTTCCGCCGAAATTGAAAAATATGTAGCTGGAGACCAGACGATGGAAGAAGCAATTGCCAATATGGATAAAAATCTGAAGGCTAAGATTGGAAAAGCTGAGATTGTAAAATAACTTCTATTGCAGCAGAGGGAGATATGACGGCAGACGGCTATTTCTGCTGTCATATCTTTATAGGTGAGAAGATGATTAAGACGATAAAAAAATATAAAGCCCCTTATTTGTTTATACTCCCATTTTTTATTCTGTTTTTAGTATTTCAGTTAATTCCCACGGTATGGACTTTTTACATAAGCCTTACGAAATGGAGAGGAATCGGAGCACCGGAATTTGTGGGGCTGGATAATTTCAGAAAGATGCTGATCGACGGCATGTTCTGGGAAGCTCTGTGGAATACGGTAGTGTATTGGCTCACCGGACTTGTGCTTATCTTATTTCTTGCGATTCTGATAGCCTCCCTGCTGAACAGTCAGCTGCTAAAGGGAAAGGCGTTTTTTAAGACGGCCACTTTCCTGCCGAATATCTGCGCAGCTGTAGCGATGGGGTTGATGTTCAGAATGCTGTTCGATGAGAATGTCGGTTTAGTCAACGAGGTGTTGGGAAAGAAGATTCCCTGGCTGGCCAGTACAGCGTATTCGAAAATACCGGTAATCCTCCTGATCGTCTGGAGAAATACCCCGTGGTATACCATGATTGTATTATCGGGGCTTCTGAATATATCGCCGGATTACTATGAAGCTGCCACTGTAGACGGGGCCAATACCTATCAGAAATTTGTCTATATTACGCTGCCTTCCATAAGCAATATCCTGCTGTTCTGTTCCATTACGCTGACCGTGGATATGTGGAAAATATTTAATGAACCTTATATTCTTCCAGGTCCGGGAACGTCCAATACATCGCTGTTCCAGTACATGTATGAATCGGGCTTTAATGTATTTAACATGGGCTATGCGTCGGCAATCGGTGTTATATTGATTGTATTGCTGACCATCATTTCACTGGTGCAGTTCATCGTCAGAAAAGGAGGCAGAGAGACCGTATCATGAAAAATACAGGAAAGAAAATATGGCAGTCCTTCATGGTTCACGCGATTTTGATCGTTATCGTAGCGTTCTGCCTGTTCCCGATCTTATGGATGTGCCTGATCTCATTTAAGAGTACATCGGAAAGCATGACAGGATTTCATTCTCTGTGGATTGAGCATCCAACCTTGTCCAACTTTAAAAGGCTGTTCGAGCTGATCCCGATCGCCCAGAATACGTTTAACAGTGTGTTCACTACGGTGGCAGGAACCCTGACCTCACTGTTTTTCTGTGCCCTGGCCGGTTTTGCATTTTCGAAGTATCGTTTTCCAGGAAGAAAATTCTTATTCTATTTTATTATTGCGACAATGCTGGTTCCGGTGGAGGTCGGCGCGGTTCCCCTGTTTATTATAATGAGAAAATTAAATCTGGTAAACAGCTTATGGTCCCTGATTGTGCCAAGAATAGCCACCGCAATCGGAATCTTTTATATGAATCAGTATATCTCAGATGTGCCGGACGAACTGGTGGAGGCTGCCAAGATTGATGGCTGTAATGATTTTGGGATCTTTATGAAGGTGGTGGTACCTATTATTAAACCGGCCCTGGCTTCGTGGGGGGCGGTCACATTAATTTCCAGATGGAACGATTTCTTCTGGCCGCTGCTTTATCTGCGGAAACAGGCCAAATACACGTTGATTGTAACGATATCGCTGCTCCCGATCAGTGAAGGGCTTTCCACTCCGTGGCCGGTAATCCTGGCTGGAACGACGCTCATCATTATTCCTATCATAATTTTATACATTATTCTGGAACGATTCCAAAAGGGAGGCAGTTTTGCAGGAGCTGTAAAGGGATAAGAGAAAGCCGGAGAACGGACTGTCAGATAAAAATGGAGAAAAAGCTATGGGAAAAATAAATCGAATTGATGTGCTTCAGAAACAGATGAGAGAAAAAGGGATAGAGGCCGCTCTGATCGAGAACCGGAGAAACCGGGAGTATCTGGTTTATACAGATATTTGGGAAGGCAGTATGCTGATCACTCAGGAGGAAGCAGTACTGTTGGTGGATTTCCGCTATTATGAGATGGCGTCATTATCAGTCCGGGACTGCGAGGTACGGCTGTGTAAGAATATCGAAGAAGCTATGAGACAGATCGTAAAAGAACGGAAGCTGTCCTCTGTCTGCTGCGAAAAGAATCTATCCCATCAAAGATATCTGTATTTAAAAGAAGTTCTGGAGGGGATTTGTCTCGACGATACGTACTGCATGGATTCCATCATTAAGGAAAATCGGAAACGAAAAGATGAATACGAATTATCCTGTCTGAGGACAGCTCAGGAAATCACGGACCGAGCATACGAGTATATTTTAACACGCGTAAAAAAGGGCATGAAAGAGTCTGAAATTCGGATTGAACTGGGAAGCTTCATGATCCGGCAGGGATCGGAGAATTTCGATATCGGCTATATATCATCTTCCGGGAGCAAAACCTCACTGCCGCATGGCGGGACCGGCGATAAGGTGGTGGAATCCGGTGATTTGATCATGATTGATTTTGGGGCGGTAATTGGAGGCTATCATTCTGATTGTACCAGGACATTTGCGGTAGGGAGCGCCACGGACCGCCAAAAAGAAGTTTATGAAATTGTGCGAAGGGCCCAGGAAAAAGCGCTGATCAGTATCCGTCCGGGAGTCAGAGGCTGTGATATTGACCGCATAGCCAGAGATTATATTAACGAAAGCGGATATCAGGGCTGCTTTGAACACGGATTAGGTCACAGCATAGGCCTGGAAGGCCATGAAAACCCGAGATTTAATGAAATCTGTCAGGAGATGATCTCTCCGAATGTGGTGATGACCGTGGAACCGGGGATCTATCTGGAACATGATTTTGGAATTAGAATTGAAGATATGGGAGTTATAACAGAGACTGGTTTTGAAAATTTCACGAAGGCCTCAAAGGAATTTGCCATTATATAAACTTGTTATTATTCCAGCTATTGTGGTATATTTAGTACAGAAATTCCGAGAGGCAGGACTGCCAGCAGGAAAAGGACAACAGAGAGGAAACAAGGGTATGGATGGAGCAAAAAATCAGTCAATCAAAGAACTTGTTTATGAGGGAATCCTGAATGATATTATTCAGGGAGTGTACCCGGCTAATTCAATTTTGAATGAGAGGACGTTAGTAGAAAAGTATGGTGTCAGCAAGACACCGGTGAGAGAGGCTTTGGTTCAGTTATGCGGTGAGGGGATTTTAAAGAATATTCCAAGATACGGGTATCAGCTTCCTGTAATTACACCTTCTGAGATCAATGCGATAATCGAATACAGAATCGTCCTGGAGACAGGTGCGCTTAGAAAGACGATGAAGATCATTACAAGGGAACAGATTGATAAGTTAAATGCTCATGCAAAGCATGCGGGAGCTTTGGCGCAGAAGCGTGATATTACGACCCATTGGGCGACGAATATGGAGTTCCATCTGATGCTGTGTGAGTGTTGTTCCAACCAGTTTATGTATAAATCGTTAAACGATGCGTTAAAATTCTGTTCCAGAGGGGCAAGTCAGTACTTTAATAAGTCCTGGGAGACAGGTAATCCGACAGATGCCAATGGCCACGTACAAATTATGGAAGCAATCCGCCATCAGGATGGAAAACTGGCGGAAGAACTATTGGTAAAAGATATTGAATGCCTGTGGAATGAGATTCTCGGGCCGTAGAAATGAGCCTCTCCGGATAAAAAAGAGATGGAGAAGTATGAGGATAGACAAGAATATTTACAAACAGTATATTGCCGTGCTGGAGGAGGAACTGGTTCCGGCCCTTGGCTGTACGGAACCGACCTGCATCGCCTATGCGGCGGCTCTGACGGCCGGATGCCTTGGCGGTATGCCGGATCATCTGGTGGTGGAGAGCAGCGGAAACATTATAAAGAACGTGAAAGGCGCCGTAGTTCCTAATTCCGGCGGATTAAAAGGGCTTGAGGCCGCGGCGGTGTTGGGGGCGGCTGGAGGTAATCCGGAATTAAAACTGGAAGTATTGACCGGAGTAACAGAAGCGGCGATTGAATTAACGAAAAAACTGCTTGAAGACCGCGATTTCTGTGAAGTCAGGGTTATGAATTCCCCGGCGAACCTGCATGTGAGAATTACCGGGATGCGTGATGGCCATGAAGCAAAGGTGGAATTGATACATCAGCATACCAATCTGGTGAGAATCGAGAAAGATGGTCTTGCTTTGTACGAAAAACCGTATCAGCCCGGCAGCTTTGACGAATCCCTGACGGACAGAGGCTGTCTGAATGTTCTTGATATTCTGGCATTTGCGGATGAGGTTCAGATGGAGGATATTCAGGAGCTGATCGACCGCCAGATTGAATATAACGAAAGAATTGCGCAGGAGGGCATGCAAAAGGAGTACGGCGTATCCGTTGGCGCCAATCTTGTGAAATACTACGGCAATGACGTGCAGGTCAGAGCACGCGCCATGGCGGCCGCCGGAAGCGATGCGAGGATGAGCGGCTGTCTTTATCCGGTTGTGATCAATTCGGGAAGTGGAAATCAGGGCATTACCGTGTCGGTCCCGGTGATTGAATACGCAAAAGAGATGGGCGTCAGCCATGAAAAGCTTGTGCGTGCACTGGTCTTCAGCAATCTGATTGCGATTCACCAAAAGACCGGAATCGGAAGATTGTCGGCATACTGCGGAGCGGTCAGCGCGGCATGCGGCGCAGGCGCCGGAATTACATATCTTTCAGGGGGATCGTATGAGCAGATCTGTGCTACAATCACAAATACATTAGCCAACGTATCAGGAATGATCTGTGACGGTGCCAAGCCATCGTGCGCGGCTAAGATAGCAACCGCCGTGGATGCGGCGATTATGGCGCACTGCCTGTCGATGGAGGCGGAGGAATTCCAGCCGGGAGACGGGATCGTAAAGGACACCGTAGAAAATACGATTGAGAGCGTCTGTGAGATTGCATCACAGGGAATGAATGTGACCGATGCGAAGATATTGGAAATTATGGTAAGGTAAACAGTAAATAGTAAACAGAAGGGACAGTAAAATCATACGATTCATGATTTTACTGTCCCTTAAAATGCCAGCAGTTCTGTCCCCTTCAAACGTCATCAGTTCCGCCCCCTTCAAACGTCATCAGTTCTGTCCCCTTCAAACGTCATCAGTTCTGTCCCCTCTAAACGCCTTCAGCGCCGGTTGTCATGCGAAGCCGGACTGCCAGGCGGAGGACTGTCTCAATGGTGGGGCGGATTCATGAAGTAACCGTTCCCGCCCTTCCTCTTAACCTGATACAGCGCCTCGTCGGCCTTCTGATACAGCGTCTGGAAGTCCTTTCCTCCGTAGGGATAGAGAGAAATTCCGATACTGACCGTGACCGTTCCGGACAGGGGGCCGGACTCGAAGAGCTGTGCAGTCTTGTGCTTTAATTCCCCGGCCTTTCGAAGCGTCGCGGAAGGGGAGGGAAGGTCGGTCAAAAAGACGGCAAATTCGTCCCCGCCCATGCGTCCGATGACATCCGTACTGCGGAAATGCTGGGAGAGCAGCGCGGAGATGCTTTTTAACACGGTATCTCCCATGCTGTGCCCCCGGGTATCGTTGATCTCTTTAAAATGATCGATATCCAACAACAGAAATGCGTTAAGCCGGCCAGGATACTTCTTAAGCCGGCGTTCCACCTGCCGCTGCAAAGCCATCCGGTTCAGCAGGCTGGTAAGGGAATCGCGCGTGGCCTTTTCCTGCAGAAGCGCGGTCTCCTGCTTGTAGTCATCGATGTCACTGAGCAGGCCGATGGCATGAACAGGCCTCTTCTCACTGTCAAAGATAGTGGTCACCCGGTTCCGGCACCACAGGTAGGTGCCATCCGCCCGTTTTGCCCTGTATTCTGCCTCCGCATAGGGCGCGCCGCCCAGTATGGCAGAGATCATATCTTCTACATTTTTCTTGTCGTCCTGATGGACAATGTCGTACTCCGTCAGGTTCTTTATGGAAACATCGGGAGGAGGAGGAAAACCGAACATTTTCTCATAGACAGGAGAGAACTGGATCCTGTCTTTAAGAATATCCCAGTCGAACACCGTGTCTCTTGTCTGTTCGGAGATAATCCGGTACCGCTCTTCGTTGAGTGCGGTCGCCTCCCGCTGAAGCTTCTCCTCGGTGATGTCAGAAATGATAAACTGAATGATCTGGCCGGCTTCCATGTCGGAGCGGAAGCGGAACGCCCTGGCGTGCATCCATTTCACATCTCCCTGCCTGGTGCGGATTCTGTAATCCATGATACAGCTGTCCAAATCAGACTTTACGTAGTCGAGAAATTGTGTTTTCACCATCTGACGGTCATCCGGGTAAATGATCTGGTAAAATTGAGAGAGCGGGCTCCCGGGAGGAAGCTCCTCAGGCTGCCAGCCCGTCTGCCGATAAAATTCTTTATTTACATAACGTACCATATTCTTCTTCCCGATCAGCAGCCGGATCAGGCTGTCCGGAATGGTATTGATCAGGCTTTCCAGCTTGGTTTCTGCCTGATGCTTATCGGTGATATCGATGAAAAAGACGTTTACCGTTCGCTCGGCGCCGGTCTTATCCACCCGCGCGCAGTAGGCCGTATTCCAGGCGATGGATTCATCTTTCTTTTGGATCCGGTAGGTGACGGTGGCAGGCTCATTCGTTACAAGAAGCTTCTGCAGCGCCTCCGTGACGATCGGGCGGTCCTGAGGCACGACGAGATTCATTCCTTTGCCGCAGAAGGGGGGAGACTGGCTCTCCGCCTCCGTATATCCGGTCATTCGGTAGTAACCGTCAGTGGCCGTAATGATACGGAATTCGTCGTCCACAGACAGACGTGCGGTTCCGCCAAGCACGGTCTCAGACAGCATATCCAGTTCCTTCTGGGCCTTTTTCAGCTCCATCATCAGATCATTAAAATGCTCTGGTGTAATAGGAACACCATTTTCAACCGGTGAATTACAGGTATTTTCCATAGCTTGCATACAAAAACCGCAAAAAGCGGAAATCGCATATCCTCCTTCCTGCCGATGAAGGTATAATATCGGTATTATATCCGAATTATAGCGCGAAGGCGGGAAAAAATCTATGTGATTTCCGCTGGTCTACAGAAACAGTGAAAATTTTACTTAAATAGTTTGATGCCAGGGATATGCTAGCATTTATCCAGACAGCACAAGGACAGAGGGAGCGGAAACCAGTTGATCCGGCTGTTTCTGCACACCAGGGCACGGGTTTCCTGATAATCAGGAGAAAAGAGAAAACGTATGGCCTCTGTTTCGGACAGCGGCAAGGAGGATATTTCGCTGGTGCGGGAGACGAAGGGAATTCCATCGGTCACAGTCAGCAGGTAACTGCCGTTGTTTTCTACCGACAGGATGGTGCTTCCGTCCATGAGCGGTTCCGAGGCTGCTTTCAGAGAGAGAAAGAATGACAGCACTGCCTCAAAGTCGAGTATCCGGTAATTGTCATCCTGCCTCATCTGCCATCTCTCACAGCAGGCGGACAACGTCTCCATGCGGCCAGTCTCGTGGGGATAAACCTCCAGCAAAAGTTCCGGATCGGAAATTTCCCGGAAATACGTCTCCAGGCAGGAGAAAACCATGGATTCATCTTTCAGGAGCAGCTCAGAAACCGTATTTTTCCCCGCAGTTAAGTAACCGACGAAGGCGCCGCCGTGAAGAACCTCGTAAGTTTTTTCATACCAGCTGCCTGAAATGTCTTTAAAGTCAGCGGCTGAACGGTCTGGGCGGTATGGCAGTGCTTTATGCAGGCGGGCGATTTCCTCCCACACAGGGTCCTGGACTCCGGTCACTTCACGCAGGCTTACATCGTAATGAGAAAAGGCATGTCTGCAGTGACGGAAATTATCACGGCTGAACCGATAAGTCATGACGCTGCCGCATGGTTCATAACCGAAATAGCGGTAACGCTGTCTCAAGCCAGTGAGGCAGCTGAGCGCCATGTGGTTTTCCTTCATATCCCGGATGGCATCGTTCATCAGGCGCTTCATGTAGCCTTTCCCGCGGCTGTCCGGATGGACCGCCACGCTGCCTATGGCGGCGCATGTAAGAGAACGGCTGCCAAAATGGAGTGTTACGGGCAGAGAGCAGACGACCGCCTTGATTTTCCCTTCCTCAAGGGCCAGAAAATGGCATGACTCGGTATTTTTTCCGTTTCCATATAATTTAGGGACCAGGGAGGCAAAATCATGGGGGGTGCCGGAAAGGCTGAAAACCATGTCGATAAATTCAATGATCTGCGGTAATTCTCCGCAGAGGGCTTTTCGGTATTCTGTCATAGGCGGTCCTTTCCTAGCGGGAAGTGTCTCCCAATGTCTGTAAGTGTCTCATATCCCCGTATAATTCAGTGAGATGGCGGAACTGGTCTTCGCGGTAAAAGCTGCATTTGCCGCTGCCATAATACTTGGCCGCCTCGATGACGAAGCGGGCCGTCTCCTCCAAATCGGCCGGATGGGTGGCCCCGGTGGCGCATCCGGCTACCATGGTCTCCGTCGTGATGGCGACTCCGACTACGGGCGCGTCCGTGGCCGTGGCCGGCTGAAGGATGCTGTTGATATGGTATAAATCGTTGCCGTAAGGCGTGATATCCTGAGTCGCCAGAGGAAATACGCGGGGAAGCTGTCCGGTGGTAGTCTGCATGATGTCCAGAAGATCGTCGGAGACACTTAAGATGTAGCCGGATTTTACGGTGTTGGAGATGGCAAATCCTCTGTGATTGATGATCCGGTTCCCTTTTGTCGTATCGACCGACAGGATGGCATCCATGGCGGACAGCACTTCCGTCTCATTGTTTTGATGCATTTGCACGGGAGAACCCATAAATGGGACGGGATCATGCGGTTCCGTTGGGGCGTCAGGGCAGATATGGGTGGCGATAATGACGTCGCCTTCCAGGATATCCCCTTTTTTCTGCATATCCAGCAGCTTGGCGGCGACGGTAAGAACTGTGCATGCGCCATCCCCGTCAGAGACAAATCCAGTCATGACCGGCCGTGCTCCCAGGCCGCCGAGCCTGCCGATGACACCCAGCGTGGGCGCGGTTCTGCCGGATGATTTACCGTTCTTTCCCGGAATCAGAACACGGATTACATCCGTGCTGCCTTTCGGTCCGGTGAGAGGAAATACCTCAACGTTTGCAGCCGGATTGACGGAGAGAAGATAATCTTTCATGCGCGCACCGCTTGCCGCGCTGTCGTCAAGAATATCGAAAACTTCGAGAAGTTGTTTCATTACCATTAGGAAAGCCTCCTTTATTTCATGTTGAGTCATTATAGTATAGTGAAAATTGAAAATCAAGAAGGCTCTCCCAGGTTTTGACTGTTAATTGAAGAAAATTTAAAATATAGAGCGTTAATTGTGCAAAACGCATTAAATATAAAAAAAACCATGTGCATGGTAACGAAGCCATAAAATAAAAAATCCGATATACTTGATCTCAGTGAAACGTCGGCAAAGAGGCGGACCGTTGGATTGGGGACGGTCCGCTATTTTTTAAAAACCAAGGAGGAATGATTATGAGAAGGAAGAAATGTTTGGCAACTCTTACAATGGCGGCCATGGTGGCTGCGTCTCTGGCAGGCTGCAGTTCGTCGGGGGAAAAGACGGATAACAGCCAGGCGGCGGTCAGCGGCGAGACTACGGTTTCAGACAGCGGTGAGAAAAAGAAAGATTCCGGTTCCGCGACGGTGGTCAGCATGTGGCATATGTGGAGCGGCAGCGAGGCCGAGGCATTTCAGACGGTAATTGATGATTTCAACGCCAGCCAGGATGAGATCCAGGTTGAGGTGCTGGCGTCTCAGACCGAGGAGAAGATGCTGACTGCTATTCCCAGCGGCGACGGCCCGGATATTGTACATACTTCAGATACTACGTGCAGCAAGTGGGCGCAGGCCGGTCTCTTAAGCACGCTGGACAGCTATATTAACTCGGAAAATGTGAAGGTCGATGACATTTACCCTTCCGTGTACGCCCTCGGCACGTATGGCGGAGAACAGTACGGCCTGCCGTATACCATGGATTCCTACATGCTTTTCTATAATAAGGGCGTTCTCGATGAACTGGGACTGGAGCCGCCGAAGACACTGGAAGAGATGGCGGAGATGTGTAAGCAGGTTACGGTAAAGGATGCAAATGGAGAGTACACACGGCTCGGATACGTTCCGGATTATCCGTGGATCGACAGAGTTGAGATTCCGTATCTGTTCGGAGCGGAATTCTATGATTTTGATAATGACCAGGTGACGTGTACCAGTGACGAATTCAAGAACGCACTGAATTATAAGGCACAGTTCTATACCGAATATGGAATTCCGGAAGTGACCAAGTTCAAGAGCGGCTTCGGTGCTTACGCTTCCAATGACAACGCATTATTCCAGGGGAAGATCGTATTCTCCATCGAGGGTGAGTGGTTTGAGAATTTCATCAATTTATACGCACCGGATGATTTCGAATGGGGAGCGGTGCAGGTTCCTGTTACCGAGGCAAAGCCGGAGATCGCTGGCTGCGGAAGACTGCAGGGAAGTCTCCTTTCCATCCCGTCTACCAGCAAGAATTCTGATGCGGCCTTCCAGGTAATCCGTTATCTTACCTCCGGTGACGCTTATGTTAAATTCTGTTCCCTGATTGGAAACCTTCCGACTGCGTACTCTGCTTTGGAATCAGAAGACCTTGTAAAACAGGCGCCTCAGCTGGAACCGTTTATAGAGAGTGTGCTGGAAGGCAAAGCGAAGGCCTTCCCGGCGGTACCTTTCAGCGCGGAATACTCCGACATTCAGGGGCTTGAGGAGCAGGCTGTCTATTCCGGCGACAAGACTGTGGAAGAAGCGGTGGAAAGTATGTATGAACAGCTGCAGCCGCTTGCAGATGAATGGAAAAATGCCAGATAAATTTTAATAAGAAGTACAGGGCTGCTGTCCGTGGAAAAGCGGCCCTGTTTTCTATCAGAGGTGAAAAACAGATGAAGAAAAAGAAAAAATATAATTCGCAGGCACCTCAGATCCGTCTGGCCATGGTATTTTTGCTGCCATGGGTGATTGGGTTGATCCTGTTCCATATTTATCCGATCGTCTCAACGGTCTATTACAGTTTCACGGAATACAACCTGATGAAGGCTCCGAAGTTTGTCGGCCTGTTAAATTATAAGAAAATATTCCATGACGATTTATTTTACAAGGCGGTCTATAACTCCCTCTATTTTGTGGTGATTGGAGTGACCCTGCAGATCGCGCTGTCGGTATTTTCGGCGGTTTTACTTAATATGAACGTAAAAGGGCGAGGAATCTTCCGCACCCTTTTTTATCTTCCGACTCTCGTGCCGCCGGTGGCCAGCTCCCTTGTCTGGATGTGGATGCTCAACCCTCAGTACGGTCTGGTAAATGCGGTCCTGAAGTTCTTTCATCTGCCGCAGCCGCTGTGGCTGTCTTCGGCGGAGTGGTCCAAACCGGCCATCATCCTGATGACTCTGTGGGGAATTGGAAATACCATTATCGTGTATCTTGCAGGCATCGGTGATATTCCCAGAGATTATTACGAGGCCATCGACTTAGACGGCGGCGGCCCGATCTCGAAGTTCCGCTACATAACGTGGCCGATGCTCTCAAATGTGACCTTCTTCCAGGTCGTAAACGGCATTATCATGGGCTTTAATACCTTTACACAGTCCTATATCGTGGCGGCCTCGGCTCCCAAGGGAAACGGTACGCTGGGCGGTGTGAAAAATTCGCTTTTATTCTATGCGGTGGACATTTACAACGAAGGCTTTAAGTATTTGAAATTCGGATATTCCAGCGCGCTGGCGACCATTATGCTGGTGGTAATGATCATCATTACCTTTTTCCTGTTCAAGGGATCGAAAAAATGGGTCTATTACGGAGGTGAATGAGAATGAAAAGACGTATCAAATCGGCGCTGAAGTATATTCCTCTCTGTCTGGCGGGCTTATTTTTCCTGGTGCCATTTATCTGGCTGATCAGCACTTCCTTGAAAAGTTCCGACCAGATTTTCTCGTATCCGCCCAAATGGATTCCGAAGCCGGCAAAATTCAGCAATTACAGGGAGGCCTTCGAGGCGATTCCGTATCTGAAATATATCCTGAATACGATGAAAACCACTTCTCTGGCGGTTCTGGGAAATGTTCTGTCGGCCCCCATGATCGGCTATGCCTTTGGAAAATTAAAATGGCCCGGACGGGATAAGGTGTTCATGCTCGTGGTTGCCACCATGATGCTTCCCTTCACCGTCACCATGATTCCTTTATACAGCCTGTTTTCGAAGCTGGGCTGGATCAATACGTATATTCCGCTGGTTTTGCCGGATTTCCTGGGTACGGCCTACTTTATCTTCCTGATGCGCCAGTTTTACCGGAATCTGCCGGACGAGTTCATGGAGGCGGCCAGAATCGACGGCGCCAGTGAACTGTGGGTCTACGCAAGGATCGCGCTGCCGCTGGAGAAACCGGCTATCGTCACTGTCGCGCTCTTCTCATTCGTCTGGTCCTGGACCGATTTCATGGGTCCGCTGATCTATTTGACGAAATCCACGAAATGGACGATCTCCCTGGGACTCAGCCAGTTTACCAATACATACGGAGTGGACTGGGCGCTCCTGATGGCGGCTTCCGCCATAGCGATCCTGCCTATGATAATCCTGTTCTTCTTTTTACAGAACTACTTCGTGGAAGGAAGCATGAGCTCCGGCGTGAAAGGCTAGAAGTCTACGAGGTAAAATCCTTATGGTATCCAAGCTGATAGACACAGATGCATAAATACAGGGTGAAGAGCGCATCTGTGTTGTGTTCAAAGTCAAAATCGAATTTCAGCAGCTCCTTGATGTGCTGGAGCCGGTAGGTCAGGGTATTCCGGTGAATATACAGGGCCCTGGCAGTCTTCTGGATGTTAAAGGAATTGTGAAAATACTGCTGAAGCGTCTCAAAAAAGTTAGTATCGTTGTTCGCGTCGTACTCGATGAGAGGCGAGATAATATCACGGCTCAGCTTCCGGAAGTCCTTTAGCTCCGGGATGTTGAGAATGTGGTAAATACTCTGCTCAAAATAGGAGGAGGCGCTGTTGGATAAGTTCAGCTGCTTCTGAACCTTGATGGATTTGAAGCTCTCTTCAAAGGAGAGGGCGATGGTCTCCACACCGAAGTGCGCGCTGCTGATCCCGATTCTCAGAGAAAAGCGGGATTCCAGCTCCTTGTACAGATTGTTGGACAGCACATAGCTTTTTGTGATGATATCCAGATCCTGGTCCTTGTACGGATAGAGGAGAAAGACGCTGGCGAAATTGTGGTTATAGACCAGAAAGTACTTGTCTGCAGTGAGGTAATTGCGGAGTCTGGAGATGAGCTCACGAAGCTCGTCCTCGTTATCCTCCGAATCCTGAAGCTGCAGCGTCATGCAGACCCGTTTTAAGTCCGGATTGAAATTGTAAATATTACAGATGTTCCTGATTTCATCCGGAGTCTTGGAGCTGCTGCTGTGGAGAACCTGGAGAAACGGCGCATAAAAATTATTGGAAAAACCGGCAGCGGTAAATGCGGTTTCCTTGTCCAAGGTCAGGGCAAGAAAAGGAAGCGCGTTCTCCACAATGGCCAGAAAGCGGCTGTCAGTCAGTTCGATCTTTTTATCGATGCAGAGGTAATAGCTGTAGTTGGGAAGCGGAAGTGCCTTACATACAACCGTTTCTCCGGAAACGGAAAATTCGGCGGTATCGGATTCCGGCTCACAGGCAGGGGACAGCAGGGAAATCTGCAGGGGAGGAATCTCTCCGAACGCGTGATCAGACGCGGCGAAGGTGTTCCTGTGACTCGAAAAGGCCAGTCTGGCGGCTGTCGGATGAAAGCCGGCGTCGGTCAGAATGAACGTAAATCCCGAGACACCTGCGAGATAGTCCAGAAGGTCAGACAGGCTGCAGTTGGAATAATATAAGTTGGAAACCCGGATCAGTTCGTTATAGACAGGTTTGTTGTAAGTTTTATCGTTTCCCATGATTTCCCTCCCTGTAAAAGTATATTTAATTATAAACGAAATGAAACAAATTGCAAAGGAATAATAGTAAGATGAAAAAGAAAATATTCGTGGCAGGTATTTATCAGGAGAGCAACTCCTTTTCTCCGCTCATGTCAGAGCAAAAAGATTTTTTGACGTATTTGAAGGGGGAGGAACTGACGTCTCAGACGCCTGGCGTCAAAGAACTGGAGGACGCCGGTTATGAGGTGATTCCCGGGCTCTGTGCCAGTGCCTGGCCGGGGGGGATTTTAAAGCTGGAGGACTATCGCAGGATGGTGGGGGAGATCCTGGAGCGGCTTCCGCTGGATGGTTCGCTGAGCGGCATCCTTTTCCCGTCCCATGGGGCGCTGGAGGTGGAGTTTATCGGGAGCGGGGACGCGTTTCTGATCAGCATGCTGCGGGAACGGGTGGGCCCCAGGGTTCCGATCGCCCTGGCGCTGGACCTTCATGCCAATAATACCTATACTCTCGCAAGGCTGTCGAATATCATCTACGGATACCGTACCGCGCCTCACATCGACATTGCGGAGACCAGCATACGGGCCGCAAAGCTTCTGATAAAGGCAATCGAGGAAGGAAAAGAGCCCTGGACGGAGTTAGTCCGTCTGCCCTTTATGATGCCGGGAGAAAACATGATGACGGAATCCGGATTCGGAAAAGAAGTGATCTCCATGGTGGCGGATTTAGAGCGCGTTCCGGGTGTCTGGTGTTCCTCGTATTTCGCCGGAATGCCATGGGTGGACTGCGCGCAGGGCGGCTCCTCCATCGTGATCTCGGGAGTGGGGGATAAGCGCCCGGGAGTGAAGGCCGCTGTGGAACTGGGCAGAAGAATCTGGGAGCGGAGGGCGGAATTCAAGTTCCAGGGGACGGCCATGGAGCCGCTTAAGGCGCTTCTCACGCTGGACCGGTGCGGCCATTATCCGGCCTTTCTCTCGGATTCGGCGGATAATGTGACGGCTGGTGCGGCGGGGGATAACGCGTATATGCTGGATATGATCCTGAAACAGGGGATTAAAGGTGTTCTCGTCGCCCATTTTATCGACGGCCCCGCTGTGGCGTTCTGCGCCGCAAAGGAGAAGGGGGACCGGTTTGATATAAGCCTGGGCGGCACGATCGATCCGGCGGGAAGCGTGAGAACGGTGCTTACGGACGCCGAGCTGGTGGAGGTATTCCGGCAGGGCGGAAAAGCAACGGCTGCAGTCGTGAAAACAGATGCGGTGACCGTGCTGATCCTGGCCGAACGCGGACCGATCACCTCGGAGGCCGTGCTGAATTCGTACGGACTGAGCGCATATGATTACCGGATTACCGTGGTAAAACAGGGGTATTTGACGCCGGAATTCTATGAGGTGCTGAAAGAGTATATCATGGCTCTGACACCGGGAAACTGCGCCCAGGATCTTACTATGGCGGCGTATAGGAATGTGCGCAGGCCGATGGAACCGCTTGATATCGTGGGGGATGAGAGGCGGATTGCGGAGACGTATGAAGTAATAGACGATTGACCGGAGAAAATATAACAGGAACGGACAGGCGGTAAATATTGATATGCCCCCTGTCCGTTCCTGTTTTGTGTTTTTCGGAATAAATATCCTATAGAATGTCTGATTCTACTCGCTTTATATAAGTCTCCAATGAATTTTTATCAATTAGTGAAGGGATGACTCCCTGCCTCAGTACACAGAACCCGGCGGCATAGGTCGCTATTTTTGCGGCCTTTTCTATGGAGTGGCCTGCAGAGAGATAGACAGCCAGAGCTGCAATAAAGGCATCTGCCGCACCGGTGGTATCCACAGGGGTAAAGGGAGCTGCCGGAATATAGCCGGTAAAATCGCGGCTTTTGACAAAGCACCCGGAATGTCCCAGTGTAATGATAACCGTTTTTGCTCCTCTCCGGATAAATTCCTCTGCTTTCTCCTCTATATCAGAAATTTCGGGACAAAGAAGCTCGGCTTCTTTTCGGTTGGGTACAAAGATATCAATCAACGCCATGAGTGAGGGACTGATCCGGTTCATTGCAGCCGGTTTCAGGATGTTGAGTACGCCGTATTTTTTTGATATCCTGGCAGCTGCCTCCACAGCCTCTTCCGGAACTTCTGTCTGAAGCAGACAATATCCGGCTGTCTCAAATACTTTCTCATATGGAGTGATATCATCGGGACACAGTTTTTTATTGGCGCCAGATAAAAGCGTAATCATACTTTCGCCGTCGTTTTGTACATGAATATAGGCTTTTCCTGTCTCCTCATTGGGAACCCGCTTTAAGCCCTGAATATCTACGTGGTTTTCTTCCATACAGGTGTAGACGAGGATCGAATCGTAGTCACTTCCCACCTTCCCGATCAGTACTGCTTCACTGCCAAGCCTTGCGACACCAACCGCCTGATTGGCACCCTTACCACCGGGGATGACCGAGTGTTTACTGGTACCTACGGTGCGCCCCGGCTGGGGCAGTTCATCCACATTCAGCGTAATATCGATATTGATACTGCCAACCACGATAATCTTTCGGGCATGAGATGAAAAAGGAAGGTCCAGGCTTTTTGTATTCTCTAAAACATATTCGGCCTGGAAACTATCGGATCCCCCTCCTTTTTTTTCACATTTTTCAATCAGACGTTTACAGACAAATGCTCCAAATTCGTAGTATGGAATCTTGATGCTGGAAATGCAGGGGAATGCTATATTTTCCCTTGCATCGTCACGCAGACTGACAAGGGATAGATCCTGTGGTACATGAAATTGGCGCCTCGATAAATGATCCATCAGAATCAGGGAGGAGGCATAATGAGTACTGACAATGCCTGTGGGAGTGTGTGACAGAATACCGTCGCACCAGTCATCCGTTTCGACAGAAAGTCTCATTGAGTCACTATATGGAATGCTATGGTCAAAAAGGCATTTCTTGAATCCCTCAAAAACCATAGCGGATCGCATACTGCTGTGTTTGGTCAGACAGGCTATTTTTGTATGCCCGTATTGCAGCAAAAATTCTGTAGCCGCATAGCCCATGGCAGAAAAATCAATAAAAAAAGAGGAAGGCTCGGCCGGAGCGCTGATGCGGCAGACCTCAATATTGTTCTCTGCAAAGTAACGTTCGTATTCCAGGCTTTTATTGCATACCGGTTCCCAGATTACGCCATCAACATTATTCTTGCAAAGTGAAGTTATATTTTTTAATTCACTTTCAGGGCTGTCTTTGCTGTCGTAGAGCAATACACTGTAACCATTATTCTGGGCGGTGGATACGGCCCCGTTTATAAAACGGTTTGTTTTAACTGCGGATTTTAAAAGCACTCCCAGGATAAAAGTTCTGGCATCTGAAGTATTCTTTACAGTGCCATAGGGGGTGTAATTGTATTCCTTTACTATTTTAAGTACACGGTTTCTTGTTTCTGTATTAATGTTGGCATCTTTGCCGTTAACAATTTTTGATACGGTAGAGATGGAAACGCCTGCAAGTTGAGCGATCTCTTTAATGGTCATATGGATTCTCCCTATATATATGTTAAGTCTATTATGGTATAGATGGGAATCTTTGTCAATTGAAATAAAAAAACATATTGTAGATAATATATAAAAAAACAATTTCTAAAAACATTTTTGTTGATATTAATGCTAAAACATATTGACAAGTGGAAAAAATATGATAATATATAACTATGAAAATTATTTAAGAAAACATTTTCCTATACATAATATCAAACGGAGGTAATGATGAAGAAGGGCATATTGGTAATTGGAAGCCTGAACATGGACCTGTCCATTGACCTGGCTAAGATGCCTGTGACCGGCGAAACGATTTTGGGAAGAGGAATCGCTTATAAAGCTGGAGGAAAGGGGGCCAATCAGGCGTGCGCAGCTGGAAAGCTGGGAGGGAGAGTCCGGATGCTGGGGTGTGTTGGACAGGATGAATTCGGACAAAAGCTGGTAAAGAGCCTGTCAGAGTCCGGTGTAGAGACTGATTACATAAAAGAAAGCCGGGATCTGCCGACAGGAACTGCGGTAATTTATGTAGATGATAACGGTGACAATAGTATTGTTGTAATTCCGGGCGCAAATATGGCTTGTGATATTGAGTATTTAAAAGAGCAGGATGAACAATTTCATTGGTGCGATTATGTGGTACTTCAGATGGAAATTCCTTATGAAGCGGTCTGGTATTCGGTGAAACGGGCAAAAGAGCTGGGGAAGATGGTGATCTTAAATCCAGCGCCGGCACCGGACGAAATACCAGAAGAAATTCTTTCGCTGGTGGATTACCTTACCCCCAATGAGACGGAAATTATCGCATTGAATGGTAAAAGTAAAGACGATATCAGGGAGGGGGCTGAAAAACTGCTTAGCCGCGGAGTGAGCAATGTAATTGCAACTCTGGGAGACAGAGGAGCTTTGCTGGTTAACCGGTATGGCGAGACATTTTATCCGGCAAGAAAAGTGGTGTCAGTGGACACGACGGCTGCAGGAGACTGCTTTAATGGAGCTATGGTTGCAGCACTGGCGGAGGGGCAGAGCGAGGCAGAGGCAATACTATTTGCCAATATAGCTTCTTCAATTGCAGTAACCCGGAAAGGGGCGCAGGAATCACTTCCAATACGAGAAGAAGTGGCGGTGATTATGTGAAATATATTTTAAGAAAGAGAAGGGAGAAGAAGATGATGAAGAAAACAAAGAGGATACTGGCATTAACTTTGACGGCGTGGAGCCTGCTGTCACTGACCGCCTGCTCGGGCCCAAAAGCGTCTGAGACGGCGACAACAGAAAAACAGGCGGCAGGAGAATCAACAACAGCAGAGAAAACTGAGGCAGCAAAGGGTGAGGGAAAAAGAGAAAAACTGGTTATTTCCACGTATTTGGCTGATGCGGCGCAGGTGGCGGTAAGAGAGAAATATATAGATGGTCCACTGCAGGAAGCATTTCCGGATGTGGATATTGAGATCAAGATGTATAATGACCGTCAAAGTCTGCAGGTGGAGGTTGCCGGCGGTGGCGGCCCTGATATTCTGGACCTGGATGGCCCAACCGATGTCGCTGAATTCGCGAAAGCGGAACGTGTTCTGGCGCTTGATGATTATGCGGCAAAATATGGCTGGCAGGATATGTTTTATGGCTGGGCCTATGACAGCTGTTTCTATAATGAAAAACTGTTTTCACTGCCGACAAGCTTTGAGGGCATGGTGATTTATTACAATATGGACGTCATGGAAGAGAATGGCTGGAAAAAGCCGGAAACAAAAGATGAGCTGATCACCCTGATGAAGGAAATTAAGGACAAAGGGATTATACCACTGTCATTTGGAAACTCCAATTATCAGGGCGCAGTTGACTGGCTGTATTCAACATTTACCAGCTGTTACGCTGGACCGGATGTTCTTCGTAAGGCCTTGACAGGAGAAGGCAAATTCACAGACCCGAAGCTGACTGCATCAATTCAGACCATGGTTGACTGGTGGACAGAAGGCTGGCTCGGAGACAACGCTTCTCAGTCTATTACGAACGAAGACATGATGGCTTTCTTTGCAGAAGGCAGAGCCGCAATGATGATAAATGGAACATGGGCTTCAAACCAGCTGAATACGACATATCCAGACTGTAACTGGGATTCTGAGATGATGCCGAAAGATCCGGAGATCGGAAGCATACTTCCGTTTGCGACAGGCGGTGGGTATTCCATTAATGCTAACTCTAAAAATCCGGATCTGGCAGCGGAAGTATTAAATTACTTATTTACAAGTATGGACCGTCACTATGCATCGATTAATGAAGCAGGGTATCAGCCATATCCTTTAAAGGATTTCGACATATCCAAACTTGAGGGTATGGACCCGAAGATGTTTGACCAGTACCAGCTGCTTATGGATGCACAAACGAACAACCAGATTGGTTTCTGCTCTTGGACATTCTATCCGTCTGACATGAGAGTCTATATGAATGAAAATGTGGATTCTATGTTCTTAGGGGTACTCAGCGTGGACGATTTTATGAATAAATCTCAGGAATATCTCGATGCTGCGCTG
The DNA here is from genome assembly GCF_014288035.1 of Hungatella sp. L36. Classification (NCBI taxonomy): domain Bacteria; kingdom Bacillati; phylum Bacillota; class Clostridia; order Lachnospirales; family Lachnospiraceae; genus Hungatella; species Hungatella sp. L36. The sequence goes on along the minus strand of NZ_JACOPC010000008.1, from coordinate 219,139 downwards.
GCAAGTGGTACAGCTCCGGTGCTTCCTGAATAATTAAAAAAACTTGCAGAAAGCTGAATCATAAATAAATCGGACACGGATGAGTGATGTTTCAATATTAAGGGGATTCCCATGAAACGCACACTCATCCGTGTTTTATCAGGAAGGTGAATACGTGAAAAACAAGAAAATACATTTGACACCATATCTTTTTATACTTCCGGCCTTTGCAATCCATCTTGCGCTTGTTACCCTGCCGTCGTTAAGCACACTGGTTATGTCACTGTATGAATGGAACGGTTTGGGCGCTGCTAAATTCATAGGCCTGGATAATTTTAAAGAGATTGCAGCGGATCCTATGGTGAAACAGGCAATCTTACATAACATTGAATGGCTGCTGGTATTTATTACAGTACCGCTCATTCTTGGGTTTGTTGTAGCAATTATTGTAAGCCAATTAAACCGGGGGCAGATGATTTTTCGTACAACATTTTTTATCCCTTATGTCATATCGGCGGCGGTTGCAGGTAAAATCTGGACTGCCTATATGAACCCGTATTATGGGTTTAATCAGGTATTTGCAAAACTTGGCTGGGATGGCCTGGCGAAAACACTTTGGCTTGGAAATCCCAAGATCGCCCTGTATTCGGTTGCGTTTGTTGATAACTGGCATTGGTGGGGATTTATCATGGTGTTATTTTTGGGAGCACTACAGCAGGTTGATTCCGAACTTTATGAAGCTGCCAGAGTGGATGGAGCAAACCGGTTTCAGGAGCTTTTGCACGTGTCTATCCCGGGAATCAGACCTACAATTGCTTTTGTTCTCATTATGACGATCATGTGGTCCTTCCTGACATTCGATTACGTTTACATTATGACGAACGGCGGTCCGGCCAATGCGACAGAGATTATGTCGACGTATATTTATAAGAATGCATTTACAAAGTATCGGGCGGGTTATGCCAATGCACTCTGCGTAATTCAGTGCGGTATCTGTATCATACTGTATTTTGTGCAGAAGGTGATCAGCGAGAAGGGAGGGATTGAGAATGGATAAGAAAAAGAAAATCAGTATCTGGTATATCGTTAAATATGTATTTTTATTTGGGATGCTGCTGTTTGCTCTTGTGCCACTGCTTCAGGTATTCATAAACTCCTTCCGATCGGATCGGGAGGTAAAGACGATGCCATTAGGGCTGCCGAAACAGTGGGTATTTAACAACTATCCTGAGACATGGCAGATCGGCGGTTACGGACAGGCATATATTAACAGCCTGCTGATAGCGGCAGTGGTAATTGTCGTGGTTTTGGCAGTGGCCGGTTTGGGGGCTTATTCTATCAGCAAGCTGGAATACAAGGGAAGAGGATTTTTTAATGCTTATTTCTTCGTGGCAATCTCTCTGCCTGGATTCCTCTATATCGTACCAGATTACTTTATCTTTAACAAACTTCATCTGATCGATACCAGAGTAGGGCTGATGCTGGTATACATTGCAATGCAGATACCGTTTAATATGTTGCTTTTAAAGACGTTTCTGGCGGGAATTCCCAGAGAATTGGAGGAGGCAGCGAAGATCGATGGTTGCAATGAACTGGACAGCTTTATGAAAATTACACTGCCTATTGCAAAACCGATGTTTTTAACTGTGGCTATTCTTGTATTTGTGAATGTGTGGAACGAGTACCTCTGGTCAAATACGTTTGTTACTACAGAGATTATCAAACCGGTTGCTACCCGGTTTGTCAAATTTACTGGTGAGTATGGCAGCGATATGGCCAAGATTTATACGGCTAGTGTTATCACGATTGCACCTGTTATTATACTGTATCTGCTGTTCAGCCGTAAATTTATTGAAGGTATGACGAGCGGAAGTGTGAAAGGGTAGCAGAAAGGGAAACTATATGAAGACGGAATATATAGAAAAGATATACGCGGGATGGCTGGCAAAGATAATCGGCATCCGGTTCGGAGCGCCTGTTGAAGGCTGGACTTATGATAAAATTAAAAATATCTTTGGCGAGAGGCTGGAACATTATCCGGCGGATTATATTAATTTTGCAGCAGATGACGACAGCAATGGTCCTTTGTTCTTCCTGCGCTCAGTGGAAGACAGCAAAAAAGGATATCATGTGAAATCTCAGGATGTGGCGGAAGCTCTGCTGAATTATGCCCCTTTTGAACATGGATTTTTCTGGTGGGGCGGATTTGGTATATCAACGGAGCATACTGCTTATTTAAACTTGAGAAATGGCATTTCTGCGCCGAGAAGCGGGAGTATCGAACAGAATGGAAGCACGATGGCGGAACAGATTGGCGGTCAGATTTTTATTGATACATGGGGCCTTGTAAATCCGGGAAATCCAGATAAAGCCGCTGTGATGGCAAGGGAAGCTGCCAGCGTAACCCATGGTGGTAACGGCGTGTATGGCGGTATCTTTGTAGCTGCCTGTATTAGCTGTGCGTTCGACGAAAAAGATATTGTTAAAATTATAGAAAAAGGTTTGAGCTATATTCCGGAGAATTGCGAGTATGCAAACGTGGTACGAATTGTAATGGAGTATCATGCGGGCCATCCGGATGACTGGAGAGCGTGCTATCATTTTATACATGATAATTATGGTTATGACAAATATCCTGGAAACTGTCATATTATTCCCAATGTTGCGGTGATGATTCTGGCTCTCCTGTATGGAAATGGTGAATTTGACCGTACGCTGGAGATCTGCAATCTTTGCGGTTGGGATACAGACTGCAACGTGGGAAATGTAGCGACGATTATGGGAGTAATCTGTGGGCTGGAAGGCATTTCTTATGATAAATGGAGAAAACCGATCAATGATCTGCTCATTTGCTCCAGTGTAGTGGGCTCGTTAAATATTATGGATATCCCTTATGGGGCGTCCTACATTGTGAAGCTGGCCAGTGAACTGGAGGGTACAGAGCTTCCAGAACTGTGGAAGACAATCACGAAATCGAGGATTGACAGCTGCCACTTTGAGTATCCTGGTTCCACCCATGCAATGAGACTGAGAATCGAAACGAACGACAGAAAGGCCTCTGAAAACAGAGAACTTTCTATTATGAATACGAATGAGACGGCATATACAGGGGAACGTTCCTTGAAGTTCCTGGCCAGAACTATGGAACCTGGAGAAAACGTCTACGTTTATAAGCAGACTTATTACAGGCCGGAAGACTTTTCGGACAGCCGCTATGATCCCTGCTTCTCACCGCTTGTTTATCCAGGCCAGATTCTTCATGGAAGTGTATGCATTCCGGAATACGGGCCCAAAGCGAGAGCGGGCCTGTATGTGAGAGACATTCATACAGGAAAAGTATATGAGGGAGAGATTAAAGAACTGGTAAAAGGACAGTGGAAAGAACTGACGTTTGAGATTCCGGGAAATATGGATGCATTAATTGGCGAGATGGGCATGTGCTTTCATATTGAAGGTAAGCATATGGAATATTTTGATTTTGTTGGATTTGTTGATGATCTCTATGCTGACGGCGCAGCGGATTACAGGGTGGATTTCGCAAAGGAGGAAGAAGAATACTGGCCTGGCACGGTGCACAGAGAGATCAGCCAGTTTACAAAACTGAAAGGCAATACGTATCTCGCAAATGGACAAGTCCACATTGCATGCGGTGATTTTGGCGAGATCAGTACTGGAAGGTATGATTGGACTGATTATACGGCCGAATTTACCATAACACCGATGACTGGGACTCATCATATGGTGATTGTCAGAAGCCAGGGGGCAATGAGATCGTACGGTGTAGGATTCGATGCGGCAGGCAGATTAACCGTGTTTAAAAATTTAAATGGATATAAGGCGATGGCATCTATGCTGTTTGACTGGGAGTACGGCAAAGAGTATAAGATTACCGTTAATGTTGCTGGGAATGTGATTACTGCCGGGATCGATGGAGAGACAATCACCTGGGCAGACGATGGGGAAGCATATTTACACGGCGGGATCGGCCTGGCTGTATTGGAAGGAAGTCATATGAGCTGCAGTGGAATTCGAGTGAAATAGGGAGGCATTTATTGACGGAAAGGACGGTTTTCTATGGAAGTTTGTGGACTTGGAACGATTGCGATGGACGTTCTTATGCAGGTGGATATGCTCCCGCAAAAAGACGGCTTCTGCATGGTTAAGAATACTTCATATCAGCCAGGGGGGAGCGGAAGCAATGTGATTGTACAACTGGCAAGGCTAGGGGCGGAATGCGGTTATATTGCGGCCTTGTCGAAGGATCGGTATGGGCTTGATATCCTGAATAATCTGAAAGCAGAAGGCGTAGATACTTCGTGCATGGAGGTGTTTGATAAGGGTGTGACACTTCACACGGATATTGTTATTGATCAGAATGGTGACAAATTCATTATGCTAAACATGGGAGATACCTTCGAAAAATTGGAATTTGATGATATGAAAAAGCTTTATGTAGAGAAAGCGAAGGTATTCTATACAGATCTCTGCCCTGGAAAACCGGCAATGAAGGCAATTACGGCTGCCAGAAATCGAGGAATTGAAACGGTTTTCAATATGCAGGTGGGCTTGGCAACGATGAATGGTCTGGGAGTATCGAAAGAAGAACTTCTTGCCTGTATCAGGGAAGTCGATGTCTTTGCTCCGTGCAGGCAGGGGGTCTTTGATCTGACAGGAACTGAAAACCTGGATGAGTGTTGCGGATATTTAAGAAATTATACAGATGCAGTTCTGCTCTTTACTCTGGGTAGCGGCGGTTCGGCCGCTTATGACCGGGATGGAACGAAGTATGAGGTCCCATGTAAAAAGGTGAATGTGATTGATACTACGGGAGCGGGCGATTCCTACATGGGAGGCTTCATCTATTCTTACTGCATCAAAGGGAAAGATCTGCTGTCCTCCATGCGTTTTGCCACATCTTGTGCTGCACATACGTGCAGCGGCCTTGGAGCAAGATTTTCACCTGATCTGGAGATGGTAGGTCAATATCTGTGACAGAGCGTAAAGGATGAAACACTTTTAGCGGAGGTGAAGGCTGTGGAAGCGAAGGAAGAACTGTGGAAACGAATTCGTGGCGCCCTCGTTGGAATAGCCTATGGTGATTCGTTTGGGATGCCAGTGGAGATGTGGAGCCGGGAAAAAATTGCTGCAGAGTACGGAAGAATTCGGGAACATTTGCCGGGGGATGATAATAATTTTATATCCAAGGGGCTTAAAGCCTGCGAAGTAACGGATGATACAATAAATACGATTCTTGTTATAGATATGCTGAGCGGCAGTGGCGGACAAGTGGATCCTGGAAAATTCATGGAGTTATTGAAAGCATGGGCGGAGACATCCTCAAAGAGTAATACGGTAATCGGACCGAGCACGGCTAAGGCGATGGAGAAAATTGCCGCTGGTGTTCCGATGGAAGAAACTGGGGTGACAGGGACTACCAATGGAGCGGCGATGAAGATTCTTCCGATTGGACTGCTTCATGAGGTGAAAGATCTGGACGACTTAATCGAAGATGTCAGGAGGCTCTGCCTGCCGACCCACAATACATCACCTGCCATCAGCGGAGCCTGTGCAGTGGCTGCTGCAGTTTGTTATGCGGCAAATATCAGGAGCACACGAGAATGCGAAAAGACGGAAAAAGGGGGACAGTCTGCTGACAAAAAGCTTGAGGAAATGCTTGGCTTTGCCCGAAAGGCGGCTGAGAGAGGCCGCGTATTTGGAAATCAGATTGGAGCCCCCTCTGTCAGCGCCAGACTGGAACTCTGCCAAGAGTATATGAAAAAACATACGGAGGATGAGGTTATAGATTTTATTGCAGATATTATCGGAACCGGACTTCCTGTAGAGGAGAGCGTAACGGCTGCTATTTCTTTTGTCTGTCTGGCAAAAGCTGATCTGCAGAAATGTGCGGAATATGTGGTACGAGCAGGAGGAGATACAGATACGATTGCAGCTATTGCTTGCGGGATATGCGGCGCTTTTAATGAGGGAGAGGGTATTACACGGGAGGTGGTGCAAAGAATTGAGGAAATAAATAACATATCCTTCGATGGTCTTGCCGATAAGCTGATGGCAGCCCGGCTGGTGCGCTACAGAGAAGAAAACTGTATGGCAGAGAGTGGTATGTAAGCAGGGGCTGACATGCTGTTTTGGTATCCGGTAAATCTCCTGTTGCAGGGATTTACCGGATATTTTCATTTTGCATGTAAAGAATCATGAGAAAAGAAGAAAACAGTTGACGTCATCTGATAAATATTATATATTATTGATAAATATATTTATCAACTAACCATTGGGAGGGATAACATTGAAAGTAAAAGTAAAAGACATTGCAAAAGCGGCAGGGGTATCGCCCACCACGGTGTCACTGGTTTTAAATAACCGCCCTTCCAGAATTGCGGAGGACACGAAGGAGCATATTCTTCGGGTCACCAGAGAAATGCAGTTTCAGAAGGAATCGGAAATAGATTTTTCAGAGTTTAAGAAGGTGAAGACGCTCGGCATGGTGGTGCCGGACGTGATGAGCTCTTTTTATCACAGGCTGGCGGAGGAAACGTCGAGACATGCGTTTTACCAGGAATACACAGTCTTTCAGTGTTACACTAATGACGATATCCAGTGCTTCTATATGGCGGTGGAAGGGCTGATGGCCAAGAACGTGGATGGGATCATCATCATACCACCCAGAACGATGGATAAAGAAAATGTGAAGCTGCTAAAATCGCTGCAGAAGAGCGGAGTTCCCATGGTGCTGCTGGATCGGGCGGCGTATGCGGTGTTCTGTGATTTTGTGACGGCGGACAACAAACACGGCGGGCGGATTGCCACGGAATATTTGATTAAGCACGGCCATACCGGAATCGGCTGCCTCGTAGGCGAGGCGAATGTCTACACCTCCAGAAAGCGTGTGGAGGGATACCGCGAAGCACTGGCCGCGGCGAAGATTCCATTTGATAAAGATCTTGTCTATTACGGGAATTACGATATAGAGTCAGGACGGGCCGGAATGGAGCTCCTGTGGGGAAAAGGCGTTACCGCGGTGGTTGCAGGCAATGATCTGATGGCCTATGGCGTGTATCTCTTTGCAAAGGGGCATCACCTTTGCATACCCGGTGATTTATCGGTGATCGGCTATGACAATACGGAGCTGTGCGGCCTTATGGACGTGCCGCTGACGAGTGTGGACCAGAATACCGATACGATGGCCTCCAAGGCAGTTGAAGTATTGCTGCGAAGAATCGAGGAGCCGGCCGCCGATGAACCGGAACCGGCCAGAAACTATTATTTCACGCCGTTTGTGGTGGAGCGTGATTCGGTGGGAGAGATGAATCAGAGCTCAGCAAAGCGCAGTGAAATGCGGTAAGACACAGTGAAAAAAGATGAAACGCCGTAATTCGCAATAAGCAGCAAGGAAAAGTCGATTGATAGATAAATAACGGATAAATAAAAGCTAAATAAAGGCTAAATAAAAGTTAAATACCACATATTGCAAAGGCAGGAAACGAAGAATATTGATTCGTTTCCTGCCTTTATTTTTTTGCATTTTTTCAACGGTGAATTTGAATAAATAAAACAGGAAAAAATAGAAGAATCAGTTTAACTCCTGTTTATCTGCGTAAATTTGGATTTTATGTACAAAAAATATGTTAAAATGACTGATAAATAAGAATAAATCACCATTAAAATACAGGGAGAAAATGAAAATTCTGAATTCATTTTTCGTATTGACAAAAGTAGATAAAATGATATAATGAAATTACAGAAATATTTATCACAAATTTATCAAGCGCTTAAAGGTACCGTGAAAATTTCAGTGAAAAAGGAGAGAAAAGTAAATGAAAAAAAGATTTTTTGCAGCAGCTTTATCAGTTGCCATGGTTGGAACTCTTTTGTCAGGGTGCAGCATATCCACAACCAGCACGCCGGAGAGCGATGCGGCAGGAACTACGGCAGCAGCGGGTGAGACGGCGGCGGCTGAGACGACAACAGCAAGCCAGGATTTAAAGGGACGTGAAGAGATCACTTTGTGGTTCTGGGGGGCAGAGCCGTACGCACAGGAAGCGATGCAGCGAATCCTGGCAGATAAGTATAACAGCTCTCAGGATAAGTATAAGCTCGCTATCGAATTCAGACCATCGGTTGATACGGATATGTCAACTGCACTGGCAGCAAATCAGGGACCCGATATCGTATATGGTTCCGGTCCATCTTTCGTTATGCCGCTTGTAGAGGCAGGAAAACTGGAGCCGCTGGATACCTATTCCGAACAGTACGGGTGGAGTGACCGGATCCTGAAGCCGTTCTATGAATCTGGAACCGTGAACGGTAAACTGTACAGTTTAATCAGCGGTGTCAGCACGATGGGAGTCTTTTATAATAAGAAGGTACTGGCTGATAACGGCTGGGAAGTTCCGAAGACGATCGAAGATATGGAGAAGATTATGGATGACGCCCTCACTAAGGGATTGTACGCATCTGTTACGGGAAACAAGGGCTGGAAACCAGTGAATGAAAACTATGCTTCCGTATTTTTAACTCATGTAGCAGGACCGGAGACCATGTACAAATGTCTGACCGGAGAAGAAAAATGGAACAATCCGAATGTCACCGCAGCGATCGAAAAGTCAAAGGAATGGTGGGATAAAGGATATCTTGCAGGTGATGATTATGTAAACCTGAATTTCAGTGAATCCCTGCAGCTTTTATCTGATGAAAAAGCTCCGTTCTTTATTGGGCCGTCAATCGCATTCCAGTGGGCAGCGTCTTTCTTTACCGGAGATAAGACAGAAAACATTGCGTTTATCCCATTCCCTTCCACAGAGACGGTTCCCAATGAAACGTATACTCTGGGTGCTTCCTGTACACTGTCCATTAATGCCAATGTAAGCCAGGAGCATAAGGACGAGGCGGCTAAGATTATTGATATGATGTTCCAGCCGGAATTCATGCAGGAGATGACAACCGCATGGCCGGGATACTGGGGAACTCCGCTGAAAGATTTAACCACCATTGACACCAGCAAGATGGGATATTTATCACAGTCCTTTGTTGACGTTGTAAAAAATATTTCAGCTGCTGTGGATAAAGGAAATTTCGGATATTATGACAATGTATTTTTCCCGGCTTCCACACAGCAGAGTATGGTGAACATTGAGGATGTCTGGTACGATACGGTACCGGTATCCGAATATCTGGATAAGATAGACAAGGATTTTGCGGAAGCGCTCGCAAAGGGCCTTGTACCTCCGATTCCGGAACCGGCAATGAACTGATATCAGCACAGCACAGGCAACTTAAAAAGGGAAGAAGGGAGATGGCCGGTATGCAGGAAGGAAACAGCATACCGGTCATTTTTCTCCAATGAAGAGGAGGTTTCCAATGAAGAGTAAAAAGATAAACTGGAATTATCTTTTGATTGCTCCGGCGCTGCTCATCAGCGTGTCCGTTATCCTGCTCCCGGGAATCATGACCATCGTCTATTCCTTTACGGATTATAACGGTATTTCGCAGAATTTTAATTTTATAGGGCTGCAGAATTTTAAAGAATTGTTTCACGACAGGATTTTCTTTCTGGCAATCCGCAATAACTTAATCTGGACCATTATGTTCATCACGATTCCGGTGTGTATCGGTATGCTGGCCGCGATGCTTCTCTTATCGAGATCGAAGACAAGAAGTATCTATCAGGTGGCATTTTTAATTCCTTACGTTCTGGCTCCGGCGGTAAACGCCATGCTGTGGCTGAACGTGATTTTCAGCCCGGTTGTTGGTGTTGTTTCATTTTTAAAGAGTTTCGGAATCGACTTAGGATCGCCTCTTGCCAGCATGAAAAGTGCGATATTTGCCTGTGCAGGCGTCGATATCTGGCATTACTGGAGTTATTTAACCGTTATTTATCTGGCGGCATTACGACAGACACCGACCGATCAGGTGGAGGCGGCCAGGATCGATGGCTGTAATGGCTGGCAGTTATTCCGCTACATTTATCTGCCGAATATTAAGTCCACGGTAAATCTGATGTTTGTCATGATAGTCATTGGTTCCTTCCTTGCATTTGATTACGTCAAGCTGCTGACCGGCGGAGGTCCGGCACATTCGACAGAGGTACTTGGTACATACGCCTACTCCTTTGCATTCAGTGAGATGAAGGTAGGCAAGGCGGCCGCGGTTGGTCTCTTTATGAGTTTCTTTGGGTTGATTGCTTCTCTGATTTATACGCGAATGAGCCGCAAAGAAAACATGGATTAGGAGGAGAATATGGGAGTTTCTTCGAAAAAGAAAAGAATATGGATCAATGTGCTGATTCATTTTGTATTGATTCTGCTTTTGCTTATCTGCCTGCTTCCGATTGCGCTGGTAGTCATCAACGCATTTAAGACAAATGCTGAAATCGTAAGGAATCCATTGTCGATTCCCAAAGTGCTTCATCTGGAGAATTTTATCCAGGCGTGGACGACAGGTAAATTTGCCCATGGGTTTATCAACAGTATCAAGCTGAGCGGCTGTACGATTCTCATCATTCTGGTCTGCTCCACTCTGGCGGGCTATGTGCTGTCGGGTTACCGGATCAAGGGGAGCGGCATCATACTCACCTACTTTATGATGGCGATGACTGTTCCGATTCAGTTGTTCTTATTCCCGCTGTATTATGCTTTTGCAAAGCTTAACCTGATTGGAAATATTCCGGCAACCAGTCTGATTCTGTCGGCTATGTTTATGCCGCTGTCGGTATTTCTGATGAGAACATTTTTCTTAAATGTGCCGAAGGAACTGGAGGACGCGGCCAGAATTGACGGGGCCAACACAGGACAGGTGATCTGGCATGTGATGCGTCCGGTGGTTTCGCCGGGGTTAATCACGGTTGGAATTCTGATCGGCCTTCAGTCCTGGAATGAATATCTTGTATCCAGTACCTTCTTACAGGGGGAAAAGAACTTTACCGCTACTTTAGGATTTCTGTCTATGAACGGAAGCTACGGATCCAACATGTCGATTCTGATGGCATCCTCGGTAATCCTGATCGCGCCGATCGTCGTCTTCTTCCTTTGCGCTCAGAGATACTTTGTAGACGGCATGGTGAGCGGAGCTGTGAAAGGCTAGGTGCGCCCATGCGGGCAGAAAGACAGAGAGAAAATTAAGAGCACTCTCAGATATAAATGGAGGAATTCAACATGAAAAACATAGCTCGTTTCAAAAATGACATCTACGCCGGTGTACTGGGAAAGATCATCGGTGTTTACCTGGGACGTCCGGTAGAGGGCTGGACCTATGAGGCCATCCGGGATACCTTCGGTGAAATCAACTACTATAAAAATCACAGGACGGGCGCGCCCCTCATCGTTCCGGACGACGATATCTCGGGAACCTTCGCGTTCTTTAGGAGTCTGGAGGACAACAAGTTCGATCCGGATATCCGGGCGGAGCAGATCGGGGACAGCTGGTTAAACTATATTATTGAGAATGAGACCATCCTCTGGTGGGGCGGCCTCTCGAGAAGCACGGAGCACACCGTGTATCTGCGCCTTAAAAATGGAATCAGGGCTCCGAAGAGCGGTTCCATCGAGTTAAACGGGCGGAGCATGGCGGAACAGATCGGCTCGGAGATTTTTATCGACACATGGGCCATGGCAAATCCGGGCAATCCGGAGCGGGCGGCTAAGATGGCCAGGGAAGCGGCTGGCGTCAGCCACGACGGAATCGCCATCGACGCAGCGGTTTATCTGGCTGTTATGGAGTCGCTGGCCTTTGTGGAGAAGGATATCGACAGGCTGCTGGATGCGGGGCTTGCCTACATAGAAAATCCTGAATTTATCCGACTGGTCGGAGCGGTCAGGGAACAGTGTGCCAAGGCGTCTGACTGGAGGGAAGTGAGACAGTGGATCGCAGATCACCATGGATATGAGAAGTATCCTGGTAACTGTCCGATGGTGACAAACCACCTGACTCTTTTGATGGCATTTATCATGGGCGGCGACGATTTTAACAAAGCGTGTATGATTGCCTGCAGTTCCGGCTGGGATACGGACTGCAATTCCGGCAATGTCGGCTGTCTGAATGGAATTCGGCTGGGCCTCGATGGTTTTCGCACGAGCACGGATTTGAGAAAGGCTGTGGCGGACCGGTTGTATGTGGTCACCAGCGACGGAGGCTCCTGCATTTCAGATGCGGTGCAGGAGACCAGGAAAATCTTAAAGGCGGCCTGCCGTCTGGAATATGAGCCGGTTGATTTCCCGGAGGAGCGTCTGGCCTTCGAATATCCGGGCGCCGTTCAGGGGATTGTTCCTTACGATAAGAATACGGAAGAACAGGTACTGTGCGGAATCGATAATCTGGTGGAAAGTCCCTGGCACTGCGATCCGCAGAATGGTAATGAGGAGACAAAAGAGTATGGATGCCGCCTTTCTTACCGCGGCTTAGGGCCTGGAGTACATGCGACTGCCAGTATCGATACCTTTATTGACCTTCAGCCGAAGGGAAAGGAAGGGACCAGCTACTTTGACGTGCTCTGTTCCCCTTCCCTGTACAGCGGCCAGGAAGTGAAGGCCGTTATAGCGGCGGGAGCGGTAAGCCCGGCCTTTACCTTTTTCATCGAGTACTTTAATGAGAAAGATGAGCTGGAGACCTTATCCAGCAGCGCCTTCCAGCTTAACGACGGAGATAATCAGATAAAATGGCGGATTCCCGATGTGGGCGGCCACGCCATCTACCGGCTGGGGATGTCCTTAAGAAGCGGTGCATGCGGTTCCCGTCTGGATGGTTCCGTGATTATCAAATCTCTCGACTGGTCGGGGGCGCCGGAGTGCTACCGCATGGGAAGATCCATGGAAATGACGCCGACCCTGACTCCGTGGACGACGACCACATCATGGCTGAAGACATTTGTCTCATCTGCGGATCATTTCTGCCCGGATTATACAACGACATTTTCCATCTCCCATGCGGCGCCCAACGGTGTTGTGACGACGGGTACTATGGACTGGGATAACTATTCTGTGAAATCGGTGATTACATTTTCCCAGCAGGATGCGGCAGGGCTTGTGGCCCGGGCAAAGGGACACAGAAGGTATTACGGGGCAGTGCTGAAGGATAAAAAGGCTGTGATCTACAAGCAGTGCGATGCAAAACGCACCGTAGTGGCGGAAGCTGCCTTTGATTTTGAAATTGACGATACCCGGGAGCTTGCCTTTACTCTGGATGGCCCGCGGCTGTCTCTGGCAGTGGATGGGAAAACAGCGGTGAGCGGACAGGATGAGAGTTACCTGTGCGGCGGAGCGGGCTTTATAGTGGATTCCGGAGCGATACTGGCGGATGGCTTTGAGGTCAAACGCATCTGCTCCCGCAGGAATAAGAAGGATTGAGAGGAAAAAAGCGTGAGTGTATTAAAATATAGAGAACAGATTTATGCGGGCGTGCTGGGGAAGATTATCGGTGTCTATTTAGGCCGCCCTGTGGAAGGCTGGAGTTACGATAAGATCAGGGAAACCTTTGATGAGGTGAAATACTATGTTCATGAGAAGGTGGGAGTTCCGTTAATTGTGGCGGATGACGACATATCCGGAACGTTCGCATTTTTCAGGGCTTTGGAGGACAATGGATATGACAGGGAACTGCCGGCGAAGGCGTTTGGGGACACGTGGCTGAACTATATCATCGAAAACCGGACGATTCTATGGTGGGGCGGCCTGGGACGGTCAACCGAGCACACGGCTTATTTGAATCTGAAGAACGGCATGGATGCGCCGGAGAGCGGAGCGGTCAGGACCAATGGAACCACGCTGGCGGAGCAGATCGGAGCACAGATTTTCATCGATGCGATCGCCATGGCCTGCCCCGATGATCCGGATCTGGCGGTAAGTCTGGTGAGAAAAGCGGCCAGCGTCAGCCATGACGGCATTGCAGTCGAGGCAGCCTGCCATTTAGCGGCGCTGGAAGCGATGGCGTTTACGGAAAAAGACGTGAATGTGCTTCTGGACCGGGCGGGGGGCTATGTGCAGAACCAGGTTTTAAAGGATATGATCGGTGATGTCCGGGATATCTGCAGCAGAGAATCTGACTGGAGAAAGGTCCGTGACTACCTGGATCCGAAATACGGCTATGAAGTATTTCCAGGCTGCTGCCATATGATTCCCAACCACGCCATGGTGATCGCGGCCATTCTGCTGGGCGGAGACGATTTCCAGAAATCCATCTCCATCGCCTCCTCGGCTGCCTGGGATACGGACTGCAACGCGGGCAATGTGGGCGCGTTCAACGGAATCCGGCTGGGGCTTGATGGAATCAATGCGGGAGCGGACTTCCGGACGCCGGTGGCCGATCTGATGTATGTCGTTACCTCGGATGGCGGGTCTGTTGTCTCCGATGCGGTGATAGAGAGCAAAAAGGTTCTTCAGGCTGCGGCCGCACTGCACGGGGAATCGGTTTCCGTATCGGATAAACGGTACACCTTCGAATACCCCGGTTCTCTTCAGGGCTTTGCAGCATGTGACTACGACCACGGCAGTCAGGCGTGCATCGAGCTTTCCAATTACAATGAAATATCGGAGGAGAACGGCCTGCTGATCCGCTGCCGCCACGTGGCGGACGGAGTGACCGCGGACGTTTCCACCCAGACATTTATCGATTTCTCGAAGCTGGCGCAGAACTTTTCTACCGTGGCGTCTCCGACGCTTTACTCCTCTCAGAAGGTGGTGACGAAGGCGGGATTGGCTGGTTCTCCCCGCACCGGTTCACAGGAGGCAGTGACTCTGCGTCCGTATATTCTCTATTACGATATTGAAAATCAGGTCAGAGCCATGTACGGAGATGCGGTTCTGCTGGATGAAACGAAAAAGACATTTGAGTGGACCGTGCCGGATACAAAGGGCATGTCCATCTTTAAACTGGGATATGAGGTTGCGGGCAGGAAACGTTTCGACGGGGACGTGGTTATCTACAGCATCGACTGGAAGGGAGCGCCCACGGACTTCGCACAGAGAGGCATGCTGATGACCTCCATCTGGAATACGAATCCGCTTTGGCTGGCCGGCTTTGCCAGCTCCGCGGTTCAGTTTGCGGCAGATTTCAAACATACCTACTGTGTATCCAATGTGGAAGCAGATGGTCTGGTGACGATCGGCAGCAGGGAATGGGAAGATTATACCGTGTCATCAACAGTCTTCTACAGCCTTCATGAGGCCGGAGGCCTGGTGGTTAGGAGCAGGGGCCATAAGCGGTACTATGGAGCCGCACTCATGGATTACAGCCGCGCCGTGGTATACGTACAGAAGGATCGGGAACGGGTGATTTTGGCGGAGGTACCCTACTCCTATCAGGAGGATGTGGGATATACGCTTACCTTTGCGGCTCATCAGGAGAAGCTGGAATTCTCGGTGAACGGGGAGAAGCTGATCGAGGTGGAGGATGCCGCTTACTCGGGCGGCGGAGCCGGATTTACAATTTCGAAAGGAACTATGACGTGTGACAGCTTTATTGTTTCATAGGATGGTTCGTCCTATGAAACAATAACCTTCCGGGGGGATGCGCACTCCGCGCTTAGGAAATATGGCCGCTGAAGCGCCCGCGGGGTCTGACCCAACGGTGTACGGCCCCTCAAAGTGAGGTCACTCCGGCGCGCGAGTCCGGCGAACCGGACTCTTTGTTTTTCATAAGAAATCGGCTGCATTACAAATAGGAGACAGAACATGGATTATATTATAGCATCGACAGTTGTTACGGATGAGATAAGGTTTGCTGATAAAAAGACAGTGGAAAAGAAGGCGGGCGGAGCCGGGATCTATGCGCTGTGCGGAATCCGGCTCTGGTGCGACAGCGTCATGCCTGTGACGGGCGTGGGAAAAGACTATGCGGAAATGTTTGGAGAATGGTATAAGAAGAATCATATTTCCATGGATGACCTGATCCAAAAGGACGAGAAGACGCCTTACAACGTAATCCAGTATTTTGAGGACGGAGAGCGGAGTGAGACGGCCCTGTACGGGGCGGATCATTACCGGAAGATCGAGGTGACGTGGGAAGAGCTGGAGCCATATTTTCAGACGGCAAAGGGGATCTACATTTTCAAGAATACCTCCCCGGAGTTCTGGAACGGGATTCTTCCCATGATGGAAAGCAGTTTTCAGACACGCTCCCGGGCGGCGGCCGTCATGTGGGAGATTGCCAGCGATTCCACCTGTCCGGAATGCCTGGAAGAGGTGAGACGGATCGCCGGAAATGTAGATATCTTTTCGATTAATTTAACGGAGGCCCGGAATTTATTCGGAACAGAGTCTTTGGACGAGATAATTGGGAAATTCAGGGGCTGGATGGACAGTTCCGCTCAAGCTGTACAGCGGGATATGGAGAGTTCCCCTCATACAGTTGGAGAAAATGTGGGCGGTCCCACTCCTTTTGCCGGACAGAATCATTTGAAGCTGATCTTTCTGCGCAGAGGTTCTAAGGGAGCGGTGATGATTACGCAGGAAGAGACCGTGTACGTGCCCACGGTGGATCACGTAAATGTGGTGGATCCCACAGGCGGCGGCAACAGTTCATCGGGTGCGGTGCTTTACGGGTGGTGCAGCGGCCATACCCCGGAGGAGTGCGGCCTGATGGGGAGTATAGCGGCCGCCATGTGCCTGGAACAGTACGGCGTTCCGGACGAGATTGGAATGGAGAAGCGGGAGGCCGCACAGAGACTTTTAGAGACAATGAAAGGAAAGAACCCGAATGAAGAGTGAGGAAATCAGAAAGAAACCGTCCATCAGACGGATACATGAGCAGTATGAATACTATAAAAATGTGCCGGAGCGCGGGCTTATGATCAAAGGACGTCCGGCGCTTACCCAGATTGACCACGAAAAGGTGGGGGATTTTGTCCTGATTACGGTGAGGGATCCCCTGTGCGCCTACGATGTGGACCCGGCGAAGAAGATTGCGGACAGACTGGAGCATGCAGAGCTGATCGGCAATTCCGGGATGTTTACCTCTTATACGGGAACGTATAAAGGGGCGAAGATCACCGTGGTCAGCGGCGGCAGCGGATCGCCGGAAATGGAACTGATTTTATATGATTTTATGGAATATACGGACGCGGGAACGTTTCTGCGGGTCGGCGGTTCGGGCGGAATCGGCGATGAGGTGAAGCCGGGAGACGTGGTGATCGCCAGCGGTGTGGTCAGGGAAGAGGCCATGACGAAAGCGTACATACCGGCAGGATATCCGGCGGTCAGCCACTATGAGGTGGTAGGCGCCATGGTAGAAGCCGCCAAAACGCTGGGAGCGCCATACCATGTGGGAGTGACCCTGTCCGTGGACAGCGATTTTGTGGGCGGCGGCAGACCGGGTGTCGGCGGTTACTTACAGCCGTGGAATATTGAAATAGCCGGAATCTACAACCGGGCCGGCGTGCTGAACGGTGACCGGGAATCTGCGGCGATCGTGACTCTGTCCGCGCTGTTTGGACGCAGGGGCGGTTCCATCTGTTCCGTTGCGGATAATCTTTGCACCGGAGAGAAGTTTGAAGCGGGCGGCGGCCATGAGTTTGCGATTGATATCGCACTGGAGGGCTGTGCGGTCTTAAACCGGTTAGATCAGGAAAAGAACGAGAAAAAGGCAGAGGAGAAGCAGTGATATGAGTGAAATGTTGACGAAAGAGTATGACAACCCCATGTGCAGACAGGCGATGAGCCTCCCGGAGCTGATCCGGAGCCAGTATGAGGACCTGGAAGTAAAGACCAGGAAAGTCCTTTCTTTTCAGGAAATATTTAATATTCAGCGTGTGGTGCTGACGGGATGCGGTGATTCCTATGCGGCCTGTATGGCGACAAAGCATGTGTTTGAGATGCTGACAGGTATTCAGGCTGAGGTGGTGACAGCCATCGATTTCGGACGGTATTACAGTGAACGCCACATGGGCGTGGACAGCCAGAATCCCCTTGTAATCGCGGTCAGCAATTCAGGCCGGGTTGCCCGGATCTCGGAGGCGGTACAGCGTGCGAAATTCCATGACTGTTTCGTCCTTGGGATCACAGGAAATTTGACTTCCCCACTGGCCCAGAATTCGGATAAGGTGCTGAAGCTGGATATTCCGCCCTTTGAGAGCGCGCCGGGAACGAGAAGCTATATGGTCAGCGTGATGGCGCTCCTTCTGCTGGCTGTCCGTATCGGTGAGGTGCGGGGCATGTACACCATGGATCAGGCCATGGACTACCGCTATGATATGAAAAATCAGGGAGATTTGCTGGAAGCGCTTCTGCCGCAGATGGCGGAAACGTGTGCAAAGATGGCGGAAGAATGGAAGGATTTCCCCTGCTTTGACTTTGTAGGAGCGGGCTTCGACTACGCGGCGGCATGGTTTGGCCAGGCGAAGATGCTGGAGGCCACAGGAAAATATTCCATGCATATCAACTCGGAGGAATGGTTCCATCTGAACTGTTTCGCTAAGGATCCGGAACACATCGGCACCGTGGTGGTGTCCAATACCACGAATCCGGGACTCAGCAGGACAAAGGACGTAATTCGTTACGGAAAGAAGCTGGGACGGCCGATGTTAGTCATCACCGATGGAGATGGAGCGGAAGGCGTATCCTGTGTAACCGTGCCGTCTCCCAAATATCCGGTCAATATGCCGGTGACCCAGTTCGTCCCAATGTCTCTTCTCGCCGGCTACCTCTCCGCCATGTTGGGAGAGCAGTATGGGCGCGGATGTGAAGGACCATGGAGCTTCTGCGAAAATGGCTTCTGTGTCCAGAATAATGAGATCGTTTTGAAATAGCGGAGGATGGAAAAATGCTGAAAAACTTTAAAATAAAGACGAAATACAATGAGGTTTACGATATCACGGAACACGTAAAGAAGGCGGTGGAGGAAAGCGGAGTAAAAGAGGGCACCTGCCTCGTTTACAATCCTCATTCCACAGCGGGTCTGGCGGTATTTTCTCCATGGGATCCGGACGGGTTCCTGGATCTGGACGAGGAGATCCGCAGGCTGGTGCCGACCCGGATCGATTTCAAACACCAGCACGACACCCCGCAGGATGCGGCGGGCCATGTAAAATCGGCGCTTCTCGGCATTTCCGGGAATTTTATCGTGCATGAGGGAAAGCTGCTGGTCGGCGGTTCCCAGGGCATCTATTTCCTGGAATTCGACGGACCGAGAAACCGGGAATTCTTTGTGAAGATTCAGGCGGATGCGTAGAAACGCTCCCGGAACTGGAAGAAGCTCGCAGGAGCACTCAGATTGAGAAAAGAGGAGAATAAAATGGATAAAAAGAAAATAATCCTGGACTGTGATCCGGGTATGGACGACTCCATGGCCATTATTATGGCCTGTAAATCAGACGCCTTGGAGGTAAAGGCGATTACAGCGGTAAATGGAAACTACCGCGTCGATGTAACCAGCAAAAATGCGCTGAAGGTGCTGGAGCTGATCGGAAGAACGGATATCCCGGTTGGTAAGGGAATGCCGGAGCCGATGGTGAGAAAGTGCCCGAAGGACCCATTTACCCATGGGAAGGACGGTCAGGCGGAAAATAACCTTCCCGATCCGGTGACGCCGCTGAGCGATAAGAACGCGGTGGAATTGATCATAGATACGGTAAAGTCAAATCCGGGAGAAATTTACATCCTCTGCACCGGCCCCATGAGCAATGTGGCCATGGCCATGAAAAAGGCGCCTGAGATCAAAGAGATGATCGCCGGGATCTATGCGATATCCGGAGCGTTCGGGCTGAACCGTTACGCATATACCAATGCTACAGGTGATACGCCGCAGAGCGAATGGAATGTGTATGTGGACCCGGAGGCGGCCGATATTGTATACAATTCCGGTGTGAAGCTGGTGGCGCTGGGCCTCGATGTGGCGACTCATTTCGATGTGAATTTGACGGATGAAGATATCCGCATGTTGGAGGAGAGCGACAAGCCGGAGGCAAAGTTCTTCTTACAGGCCGTTCATTTTGTAAATGAAAGAGGCTTTGAGGCGTACTGTGCGGTAATCGACTGTATGGCGGTCGGATACGCCATTGATGCTACCCTGGTAAACACTATTTCCGGCCATGTGGGTATTGAGACGAAGAGTGATTTGACGCTGGGAATGACGGTTCTGGACCGGAGACACCATTTCGTATGGGAATCGCTGCCGGTTGTGGAAATCGGAGAGAGCGCCGATTACGAAAGATTCTTAAAGCTTCTCATGAAGCTTGTGCTGGCTTAAGCGGGAGGTTTGCGTATGTTTGAAAAAGAAAAGATCTATATAGCGGGACCCGAATGTTTCTATAAGGGCGGCCCGGACATTTTAAATGCAATGAGACGGAGGGCGGAGAGCCTGGGCTTCGGCGTAACGCTTCCCAACGAGCATCCGCTGGATATGGGAAATCCGGATCTTCAGAAGCGGGCAGACAGCATTTTCGAGGATCTGAAAATGATCATGAAGGAGACTACGGTCATCATCGCTGACTTAGAGGCTTACCGCGGCTCCGAGGCGGACAGCGGAACAATCTACGAGATCGGAATGGCGTATGCGGATGGATTAAAATGCTACGGCTACACGAGAGATAAACGCCCGCTGGCATGGAAAGATCAGAAGTATGTGATGAAGGATGGCGTTGTCTACGATGAAAATGGGAAAATAGCGCCTTATAAGGAGCTGCCATTTTCACCGGCCGTGGTAGGTTCGACGAAGATCGTAGAAGGCGATTTCGACGACTGTCTCGCCATGCTGATGACGGATTTAGAGGAGGAGTGGAAGGCAGAGGGAAGAACGGGCGGTATGGCCGCAGCGCGGGATGGGATAGCGTCTGGGACGGCGAATGAGGTGCAAGGCCGGATAAATGAGGCACATGATCCGGCCGGCGCACCGGCGAAGCCGAGAGTTTACTTATCCGATGTGATCCGGTATGAAGAGGATGCGAAGGAGGTTTACGGGCGCCTTAAGGAGCTTTGCGCTTCTTACGGTCTTGAGGCCGTCACTCCCTGCGACTGGGCGGAAGGATTTCCGGAGACGAAAGGCTTCAACCCCTATGTGAGAGCGGCGGCCCTGACGGAGAATTACTGCCGGCTGGTGAGAAGCTGTGATGCAGTAATTGCCGATCTGAGTGATTACCGCGGCTATGAGTGCTCCAACGATGTGGGATTCGAATGCGGTATGGGGTTTGAAATGGGGAAAAAGCTGTTCGCCTATATGAAAGACGCAAGACCGTGCATCGAAAAAATACCACATTTGGGCGAGGCCGCAGAGTTCCGCGATATGACAGGCAGCAATGTGGAGAATTTCAATTATCCGGCCAATTTAATGTTCGGAAGCTCCATGAAGATTTATGAGGGAAGCTTTGAACAGGTGATTGAGAGGGTGGCGAAGGAACTGAACGGGTGAGATTATGGAAGAAACTGGTAAGGAATTTTCCTGGAACCTTTCCCAAATGCAGTGTTCCGTGTATACTAAATATAGTTGATAAAACAGGAAAGGAAGTTTCAGAACATGGCTCGGATTTTAAATTATGGATCGCTGAATATTGATCACGTGTACTCGGTTCCTCACATTGTCAGGCCGGGGGAAACCATTTCCGCCGTGGGATTTAAGGATTTCCCGGGCGGAAAAGGCTTAAACCAGTCGGTGGCGATGGCGAGAGCAGGAGCCATGGTCTTTCACGCCGGTAAGATTGGAATTGACGGCGAATTCTTAAAAGAGATTCTGGTGGCTGACGGTGTGGACTGTACATGGCTGAAAAACAGTGGGGGCCTGGGCGGGAGCGCCATCATACAGAAGGATGCAGACGGCCAGAATGCAATCATCTGTTACGCAGGAAGCAACGGAGAGATCAGTCCGGCGGAGATCGACGAGGTCCTGGCCCATTTCCAGGAAGGAGACATTCTTGTATCCCAGAATGAGATCAGCAATGTCCCATATCTGATTGAAATGGCGGGAAAACGGGGGATGCGGATCGCCTTTAATCCGTCGCCGATCGATGATACCGTGCTGCGCATGGACTTGTCTAAAGTTTCCTGGCTCATTATCAATGAGACGGAGGGCTATGGCCTGACCGGAGAAGAGGAACCGGAAAAGATAGTGAAAAATCTGATTACCCGGTACCCCGGGATGGCCGTAATTCTGACACTGGGAGAAGATGGCTCCATGTACTGCCAGGGAGACATGATCCTGCGGCAGGAAGCCTACCGCTACGGGGTGAAGGATACGACTGCGGCCGGCGATACGTTTTTGGGGTATTTTCTGGGGACGTATGAACTGGAAGGTGATGTGAAGGCAGCGCTGGATATGGCCGCCCGTGCGGCCGGGATCGCGGTGTCGAGAGAAGGGGCGGTACCGTCGATTCCGGGGGTGGAGGAAGTCAGGTAGAGATAACGGCGGGAGGAATCACCCTTTCTCCTGCCTGTTACGACAGTTTCAAGCGGTGGTACTTGAAAAAAATGTTTGTGATAAATGTGGTAAAAAAAAATTTGAAAAAGCTATTGAAATATGAAAGCAAATTCGTTATAATATAAATGTATTAAAGATAATATATTAGAACAAGAAAGAACAAGAAAGAACAAGAAAGAACGAAAAAGCGAAAGCAAAGACGAAATATAGAAACACTTCAAATTTTTTTACTATCAAATGTATTAAAAGCAATACATTAATAACTATAGCTAAAAGGAGAGGAAAGCTTTGGCAAAGAAAATGGTAATAGTATCTGTGGATGCATTGGTTGGCGAAGATTTAAAACTTGCTTCCACACTTCCGGGATTTAAGAAGATTATGGATGGCGGAGCGAGAGTGGAGCAGGTCATGAGTGTCTATCCGACACTGACCTATCCTATCCATGTAGTACAGATGACAGGGAGAAATCTGATGAATCATGGAATTTACAACAATGAGCGCGTCATGCCGGGGCGTCTTTCGCCGGACTGGTTCTGGCAGATTCAGGACTGTAAGGTTCCGACCATATTTGATGCGGCGCACCGGAAAGGACTGACAACTCACGCCGTGATGTGGCCGGTGACGGCACAGGCGGATATCGATTGGCTTCTGCCGGAAGTATGGGATTTACAAAAATGGGAGGATCCTGCAATTATATATAAGAAGAACTGTTCCCCGCAGCTGTTTGACAAGTATTTTGAAAAACACCGGTTTAAACTCGGCTGGCATCCGAAGCCGGAGCTGGATGAATTCGGAGTATCGGTCGCAGAAGATGTGATCCGGAACGAAAAGCCTGATTTAGCCATGATTCATGTGTCGGCAGTTGATATTGCGCGTCATGGTAACGGTATGTTTGGACCAGCCATCGATGATGCGATCCGGAAAGTGGACAGCTGGCTCTGCAGACTGGAGCAGGCGGTTTCAGAAAGCGGCAGGTTTGACGAAACCAATTTTATCATTGTTAGTGACCATGGGCATTTAAAGGTGGATAAGCAGGTGAATTTAAATGTACTTTTTAAAGAAGAGGGACTGATTCAGACAGACGATCACGGTGAGCTTGTAAGTTATCAGGCATACTGCCATTCTTCCGGGCTTTCGGCTCAGATTCTGCTGGCAGATGCGGCCGATACAGAGGTTCGGAAAAAAGTGGAAGCCATCTTGGAATATGCAAAAGACACAGAAGCATTTGGGATTAAGGCGATTTATACGAGGCGCGAAGCCGAGGAAAAATTCCAGCTGTCAGGTCCCTTTGAGTATGTGGTTGAAGGCGTGGGCGGCGTTGCATTTGCAGCAAAATGGGATGGCAGGGTCGTGATCAACGAGGAAGATCCTGATTACGATTACGTGAAGACCTCTCATGGACACCGGCCTCACTTGGGCCCGCAGCCGGTCTTGCTGGCGAAAGGCCCGGATTTTAAGGAGAACGTTACAATCCGGGAGTGCAGTATCCTGGATGAAGTGCCGACATTTGCCGCAGTTCTGGGAGTGGAGATGGAAGGTCTGGAAGGCAGATGCTTACATGAATTGTTAGTACGCCCTTGATACGGTATACTAACCTGGCCGATAGGAGGGGGACTTTAAGTGGCTGAGATTATACTAAAGGATATCTGTAAAAGCTTTGGGGAGACCGCGGTGGTAAAACACGTGGATCTGACGATCGAGGATGGGGCATTTTCGGTAATTGTAGGGCCTTCCGGTTGCGGGAAGTCTACGATTCTCCGGATGATTGCCGGGCTGGAGCAGCCGACTTCAGGAGAAATATGGATTTCTGGAAAATGTGTCAATTATGTTCCGCCGGGAAAACGGGATATCGCCATGGTTTTCCAGAATTATGCGATCTATCCGACAATGAGCGTGAGAGATAATATTGAATTTGGACTTAAGAACCGAAGGGTTCCGAAAGAGGAACGCGATACTCTGATCGGGGATGTCAGCGATATTGTGGGGCTGACAGAATACCTGGGCAGAAAGCCGAGTGAGCTCTCGGGCGGTCAGCGCCAGAGGGTTGCCCTGGCAAGGGCCATGGTGAAGAAACCCAGTGTATTCCTCATGGATGAACCACTATCCAACTTAGACGCGAAACTGCGAGGTCAGATGAGAAGCGAGCTGATTCAGCTTCATGACAGACTGGGAACGACTTTTATCTACGTGACTCATGACCAGGTCGAGGCGATGAGCATGGGAAATAAAATTGTTATTATGAATCAGGGAGAGATCATGCAGGTGGGAAAGCCGATGATGGTATACCATTGCCCTGAAAATATATTCTCCGCTCAGTTTATCGGAACACCGCCCATGAATATACTGGCGACAGAGGAGCTTCATGACGCGGTATGCTGTCCGCCGGGCTGCCGGTATGTAGGCTTTCGGCCGGAGCGGATCAGCCTTGACAAGGAATGCAGCGAGGCTCTGGTCCTGCCGGCGGTCGTACAGACGAGAGAGCTTCTGGGCGCGGAAGCGGTCTATACCTTTGAATCAGAGGCGGGAAAGATTCAGATGAAGAATTATTCAGATTATTTACCCGAGCCGGGAGAAAAGGTGAATCTGATAATAGAGCGAAAACATCTCTTTTTCTTTGATGACAGCGGAAAAGCGTTTGGGATGAACTGTGGGAAAAGAGAGGGGTAGAGAATATGAGAGATAAGAAACAGACTTCATTCCGTGATGGGATCCGGCCTTACATAATGGTTCTGCCGTCGATTGCAGTTTTTCTGTTCTGTTATATTTATCCCATTTTCTACATGATTTACTTAAGCCTTTTTAAATGGGATTTCATAAGTCCAACGAAGGATTTTGTCGGCCTGAAGAACTTTATTACCCTGTTTTCCAAGGCGGAATTCCACCAGGTGCTGTCCAATACGCTGATCTATACGTTCTGTTCCGTCGGAATAGCGATCGTACTTGCACTTGTGCTGGCGGTCTGGTTAAACCATCCTGGAAAAATGTTCGCATTTGTACAGGGAGCAATTTTCAGCCCCCACATTATTTCTCTGGTATCCGTGTCCTTTATCTGGATGTGGATGATGGAACCGTCCTATGGGTTGTTAAACTGGCTGCTGGGGCTGTTTGGCGTCAAACCCTCCATGTGGCTGCAGCGGCCGGATACGGCGCTGATGTCTCTGGTGCTGGTATCTGTCTGGAAGCTGATTGGATACGATACTCTGATCCTGATATCTGCGCTGCAGAGTATTCCGAAGTCGATTTACGAAGCAGCGCTTCTCGATAAGGCGCCCGGAATCGTCACCTTTTTTAAGATCATTCTTCCCATGATTTCGCCTAACCTGTTCTTTTTGGTGGTAATGAATACCCTTACCTCATTTCAGGCGTTTGAAACCGTGTCCATCATGACAGAGGGCGGGCCTATGAATTCCACCAACACACTGGTTTACTATATCTACCAGAATGGCTTCCGCTTTTATAAAATGGGATACGCCTCTGCGGCGGGAGTGGTGCTGCTGGTACTGGTCGGAATTATGACGATTATTTATTTTAATTTACTGGGAAGAAAAGTACATTACCAATAGGGGGTGAAACGATTGCAACTGACATACCGATTGAAAAAAATAGTATTGACGGTCGTCCAGTATATCGGATTTGCCATACTGCTGGTGCTGTTCATTATTCCATTTGTGTGGATGGTATCCACGTCAGTCAAGTCCATTGGGGAAACGCTGACAAATCCGCCGATTTTTATTCCGTCTGATTTTCATTTTGAGAACTATGTAAAGGCGTGGAAATCGGGGCCGTTTCTGCATTTCTTTTTAAACAGTGCCATTATCACATTTTCCAGCATGATCCTGCAGCTGCTGCTTGTTGTTCCGGCCGCTTATGCATTTGCCCGGTGCAAATTCCGGGGGAAGACGATCCTGTTTGGGATTACGATGATGACGCTCATGATACCGGGACAGCTGATCTTTATGCCGCTGTTTTTGATCTTTTCCAAGATGGGACTGATCAATTCCTACGTCAGCATGATTCTTCCGTTTTCTACCAGTGCGTTTGGGATATTTATGCTGCGGCAGAGTTTTATGCAGATTCCGGAAGAGCTTTTAGAGGCAGCCAGGCTGGATCAAGCCAGTGAGTGGCAGATCATACGGCACATTATGGTTCCAATGGCGAGGCCAACTATCGTCACGCTGATGCTTCTGACGTTTATCAGCCGCTGGAACGATTATTTCTGGCCGCTTGTTATGACAACCAATGATAAGGTCCGCACGCTTTCCATCGGTGTTTCCATGCTGAAAAATACAGAAGGCGGCGCTTCCTGGAACGTTTTAATGGCAGGCAATGTGATATTAGTTCTGCCGATTCTGATAGTCTTTGTTTGTGCCCAGCGCCATATCATACGGGCGTTTACCTATACGGGAGAAAAGTAAACAGGAGAGAAAAGGAGAGGTTTAAGATGAAGAAAACATTAGCTATGATGACAGTTTTGCTGCTTGCCGGCACCCTTTTAAGCGGATGTGGAAAGAAGGCTGTTGAAGAGACGGCTGCGGTGCCTGCCGATACCCAGGGAACCACACAGGCAGAGACAGAGACCGTGGCAGCGGCAGCCGACACCGGGGGAGAAAAGGTAAAAATCGAGTTCTGGTATGCCTGGGGAGACAAGATCGGAGAGACAAACGAGGAACTGGCCAGACGGTTTAACGAGTCCCAGGATAAGATTGAGGTGGTGGCATCCTATCAGGGAAGCTATGACGATGTGCAGTCCAAGACACAGGCTGCTTTTGCAGCAGGGGAGGCACCAGCCATTACGATGAACGAAACGGCTTCAGTCGGTACGTTTGCCCGGTCGGGAATATCAAGGGACTTAACGGATCTTATTGCCCGGGACGGATATGATCTGAACAATTTTAATACAGGTCTGATGACGAATTCCTATGTGGACGGAAAGCTTTACGCGCTTCCGTATATGCGCAGTACACCTCTGATGTTCGTAAATACAGATATGCTGGAAGCCGCAGGACTCGATCCAAAGGGACCGGAAAACTGGGATGAGCTTACACATTATGCGGAGGTGATGGCGGCGCAGGGGAAAGATGCCCTGTGCTTCCCGATCGTAAATGAATGGTATTTTGAGGCATTTTTAGGGCAGGCTGGAGGAACCATTTTTAACAAAGAAGAAAATGGCTTTGACTTTAACAATGAAGCCGGTGAGTCCGTATTAAATTATTGGAGAGATCTGCAGAAGACAGGCGGAGTCAATATTCTCTTCGGAAGCGATTCCAGCAATATGTCGAAAGCAGAATTTGCATCTCAGAACTGCGCCATGCTTTTCGCTTCGGTAGCGGATATCAATTACTTCCTGGATGTGGCAAAGGACAACGGATTTAACTGTGCGACTGCATTTTTGCCGGGAAATAAGACGTTTGCGATTCCTACAGGAGGCGCCAATCTAATTCTTACCTCTAATAAGAGCGAAGAGGAGACCAATGCGGCATGGGAATTCATGAAATGGGTGCTGGAGGATGAGCAGACGATTTATGCGTCACAGAATACCGGATACGTTCCGGTGACAAACAGTGCCGTGGAGAGTGATGCCATGAAGGCCTTCTATGCGGAAAAGCCGCAGTTTAAGGTAGCGGTGGATCAGCTGCAGTACATTTTGGCCAGACCGATTTCAAAACAGGGGCCGGAAGTGCATAAGGCCATTAAAGACATGGTAACGGAGTTCCTCATGGACGAGAATGTCTCTGCCAAAGAGGTTCTGGATAAGACTGAAAAGCAGTGTCTGGAAATTTTAAATGAGTGATAATAAAATATGGCTGCCGTAAAGATGCGGCAGCCATCAGAGGCAGGAGGAATTATGAGGGTAAAATTAATTGTGTGCGATGTGGATGGCACATTGATTGATCATTCGGAAACCGTGATCCCGGAGCTGATTCAGATTGTGGATCAGTGCAGAAATGAACACATTTATTTTTCTCTCGCTTCCGGAAGAACGAAGGAATTAATCGAGGATATCCGGTTGAAGCTGCATGTCACGGAACCGTATATTGCAGCAAACGGGGCGTGCGTGTTTGTGGATGACACCTGCGTCCTGATGAAAGGCTTCTGCGCAGAACCGATCAGGGACATCATAAATGATGCAAACCGGGCGGGGCTTACGGTAACCTGTTCCGATGCATACCAGGAGCGCGCTCTGAGTGTTACCGATTATGTTACGGAACATCGAAAACTGGGAAACCGGTTTAAGCAGCTGCTGGATTATCGTGCAGTGGACTGGAAAGAACAAAAATTTGTTAAAATTATGTTTATGGATGAACACAGGACAGGAAAAATAGAAAGGATCAGAATGGCTTTGAAGCCATATTCCTCCCAATACTGGATTACAACGTACTCCGATGTAGCGGTTGAGCTGGGGCCGGTACAGTGCAATAAAGCAACGGGAGTCCGGGAACTGGCGGGGCTTATGGGGATTGGTATGGAAGATGTGATGGCCTGCGGGGACTTCACGAATGATCTGGAAATGATCCGGGAAGCGGGAATTGGAGTTGCGGTGGCCAATGCCAATGAAATCCTGAAAAGTTCGGCGGACTATGTCGCCGCATCCGCCTGTGCCTGTGGGGTGATTGAGGCGGTGAAAAAGTTCTGTCTGACAGGCAATGGAGTTCCATAATCTGGGAAATTATGGTATACTGAAATGTGTTTGAAAACTGCTTTCTGCCGTCCGGGAGCACTTGGCGAAGCGTTTAACTAAAATGATCAGAAGAGGAATGAAACAAATGGGGAACAGCAATGGTATCATGAATGAATCACCGATTCCACTCTACTACCAGATCTATGTCGATCTGAAGAACAAGCTGTTGATTAACAAGCTTGTAGATGAAAACGGAAAACTTCCGGCGGAAAAGGAACTGGCAGAATCGTATAAAGTGAGCCGGGTTACCATGCGGCAGGCCATTGCGGAGCTGGAAAAGGACGGTCTGATCGTCCGCTACAGAGGCCGCGGATCTTTCTTGAAATCGCAGCCAAACCCGATTCTGCATAAGCTGGGACTGCCAGGGCAGGCGGGCAGAGTACGGATTGATAAGAGCCCTGAGATTGTGGAGCTGAGCCATTTTGATACGACGTATGAGCACATTGGCCGTGCTTTAAACTATGAAGGAGATATCTTCTTCATTAAGCGGATTTTTCGTGTCGATTGCAATCCGGTTGCAATCAACCGAATCTGGATTCCAGCGGTCTTCACCCCGGAACTGGATAAAAAAGGATTATGTGTGGAAGGATCTCTCTCGAAGACCTTGAAGGAAGTATACCATTTAAAGATAGACCGCAGAAAAAATGTCATCGAGGCTGTAAGACCCTCGGTATCCGACATAGAGCTGCTGAAGATCACGTATGACACACTGATTCTCCAGATCACGAGCAAATCCTTTTTAAAAGACAATGTTCCGTATGAGTATTCCGTTACCTCCTGGATCGGCGATGCCATCAGGCTGGAGGTCGATGTGGAAGATATAGAGCATGGTATTACATTTCTGAAATAAGAAACCCGGCAGATGCGTATTCTGCCGGGCTTTTTTACTCGAGGAGGAAAAGAGGAAGGCAGTAAGGATAAGAATAAATTTTACAGGTGCTGCAGGCATCTGATAAAGCAGGAGGTTTTTAACTATGGAACGAATTCCGATTCAATTGGTGGTGTGTGATATCGACGACACCTTAATTCATAAAGACGACCATTTAAAGGAGGAGACAATCCAGGTAATTCAGGAACTGAAAATGCGGGGAATCCAGTTTACTCTGGCGACAGGAAGAATGCCTTACCGCGCGGAATCCTATGCGAGAGATGCAGAACTTACAATACCGTATGTTGCGAATAATGGCAGCATTTTATACGACCGGGGGAGAATGATCTGGTGCAGGATGCTGTATGCAAAAATAATACAGGAGATCACGCAGCGCTACATGGAAATGTATCCTCAGTTTACGGTCATATTCAGCTTTACAGACCGGGAATGCCCTCTGGTAAGAACGGAGTGGATCAGAAAGCGTCTCGGTAAATATAAGGGATATGACCAGACACTGGGCAATACGCCGGAGGTCTGGAATCAGGCGGTGCACAAGATCTATGTTCTGGACGACGCGAGGTCCGGAATGATCGGAGCATTTGCCAGGGAACTGGAACGCTGCGCCAATGAGATCAGCTTTTTTCAGTATGGAGAGTTTTCCATAGAGATAGTGGCCGGCGGCTGTTCCAAGGCATCTGGCCTTACAAGGCTTTTAGAGTATCTTTCCCTGCCGTCTGACTGCGTCATGGCGGTGGGAGATCACACAAACGACATTGAAGTGATCAAAAAGGCCGGGATTGGTGTGGCTGTGGCAAACGCCGATCCGCAGCTGAAAGCAGTGGCGGATTATATCACGAAAGGAGAACGGGACCAGGGGGTGAAGGAGGCGGTTGAAAAGTTTGTGTTTGGAGAGAGAAGAGAAAAATGATAAAAAAATTTATCTGACAGAAATATATTGAAAAATAATTAGAGATGAATTATAATAAGTTCAAAGATAAAAATTAGATAAATAATACTAAAAAATGTGATATAATTTATCAAAACAAGCGAGTATCCCCCACTGACATGAAGTTTAACTGCGCATCTATAAGATGTAGCCGCACTCTGTGAAATGATCGAGCGTGGAATGAATGGTCCTATTATATAATGAAAAACAGGAGGTAGAAACAATGTCAACACCACATAACCAGGCCTGCAAAGGCGATATTGCTAAAAATGTATTAATGCCCGGAGATCCGTTGAGAGCGAAGTTTATCGCAGAGAATTTCCTGGAGAATCCCCGCCTTGTGAACGAAGTGCGTGCCGCATATGCGTATACGGGAATGTACAGGGGAAAAGAAGTGAGCGTGATGGCGAGCGGTATGGGGATGCCCTCCATGGGAATTTACTCATACGAGCTGTTCAGTATTTATGATGTGAATAATATTATCAGGATCGGTTCTTCCGGCGCCTACGTAACGGACTTAAATCTGTATGATGTAGTGTTGGCGGAGAGTGTTTGGAGCGAATCAAGCTTTGCCAGAACACAGAATGGCTCTTCTGATGACATTTTATATCCAAGCAGAGAATTAAATGACCGGATTCTGGAGACGGCTAAGAAATTGGGTTATCTGCTTACTCCCACACGCGTTCACTCCAGTGATGTCTTCTACTGTGAAGCGAACATGGACGATTACAGAGAGATTAACAGAAAACACCAGTGTACCTGTGTCGATATGGAAAGCTTTGCACTGTTCCATAACGCTAAGGTACTGAATAAAAATGCAGCCTGCCTTCTGACAATTTCCGATTCCTTCCCTACAGGGGAAAAGGCCTCCGCAAAGGAGCGCCAGGAGTCATTTACCACAATGATGAAAATTGCGCTGGAAGCCTGTGTATAAGAAAAAAAAAGGCGAAAAACTCGGCGTATTAATAGGAACGGAAAAACAAATGTCAATTTTATCCGAAAACAATATAAGAAGCATTTATCAATCGATCAGATAGCAGCTTATCTTTAAGCTTAAAACATCTGAATTACAAAGTATCTTTTATATAATAAAGGATAAAAAATGCATTTCGAAAATCCCCATATAATTACAACCTTTATAAAGATACATATAAAAATAGAATAGAAATGCCTCTCATCCGACAAAACCAGTAATCAAAGGTTCCTGCCGGAAGGGAGGCATTTTTATTGCATTTCACCTCTCCGTAAACGGAGCCTTAATTAAGGATAAATATGAGATAAATAGTTAAAGAAAATCTAGAAAATACTGGACAACAAAAGGCTGGAAGGTGTATAATAAGAAAAAGTTGCTAAAGCGCTTTAGCAAAAGAAAAAGGAGGTATTTCTATGAAAAGGAACAGGGTTTATTTAGCAGTGCTTGCAGCTGTCATGGCTGGGGTGATGATAGCAGGCTGTTCTTCCGGAACGGGGAAGGGGGCGGCAGAGACCCAGGCACCAGCAGGGACTCGGACACAGACAGAGGCTGCGGGGGATCAGAAGGAGGCCGCGCCGGTACAGGAGAAAGAATTGATTATGTGGCATAACCGGGGCGGCTCTAACGGAAAGTTTATTGAAGAGCAGCTGATTCCGGAGTTTAACGACACCATCGGTAAATCGGCTGGGGTGAAGGTGGTGCCGGTCTATCAGGATGAAGACATTGTGAGTAAGCTAAAAGCGCTGATCCTGGCAAACGATGTGGCGAATATGCCTGATCTTGTTACTATTTATGCCGGCGATGTGGAGTACATGAGCACGGTTAAGAATGTCGTCCCTCTGGATTCGTTTCTGGAGACGGACGCGGATTTTAAGAAGGAGGACATGGTACAGTCTCTGTGGGATACGTATAATTTCAGGGGAAAACAGTACAGCATCCCATTTACAGGCGACGCTATGATCTTCTATTACAATAAGACGGCATTTGAGAAGGCGGGACTCGATCCGGAAAATCCGCCGACGACCATTGCAGAGATGGCGGACTGCGCGGAAAAACTGCTGATTAAAGATGGTGATACGGTGAAACAGTACGGAATCACCCTTGGCCTTCAGAATGTATACCTAAACAACTGGATCGGCGGCCAGGGTGATTACCATTTTATCGGCAACAACGAAGGCGGCAGGACAGGGCGCATGACGAAGGTGACCTTTGATGAGGATGGAACCATGCTGACTCTTCTGAATGAGTGGCAGAAGGTTCTCGATACGGGGGCTGTACAGAGTGTTGATGTGGATGATCAGCCCAAGGACGAGTTTTGTTCAGGCTTAAGCGCCATGTTCTGCGGTGGAAACTGGGCTATGACCTCAATCATTGAAGCGGCCAAAGAAAATGGATTCGAGCTGGGCATTTCGGAGCTTCCCAGGGTTCTGGATACGGATAAAGGCGGAGTATGTCCGGGTGGAACATCCCTCTATATTCTGGACAGAGGTGATTCGGAGGTAGTGAATACCGGATGGGAATTTATGAAGTACTGGTCCTCGGCAGAGACGCAGACAAAGCTGTGTATCGCAACCGGCTATATACCAACCAATGGAAAAACCATGGAAACAGAAGAGATGAAAGCATTCTTGAAAGACAATTCCAGCTACCGTGTGGCATTTGATTCCCTGATGAAGTCCAACCCGAAGGTTCAGGAGCATCTGGCACCGACTCAGCAGGAGTTCCAG
This sequence comes from Hungatella sp. L36, assembly GCF_014288035.1. Taxonomy (NCBI): domain Bacteria; kingdom Bacillati; phylum Bacillota; class Clostridia; order Lachnospirales; family Lachnospiraceae; genus Hungatella; species Hungatella sp. L36. Next base: position 185,617 of record NZ_JACOPC010000008.1, on the reverse strand, counting down.
CTGATTTTCAGAGATACTTCTTTGAGATGGGCCAAGGGAGAAATCACGGCACAGGAATGTGTGGACAGCATGGCGGAGCAGTGCAACAGAGCGCTGGATGAATACAATGAGGCGAATCCGGCCGAGGAGTAAGATACTTCGCGAGAGTATATACGGGAAGAGGGGCGGAAACGTTGAAAAGAAAAAAGAAAATAACTCCATATCTGCTGATACTGCCATCCATGTTTTTCCTGGTGCTGTTTATCTATTATCCGGCAGTTAAGACGCTGTTTAAGAGTCTGTTTCTGATTAATTCCAACAATATACCTGTTAAATTTGTGGGGCTGGGAAATTATCGGAAACTGTTCAGTGATGAAACATTTTTAAAATCCATTGTTGTAACATTCGAGTATGCACTGGTTGTCATACCGGTGACGATTCTAATGGGGTATCTCCTGGCGCTGATCTCCGCGTCCGGGAGACGCCTCTCTCCCGTTTATGAATTGATGTATGCGATGCCCATGGCAGTGTCCATGTCTGTGGCTTCTGTCATTTTTAAGCTTCTTTTAAATGGGAATCTGGGATTTATCAATCATGTGTTTCACTTAAATATCATGTGGTTTACAGATAAGAAGTATGCGCTGTGGGCGATTATTATCATCGGCATCTGGATGGGACTTGGGATGACTTACATATTCCTGCTGTCTGCGGTCCGGTCGGTATCGGAAGAATTGTTGGAAGCGGCCACCGCAGAAGGGGCCGGGATCTGGCAGAAGGTGCGCTATATTTATACCCCTATGATAAGCCCAACCCTGTTTTACCTGTTTTGTGTCAACGTAGGAAGCGCGCTGATGATGTCCGGGCCTGTGATTATCCTGACCCAGGGAGGACCGGACAGTTCCACATCTACCATTATGTACTATATGTACCAGAAAGGATTTTACGTATATAATTACGGCCTTTCGTATTCGGCGGCTGTGGTAGGTTTTATCATTGGATTTACGGTTATTCTCATATCGTTTATCTGGGAGAAGAGAGGTGTTCATTACTGATGGGGAAACGCAGGATATGGAAGAGTGTGCTATATCAGGCGGCGGCGACAGGAATTGGACTTCTGGTCATATTTCCTGTGCTGTACGCACTTGGTACATCCTTTATGAAGAGTACGGAGATCCTGAGCCTGAATCCCAGAATGCTCCCGAGGCGGATCGATTTTTCCAATTACCACGCGGTCTGGGAAAATACGATGATGCTGCGGTTTATCTGGAACTCGGTCTTTGTGACCACAATCACGTGCTGTCTGCGCGTGGTGACGGCGGCTCTGGCCGCTTATGGATATGCCTGCTTCGATTTTAAGGGAAAGAATCTGTTTTTTTATTTGACTGTGGGGACCATGCTTATTCCCGGTGAGGCGACGCTTCTCACCAATTATGAGACCATATCGAAGCTTCATATGATCAATACTTACCAGGGAATTATTATTATGTTTATTGGCTCTGCGACCAGTGTTTTTATTATGAGACAGTATTTTCTGGGAGTCTCGGCCTCTATAAAGGAAGCCTCTGAGATGGATGGGTGCGGAGATATCCGCTTCTTTACCAGAATTCTGATTCCAATTTCAAAACCGATTCTGGTTACCGTATTTATCACGGCGTTTGTTGAAATATGGAATGTGTACTTATGGCCTATGCTGATTACGAACCGCAATGAGATGCGGACAGTTCAGGTAGGAATCGCGCAGCTGAACAGTTCGGAGGGATCCGCCTATGGTGTTATTATGGCGGGGGCCGTAATCGTCCTCATTCCGTCGCTTCTGGTATTTATCATCTTTCAGAAGCAGATTATCAATGGAATGGTAACCGGTTCGGTAAAAGGATAAAGAAAGATTGGAGAAAATGATGATCTACGAGACCAGGGTGGAAAAAGCAATAGAAATGACGGAGAATGGCCAGCCTTACATCAATCCTTACGATGGATGTGTGTCCGGCTGTCCGTTCTGCTACTGGCTGGAACGGGAGGGCTGGGAAGGCAATATCGCCATCAGAATCAATATCGCAGAGATTCTGGATCAGGAGTGTGAGAGATGGCCGAAAGGCGTCCGGCTTTACATCGGAGACTACTGCGATCCGTACATGCCGGTGGAGGAGACGTACGGGCTGACGAGACAGTGCGTGGAGGTAATCAAAAAACATGGTATTCCTCTTACTATTTGTACCAGTGCGAAGTCTCTTCTGATTGAGCGGGATCTGGATTTACTGAGGGGGATGGAAGAGCTGTGTATCGTGACAGAACTGTGCCGTCTGGATGAAATTGAAAAGCTTAAGGCAGGAGAAGGACATGCCGGGATTGAGACGGGAAACCGGCTGAGAGAAGCGGGGCTGCCGGTGATTGCGACGTTTGCACCTATCATGCCGGGGATCACGGATCTGGACCAGGTGCTGGATTCCTTAAGACCGGATATACCGCTCTATATTGACCGCTTCTACATGAAACCTAATTCCATACAGGAGATCAGGCTGATGGAATATTTGAGGGAAAAACGCCCGGAATTAATGGAGGAATACAGACGTCTGATCCGGGAAGGGGGCGACGCAGAATACGAGGCTTTAATACGCCGCTGTCAGGGCGGCGGCCGGGTGAGGCAGCTTCCGTTCTGATTGACTGGAACCATTGCATTTTAAGGGATTTTCATATACAATGATAGGTACACTTTTGTAAAAATATGGAAGTACTGTAAGACTGGAGACGTTATATGAAAATCACCGCAAAAGATATTGCCAGGGAAGCTGGGGTCTCAGAGGCCACGGTTTCCATTATTTTGAATAACAAGGCCGGGCACTACCGGATTTCTGAAAAGACGCGGCAGAAAGTACTGGAGATTGCAGAGCGCTATGAATTTACCTGCAATCCGATTGCGGTATCCCTTGCAACACGGAAAACGCATACGATTGGCCTTATTCTGCCTAACCTTGTGAACCCTTTTCTGGCCAATATATCCACGGGAATTGAGAAATGCGCTCAGGAAAATGAGTACGCCCTTCTGTTGTGCAACTGCGAGGAAAATGTACAGCAGTGTGTGAAGTATCTGGATATTCTTCAGAAGAGGTATGCAGACGGGATTCTGCTTGTGCTGCCAAGGGAGAAAGAAGTGAATGCCAATCAGAAGCTGGTAGAGGCGGCACTGCGAAAATGCCGGGTACCAGTAATTCTCATCGAGCATTACTTACAGAAAGCACCCTGTGATTTCATGGCTGTTGACAACGTTCAGGGCGGCTATCTGGCAGCCGAGTATCTTCTGAAAAAGGGGCATACCAGAATCGGCCATATTGCTGGAGAACAGTTTACCAGACAGCGTACCTGCGGCTATTTGAAAGCATTGAAGGATTATGGCATACCGATTGACCGCAGTCTGGTGATGCAGGGGGATTTCTCGATTGAATCAGGATATGAATGTGGAAAACGCCTTCTGGGGCTGGGAGTGACCGCTGTCTTCGCAGGGAACGATTACATGGCGCTCGGCGTCTGGCGGGCGGCCAGAGAGCTGGGCTTGCGCATCCCGGAGGACGTGTCTCTGGTCGGTTTTGATGACGACCCGGTGGCGGTGGTGATGGATGTCCCTCTGACCACGGTCCGTCAGCCTGGAACCACACTTGGAAAGGCCGCCAGTGAAATGCTGGTGCAGAAGATAGAGGCAGAGCGGGGCACATATCAGCAGTACTACTTTCCACCGCAGCTGATTGAGAGAAGCAGCGCGGCGGCCCGTTGAGCCGTCAGGAAACCGGCACGGAGCTGTAGGGATTATAGTAAGAGGAGTCTGAACAGGAGTGAGTACGTGAATACTCATGATGTTCAGACTCCTCTTTTGGTTTTTCTTCCGTAAAACAGTGGTATAATCTGCCCCCAGGCTACAGGGTATAAAATTTTTCGACAGACTGTTCGATAGTTTCATCCGCGCAGATCAGCGAGATGCCTTTCGTTTTATGTTTCCGGTAGACGACAAGGATCTTGGAGAGATTCCAGGGAACCAGGATGCGGTCCTTGTCGGATGCGGGGATGGTTACCGTTTTCGTAAACGTCTTTTCTTTCGTGTCTGTGGTCTCCGTACTGTAGCTATAGCCAAACTTTGTCTCCAGCTCTGTGGTGAGCCCCAGTGTCACGCCCTTCAGCAATCCGGAGGCCTCCCCCTTGATCAGGGAACGGACATCGACGGAGCATACATTTGTCTGTTTTAAGACAGATACCTGAGAGATTTTTATGGTAGTCGTCTGCGACTGGCCCGCCGGAAAGGTCTGAATATTGGAGGGTGCGGTATAGGCCACATACAGGACGGCCCCGAAGTAGCTGTCTACGAGCTGTTGCTTCTTCAACATATTGTCGTACTTCGGATCATTGATAACCGGCCAGTATTTCTGGGGGATATCATAGGGATCGGACAGGCTCAGAAAAACCGGTTTCGGGGGATAGCTGTAGGGAATATTCAAAAGCTGGTTCAGCGGTTTGCCTGTATTCTCCCCCATATCATTTTTTAATGCTTCCCAATTGGAAATATCCATGGTGTTTCCTCCTTAATCCACTTTTGTAATGGTCAGCAGATGATTGAAGTGGTGGCCCCTTGACGGCAGTTCCTTCCAGCCGTCTATGTTGTACATGCCGGATACTTTTAATGAGGACTTATTATCTTTTGAGTAAGGTACTTCGATTGACAGAGTCAGGGAACCGCTCGCCCCAATCCAGGTACACTGGCCCTGATAGCCGGTGGCGGTGCCTTTCGATGCCCGGATTCCAAATACTTCTTTGGTTTCCCCAGCACCGATGGAGACAGGGGCGCTCTTATCCTTTCCTCCAAGGTACCAGATTCCCCAGTTCCTTTCCTCGTTCTGTGCAACGAGAGTTTCCCCTGTCTGATTGCTGATTGTCATGTGGTAGGTCCATTCTGTACTGCTCATATTCTTTTTGAAAGCCTATTGTGAACAGGCTTTCTTCCTCCTTCCAAGAGTGATGTGTAAATGGTGGCTGAATCAGTAGCGCTACACTATTAATCCGATAAAACGAACGTATGTACGAATAAAATCGAATAAAAATAAAAAACACTCTGGAAATAGATTAGAATCATTTTCCAGAGTGCTTCTGTTTATGAAGTTTTGAACTGTACCTAAGGTATCTTTTTTACAATAACGGCTGAAAAATCAAATAAGTCCGCCTTATGCGTCGAAAAGGAATACTCGAACGGCATGCCGTTGTCCAGGAAGGCGATCTGCTCCACGACGGCTACCGGGCTGCCTGGTTCCAGCTGGAGATTCCTGGCGATGAACTCGGACGCTCCCCTGGCGCGGATGCGGACGTGGGAACTCTGAATCTCATAATGAAGCGTCTGACGGATATAGGCATAGATGGACGATTCCAAATGCGCCATCTTGAGACCTGGAATCAGATCAATGGGCATATAGGTTTCTTCCATAACACAGGGAACCCCGTTCCGGTTCCTGACACGGATAATCTTGTATACGAAGTCTTCTTCTGTGATATGCAGATTGGATGCGATCTTTGGTGTCGGCGGTATGACGGAAAACTCCAGGACGGTGGAGGTCACAGCTTCCTTGGCATACTGCCGGCTGAAACCGGTCAGGGCCTGCTGGGTATTGCATAAGTTCTCTTCCATAATATCCAGCTGCTGCTGCGATAACCCCTTTACAAAGGTTCCATGCCCTCTTTTTTTATAAATCAGCCCCTCGTCGACCAGGATGTCAAGCGCCTTTTTAATGGTCATCTTGCTGGCTCCATACTGGATACAGAGATCCTTCTCGCATGGGATCTGGTCGTTTGGATGGTAAAGATTATCTTTTAATATGTGGTTCCTCAATTCATTCGATATTTCAATGTATTTATTCATAGATAAGTCCCCTTTTAAGATAGCTTCATTCTAACACAAGGGGAATAAAAAAACAATTACAAGAGATATCATAAGTATTGTTATAATGTACAAAAAGTATATACTTATTTTGAGGATAATGCTGAAAAAAGAATAAAGTATATACTTTTGTAAACAAAGTGCTTGATAAATAAAAAACATAAGTATATGATTATAACGTAGAAATTGCATGAATGAGAAAAGAACAGAAGAAAGGAAGCTTTATGAACTCTTATCTGATTTTTGATATGGGCGGGACTTCGGTGAAGTACGCCTTTGGGGATAAGGAGGGCCATTTAAAAGACAACGGATCATTTCCTACGCCAGCGGAGGGGCTGGAAGCGATGCTCGATGAAATGAGGCGGATCTTTGACTCATCCAGGGAAAGAATTGCTGGAATCGCTCTGAGTTCTCCGGGGGCAGTCGATCCCAGGAAGGGGAGAGTCGGAGGGATCAGCGCCATTCCATATATCCACGAGATTCCGCTTACTGAGCGTATAAGCAGCCGATTAGACGGACTCCCGGTCACCATTGAGAATGATGCCAACTGTGCGGCACTGGGGGAGATGTGGAAGGGAGCCGCCGCTGGAAAGAGTAATATCGTATCTGTCGTATGTGGCTCGGGGATTGGCGGATCGATCGTCATGAATGGAGCTGTCTGCAGAGGGCAGACCAATAATTGCGGAGAATTCGGAAATTATCTGGTAAACCGTGCAGATGGCCATTATGAAACGTGGAGTTCCTTTACTATGGTGAAACAGGCTGCGAAATACGCCGGGACAACAGGAAAACGGACGGATGGAAGAGAACTGTTTAAACTGGCAGAGAGCGGAGATCCATTGGCTTTACGACTTACAGAGGAGTTTTATGAAGCGATGGCAGTTGGATTGTTTTCGATCCAATTTACCCTGGATACGGAATTGATCGTGTTAGGAGGAGGTATCAGTGAAGCACCTTTCGTTATACCGGAAATCTATAAGAGGATGAAAAGAATGGCACAAGAAGATCGGTTTGGGTTTCTGATGCCGAAGATCGTTCCATGTCGTTTTGGTAATCGAGCTAACTTATATGGGGCACTGTTTCACTACTTACAGGAAATCGAGTAAAACTATTATAAATTGTGAAAATAAACGGAGGAAATTATGGAATATCAATTCAACGACAATTTTTTATGGGGGGCCGCCAGCTCCGGGCCGCAGTCAGAGGGGACGTTTCCGGGAGACGGAAAGGCGGAGATGGAATGGGATTACTGGTTTAAGCAGGTGCCGGAGCAGTTTTTCGATGGAGTAGGACCTTCCGTGACCTCGGATTTTTACCACAAATATAAGGAATACGCAAAGCTGATGAAGGAAATCGGAATGAATTCCTACCGCACTTCCATTCAGTGGAGCCGCATTTTTAAAGACCGGGAGGGAACGGTCAATGAAGAAGGCGTAACGTTCTACCAGGCGGTTATCGATGAGTTTTTAAGCCAGGGGATTGAACCTGTTCTCTGCCTTCATCATTTCGATATGCCGATGTACTGGATGGAGAAGGGCGGATTTGAAAACCGGGAGACTGCCGAAGGCTTCGCGGCCTTTGCGGCTAAATGTTTTGAATTGTTTGGCGGAAAGGTAAAACGCTGGATTACCTTTAATGAACCTATCGTGATTGCTGAGGGCGGATACATCTATAAACGCCATTATCCCGCTGTCTGCGACGCAAAGAAGGCAGCGCTGGTCGGCTACCATATTCAGCTTGCCAGCAGCATGGCGGTAAGAGAATTTCGAAAGAGCGGCAGAGAAGGCAGCATTGGGATCGTACTGAATCTGACGCCGACCTACTGCAAAGAGCCGGACAACGAAGAAGACAGGAGGAGTGCGGAAATCGCAGATCTGCTCTTTAATAAATCGTTTCTGGATCCATCGATCAGGGGCGAGTACCCGGAAAAGCTTGTGGAACTCTTAAAGGAAGAGGGAATCTGCCCGGAGGCAGCAGAAGAAGACTTAGAGATCATTCGCAGCAATACGGTTGATTTCCTGGGGGTAAACTACTACCATCCGAGGCGGGTCACCAGAAGAAGCACACCATACGAAGGACCGCTGATGCCGGAAAAATACTTTGAAGAGTATACCTTTGAGGGGCAGAAAATGAACTTTTCCCGCGGCTGGGAGATCTATGAGCCTGCCATCTATGAGATCGCCGTCAATCTCCGCGATCATTATGGAAATATACCCTGGTATATCTCGGAAAACGGGATGGGAGTGCAGGACGAGGAACAATTTCTGGATCAGGACGGTATCGTGGAAGACGATTACAGAATCGAGTTTATCCGTGACCATCTGATCTGGCTGAACAAGGCAATCGGAGAGGGCTGCAACTGTTTTGGATACCATCTGTGGGCGCCCTTTGACTGCTGGTCCTGGAGAAACGCGTATAAAAACAGGTATGGCATGATCCGGGTGGATATTAAAAATGGCGGCGCTCTTTCAATCAAAAAATCAGGCCGGTGGTTCAGAGCGGTTGCGGAAGATCATGGATTTATAAATATTTCAAACCCGCATGGCCAGAATAAAAGAATATAAAAACAAAAAGAGAGAAACGAAAAAGAAAAGCATAAAAACTTTTCTTCCCCGTTTCTCTTTTTTTTCTCTCATTCCCCCCACGCAGATTATATCTCTCTGCGGCAGGAATCATAGACTGCATAAAATTCCTCCGGCTCCAGTTTATCCAGAAATTCCGCGGAGGGAAGCCGGATGTCCCCCTTCTGCCCTTCCGGCCACGGCGCCTCGGGGCTGCCTGGCGTGCAGCTTATGAGGCAGCCGTTTTCCACGTAGAACCGGCTGATCAAAGGCGAGCGAAGCGCCTCCGCCACCGCGATGGCGGCTTCCTCCGGTATCGTGTCGGCCGCGCAGAGATAGGAGGGAACGACGACCGCTCCATCGGCAGGCCAGGCGGCCTTTCTCTGGTTCCCATCCGCACGAAGAGCGTAGACGGAGGGCACCAGAGCCAGAGAATTCATTCCGTTTCGCACTCTCTGGTACGCCTCGATAGGCATGCCGGTCAGGGAGCTGGCGGACAGAAGCCGCTTTGCCGCGTCAGCGCCTCCCGTTTCCCAAACTGTTTTAACGACGGTCTTTGCCGCTGAATTGTGGATGCCGCCGAATGTGAGTGGAAATCCCTCCGAGACCAGCTCATCCAGGGACAGGGAGCCATTTTCAGGTATGGATTCCCCTGTGCCGTAGAATACCAGCGGGATAGCAAGGTAAGGAAGAAGAAAGTCTCCGCGCAGCAGCAGGGGCACACCCTCCTCCTGCTTGACAGGCAGCCGGCGTGCCAGGGGATGAAGACTTTCCCGAAATCGTCCGAATATGCGGCTGTCCTCAAATACCTCCAAATCGGCGGACACCACCATATCGGGAAGCGTTGAGTCCGGCTCTCTTAAGTAGTCCGACAGGTGTCTGCCGTATCCCAGCCCGAAGCATGTGACAGACAGGTCTATATCCTTTTTCTTTAAATCTGCTTTCACCTGCTCCAGAAAGGCCAGTTCCTGTCTGTGAAGGATACAGATGTTATTCCAATAGAGTTGAATCGTAATCATGAGAGAAATTCCCCTTTCCGAAGCCTGGCCTGAAGTGCCGTCTGCTCCTCGTATATGCGGTCTAAGTAAGAAAATATCCGGTCCTCTCCGGCGGTGCGTGTCAGAACTGCGCGGATGGCTCCATTCTGCATGATGATCCGTTTGGGGGCCATCAGGGCGGTGTGAGGATCGTGGGTCACGATCAGTACCAGCTTCCGGGTTCCTGTCAGCAGATGAAGGGCCTTTTTCTTATCGATGCCGGCATTTTCGATCTCATCGATCAGGACGATGGGGCTGTCACAGGCCAGAGCGATATCGGCGATCATCAGTGCCCGGCTCTGCCCGCCGCTTAAAAGATTTAAGCTTTCTTCCAGCCGGACGGGCTCCGGTGTGATGGTGTTGGCGGTATCAATAATGGTCTGGGGACTCAGTGTTTTCCTGTCGCGGCAGCGGCAGTGCAGCGTTAGGAAATCCCGGACGGTCAGGTCAAGGACGAATCTCATATTCTGGGAGAGATGGGCGACGAGATTTCCCGAGGTCACAAGGCGGTCTGCCAGCGGAACTGCCTCGCCATCCAGCAGGACCCGGCGGCCGGTGACGGAATCTCCGGCTGCCAGCTGCTCGATGTCTTTAATCAGACGGCTCTTTCCGGAACCGGTGTTGCCCGCTATGGCGCAGAGGCTGCCCGGCTCTAAGCAGATCGGCTCAAAATGTTCCGGGCGCTGATCTTTATCGTGCCCGGGAAGAATGGTTAAATGCTTCATCCGGCGGCCTCCTCCAATGCAATTTTTCCTACGACGCCCTGCTGAAAGGCGGTGCCAACCCGGGTTTCTCCCACGCAGTAGGAGCAGACGCCGGCTGGCATGGTATGGCGCAGGCGGTCATTTTCATAGGAGAGGCAGTCAGGGAGGGAATCCAGCCAGTCGCCGAGAAATTCCACGCCGTATCCGGCCAGCCCATCCACAGGGAAGATTCGCGCGCCCGGGTTGATTTCCCTTAAGTTCCAGCGGATAATCTCCAGCTCGGCCTGGGAGACCATGTCAATCTTCGTAGGGATAATGAAATCCGCGTGAGTGACCATGGGTCCCAGGCGGCCGGGGGATTTGCAGCTGGCCGTGCAGTCCAGCACGCAGCCTGCCGCAGAGAGTTCCGTGGCAGGAGAACAGCGGTGGCAGAGTCCTGCGGATTCAATGAACAGGAGGTCGCATTTCATGTGGTCCGCGTAATTCCAGAGCTCCGGCAGATTCGATACGAGAAAGTGATCCGGACAGATATCACGGCTGAGCCCGGTCACTGCGGGAATGCCCAGCCGGCGGTATACGGCTTCGTCTTCGGATTCCAGACAGTCAATCTTACAGATCATGGGCCTGGCTCCTTTTTGTTTCATATAGGGAAGAAGCGTTCGCAGCACCGCAGTCTTTCCGACGGCAGAGGAACCGGAAAAGAGAATGATTTTTTTCGGCATAACGGTTTATCCTTTCCAAATGTTGTAGTTCTTTAAGCTGGAAAGAGCATAGCAGAAACAAAAAAATAAGGCAGTATCAGATGAGACATTATTGATAATTATTTTTCTTGTATTTTCCATGGGCGTATGTTAAGATTTTGGTTAGTTTAAACTAACTCAATGAAATGACTGGCTGGTAAGGAGATGAGCGGATATGAGTCAGGAAGAGCTGCAGGAGGCAGTCGCGGCCTCCCCTCTGTTTCACGGCTGTAAAAGATATGTGGACAGTATGAGTGTGAAGGTCTGCCGGAAAGGCCAGATTGTCAGCGACCGGCAGATGGGGCAGGAGATTCTGGGATTAGTCGTCAGAGGAAGTGTGGAGGTGTACAGCATAGCTATGGATGGCCGGGAAATCATGCTGTCCCAGTTGAAGCGGGGGGACTGCTTTGGGATTATCAATCTGTTTACGAACACGGAGCTTCCTACGGTTTTAAAATGCGGACGTGATACGACGCTGCTGACAATTCCTAAAAAGAAGCTGCTCGAGCTGATGAAGAATGACAAGGAGCTGACGCTGCGCTATGCCTGTATCTGTAATGAAAAGATGCAGTTTTTGATAAAACAAATCGAATTTCTTACCATGCAGTCGGGAAGAAATAAACTGATTCAGTACTTGCTGATGCGTCCGGAGCAGGAGGGCCTGATCGGCCTGGAGTGCTCTAAGGAATCTCTGGCCTCCATGCTGGGGATCAGCCGCGCCTCCCTGTTTCGGGAACTGGCCTGCTTACAGGAGCGGAAATTAATCGACCAGGAACCAGGCGGTATCCGGATTCGGAACAGAGAGCAGCTGGAGACGATCCTGTACGAATGGTGACGGGCTGTCCGGTGATGCTGCGGACGGAATATTTGAAAAAGAAGGAGAATTATGAAGAAGATAGCAATCTACGGAAAGGGCGGGATTGGAAAATCCACCACCACATCGAATTTATCTGCAGCGCTGGCGTCACGCGGGCTGCGGGTCATGCAGATCGGATGTGATCCCAAGGCGGATTCCACGAAAAATCTTATGGGAGGGGAGCGGATTCCCACCGTTCTCGATCAGATACGGGAAAAGGAGGAAGGAGTCACACTGGACGATATCGCGTTTCGGGGATACGGCGATGTTGTCTGTGTGGAGTCAGGAGGCCCGACTCCCGGCATCGGATGTGCCGGAAGAGGAATAATCACGGCGTTCGAGAAGTTGGAGGAGCTTGACGCCTATGAAACCTTTCAGCCAGATATCGTGCTTTACGACGTGCTTGGCGATGTGGTATGCGGCGGGTTCGCCATGCCGATCCGCGGCGGATATGCCGATTATGTGATGATCGTGACGTCCGGTGAAATGATGGCGCTGTTTGCCGCGGACAATATCGCCCATGCGATCCGGAACTTCGGAAAGCGCGGATACGCAAAGCTGGCTGGATTTATACAGAATTCCAGAAATGTGGAGCGGGAAAATGAACTGGTGATGCAGGCGGCAAAGGAAAATAACACCGAAATACTGCATATCGTTCCCCGCGATCGGACGGTTCAGCTGGCGGAAAACCAGGGAAAGACCGTGATCGAGGCGTATCCGGACTGTGAAATGGCGGCGTGTTACCAGGCACTGGCGGATAAAATACTGGCGGAGGTGGGAGCATGAGCTGCTGTTTCGAAAATACCCTTCACTACTCCTCGCCGGGTCACGGCGACTGGGGCGTAGTCCGGATCGGCATGCTGGCCCCGGAGAGCGTTCAGCTCTTTATCTGTCCCAGCGCCTGTGGCCGCCATGGCGCCATCGGAGCCATGAAACAGGGCCTTAAGGACAGACTCTTCTACCTGTATGTGAGTCAGAGCGATATTATCGACGGCTATGACGACCTGATCCCCGAAGCGGTGGAAGAGGTTCTGGAGGTGCTGGAGCCCCGGCCGCGGGTATTCTTTCTGTTCGTCAGCTGTCTGGATGATTTAATCGGAACGGATCACGAGGCGCTGCTGTCCGCGCTGGGAGCGCGCCACCCGGAGATTGCGTTTCGAATGTGTCACATGAATCCCATTTCCCTGGGGTCCAGGACGCCTCCGCCGGTATCGATTCAGAATAATCTCTACAGCCTTCTGGCTCCGTCAGAAAAACGGGATGAAGGCATCAATGCCATCGGCAATCTGGAACCTACGGCCGTCACAAGCGAACTGTATCACTTTTTGAGCGCGTATGGAGTCAGCCGCCTGCGCCACATTTCTCAGTACGAAACCCTGAATGCGTACCAGGAAATGGCGGGGAGCCGCGCGAATCTCGTGATCGGCGCACCGGGACGGCAGGCGGCGGGACAGATGGAAGAGCGCCTGGGGATTCCATGGATCTTTATGCCGGTTACCTATGATATGGAAGAGATAGAAGACAATTACCGCCGGCTGAAAGCGTTCCTTTTTCCGGACAGGGAAGAAGCCTGTGATTGGGGGCCTGCCAGAGAACGGGCGCTTCAAGCGATCAGGAGGGCCGTAAAGAAAGCGGGGAGATTTCCGATTATTATCGATGCCTCGGCCGCGTCCCAGCCCTTTGGAATGGCGAAGGCTCTGCTTACATACGGCTTTTCTGTGGTCCGGGTGGAGGCTCAGGACTGTATGGCATTTGATAAGCCTCATATGGAATGGCTGAGGGAGCACCACCCGGAGGTGGAACTGCATCAGCCGGAGCATCACCGTGCCGTGCTGTTTGACCGGAGAATGGAAAACAGTCTCGCCATCGGTGTGGAAGGCGCTTATCTGGCCGGATCAAGACATGTGGCAGACTTATTCAACGACAGCGGGATGTTCGGCTTCGATGGGGTCTGCAGGCTGATGAGGCTGATCGAGGAAGCCGCGGAACAGGAAACCGATTTAGGACAGCTGATTAACGGCTATGGACTGGTGGTGTGATATGGCAAGATTATCTTTATGGCTCCCGCCCTTTTCCCCTGATTACTCGGGAGCATCCGCGGTTCTGTTTGATTTAAAGACAGTGACGGCAATGCATGACGCGTCGGGGTGTACGGGAAATTATACGGGTTATGACGACCCGCGCTGGTATGGCTCCCATTCCGGCATCTTTTGCTCCGGCCTGCGGCAGATTGACGCAGTCCTGGGAGATGACGAGAAGCTGATAAAAAAGATGGAAGCGGCGGCCCGTGACATACAGCCGGACCTCATGGCCCTTGTGGGAAGTCCTGTGCCCATGGTGATCGGAGCCGATTTAGAGGGGATCGCGGTGGAGCTGGAGGAAAGAACCGGCATCCCAAGCTTTGGATTTGATACGACCGGGACCGCTTACTACGACAGAGGGGCATTCCGGGCGGCTAAGGCGTTGATGGACCGATATACCGCTAAACAAGCGGCGAAGGAGGCGGCAATAGAACGGCGGGTCAATATTTTAGGTGCCCTGCCCATGGATTTCGGGAAAGGCGAAGAGATCCGGGATTTCAAGCGGTTCCTTGCGGAAAATGGCTACGAAACAGGCCTGTGCCTGGCCATGGATTACAGTCTCAGTGATTTAAAGGAGGCGGCGTCAGCCCAGGTCAATCTGGCAGTCTCGCGGTTTGGTTTCCTGATGGCGCAATATATGGAACAGAGATTTCGCATCCCCTATCTCTGTGGGTTTCCAGCAGGAGAAAGCGGGGAGAAGGCCTGGCTTGAGGCTCTGGAACGGGTCAGAGAGACGAAACACTCAGAAATTCTCAATGCCGTTGAACAGAAAGATGGTACAGAGGACATGTCCGTTCTGATTGTGGGAGAACAGGTGATGAGCAATTCGCTCCGGTACGCCCTCTTCCGGGAAATGGGAATTACCCGTGTGACGGTAGGTTGCCTTTATGGCCCGGAGCCGGCTCTGACGCTGCCCGGCGATCTGGATTTATCAGATGAGAAGAAGATCCGGCAGGCGATGAACCGGCCGGAGTACCAGATGATTATTGCAGATCCGTTTCTTAAGGTTCTGCTTCCGGAAAATACGGAAAAGAAATTCCTGCCGTTTTCCCAGTACGCGGTTTCCAGCAAACTGGGAGAGGCAGACAGTGCCCGCGCTGCGGGAGTTCAGTTTAATGAATGGTTTAAAAGGAGGACAAGCAAATGAAAAAAAGAGTAACGGCCGCAATCTTAGCGGCAGGCATGATTCTGTCACTGGCGGGCTGCGGTTCGGGTTCCAAAGAGGCAGCCACGGCCGCACCGGAGGATACCGTACAGAGCACAGCTGCGGCTGGAAAAGAGACAGAGAAAGAGACCCGCATCGTTGTGGATCATACGGGGAGAGAAGTCGAGCTTCCGGCTTTAATTGACCGAGTGGTAATTTCTTCTATTCTGCCGCTGCCATCCGTGTACTGCCTCTTTGAGGGCTCGGCGGAGAAGCTGGTGGGAATCCATCCGTCTTCCATGGCAGCCGCGGAAAATTCCATTTTGCCGAAAGTGGTGCCGGATATTCTGGAGGTCAATACCGATTTCCTTCAGGGCGGAGAGCTGAACACGGAAGAACTGCTGAATCTAAAGCCCGATGTGGTATTTTACAGCGCCAATAATACCGACGAATATGAGAAGCTGAGCGCGGCGGGGATCCCTGCCATCGGTTTCTCCACTTCCAACTGGGATTACGACTGTGTAGCCACCTTCGAAAACTGGGTTAAGCTTCTGGGTGAGGTATTAAATCAGGAAGACAAGGCGGCAGGAATCGCCGAATACGGCCATCAGGTATATGATGAGGTGCAGTCTGTATTGACAGAGGCAGGAGATATCGAAAAGCCCCGGGTGCTGATTCTGTTTAACTATGCGGGCGGTGTGATTAAGACCTCCGGCAGCAATTTCTTCGGCCAGTACTGGATCGAGTCCACCGGCGGCATCAACGTGGCCGCGGACTTAAACGGAACGCCGGAGATCAACATGGAGCAGATCTATGAGTGGGATCCGGATATCATCTACATTACCAATTTCAGCCCCTACCTGCCGGAAGACCTTTATAACAATACCATTGAGGGAAATGACTGGAGCAGTGTAAAGGCCGTTAAGGAAGGAAAGGTATACAAGTTCCCGCTGGGCATGTACCGCTGGTTCCCGCCGGCATCCGATACACCATTGGTATTAAAGTGGCTGGCGCAGAAGAATCAGCCGGAGCTGTTTGCCGACGTGGATATGGAAGCGGAAGTGCGCACCTATTACAACCGTTTCTATGGGGTGGATTTAACGGATGACGACATCTCCCAGATCTTCAATCCGGCCAGAGAGGCGGCGGGAAAATAAGTGCAGGAGCGTAATCATTTGGAACAAAAGAGGAAGCAGGGCATGATGAGTCTCCTTATCTTTCTCCTGCCGTTTGCAGCGGCTGTGATCTGTATCGGAATCGGCAGATATAATATCTCACCGGCAGAGTCGCTGGGAATCCTGCTCTCACCCTTAACGGGGCGGGAGGTGGATCCCCAGGGCTGGTCGGTGATATACCATGTAAGACTTCCCAGAATCCTGCTGGCCTTGGCGGTCGGTATGGGATTATCCGTGTCGGGTGCCTCGTTTCAGTCCCTGTTTTCCAATCCGCTGGCCACACCGGATACTCTGGGAGTTGCCACAGGGGCCTCGTTCGGAGCGGTGCTGGCGCTTTTATTTACCAGAAATATTCTCGTTGTTCAGCTGGCTGCCCTGCTCATGGGACTGGCGGCGCTGGCCGGAACGTGCCTGATCAGCCGGCTCAATGGTAAGAGCAGTATTCTCATGGTGGTCCTGGGGGGAATGGTAGTCTCATCCCTGTTTCAGGCGCTGGTATCGCTGGCAAAATACGTGGCCGATCCGGAGGAAGATCTGCCGGCGATCACGTACTGGCTCATGGGAAGCATGTCGAGGGCCACATATCAGGGGCTGGCGGTGGGAATTCCGCTGATCCTGCTCGGTGTGGCGGTACTCTTTCTGCTGCGGTGGAGGCTGAACATCCTCTCTCTTCAGGAAGACGAGACGAAGGCGCTGGGAATCGATGTAAAGAAGCTGCGGCTTATCGTCATGGCAGCGGCGACCCTGGTGACCGCCGCCTGCGTATCACTGTGCGGCCAGGTGGGCTGGGTGGGCTTACTAATCCCCCATGCCGCCCGGATGCTCTATGGGAGCGACAACCGGAAAATCATCCCGGTCAGTATCGGTCTCGGCTCCGCTTTTATGGTGGCCATCGACACGGCCTCCAGAGCGGCTACAGCCGCGGAGATCCCTGTCTCCATCCTGACCGCCATTATCGGGGCACCATTCTTTATCATCCTTTTGCGCAAGACAGGAGGTGCAAGGCTGTGAAATTCGAAGTAATAAACGGTAGTTTTGGCTATGGTTCCGCGGCAATCCTTCATGATGTCTCCTTTTCGCTGGAAGGAAACCAGGTTTTGGCGGTTCTGGGACCGAACGGCGTGGGAAAAACAACGCTGCTCAAGTGTATGATGGGCTTGTTAAAATGGAACCGCGGGGAGACGAGGATCGACGGTCTGGCCATGGATACGATGAGCCATTCGCGGATCTGGAAGCGGATCGCCTATGTGCCGCAGTCCAAGGGAATCTCCCTTTCCTACACGGCGCTGGAGATGGTGCTGATGGGAAGGTCGGCCCGTCTGGGCCTGTTTGCCCAGCCCTCCAGAGAGGACATGGCTATCGCGGAGAAGGCAATGGAGGAGGTGGGAATCACGTTCTTAAAGGATAAGCAGTGCAGCCGGATGAGCGGCGGAGAGCTTCAGATGGTCCTCATCGCGCGGGCGCTCTGTACCCAGCCGGAAATGCTGATTTTAGACGAACCAGAGTCCAATCTGGATTTCAAGAACCAGCTGGTCATTTTAGACATTGTAAAGCAGCTCTCCAGAGAACGCGGGATCGCGGCCATTATCAACACCCATTACCCGGCTCACGCCTTAAAGATTGCGGACCGGGCGCTGATTCTAAAACGGGATGGCTCCAGCTTCTATGGAGAGGCCGGCGCGACCATTACCGAGGAGAACATGAAAAAGGCTTTTTCCGTGGAGGTGAAAATAGCGGACTACTGCTACGAAAATATTCATTACCACAATGTAATTCCCATCCGCGCCTGCTAAAGCACGGGCAGAAAACCAGGGAATAATTCCCCGGTTTATCCCATATGTCCTTTTTCGCCCCCTTCTTTTTTTCTATAATGAATACAGATGATATGCGCCTGCTGCTGCGGCATATGAATTCATTACAGGAGAAGAGAAGGGGGCGTTATTTTATGTTACCATGTGATATTTTAATTAAAAATGCGGCAGTTCTGATGCCCGATAAGAGCATTGCCAAAAATCAGACCATCGCCATTTCCGAAAACCGGATACTGGAGATCGCAGACACAAAACTCACCGATCAGACCGGCGGCTTCCATGCCGATACGGTGATCGACGATCCGCATCTGTTGTGGATGCCGGGCCTCACAGACGGCCATCTTCACACCAGCCAGCAGTTCTTAAGGGGAAGTCTGCTGGATGAGAAGCCGGTGATCTGGAAACGGATCAACGTGCCGTTCGAGGCCTCTCTGACGGAGGAAACCATGGCGCTGTCCGCCAGGCTTGCCGGCGCGGAGATGATAAAGAGCGGGACCACATCCTTTGTGGATGCCGGCGGGCCTCATATCGAAGCCGCGGCCGAAGAGTATTTGAAAATGGGGATGCGGGGAGCCCTGACCTGGCAGACAACCGATGGAGCGAAGGTGCCGGACGGTCTGCGCGTCGGCACCAGGGAGGCGCTGCCGCGCCTGGAGAAATTCCACAGGGAATACCATGGGAAAGGCGGCCTGCTCCAGGTGTACTATTCCGTAACCTCTTTGATGGCCTGCACGGAAGACCTGTTCCGCACCATATTTCTCGCGGCCAAAGAACAGAAGGTGACGGCAGAATGCCATATGAACGAATACGCCAGCGAAGTGCTTGATTTCATCGAACGGTACGGAGAACGGCCTTTCACCTACTTAGACCGGATCGGCGCGCTGTCGGACCGTTTTATAGCAGCCCACTGCATCATGCTGTCCGAATCCGAGATTCAGACGGTGCAGGAACGGGGGATTAAGGTGGTGCACTGTCCGTTCAGCAACTGCGGCAAGGGCATTCCCCAGACACCGCGCCTCCTTGCAGCCGGGATTCCCGTGGCCTTCGGTTCCGACGGCGCGGGCCACGGCGGACTGGATTTATTCCGTGAGATGCGGGCGTTCCGGTGCATCATGAACGTGGCCTACGGAATCACCACCGGAAATCCTGAGATTATGCCGGCTGGAACCCTTCTTTCCATGGCCATGGAGGGCGGAGCACAGGCCCTGATGAACAGCAGTCTGGGAGCCATCCGCCGCGGAAACTTCGCCGATATGATCGCTGTCAACTTAGACCAGCCCCATCTGACGCCGACCGGAAGTCTCGTCAATACCATGATCGAGAGCGCCTCGGGAGCCGACGTAAAGCATTCCATCATCAACGGGAAACTGGTCATGAAAGACAGGAAGCTTCTGACCATTGATGAGGAAAAGGTTTTGTCGGAGGCCAATGAGGCAATGAAACATCATAAGCTGTTTACAAAAGCGGGGGCTTATGCGGGCTAAGCAGTGGGAAAGCTGAAACGTCTCACAGGATAATCTCATCAAGACTTCTTTTCGGCACATAATGGACCTGCTCCGTGTCCCGGTAATAGCGCACGTCTCCGTCCGCCCCAACCGGCACCACCACGACCTTTTCCTTTGGCTTTCCAAGCGCCAGTACGAGATCAATAGAGTACTTTGCGGTATCGATATCCAGAAGCTCCGCCAGCCGTTTCCTCTCCACATTGCCGAGCATACAGCCGCCGTACCCCATTTCCACCGCCCCCAGCATGATGGTCTGGGCGGTGATCCCGTTGTCCTGAAGCTTATTCTTCCCAAGGGCAAGGTCACAGAGGATGATAAGATAGGCCGATGGCCGTTCTCCCTTTACGGGCCCGTCCCAATCCGGCAGCGCGCCCGCCCATTTCAGTGTTCCGAACACCCGCTCATTTTCTTCGTCCGTGCTGCAGATCCGGAACTTGAGCGCCTGGGAATTTGCGGTGGAAGCGGTCATCCTGGCCAAATCCACCAATTCCCGAAGCGCTTCTGCCGGGATTTTCTCATCCTCATAAAAACGCCGGTAAGATCTGCACCGGGCTACTAAATCCTTTAACATACAAAAACCTCCTTACTATAGAATCAAGATCTTTCCTTATTATACCTTCTTATTCTTCTTCTGTGAATCCAACAATTGTAACTTTTCAGCCTTCACTTCCAGCTGCCGCTGCCCGGTCCGGCGCTTTTGTTTCCTGGACCTTTCCTGTGACTTTGCAGGGCATTAGCAGTTCTTAATGCGCAGAATTTTTCGTTCAGCGGAAATCCCCACCTGTCTGAGCGCAGCGAGTTTGGGGATTTTCACTGGCTTTTAGAAAAATCCTGCACATTTAGAACTGCTTATGCCCGAAACCGGAACTGGAAAGGTCCAGGAAACAAAAGCGCCGGACCGGGCAGCGGCAGCTGGAAGCGAAGGCTGAAATGTTACAACAATTTCAAAAATTTCCCTTTCCCACCTTGGCAGCCCCCTGCGATCTATGGTACAATACCTTGTCACGATTTCAGAATGGAGGATACCAAATGAATCATATGCAAAAGGTTTGGATTTGCGGAGCAAACGGCAGAGTCGGCCGCAAAATGACGGAACTTTTGGAAAATACGCCGGTGGAGCTGCTGCTTACGGACATCGATGCTGTCGATATCACCGATTCGAAAGCAGTCAGGGATTATGCAGGCATGAACCGGCCGCATTTCATTGTAAACTGCGCGGGGCTTACGGATGTGGCCGCGTGCGAGGAGAATAAAGAGGAAGCGTTTAAGGTCAACGCCCTGGGAGCCAGAAATTTAAGTGTGGCAGCCCGGATGGGAAAAGCCAGGATGATACAGCTCTCTACGGATGATGTGTTTGACGGAAGCGGACAGACGCCGTATACGGAGTTTGATACGCCGAATCCACAGACCATTTACGGAAAATCGAAGCTTGCCGGGGAGAATTTCGTGAAGGAATTCTGCAACCGCCACATTATCGTCAGGAGTTCCTGGATATTTGGAGAGGGCAGCAGCTATTTTTCGAAGATCATGAAGCTGGCGGGAGAGGGGCAGACAATTTATGCGGCAGCCGATCAGACCGCTGTGCCGACCGGAGCCTCGGAGCTGGCGGAAAAGATCATCGAACTGATGGAGTCTGCGCCGGATGGGTTATACCATGTGACCGGCCAGGGAAGCTGCAGCCGGTATGAATTTGCGCAGGAGATCGTGCGCCTCTCCGGATCACAGACGGAGGTAGTGCCGGTAGCGGCTGTGGATGACAGGCTTACCGCCATGCGCCCGTCGTACTCCGTTTTGGACAACATGATGCTGCGCATGTCCGGAATCTCCCTGCTTCCGGAATGGAAAATCATGCTGGAACGTTTTATAGCAGACAGGAAGGATTATACCAGTATATGAAAAACAGAAAAAAGACAGGATTGACAACAAAGATATTTATTGGGCTGCTGGCAGGCGCCGCGACCGGAATCCTGCTTCATTACGCCGTACCGGAGAGCGTGATACGGGATGAGTTCCTGATCGGAGGCATATTCTATGTCATCGGAAACGGATTTTTGCGGCTGATGCAGATGCTCGTGGTTCCGCTGGTGTTCTGCTCGCTGGTCTGCGGAAGCATGGCCATGGGAGATACGAAGAAGCTGGGAACCATCGGCGTTAAGACGCTGTTCTTCTATCTTTTTACGACGGCTCTCGCCATTACGGCCGCCATACTGGTGGCCAATGTGATAAATCCGGGCGTGGGGCTGGATATGTCCTCCATCGAGCGAAGCGAGGTAGCCATCGCAGGCAAGGTGAGTCTGCCGGATACGCTGCTGAATATCATACCGACCAACCCGCTGGGGGCGCTGGCAAGCGGAGATATGCTGCCAATCATCTTATTTGCGCTGATTGTGGGGATAATTCTTGCAAAATTGGGCGAGAGTGTGGAAACTGTCGGCAATTTCTTCAGCCAGTTTAACGATGTGATGATGGAAATGACGACCATGGTCATGAAATTAGCGCCTTACGGCGTGTTCTGCCTGATCGCGAAGACATTTTCGGGAATTGGATTCGATGCGTTTCTGCCGCTTCTCAAGTATATGGCAGGCGTGCTGCTGGCGCTGGCGGTTCAGTGCCTGGTGGTCTACATGGTGATGCTGAAAGGCTTTACGGGACTGAGTCCGTTTCTGTTTATCAGGAAGTTTCTGCCGGTTATGGGCTTCGCCTTTTCCACGGCGACCTCCAATGCCACAATCCCGCTGTCCATCGACACGCTCCATCAAAAAATGGGGGTCTCCAAGAGGATTTCTTCTTTTACCATTCCTCTTGGAGCCACCATTAATATGGACGGAACGGCCATCATGCAGGGCGTTGCCGTGGTATTTGCCGCGCAGGCGTTTGGGATCAGCCTGTCTGCAGCCGATTATATGACGGTCATTCTGACGGCTACCCTGGCCTCGATCGGAACGGCGGGCGTGCCGGGCGTAGGGCTGATCACCCTTTCCATGGTGTTCACATCCGTGGGACTTCCGGTGGAAGCCATCGCGCTCATCATGGGAATTGACCGTATCCTGGACATGTGCCGGACCGCCGTCAACGTCACCGGTGACGCCGTGTGCACGACGATCGTGGCCTGTCAGGAAAAAGCAGTGAAAAAGGAAGTATTCTTAAATCCGGAAGCCGGTAAGCTGGCG
Source organism: Hungatella sp. L36 (assembly GCF_014288035.1). Lineage (NCBI taxonomy): Bacteria > Bacillati > Bacillota > Clostridia > Lachnospirales > Lachnospiraceae > Hungatella > Hungatella sp. L36. The sequence goes on along the minus strand of NZ_JACOPC010000008.1, from coordinate 162,946 downwards.
AATTAACGGTATTTGGAGACTTCCTCGTAGTTCTCGGCCAGTCTCGCTTCGTTGAACGGCTGTGTCGGCCCGAGACGGAATACCGGTTTTAACAGGATCGGCGTGATGATGGTGGTAATGACGACCACGATGACCACCGGACCTAAAAAGTTGGAGCCGAGAAGACCTAACTGCTGGCCCTTGCTGGCGACGATCAGGGCGACCTCGCCACGGGAGATCATGCCGACACCGATTCGGATGCTCTGGTAATTCTTATAGCCGCACAGCTTCGCGCCCAGGCCGCATCCGATGACCTTTGTAAAGATTGCCACAAGCGTCAGGAATACGGCAAACAGGATGATCTGTGTCGTCATGGCGGGCAGTTCCACCTTAAGTCCGATGCTTGCAAAGAATACGGGCGACAGGAGTAAATACGACAGTGTATCAAACTTGGACGTCAGATACTGGGACTTCTGTGTATTGGAAATAATAACGCCCGCGATGTAAGCGCCCGTGATATCGGCCACGCCGAAGAATTTTTCCGCGGCGAAGGAGAGAATCAGGCATAGGGCAAAGGCGGCGATGGTATGACGCTGCAGTCCGTGCTCGGCGTTGTTGCTCCATCTGGCAAAGAGACGGTAGACGATGACGCCGCCCACTCCCGACAACAGGAAGAACGCCGCGATCTTTAACAGGACCGTAACCAGATTCACATTGGAGTCTGCCATGCTGGTGATGATCGTCAGAGCGATGATGCCCAGCACGTCGTCGATGATGGCCGCGCCCAGGATGGCGTTGCCGGAGTGGGTCTTCAGTTTTCCCAGCTCCTTTAAGGTCTCGACGGTAATGCTCACGGAGGTTGCCGTTAAGATGACTCCGATGAACATATTCTGAAGAAATGCGGTTCCCGATGCGTCGGAGGCGATGACTGACGGCCTGTTAAAGTAGGCTGCCACCGCGTATCCGCCGGCCAGCGGAACGATTACACCGATCAGGGCGATGATAAACGCCGATTTTCCGCTTTTTTTCAGCTCCCTTGTATCCGTTTCCAGACCGGCACAGAACATCAGGACGATGACGCCGATTTCGGCCAGTTTGTCCAAAAATTCAGTTTCGTGCAGCATGTCCAGCACGGCAGGGCCGAGAATGACGCCGGCCAGCAGCGCGCCGACCACCTGCGGCATGTGAAATTTCCTGGTTACGAGTCCGAGTACTTTTGTGCTTAGTAAAATAATTGCGAGATTCAGTAAAAATTGATAGCTTTCCATGATGTCCCCCTGTGTAAAAGTAGTGAATAATTATGTATAATTCCGGGATTATCTTACGCCTCTTTTCGGAGGATGTCAAATGAAACAGCGGAGAAAATTACAATCGTGTAATTTTCTCCGCTGTTTTGCTGTGATGTCCGTTTTTTGCCTTTAAGAAAGGGTAATCCAGTACCTCTGTGTAATTCTTTCAGCCGTCCTGATCTCATCTTCCAGAACCCCGCCGTTGTTCATTATCGTTCTGGCCGAGGCGATGTTTAGCTTATTACAGGTGATTAAAACACGCATGATATGCATTTTCCTGCATTCCTCTAAGGCCAGGGACAGCATCTGGGTGGCATACCCCTTTCTCCTCTCGTCTTTCCTTACGCTGTACCCGATATGGCCGCCGCATTTTTCCAGGGCGTCATTCAGGCGGTGGCGGAGGTCCACCATTCCAACCAGTCTGTCGTTTTCATCGACAGCCAGAAATGTTGTGGCGGGAACAAGGCCTTCTCTCACCGTTGCCTCACAGGAATTGTCCAGGAGTGCCTCGTACCACTCTTTAAAGGTGCGGAAATTCAGTAATCCTGCAATTCCATCCAGGCTGTCACCGTCTCTTTCAAATGATGCTTTGTAATCCAGTACCTGTTCCTCGTAGTCTTCCGTTGGTAATACAAGTCTTATCATAGCGATTCCCTCCTGTAAATGATTGCGCCGATTCACGCCTGTTTTTTGTTATCCGTATATTTTAGCACAGATCCGTGCCGATGGATAGCGGAACCGTAACCGGAACATACAGCAGGAATAAAACCTTTCCGACTCTTCGTGGACAGATACTCGACGGACGGTTATAATAGAAGCAGAGTAGAGGCCGCCTGCCTGCGGCCGAAATGGTATGGAAGGAGCGCGAAGAGCGGTCTGCGGTCGGCCTGACGGCAGGCGTTCTTAAGAAGCACGGATATGAGGGATCGAGACAGCAGGATAGAGCGCCTGGTGGATGTGGCCAGGCTGTATTATGAGAAGGACAGGACTCAGAATGAGATCGCGGGGATTTACGGAATTTCCCGTCCCATGGTCAGCAAGCTTCTAAAGGAGGCGAAGGAGGAGGGGATTGTAAAAATCACGATTGCGGCGCCGGGGGAGGCGGAAGGGCCGGGGCAGGGAGATCCATGGCTGGACCGTCTCCAGGATTGCTTTGGAATCCAGGGCGGGGCCGTGGTGGAAAACGGTCCCAATGATTTAGCAACCAACAACGCGGTGGCGAACGCGGCTTTAAAGCTGCTTGCCGGGCTGAAACAGGACCGGCTGGGAATCGGCTGGGGCCATATCATCGGCGATCTGACGGCCAGGATTGAGCGGAATCAGGGACCGGTCAGAATCGGCGGCCACATCTGCCCGTTGATCGGAAACGGCGGTGTAGGGCTGAAAAACTACCATTCCAACGAGCTGGTGCGGGTGATTGCCGAGCACAGCGAAGCCGAGCCGGAATTTATCTATACGCCGGCCTGTGCGCTTTCCGAGCAGGAACTGAAGCTGACCATGGCCCTGGAGAATTATCATAAAATCTATCAGGCATGGGAGCGCCTCGACGTAGCCCTGGTCAATATCGGGAATTTTCCATCGGTGCCCGACTTCGCGTCGGAAGCGAGGTATGGCAGCCTGCTGGTGAAGCAGAAGGCGGTGGGGCGGATACTGAATTATTTTGTGACGGAGGAAGGATGGGTGATCCGCTCGGACACGGACTATGCTATCCAGATTCCCCTGGAACTTTTGCGCCGGGTCCGCTATGTGGTGGGAATCTGTTCGGCCAACACGAAGCCGAAAGCCTTAGCGGGTGTCTTAAGGACCGGATATGTCAACTATGTAGTCGCACCGAAAAATGTGGTGAGTGCGGCGGCAGAACTGAATAATGAGTTACATATGTAACTGAGATATGGTGTGTTAAGGCCTTTAAAGCCATTTACACACCATATTTTTGTGCAAAACTGTTAAAAAATAACAAAATAAAATCCATTTATTGACAATAATATGTGAAAATGATAGTCTTTATTTATGACAAACGATAAAAACAAGAGAAAGGAGGTTACATATGTTACTTTCAAAACCTGAGATAACCAGCATGTTTCGTGGTGTGGCCCGGCTCTGGTGCGCGAATAAAGACCGCTTAAGCGAGATTGATTCACGCTTCGGAGATGGGGATCACGGAGTCACCATCGGCAAGATCGCCGGACTCATCACCAAAAACCTGGACACATGGGAGGACGACGATATTGAGGAATTTCTCCAGTCCCTGGGAGACGATACGATGGAGATTGGGGGCGGAAGCGCCGGACCGCTCTACGGAACGATGATCGGAGGGCTGTCAGATCCGCTGTCAGGCAGCGACGCCATCGACAGCGAGGGGCTGAAGGCCATGCTGGAAGGCTGCCTGGCCGCTATGGAGGACATTACGACGGCACGGACCGGGGACAAGACGATGATGGATGCCCTGATTCCGGCGGTTTTGGCGGCCAGAGACGTGGAGGGAGGAATCCCGGATATCTTAAAAGCGGCGGCAGATGCGGCGGAGCAGGGCGCCAAAGACAGCGAGCAGTACGTATCGAAGTATGGAAGGGCCAGGAGCTACAAGGAGCAGACCATAGGAACCCCGGATGCGGGGGCAGTCAGCACGTCGCTGTTTTTCAGGGGATTGTATGACGGTCTGATGGAAGCAGGACGATAATTCTTAGAACAGGAGAAATGAATGATGAGAATGAAAAAATTTATCAATGATCCGGAAAATCTGACACCTGAATTGCTGGAAGGATTTGCAGAAGCCCATAAGGAGCTGGTGGAGCTGGGAGACCAGCGCATGGTCATAAACAGGAAGCTTCCGGATGCGGACCGCGTAACGATCGTGACACAGGGCGGATCGGGCCATGAGCCGGCGATCAGCGGATTTGTCGGAGAAGGAATGGTGGATATCTCTGTGGTAGGAGATGTCTTCGCGGCACCGGGACCGCAGGCGTGTGTGGATGCGATCCGGATGGCAGATAAGGGAAAGGGCGTTCTCTATATCGTTCTCAACCACGCCGGCGACATGCTGACCGGCAACCTGACCATGAAGCGGTGTGCTAAGGAAGGCCTGCATGTGGTCAAGGTGGTGACTCAGGAGGATATTGCCAACGCACCGAGATCCAACGCAGACGACAGACGGGGCCTGGTGGGATGTATTCCTACCTATAAGATAGCAGGTGCCGCGGCCGCGGAGGGAAAGAGCCTGGAAGAGGTTGCAAAGATCGCACAGCGTTTTGCTGATAATATGGCGACTCTCGCTGTGGCCGTGACAGGAGCGACCCACCCGGCAACGGGAAGTCTTCTGGCCGATTTAGGCGAGGATGAGATGGAGATCGGCATGGGACAGCACGGAGAGGGCGGCGGCGGACGCCAGCCTTTGAAATGTGCCGATGAGACGGCCAAAATTATGCTGGATGGCCTGATTTCCGATCTGGATATCAAGTCGGGAGAGAAAATCATGCTGATTTTAAACGGCACAGGCGCCACCACGCTGATGGAGCTGTTTATCATTTACCGAAAATGCGTTTCCTATTTAAAAGAGAAGAACATCGAGATCGTGGCAAACTACGTGGGCGAGCTGCTGACCGTGCAGGAGCAGGGCGGATTCCAGATGTTTATGGCAAGAATGGATGACGAGCTGCTTCACTACTGGAACGCACCGTGCAATACCCCGTATCTGAAAAAATAGGAGGAGGTCCCTATGGCGGCAGAATATATGCATATTGGAATCCCTGTGCTGAACAGGAAAGAGGGAATGGTTTACAATGAGGCCATGAAGTTCTGGGTAAGCAATGTGGACGACTATGATTTTAAGATCGAATACTTAAAGTTTGAGGAGGGGACGCCGTTTCCGGAGATCCTTTCCAAGCAGCCGCATGTGGCTTACCGGGTAGATGATTTGGACGGCTATGCGAAGCAGGCGGACCGGATCATCTTCGGACCGGTCGACGCGGGTCCGGGAGTACGGCTGGCCTTTGTCATCTGGGATGACGCGATCATTGAACTGTATGAAGAAAAGTAAGGAGCTGGCTGAATGTTAGTAAATATGAATGAGGTACTTGCAGCTGTCCAGACGCGAGGCTGCTGTGTGGGCGCGTTCGATACGCCCAATCTGGAGATTTTAATGGCCGTTATCCGGGCCGCGGAAAAACGGAAGGAGCCGGTCATCATCCAGCACGCCCAGCTTCATGAGCCGGAGATGGCGCTTCGCGTGATCGGGCCGATCATGGTCCGCATGGCGAAGGAATCGACCGTGCCGGTCTGTGTGATGCTGGATCACGGCGAGGACCTGGACTATGTAAAGAAAGCCCTGGATCTGGGCTTCTCAGCGGTCATGTATGACGGCTCCTCCAGGCCGTACGAGGAAAATGTCCGCTTGACAAGAGAGACCGTTGCCATGGCTCAGGAATACGGCGCCAACGTGGAAGCGGAGATCGGGATCGTGACCGGCCATGAGGGAAAGGAATTCGTGGGCGGCGCCTATACGGACCCGGAACTGGCCGCAAAATATGTGAAAGAAACGGGCATTGATGCGCTGGCCGCATCGGTGGGAACTGTACACGGCTTCTATGCCGCCCAGCCAAAACTGGATTTTGACCGCATTGTGAAAATCAGAGAGCTGACCGGTGTTCCGCTCGTCATGCACGGCGGTTCCGGAATCAGCGTGGAAGATACCCAGAAAGCCATCCGCTGCGGAATCCGGAAAATCAACTACTTCTCCTACATGTCCAACGCCGGCGTAAAAGGCGTGCAGAAGCTTCTGGAGGAGAAAAACGTGAAGTATTTCCATGAGTTAGCCAATGCAGCGATCGATGCGATGGAAGAAGATGTTTTGAATGCAATGGCGATGTTTGCATTAGAGTAAGACTGATTAAAAAGTATGTATGTAATACCGCGGCCGGACTTTTTGCGGAAAGTCCGGCTGCGGTATTTTTGCCTTGCCTTTCCCTGCCCCCTCTTGTATAATACTTATATAAAACGATTCATAAAAGAAGATTATCGGAGACGATTCCATGATAGAAAAGAAGAAGCTGAATAAAGTCAAGATCGCAAAATTTATCCGCTATAAAGGCAGCACGTCCAAACCGGAGATCGCTGCGGAGCTGGGGATCAGTATGCCCACGGTCTTACAGAATGTGAAAGAACTGACCGAAGCCGGAATTGTCGGGGAGATCGGAGAGTATGAGTCTACAGGAGGCCGAAAGGCAAAGACGCTTTCTATCACAGCCACATGGAAAATGGCGGTCGGGCTGGATATTACGTTAAACCATATCAGCATGGTCGCGCTGGATTTGAAGGGAGCCATAACGGGGAAGAGACGCATCAAGAAGAATTTTGAAAATTCGTTCGATTACTACCAGGCATTGGCGGAGGAGCTGGATTGTTTCCTGGAAGACATGGGCGCCGCGCCGGATAAGATCCTGGGAGTCGGCATCTCCATACCGGGAGTGATCGACCAGAGCCGGGAACTGATCGTCCGCTCCCACGTACTGCATCTGGACAACGTGAAATTTCAGGTGGTCAGCCAGTTTATCCGGTATCCGGTATCCTTTGAAAATGACGCCAACAGCGCGGCACTGGCGGAATTTGTCCACCGGGACCGTGACGCGGTTTATCTGTCCTTAAGCAACTCCGTAGGCGGTGCGATTTACGTGAACAGGGAAATCTATGCGGGGGACAATTTTAAGAGTGCGGAATTCGGCCATATGGTCATAGCGCCGGAAGGAAAAACGTGTTACTGCGGAAAAAAGGGCTGCATGGATGCGTACTGCTCGGCCAGAGTGCTGTCAGATCACACGGATGACAGCCTGGAGCTGTTTTTCCAGAGACTGGAAGACGGCGACGATGCCATACGGGATATATGGGATTCCTATTTAAGCTATCTGGCAATATCGGTGACGAATCTGCGGATGGCCTTTGACTGCGACATCATACTGGGAGGATACATCGGCCAGTATTTAAAACCGTATATGATTGACTTAAGCCAGAAAATGGCCGGCTATAATATGTTCGAGCAGGACACGGTTTATTTAAAGAACAGCCGCTACGGCATGGAAGCCGCGGCAGTGGGCGGAGCCATGAAATATATTGAAGCGTATTTTGAAGAGCTGTCGTAAGGAGCTGTTACTCGAAACGGCTCAGACAAAAGAGATGGTATGGAAAGCGTTATGGTTTTCCGTATCCTCTTTTTGTATGAGGTCTGTTCCTTTACAGCATCTAAAAAATATGGTATACTAAAAAAACGCAGGCTGATAATAATTACCCTGCAGCAGCCGTTTTATCATCATTCAGAAGGAACGGCCTGCCACGGAGGTCCTTTATGAAAACCCATTCTTTTTTTAATCCATACAATCCCACGTAGAAAATAACAATTTCAGAATTACCATGCGTTTTGGCACTGTAGATCACAGGGCTTATTTTGCGTACCGTAAAACGGGCGCCGGGTTATGAAATTAGTGAAATCGATGAAAATGGAGCAGAAAGTATGAAGATAAAAAGAAATATCTATCTGATGTATGGGATTTCCCTCCTGCAGGGAATGGTGTTTTACGGACCGATCGCCACGCTCTACCGGCAGGCGGCGGGAGTTACCGTGTTTGAAATAACTTTAATTGAGAGCATATCGCTTGCCCTGTGCATCGCCCTGGAGATGCCGTGGGGCGTAGTGGCCGACAGGATCGGATATAAGAACACTCTGGTGATCAGTTCCCTGATCTATGTGGTATCCAAGGTGGTGTTCTGGAAGGCCGACGGTTTCGGCGGATTTCTTCTGGAACGGGTGATGCTGAGCGTTGTGATGGCGGGCATGTCGGGCTGTGACGTGAGCCTGCTGTATCTGTCATGCCGCGAGGGAGAGAGCCACCAGGTGTTCGGCGTTTATAACCTTTTAAATACCGCAGGCCTGCTGGCTGCGGCTCTGATCTTTTCTGTCGCTATCGGCGATGATTACCGGATGGCCGGATTTTTGACCGTACTGACGTATGCGGCGGCGGCGGCGCTGGCCTTCGGGCTAAAGGAAGTAAAGGAAAAAGAGGACAGAAAGCCGGTGAAAGGCCGGTTCCTGACGTGTTTGAAGGAAGTGGTGAGTGATAAACGCTTCCTGCTCCTTCTGGTGGGCATGGCATTTCTGGCGGAGACGAACCAGACCATCACGGTGTTTTTAAACCAGCTGAAATACGAGGCGTGCGGGATAGCGCCGGCTAATATGGGATATATCTATATCCTTGTAACCGTAAGCGGAATGGCCGGAGTCTGCTCGGCCGGATTTACGAGGAAAATCGGTATGAAACGGTTTGCCCTTCTTTTATTTGGTGCAGCCTCCGTCTCCTGTGTGATACTGGCCCTGACCGGAAGCGGTGTGCTTGCGGTGGGAGGCGTTGTGCTGCTTCGCCTGTCGGCCAGCCTTTTCGTGCCGCTTCAGACGGAGATACAGAACCGCCACGTAAAGGCGGCAGACCGCGCCACCGTTTTAAGCATTTACGCAGTTTTGTCGGAGGGAACGGGAATCGCCACCAATCTGCTGTTTGGCGCGGCGGCCCAGGCCGCCCTTCCGGCCGCTATGTTCTGCGGGGCAGGAATGTGCGCGCTTGGCGCCGTATTTTTCTTAATCTGGCATCGTACTGCAAAATAAGGTGAAAAACAAGATGTAAGATAAGATGCAGAATAAGATGCAGAACAAGATGGAGAATAAGATGCAGAATAAGATGGCCCGCCGGATGTTGCACACCGTCGGCCGGGATGATATACTGAGAGCATCTGGTATTGAACCAGGATGAATGAGAACTCCCGGAAACTCCCCTGCGCCCCTCTTTGTGGCTGAGTTTCGGAGAGTACTCTGAAAATCAGGCGGAGGTGACCGACATGAAAAAGTATCCGGGAATTATCCTGGCAATGACAACGGCTGTGATGATCACATCCTGCTCGTCTGTCTTGAACGGAGGAGACACAAAGAGTACAGAGGAAGGCGCGGCCAGTGAGAGTGTGACGACGGAAGCGCAGACCGATGCGATAAAGATAGAGAATGAGACGGATCCCGAACCGTCCTCCGAAACGGAGACATCGCCCGAGGCGGAAACATCTGCTCCGTCTCAGGAGTCGAAGCCCAGGGAGACAGAGGCTATGCCGGTCTACACCGTAACCGCGGTTCAGAAGACCATGTATGTGACTCAGCCCGTCCATGTACGGGCCAGCTATACGACGAAGTCCGACGTTCTCACCAGCTTTGGAACAGGCCAGAAGGTCAGTGTTACGGGCCAGTCGGCCAACGGCTGGATGCGGATCTCCTATAAGGGCGGGGACGCTTATATATATAAGAAGTATTTAAGCAGCTCAAAGACCGAGAGCGAGACTAAGGAGGCGGCATCGGTGCCGTCACCTGAAAACACACCCACGGGACAGAACGGCTCGAATTCCTCGAATACTCAGAACCCATCTGCACCCTCTGGCCCTTCGGTGCCAGGCGGAAATGATAATATTCCGATCGTGGAGCCGTCGCCGCTGACGCCCTCCGCGGGAACGCAGAACACGAATTCCACGGCAGGGCCAGGCTCATCGACCGCACCGGGAAGCAGCAGTGGCGCCGGAACCGGGATGATTACGTCGATTGGCCCGGGAATGTGAGAGCGTGGGAAGGCCAAAAAATGAAAAGATAAAAAGATGAGTAGATGAAAAGAGGCGGTTACTCCAGGAGATGGAATTCTCATGGAAGTAACCGCCTTTTTTGTATACTTTGTTTACTCCGCCTGAATTTCCCTCTTAAAGAAATGGGCTCCGGCCAGAAGCAGAAGATAGCAGAGAGACAGAATCAGGATGTGGAAGCCGGTTTTGATAAACAGCGGAAGCGCCGCGAACGGATCGCAGACGGAGCTTGCCGCATAGTAGATTCCGATCGCCATCACCATCAGAAGGGCTGGTTTCACAATCATATCCCATGCATTCCAGGAGAAGGAGACCTGCTTTTTCAGGGAGAAAATGTGCATCAGGGCCAGAAGCAGCTCACTGGCCAGCATACCGATCAGATACGCCATGATTCCGAATTTCGGGATGCCAAACAGCACGAAGGCCAGGCGGACGAAAAGAGCCGTCACGTTCTGAATAAACGTGGTGGAGGTCTTTCCGAGGCCGTTTAAGATGCTTCCCATGGTGGTGACCAGATAGAGGAAGGGACAGAGCCATGCCAGGGTCATGATAAAGGAGCCGGCATTTTCATCCTTAAAGACACTGACGCCCAGATCGTTGCCAAACAGGGTGAAGATTCCGATGCACAGGATTCCCACATACAGGCAGTAGCGCAGGGACATGGAGATGGTGCCTGCGATCCGCCGTTCGTTACCTTCCGACTGGGCCTCGGCTACCGTTGGAAGCAGCAGGACGGCCAGCGAATTGAAGATCGTGGAGGGAAACAGGATAAATGGCAGAGCCATTCCCGTAAGGACACCGTAAATACTGAAGGCCTCGGAGCTTGATAAGCCGAACCGGTTTAAGGAACCGGGAATCCAGATTGCCTCCGCGCTGGAAAGAATATTCAGGATGAGGCGGTTGCCCATGAGCGGCAGCGCCAGCGTCATGAGTGCGGGTGCGGTTCGGCGGAAGGAATCGGCCGCGGCCGAAAAACGGCGGCCGTCGGAATCCGTATCCTTCGCGTAGGTGCCATCCGGCAGCTTCGGCGGGAAAAACTGACAGGCCGCGACGGTATAGAGGGTCGAGGCGATCTCCCCGATCAGATGGCCGGCCACAGCCAGCTGGACGGTGATCCCGATCCCGGCTTCCAGCATAATATCCGCAATCAGAAACACGGCGCCGATGCGGACAGACTGTTCAATCACCTGAGCGAATGCCGGAACCCGGGTACGCTGCATACCATAATAGTAACCGTTGATGCAGGCATGGATGGCGGCGCAGGGGACGGAGACGGCTATGTAGGTGAGAAGCGGTGCACAGCGCGGTTCCATCAGGATGCTGCCGGCCAGAAAATCCTGGAACCGGATGATGAGCCAGGCCAGGACGAAAGAGGTTGACATGGAAATGACGAGGCCGGTCCGGAAGATGGAACGGCCTTTCCTTACATTGGCGGCAACGGACTGGGAGATGGCCGTCTGGATGGACCCTGCGCACAGGGCAAAGCAGATGCCGAATACCGGATGGACCATGTTGTAGAGCCCCAGTCCCTCCGCACCGATGGTTCTGGAAAGAAAGATTCGGTAAAAGAACCCCAGCACGCGGGTAATGAGCCCTGTAGAAGTAAGGAGGAGAGTGCCCGTAAACAGGGCATATTTTCTTGGCGAAAGTTTTTGGGAAATCTTTAAAGAATCCTTCATGAAAACTCCATGATATGGGAATTATTATAATATATTTCTAATGAGCCCCCTTCATGACATTTTTCACTTAGCTTTCAGAAAGAAGGAAGACCAAACTGTAACAAAAACGATAACTATTCCTATTGAAATTATAGGAAATCTGTGTATAATAGAAAATGTAGATGAAGCTTTTAACTTTAGGACTACAGAAAGGCGGAACTAACAATTATGAAACGATTTATTTATCTTGACAATGCAGCGACGACAAAGACACGGCTGGAGGTTGTGGACGCGATGCTGCCGTATTTTATGGAATTTTATGGCAATCCATCTTCCGTGTACGAGTTTTCCAACGAATCCAAGAAGGCGATCAACCGTTCCAGAGAGACGATTGCAGACGCCATTGGAGCAAAAACCAATGAGATTTACTTTACAGCGGGAGGCACCGAGTCCGATAACTGGGCACTGGCCGCGACGGCTGAGGCTTACCAGGCGAAGGGAAATCACATTATTACCAGTAAAATTGAACACCATGCGGTTCTTCACACATGCGAATATCTGGAGAAGCGCGGTTTCGAGGTGACTTATTTAGACGTAGATGAGAATGGTGTCATCAAAATTGATGAACTGAAGAAGGCAATCCGCCCCACCACCATCCTGATTTCCATTATGTTTGCCAACAACGAAATCGGAACGATCGAACCGGTGAAGGAGATCGGCGAGATCGCGAAAGAGCACGGAATTATCTTCCACACAGACGCGGTTCAGGCCTTCGGCCACGTTCCGATCAATGTAGATGAGTATCATATTGATATGATGAGCGCCAGCGGCCACAAGTTAAACGGCCCCAAGGGAATCGGATTTTTATATATCCGTACCGGAATCAAGACGCGTTCCTTTATGCATGGAGGCGCCCAGGAGCGGAAGCGCCGCGGCGGCACCGAGAACGTTCCGGGGATCGTTGGCTTTGGAAAGGCCGTAGAGATCGCCATGAACACATTGGAAGAGCGCACGAAGAAAGAGTCTGAGCTGCGCGATTATTTGATGAAACGCGTGATGGCGGAGGTTCCCTATGTGAGAATCAACGGTCACAGAACCAGCCGGCTGTCCAACAATGTGAACTTTGCCTTCCAGTTTATCGAGGGAGAGTCCTTACTCATCATGCTGGATATGGATGGAATCTGTGGTTCCAGCGGTTCTGCCTGTACGTCGGGATCTTTGGACCCATCCCATGTGCTGCTGGCCATCGGCCTGCCTCATGAGATTGCTCACGGATCCTTAAGACTGACACTGAATTCCGATAATACCATGGAAGAGATGGATTATGTGGTCGAATCCATCAAAAAGATCGTAGAGAAGCTGCGCAGCATGTCACCTTTATATGAGGACTTCGTAAAGCGTCAGAATCGGTAATAAGCTTACGTAAATTGTCGATATATTACTAAAAATAGGAGAAAAATAAAAAATGTATACAGAAAAAGTTATGGATCATTTCGAGCATCCAAGAAATGTAGGAGAAATAGAGAATGCCAGCGGCATGGGTACGGTAGGAAATGCGAAATGCGGCGATATCATGAGAATTTATCTCGATATTGATGAGAACGGAATCATCAACGATGTAAAGTTTAAGACATTTGGATGCGGCGCAGCGGTGGCTACCAGCAGCATGGCAACCGAGATGGTGAAAGGCAAATCAATCCAGGAAGCGATGGAAGTAACGAACAAGGCGGTGTGTGAGGCGCTTGACGGACTGCCGCCAGTTAAGGTACACTGTTCCTTACTGGCAGAAGAAGCCATTCACGCGGCCTTATGGGATTACGCCCAGAAGAACGGAATCGAGATTCAGGGGCTGAAAAAACCGAAGTCAGATATCGGTGAGGAAGAAGTGGAAGAAGAATATTAAAGCCGGCGGTGAACCGGATGCCGGCAGAAGAAACGGAATGTGAAACGATGAATAAACCAAAAGTAGTAGTAGGAATGTCAGGCGGCGTGGATTCCTCCGTGGCAGCATGGCTGCTGAAGGAACAGGGCTATGATGTCATCGGCGTCACGATGCAGATCTGGCAGGACGAAGAGAAAGAGGCCGTGGAGGAGAGCGGAGGCTGCTGCGGCTTAAGCGCGGTGGACGACGCCCGCCGCGTGGCCTGGGATTTGGGGATTCCATACTATGTGATGAATTTCAAAGAGGAATTCAGAGAACATGTGATAGACTATTTTGTGGATGAATACAGGAACGGCCGCACCCCGAATCCATGTATCGCCTGCAACCGGTATGTCAAATGGGAATCGCTGTTAAAACGGAGCCTGGATATTGGAGCGGACTATATCGCCACAGGCCACTATGCCAGAATCGAGAAGCTGGAAAACGGGCGGTACGCGCTGAGGCTGTCCGTAACGGCGGCGAAAGACCAGACGTACGCGCTCTATAATCTGACGCAGCACCAGCTGGCTCATACGCTGATGCCGGTTGGCGCCTATTCCAAGGATCAGATCCGCGAAATAGCGGACCGGATCAATTTAAAGGTCGCCCATAAGCCGGACAGCCAGGAGATCTGTTTTATCCCCGATCACGATTATGCCAAATTTATTGAAGAAAACACGGGAAAAGAGCTGCCGACAGGCAACTTTGTGGACCTGGATGGCAATGTACTGGGACAGCATGAAGGAATCACCCACTACACGGTTGGCCAGCGGAAGGGACTAAACCTGTCCATGGGCCATCCCGTCTTTGTCACGGAAATCAGGCCGGAGACGAACGAAGTCGTCATTGGAAATTCGGATGATGTCTTTTCCGATACGCTCCGCTGTAACCGCCTGAACTGGATGGCGGTCGACGGACTTCACGGCGGTGAGATGCGAGTAAACGCAAAAATCCGCTACAGCCACAAAGGCGCCCCCTGCACCATCCGGGAAGTGGGCGAGGATCTGGTGGAATGCCGGTTTGATGAGCCTCAGAGGGCGATTACACCGGGGCAGGCCGTCGTGTTTTATACAGATACTTACGTTGCCGGAGGAGGTACGATACTGTGAATAAGAAGAGAAGAACCGGAATTTATATCGTAACCGCGCTTGTGTGCCTCCTGACACTGGCCGGATGCGGCAGGAAGTATGAACCGGTCGAGGTGCCGACGCTGGAAGAGGCTTCCGGTGATATCACACTGGAAAATGGAGAAGAGACGGCAGCGGTTTCTATTGAGAATGAGACCGGGAATGGAAAAAACGGGACAGAGAAGCCGGGGGGCCAGGCGGGGACAAGCGCCCACGAGGCCGCTGTGACTACGGAGACGGCTCCCGCCTTTACTGCAGTGGATGAAACCGTATACGTGACCGGCAGTCAGGTTAATATCAGAAAGAGCGCGGGAACGGGCGGTGCGGTGATCACCACGGTATCCAGAGGAACGGCTTTAAAACGGACCGGATACAGCGACAGCTGGAGCCGTATCATCTATCAGGATCAGGAGTGTTACATATCCTCCAGCTTTGTGTCAAAGGAACAGCCGGCTCAGGAACCGGAGACAACGGCTCCTGCAGTCACAGGCTCCGGTTCCGGCAAGATCATTGCCATCGATCCGGGACACCAGGCGAAGGGCAATTCAGAAAAAGAACCGATAGGACCGGGTGCATCGGAGAAGAAAGCCAAGGTTGCCTCCGGAACGCAGGGAAATGCGACGGGGATCCCCGAATATAAGCTGACGCTTGCGGTCTCCTTAAAGCTTAAGGAAGAACTGCTTGGCCGGGGATATCAGGTTTATATGATCCGGGAAACGGATGATGTGAATATCAGCAACGCAGAGCGGGCCGAGATGGCCAACAAGAGCGGTGCGGATATTTTCGTACGCGTTCATGCCAACTCTTTAAACGATACCAGTGTTCACGGCGCGCTGACTATGTGCCAGACATCGAAGAACCCTTATAATGGAAATTTATACAGCAAGAGCTCTGCACTGTCAAAGGCCGTGGTAAAGGGCATCTGTGACACCACAGGCTTTAAAAACCGCGGAGTCCAGGAGACCGATACCATGAGCGGAATCAACTGGTGCAAAATCCCGGTTACCATTGTGGAGATGGGATTTATGAGCAATGCAGAGGAAGATAAAAAGATGGCCACCGATGAGTATCGCGCGAAGATCGCAAAGGGAATCGCGGATGGGATTGATGCTTATTATGCGGCTGGAAATTAAAGATTTTGGGAAATGTCCTATAAGATGCAGACAGTTATACAAACAAAAAGAAACGGCAGGTGCCTGCCGTTTCTTTTTGTTTATAAATCATGTTTCAGTATACGCTTTTGTGCCAGAGCGTGTCTGAAAATTCATTCCCGCCATCTGCACGGACACCGATTACAGCAACCAGCATATGATCGCTGCAACGGATGAGCTGGTATACGATACGCAGACCGGCGCCATTTCCATAGCCGCCTTCGCTTTCAGGAAATGGATTTTTGCATGTTTTATCAGCTAATACTGGAGCTTTTTAAGGATTCCATGTAGGCCTTTGGGGTAACACCGGTGTATTTTCCAAACACGCGGATGAAACTGTTTGCGCTGTTGAAACCGACCATCAGGCTTAATTCTGCGATTTTAATTCCCTGTTCCTTCTGGAGGAGTTCTTTGGCTTTTTCGATTCGGTAGCGGTTTAAGTAGTCTTTGAAGTTCTGGCCGCTCAGCTGCTTGAACAGGATTCCGCAGTACTTGGGGGAGATGTTGAACTGGTCCGCCATGTCGTTTAACATAATATCGTCGGTGTAATTCGTGTGGATATAACGGATCATCTCATTCAGAAGCTTCTCATCGTTGTTTTCGCCCCGGCAGCTTACCGCGGTCAGAATGTCCTGAATTGCGTGTCTTAAGGTGGTGATGGTGACCGAATCACTCCAGTGTTCATACAGATACATAAAATTAATATCTTCTTTTAAAAGTGCTTCCGGCGATGTCTTCAGTTCCTGGAAGACACGGCCCAGTGTGCCGATCAGGACATAGACGAAGCTCTGAATCGACTCGATCGACAGCGTTTTGTCTACCAGGTTCGTGCGGATCAGCTGATCGAAGATCTGGAGCGCCTCTTCTTTGCCTTCCACGATACAGTGGACCATCCGGTTCTCCATGGAGAGCGGGTAGGAATACGTGACTGCGTCCACGGAACGGATCTGTTCGAAGGTCAGGATATTGGTATGGCCGTATACGTGCTTGTATTCCAGGATGCGCAGCGTCTCCTGATAGGCCAGCCAGATCCGGTTTAAGCCGTTTCTGGGATTGCTTAAGGCAATCCACTGGTTGATTGTCTCATCCTCGGGCTTCTGTGTCAGATAGCGGAGGAGCTCGTAGAGCTGCAGGAGAATCTCGTCTGTGTTACTGCTTTTTACGATCATGGCGCACCGTGTGGAATCCAGGTCCACGAATGTCATGTCAGGCACGTTCATGGTAAACTCATGGACATACTGCTTTAAAATAACGATACAGCTGGGGGAGGAGCCCTCATTTACAGGCTGGAACTCCACTACCACCACGCTGTAATCCTCTTCCGGCTCTTCTCCGCATTCTGCCAGGCCTCCCGGCTGGGGAGCGAAGAGCAGACGGCGGTATTGCTGCTGGGAGGCGAGGCGTTCATTCTCGTCCATGGCCTCCATCAGTGTCTTGCTTAAGGCTTTTATTTTTTCCGAATTCTGCCGTAAAATCTTAAATTCATCGATGGGTTTGCCAGCCTCAGGGGAATCCATGGAATCCTCCACGACTTCCCGGATTGGCTTATAGAGCGCCTCCACCAGCAGCGCGATTAAAAAGGTGAAAATGCAGGCTGCCGTAACCAGAATCAGAAGAAAGAATACAATCTGGCCGGAACCCAGCATGTAGCTGTCATAGACATAGGCAATTTCCCAGCCAATGGCAGGAAGGCTTGTAGGAAATACGTACTCCTTTCCAAGCTTGAAGAATTCCTGCTGTCCGATTCCGGAATCAGCTGCCTCCATACCCATACTCATCATATTTGAAAAAACTTCATCCATATCGGCTTCCCGATGGCTGACCGCCAGCAGCCGGTCGTCACTGTAAAGCAGAAACTGACCCGGCCTGGCAGAGCCTGTAAGCGTCTCGATCGGAATCGTGACAAAACACAGAAGGCTGGAAGAATACCGGTAATCCTTTACGATATAGTAAACGGATTTTAGCCGGTCATTCTCATAATGAGGCAGGCAAAAGGGCCGGTTGGAAGCGGAAAAATGCTGATCCATGGACTCCATTTCTTCTTTTGACAGCCCCTTTACATGCCCTAAAAATTTATCTCTGTCCACGGTCCCCGACTGGTCCAGGACCATACCGTACGATTTTCCGTCAAATTCCAGCGGACCTACCGTCGTCACAGCCAGCTCATAATTGAGCATGGAAGAGTCCGTGGTGATGATTCGCAGCTGCTTTAAGGCGGTGATGGAATTGAAATAGAAATCGTTGGCGGAGGATGAATTGACCCATTTCGTAATGCTCTTATCACGGCTGACGTCATTGACTGCCCGCGAGATCAGATTCATGGCGATGTTGGAATTGGCCTCCAACGCCGCCGTGGAATTCGATAAGTTGTGGATATAGCTGCTTTTCTGCTGCAGGTGAAGGTAGCTGCCCGACAGCACCGCAAGCAGGAC
Organism: Hungatella sp. L36; assembly: GCF_014288035.1. NCBI lineage: Bacteria > Bacillati > Bacillota > Clostridia > Lachnospirales > Lachnospiraceae > Hungatella > Hungatella sp. L36. The sequence goes on along the minus strand of NZ_JACOPC010000008.1, from coordinate 144,737 downwards.
AATCACTATGGTACCGGTAGAAATCAGGATTTTATACAAACGGTTTTTATAGATACCAGATGAAAACATAACGTCAGACCATCTACTTTCGTTTAATCTCCAGGGCGTATTTCTCCACGGCGCTGAGACCCTGATGATGCTCAAATCCCAGCGGATGGCGGCGGTAGCTCCCGGTGCCTGCCGTCTTCAGGGTGAAGAAAGGATCATCGCTCTTTTCCAGATGATGTTTAAGCAGGGAACGGTACTTTTCCAGAATCGGGGAGTACTCCGGTTTACCTGCCAGGTTGGTTTTTTCATATCTGTCATTTCTCATGTCATAAAGCTCCTCGCTGTCCGGCTCCAGATAACAGATATACTTATAATCCTCGTCGCAGATCATGCGCCCGGGAACGGTATAATCGCGGAATTCATCGTACCATTCCGCCACTGCGGCGGTCCGGTCGGAATGTGTTTTTGCTCCCGTGATCTGAGGCATAAGGGATATCCCCTCCAGTCCGTCAGGACAGGGGAGCTCCGCATAGTCCAAAAGCGTGGGAACCAGATCCAGAAGAGAGGTTACGCCGCCGATGCGGGACGCTTGATCCCCACCCGGAAGCGCGAAAAAGAGAGGTACCCGGTTCGTTTCCTCGTAAAAAGCGCCGTACTTTGTCACAAGGTGGTGAGACGCCATCCCTTCACCGTGATCGGCCAGAAATACGACCATAGTCTGATCCGCGGCACCGCTTTTTAAAAGCGCTTCGAGAATCTGGCCAATCTGTTTGTCCACCATGGACAGGTAGTAATAATAGGCGTAAAGGTAGTGGCGGAAATCATCTTCCTTCCAGCCGCTGGCCTGGCGCTGCCTTCTGTGGGCGCAGCAGAGATACTGGATGAATTCCGGCCGGTTGGCAATATCGTCGAAATCAAAGTTTTCCGGCAGAGGAGGAAGCTCCCGCTCCAGCGGGAAATCGCCGTATCCTTCGCTGTGTTCGCCGATGTAGGCGCAGATGTTGTGTGGATTCTGCAGGTCCGAGACCATGAGAAACGGCCCTTCCGGCCGGGAAGACAGGTACTGGACGGACTTTTCCGTTGTGTCGATGTCCAGATACGTCTCATAATCGAATTTGATGGCCGGATTCGTCCGCGGGACATGGATTTCCTCGGATTCGATGACCTTAAAGCCTCTCAATGCCCCATAATCATGAGTCTTGCCAAAATGCACACAATCATAACCGGCATGGGAAAACAGTTCTCCCAGCGTCGGAATATCGTCGGAGACCGCTGGAAAGCCTTGATCGGGCAGGTTGGAGAGCACGCCGGTCTGGTGCGGATAGCGCGAGGTCCAGAACGAGGCCCGGGCCGGCTGACAGAGCGGACAGGAAGTATAGGCATACTCCATGACGGCGCTTCTGGCCGCCAGGCCGTCGAGATTCGGCGTGGAAGAATATGTATTGCCGTAGGCACTTAATGCCGTGGCGGAAAGTTGATCGCAGATGATGATTAAAATATTTTTTTGCTGCATTGTGTATACCCCCATTTGTTTACTTACTTAAAAGCATGTAATCCGAGTATAAGGGAATGAGCTGTAAAAATCAATCATATGGCGCGAATCGGGTGAATTGGTGATGAGTTGAAAAATGAATATAAAAAAGCAATCCTATTGCAGATGACCTGAAAAACAGTGATTTACTTTTCCGGATGAACGGGTTTAAAGTGGATTTCAGAAGCGGGAATGAGCTCTGTAAAACCAGAGCGTGTCAGAAAATTTATTCCTGCACTAATTGAATATGAGAGGGGAGTTACAAATGTTTAAGCAACAGGGCGGCAACAAAAATAAAGAATCCTGCCTGCACTCAGTCAGAAAGAACTGGGATTTATATCTTCTTCTGCTTCCGGGGGTGCTGTGGTTCCTGGCGTTTGCCTACAAGCCTATGGCCGGTCTGGCGATTGCCTTTTACGATTACAACATCTTTAAAGGAATCTCGGGAAGCACCTTTGTGGGACTGGACAATTTCATTACCTTTTTAACAGGAAGAGATTTTCTGAGGGTTTTGAAAAATACACTGATGATCTCCTTCTGGCAGCTGGTCGTCTGTTTCCCGATACCGATAATTCTGGCGGTCGCGGTTACGGAGATGAAGAACAAGTTTGTCAGCAAGATGACGCAGATGACAACACTCCTTCCGCACTTCGTATCGGTCGTCGTTGTCTGTGGTATCGTGGTCAACTTTCTGTCTCCCAGTACCGGTATCGTCAACATGATTCTGGAAAAGCTGGGAATGGAGCCGGTCTACTTTATGGTACAGCCCCAGTATTTCAGAGGAATCTACACGATCATGACCCTGTGGCAGAACGCAGGCTTCAATGCGCTCGTCTTTATTGCGGCCATCATGGGAATCGATCCGCAGTTATATGAAGCGGCCACCGTGGACGGAGCCGGAAAATGGCAGAAGATTAAGAATATCACCGTTCCGGCGATTCTTCCGACGATTGTCACCATGCTGGTGTTAAATATCGGAAAGATGGTAAAGGTAGGATATGAGGCCATCCTCCTTCTGTATCAGCCATCTACATTTGCCAAAGCAGATATTATCGCTACCTATTCCTACCGTCTGGGATTTGAAAATGGGAACTACGGTCTCGCTACGGCGGTCGGTATGTTTGAGGCAATTGTCGCGCTGGTACTTGTCACGTTGGCCAACCGGTTAAGCCGTAAGCTTTCCGATACGGCACTTTGGTAAGGAGGCGCGAGATGAAAAATAGAAGAATACATCAGGGACAGGTAATTGGAACAGGTGAAAAGGTATTCAATGCAGGCATGGCGATCCTCGGAATTGTAATCAGCCTGGTTGTGCTCTATCCGATCTATTACGTGCTGATCGCATCGCTCAGTCAGCCGTATTACGTGGAGAACGGCGATGTCATGTTTGCCATCAGGCATTTTACATTGGCAAGCTATAAGGAAGCCATCAAGAAGAGCGGCATCTGGCTGGCCTACGGAAACACCATTTTTTACACGGTTGCCGGCGTTGTGGTAAATATGCTCTTTACGACGACCATGGCCTACGCCCTCAGTAAAAAGAAGCTGGTTTTCCGCAAGTTCTTTACCTTATTTACCATATTCACCATGTGGTTTAACGCGGGAATTATCCCCATGTACTTAACCTTCAAGGATTTCAGCCTGTTAAATACCAGAACGGCCATTATCCTTGGGTTTGCGATCAACACATACAACTTGATTATTATGAAGAGTTTCTTCGAACAGCTTCCCGAGGCACTGGAGGAAGCGGCGTTTATCGATGGAGCCAACCATATTATCACATTTTTCAAGATTTATTTACCGCTCTCCAAGCCCGCGCTGGCTACGGTGGGACTGTTTTACGCGATCAACCGCTGGAACAGTTACTTCTGGGCCATGCAGCTGTTAAATGATGACAGGAAGGCGCCCCTTCAGGTATTGTTAAAGAAGATGATCGTAGACCGGGTGGCCAACGCTTCGGAGGCGGCAATCGTAACACAGAATTCATTAAGTTCTCCAACCACGGTAATTTATGCTATGATAATCATAGCCATTGTACCGATGCTGATCGTATTTCCGTTTGTACAGAAATACTTTAAGACCGGCGTCACCGTTGGAGGAGTGAAGGGTTAACTTATCATAGCAGTTACAACAAAAAGGAGGTATTTCAAAAATGAAAAAAAGAAGACTTATGGCGGCGGCAATGGCGGCAGTAATGCTTACCGGCACTCTGGCGGGTTGTTCCGCAAAGAGCGAAACAAGCGGCACAGAGGCGGCAAAAGGGGAAGCTGGCACCAGCCAGGCCCAGACAGAGGAGACGCTGGAGGGCAGCCTCTCGTGAGCAAGGAACCAAAAGAATTTACCGTATTTTTAAACTTCAATAACATGCCGTTCGACTCGAACTGGCAGGTATGGCAGGAAGCCGCGAAGAGAACGAATATCAGTCTGAAGGGAACCATTTCCCTTTCCAATTCCAACGAAGAAGAGGCGTTTAACCTGATGATGAGCTCCGGCAATCTGGCCGATATCATCGGCTACGTAGACGCGTCCTCCCTGGAGAAGCTGGGACGCGACGGCGGAATGATTCCGTTAAACGATCTGATCAAGGAACACGCGCCGAATATCCAGAAGGTGCTGGACGAGGACGCCAGATTCCGCCAGACGGCATACTCTCTGGACGGCAATATCTACCAGATTCCGAAAAATCAGGAGCTCAAGGCTGCCGAGTTCTGGTGGATCAGACAGGACTGGCTGGATAAATTAAACTTAAAGGCACCGACCACCGTCGATGAACTCCACGATGTGCTGTATGCGTTCCGCAACGAGGATCCCAACGGAAACGGATTAAAGGACGAGATTCCGCTGTTCGACCGCGCCGGATGGAAGCAGCCGGATGAGTATCTGTATCTTTGGGATACCAGCCTTGAATTCTATCCGAGAGACGGAAAGATGAAATACGAACCACTGGAAGAGAACTTCAAGACAGGCGTTTCCAACATGATCAAATGGTACCAGGAAGGACTGATTGATCCTGAAATCTTCACGAGAGGCGCTTCCTCCAGAGATACCCTGCTGGGCGGCGATCTCGGCGGCTGTACCCATGACTGGGTGAGTACGGCAAACTATAACTCCACGCTTCAGGAGACCATTCCGGGCTTCCAGATGGTAGCCATCGTACCGCCTGCGGATCAGAACGGTGTTGTAAAGGAACGTGTATCCAGATATCCGGGTGTGGGCTGGGGAATATCCTCCCAGTGCAAGGATCCTGTAACCGTGATTAAATTTATGGATTACTTCTTTACAGAAGAAGGAAGCGACTTAATGAACTGGGGAATCGAGGGAGATACCTTTACAAGAGATGCGGATGGCAGCAAACACTTTACAGACACGGTACTTCAGTCTGAACTGACACCAATCGGATATCTTCGTTCCATCGGCGCCCAGTACCGGATCGGCATGTGCCAGGATGGAGACTACGAGTATGCGACCATGAAGGAAGACGGAATCGAGGCGAATAAGCTGTACAATGGCCATGATGAGTGGTTTGACGATTCTCTTCCGCCTTACCTAGATGGAAAAATGGCGTTAAAGTATACCTCTGATGATGAGACCGAGTATAAGAACATAATGGCAAGCATCAAGCCTTATGTCGATGAAAAGTTCCAGTCCTGGATTCTCGGTGTCAATGATTTCGATTCTGAGTATGACATCTTTATCAAAGAGCTGAAGGCCAGAGGCATCGACCGTGCGCTGGAAATCAACCAGAAAGCATATGATACATTCCTGGGAGAAGACCGCTAGATGAAAAAGAAAAACCTGTTATACATCTTTGCCGACCAATGGCGCGCCCAGGCCATTGGGGCGGCGGGAGAGGACCATGTGAGTACGCCTCATATGGACCGTTTTGCCGGGGAGAGCATGGCGTTTGACCACGCGGTCAGCACGTACCCGCTGTGCTCGCCCCACCGGGCATCTCTGCTGACGGGCAAGTATCCGTACTGCTGCGGAATGTGGACCAACTGCAAGATTGGCCTGGATGAGACCGTCATGTTAAAGCCGCAGGAGGTAACCATTTCTGATGTCCTCCATGAAAATGGTTACGAGACTGCCTATGTGGGCAAATACCATCTCGACGCGAGTGAGATGAACTTTCACGAGAAGCCGGAATCCGGTGCGGTGAACTGGGATGCCTTCACTCCTCCGGGAGAACGGCGTCATCACTTTGATTACTGGTATTCCTACGGAGCGATGGATAAACATCTGTCGCCCCATTACTGGAAGGACGAACCGAAAAAGGAGGAGGGCGCCAAATGGTCTCCGGAGCATGAGACGGACGTTGTGCTGGATTATCTGGACGGCCGGAATAAGGAAAAGCCATTCTGCCTGTTCCTCTCCTGGAATCCGCCCCATCCTCCCTATGATCTGCTTCCGGAAAAGTATGCGGACCGTTACCGGGGAAAGGAACTCGTATTCCGTGGAAACGTCCCGGATGAGCTGAGAAGCGATGAGGCGTTCCGGAAGAAGTTCGGAGAGTACTACGGAGCCATAGAAGGACTGGATGATAATTTTGGCCGGATCATGGAGTATCTGGACCGGGAAGGCCTGACAGAGGACACGATCGTAGTGCTGTCGGCCGATCACGGGGACTGTATGGGTTCTCATGGCCTGATGGGAAAGAACATCTGGTACGACGAGTCCATCAGGATTCCTCTCTATATCAGGGGACCACAGGTTGTAAAGGGGCACAGTGATGCCCTGATCGCCAGCCAGGACCACATGCCGACACTTCTGGAACTGCTGGATGCGGCGGTTCCCGATACGGTTCAGGGAAAAAGCTTCGCGTCCCTGGCCCGCGGGGCCTCCATGGAAGAGGAACCGGAACACGCATTTCTCTGTATGATACCGGGCATGCCTGAACTGGTGGAAGAGTACCGGAAGCTGGGATTAAACAACAAGGCGTTCGGCTGGCGTGGAATCAGAACGAAGGATATCACCTATGTCGTTGACAACGGGACGTCTCCGTCCGAAACGCAGAGACGGCTGTTTTACGATAATAAGAAAGATCCCCTGCAGTTAAATCCTGTTGAACTGGATCAGCAGGACGCCATAGCGGAAGCTTATGACGCGGTAATAAGATCCTATTTAAGGAAAACGAGAGACCCGTTTCTTCTGTAAAAGAGGAGCGGTGAGAGAGGAGACAGAATATGGCGCAGACGATGAAACGAATCCGTCAGTATCCGGGAACGGATGCGGAGAAAAGAAAGAAGTACATGGACGCAGCCACGGAGATCGTCCGGTCCAACCTGCCGGAATTCACGGAATTTTTTGAGAGTTCCAACAGCGAGGGCGGCTTTTATCTGCCGACAGAAAACGTAGAATGGACAACCGGATTCTGGACCGGCGTGATCTGGCTGGCTTATGAATATACAGGGGAAGCCTGCTTTAAGGAGGCGGCGGAATCTCAGGTCGAAAGCTTCCTGAAACGAATCCGGGAGAAAATCGATGTAAATCACCATGATATGGGGTTTCTCTACAGCCTTTCCTGCGTGGCAGCTTATAAGCTGACCGGCAGCAGCCATGCCAGAGAAGCAGCACTTTTAGCTGCGGATCACCTGGCCGGCCGCTACCGGGAGAATGGCCGCTTTATCCAGGCCTGGGGCAACGTCAACGAACCGTCGGAATACCGTCTGATCATTGACTGTCTGCTGAACCTGCCGCTGCTTTACTGGGCCAGCGAGGTTACCGGAAATCCCGATTACGCCGATAAAGCTGAAAACCATATCCGGACGGCGATGAAGTGTGTGATGAGACCGGACTGCTCCACCTACCACACGTATTTTATCAATACCGTGACCGGAGAACCGGACCACGGCGTTACCCATCAGGGAAACCGTGACGGCTCCGCCTGGGCCAGAGGCCAGGCGTGGGGAGTATACGGCATCGCCTTGAGCTATCGGTACTTAAAAACACCCGAATACCTGGATCTGTTCTGCCAGGTCACCGATTATTTTATCGCCCACCTGCCGGAAGATCTGGTCCCATACTGGGATTTTGACTTCGATACGGGAAGCACGGAACCGCGTGATTCCTCGGCTTCCGCCATCGCCATCTGTGGAATTCTGGAGATGAGCAGCTATCTGGACAAGGAGAAAGCGGAGAAGTATTTAACAGCCGCAGACAAGATGCTCTGTGCCCTGATGGATCACTGTGCCAACACGGATAAGACCCGTTCCAACGGCCTTTTGCTCCACGGAACGTACGCGCGCGATTCCGCGTACAATACGTGTATAAACAGGGGCGTGGACGAATGCAGCACCTGGGGCGACTACTTTTATATGGAGGCGCTGACCAGGAGAATGAAAGACTGGAAGCCTTACTGGTAGGGGCAGCTGCGCGGCTGAAGCATCGAAGCGTGAAAATGGCTCCGATATGCCGATGATATGATGTGCTAATGATATGCTGTATGGATTTTTATAAATTTTGATACTGGAAGAGGGGGAACGGCAGCAGGAGGCCATGGTTTCCCCTCTTTTTATTGGGGCTGATCCTGTTAGAGGATGTTAAATTGCTTATAAAGCTGCTCCCGATAGGCAGTATCCCTGATGGCGCGTTTTAAATCGTCAGTACGTTTTTGATCTAAGAGAAGTTCGGTGAGAGCGGCCATTTTACGTTCACCCTGTTCGATATTCTCCCTGTCTCTCTGCAGCAATGTCATATATTCCGCCTCCATTTCTTTACTCTGCTTAACATAAATGACTCTCTGGTGTATCTTTTTAACCAGTGAACTTTTAGCCTGCTGGGCGAAGGTGTCGGTGGTGTTTTCTATGTAGGTCAGAAATTCTTTCATCTCTTCGTCTATGTCGTCAATGGTTCCCTTTGTATTAAAAAAAAGTTTTGTTGCCTCATCTCCCAGAAGCAGTCCGGGACTCTCGAGGCAGGTGTTCTGAAAGGTGTAGATGTGCCGGCCTTCTGTAAATGGATCAAAGGTACAGATGAAAATAATGTAGCTCCGTCGCAGGCTGGTATAGGGCTCGCCCTTAGAAATCGAATCCAGGTCGATATTTCCCTGGTAATAGCGGCTGCGTTTGGGAAGCTGTCCGCGTTTTCCTCTCTGCATCTCACAATTATAGATGGTGCCGACATCATCATTGACATAAATATCAAGCCTCACACCCTTGCTGTCCAGCAGTAAATCGATGGTTTTCTGCTGTTCTGGAAGGACGATCTTTTTGATGGAGATGTTCAGGAGCTTCTCCAGTACAATGCGGCAGATCTCTTCATCGCTCATGACTCTTGAAAACAGGAAATCATCCTCCAGATTCAGGTCCTCAATTCGTTTCTCCATTTGTACGTCTCCTTTTATTTTATCATAAACACAGGGATCATGAAAGACTAAAATATCAGTCTGTTCGCTGCCCCTTTTTGTATTTCGATTCGTAAAACGGCTTATATGGCAATTTATTTGCAAGCTATGCTCACCATTTTAAAGGGAGGATGCGAGAAAAAAGCCGGTGTGGCCTGCGGAGTTGGAGGTTTCACGGATTAGATTATTGTCCTTTAAATAGGTAATGATGCGGCTGGCGGCACGGGATGAGATCTGAAGCTTCTCACACAAAAGCCGGTTTAGCCATTTACCGCCCAGCATCATGTCGCTGTTCTTTCTGACGGAATACCAGGCAGAAATCTCGGTCAGAGCGCGGTCTGTCCAGAATTCCGGGTTCTTTCGCTGGGGATCGATTTCAAAGAGGGTAAGCAGATCGCATTTGAAATGGCAGAATCGGGAAATATCCTGATAATGGGAGGTGTGATCATCGATGCAGAATAAGTGGATGTGCTTTCCTTTATAAGTGAGGCGGCTCATTATGGGAATCATATCGCTGTCGGAGGTGAGGAAGACGAAGGTATCGATCTCGGGAGACCGGTAGTAGATTTCAAGGGCATCCACGGAAAGTTCAATGTCGGAGGCATTCTTCCGGTACTCTTCTTCCAGACCATTGCCATAGACATTCTTAATCTGTACCCGCATTTCCTGGAGATGTTTCAGGGATACGCCTACCTGGTCATAATCGGCATAGGCCCGCAGGGTTCGGATCTTGTTAATGGAATAGATTCGCTCCATCAGCGAAAAGACGCAGTATTCAGGAGCTTCGGGATTGACACCGTATTCCTTCAGACTGTAATAGATGTTGTCAAAGTCGACAAAAATGCCTACATTTTCAGATGTAGAATTGCATTGCTCCATACATGTTTTCAACATAGCTTCGTTCATAGGGATTCTCCTTCAGATATGATATTAGACCGTTTAAGAAAACGGAAGATTTATAGATGTGCCAGAATATGGCTGATAGAATTAGAATACCAGAGGACCGGAATAAATGCAAGGATATTCTCATATTTCTGCAAACTGTTACAATTGTAATGAGGAACCATAACGTGGAATCATGAAACGGTCCATGACAGCATACATTATTTTGAAAACCTGGACGGGTAACAAAGGGGATAGACATGCCGGATTATGGGATTGCGTTTGCCGGAGGCGGGACCAGGGGGGCGGCTCATGTAGGCGTCCTGCTGGCACTGGAAGAGGAAGGGTTGCTGCCGGATTATGTGGCAGGAACCAGCGCGGGGGGAATTGTCGCCGGGATATACGGGGCGGGTGTGGATCTGGGAATGATGAAAGAAGTGGTGCAGTGGATGTCCCGGCATGGAAATCGATTCCTGGATCCGGATATAATTGGAATCCTCACATTTCTGCCGCAGCTTTTTACTGGACAGGAGGTCTCACTTACGGGACTGCTGAAGGGAAACCGGCTGATGAATTTCCTTTGCCAGCTGACAGAAGGCGCCGCGATCGAGGAAGTAAAACGGAAACTGCTGATTCCTGCAGTGGATTTAAACAGCGGAGATACCATTGCATTTACTAATCTGATGGAAAATGGAATCACGGACGCCGCCAGGCATCAGGAGAATGTGAAGTGGGAAAAAAACGGGCCGCTCTGTGAGATTATGATGGCCAGCGCCTCGGTGCCCGCCGTATTCCAGCCGCGGAGAGTCGGAAACTACTGTATGGTGGATGGCGGTGTTACGAATAACCTTCCGGTCGATCTGCTGATTGCGGCCGGAGTGAAACGGGTGGTTGCAGTGGACATCGGCGCGGATTACAGGACGCCCCATGATAAGTCTATTATGGAGATTGCCTCCCACTCTTTTTCCATTATGAGCAGGGATTTGAAGGAATGCAGATCCAGCGGAGAGATTCTCCTGCTGAAGCCGGAGTTAAAGAAGGGGGCGGGGCTTCTGACATTTGAATATATGGAGAGCTGCATGGAAGATGGATACCATTATACGAAAAGACAGATGAAGGTAATTAAGAGGGCATTGGGAAGATAATGATGGTTTTGTGGAGGGAGATACGCGGACTTTGCGCGGGGGATTGAGGAAAAGGGAGCGCGAACGGCAGGGAGGGAAAGGTTCAGGGATTCCGAGGGGGGGGACTATGGGCGAACAGCCCCCTTCGGAATCCCTGTTTTGTTATTTACTGTTTTTCTTTTCCAGCTCCTGCATCTTCATGGCGCGGACCTTTAATGGGAGGCCAAATAAGGTGATGAAGCCGTCGGCGTCGTGATGATCATATAAGTCGCCGGTGGTGAAGGAAGCGAGGGACTCGCTGTATAAGGAGTATGGGCTTGTGGTGCCGGCTTTGATGATGTTGCCCTTGTAAAGCTTGAATTTCACTTCGCCGGTTACGTACTGCTGCGTGGATTCCACGAAAGCCTGGATCGCCTCACGGAGAGGAGTGAACCATTTTCCTTCATATACGATCTGTGCAAATTTGTTGCCCATGTCTTTCTTTACTTCCATGGTGGCGCGGTCTAACACCAGCTCTTCCAGCTGCTGATGAGCTTCCATCAGGATTGTTCCGCCAGGAGTCTCATAGACGCCGCGGGACTTCATGCCTACTACACGGTTTTCTACGATATCAACGATGCCGATGCCGTGCTTGCCGCCCAGTTCATTTAATTTCCGGATGATATCGGAAACCTTCATTGCTTCGCCGTTTACGCTGACCGGTACCCCTTTTTCAAAGGTCATGGTAACGTATTCGCCTTCATTCGGAGCCTTCTCGGGAGAAACGCCGAGAACCAGTAAATGATCGTAATTCGGTTCATTGGCCGGGTCTTCCAGTTCCAGGCCTTCATGGCTGATATGCCATAAGTTCCTGTCACGGCTGTAGCTGTTGTCTGCGGAGAACGGAAGGTCGATACCGTGCTGCCTGCAGTATTCAATCTCGTCTTCACGGGACTGCATGGTCCATACATCGGTCATACGCCATGGAGCGATAATCTTTAAATCAGGAGCCAGAGCCTTGATGCCCAGCTCGAAACGGATCTGGTCGTTTCCTTTTCCGGTAGCGCCGTGGCAGATGGCGGTAGCGCCTTCCTTGCGGGCGATTTCAACCAGCCTCTTGGCGATGGCCGGACGAGCCATGGAGGTGCCCAGTAAATATTTATTCTCATATATGGAATTGGCCTGAACGCATGGAACGATGTAGTTGTCGCAGAAATCATCAACTAAATCTTCTATGTATAATTTGGATGCGCCGGATAATTTGGCTCTTTCCTCGAGGCCATCCAGCTCGTTGCCCTGACCGCAGTCGATGCAGCAGCAGACAACTTCATAATCAAAATTTTCCTTTAACCACGGAATAATAGCAGTTGTGTCGAGTCCGCCTGAATAGGCTAAAATAACTTTCTCTTTCATATTAAGATTCCTCCTGAATATAGATCGTGAACATTTCCTGAAAGCCTTACGGATCTTTTTCCTGGCTTCCTGAACCTTCATAAATATACACCATTATTATGGAAAATGCAAGTATAAAATAAAAAATATCAAAAAAAACTTGCATAATATGCATTTGCAATGTATAATTATGAACTATCATCACCGGAGAAAACAGATCATCGGGTGAGGCTGTATAAAAAAGAATGCAGAAAACAGAAAAAGGTACTTTTATTTCGAGAGGAAAGTTACTATAATCAAGGCAGAACGAATCAGGGCAGGGTAATATGGAAAGCCGGAAAATCAATACGGTAATACCGATAAAAGAGGAGAATGATTATGATTAAAGCAGGAATCATGGGGGCAACCGGATACGCAGGCGGTGAGCTTGCAAGGCTGCTTTTGCAGAGAGACGATGTGGAAATTACATGGTACGGATCCAAAAGCTATGTGGACCAGAAATACGCGTCGGTATTTAAAAATATGGTGCAGTTTGTAGATGATGCGTGTATGGATGATAATATGGAAGCGCTGGCAGAACAGGCCGATGTCATTTTCACGGCCACGCCCCAGGGATTCTGTGCGTCTCTTATGAATGAAGCGGTATTATCAAAAGCTAAGGTGATTGATTTAAGCGCCGACTACCGGATCAAGGATGTGGCGGTGTATGAGGAATGGTATAATATAGAACATAAGACGCCGGAATATATTCAGGAAGCGGTATACGGACTTCCGGAAATCAACAGGGAAAAGATCAAAGATGCCCGCCTGATTGCCAATCCGGGCTGTTATCCCACCTGCTCCTTCCTGTCGGTCTATCCGCTGGTGAAGGAGGGACTGATCGATCCGAATACGGTGATTATTGACGCAAAGTCGGGAACCTCCGGCGCGGGGCGCGGGGCCAAGGTCGATAACCTGTACTGCGAGGTCAATGAGAGCATCAAGGCCTACGGTGTCGGCGTTCACCGCCACACGCCGGAGATCGAGGAACAGCTTTCGCTGGCGGCAGGAAAGCCTGTGACCATCAGCTTTACACCGCATCTCGTTCCCATGAACCGGGGCATTCTCGTGACGGCTTACGGGACGCTGCTTAAGAGTGTTACATATGAAGAGGTAAAGGCCATTTACGATAAATATTACGAGAACGAGTATTTCGTGAGAGTGCTCGGCCGCGACGAGGCGCCTCAGACGAAATGGGTGGAAGGAAGCAACTTTGTGGATGTGAACTTCAAGATTGATCCGAGAACGAACCGTGTGGTCATGATGGGAGCCATGGATAATCTGGTGAAGGGCGCCGCGGGACAGGCGATTCAGAATATGAACATCATGTTTGGCCTTCCGGAGAATCAGGGGCTTAAGCTGGTTCCCATGTTTCCGTAACGGTTATGGGAGTACCCGCAATGCAGTACGAGTTACGAATATGGGAGGAAAGAGTAAGGGAAGAGCGTATGATAATCAGGACAATGACGATAGACGACTACGACCAGGTCTGGCATTTATGGTCTGAAATCAAAGGCTTTGGAATCAGGACGTTAGATGACTCCAGAGAAGGCGTGGAGAAGTTTTTAAAGAGAAATCCATCTACCAGCGTGGTGGCGGAAGAGGACGGAATGGTGATCGGAGCGATCCTCTGCGGCCATGACGGGCGGAGAGGCTGTATGTACCATGTCTGTGTAGCTGAGAAATACAGAAAACACGGAATCGGACACCAGATGGCGCTGGCGGCCATGGAGGCGCTGAAGGCGGAAGGAATCAACAAGGTGAGCCTGATTGCATTTAAATCCAATACAATCGGAAATAAATTCTGGAGAAAAGTCGGCTGGACCTTCCGGGAAGACTTGAATTACTTTGATTTCACATTGAATGAAGAAAATATTACCAGATTTATTGAGTAACCATAAGACGAAGGAGAGGAGAATTTAAGAGATGAAGAAGATAGACGGCGGCGTAACTGCTGCAAAGGGATTTTCGGCCGCATCGACGGCTGCGGGAATCAAGTATAAAGACCGCATGGATATGGCAATGATATACAGTGAGAAGCCGTGTAAGGCGGCGGGAACCTTTACGACGAACATCGTAAAGGCGGCTCCCGTAAAATGGGATCAGGAGGTCGTAGCCGGTTCCCCGTATGCGCAGGCCATCGTGGTAAATGCGGGAATCGCCAATGCGTGTACCGGAGCGGAAGGGTACGGATACTGTCTGGAGACGGCGAAGGCGGCCGCGGAGACTTTACAAATACCGGAAAATGCAGTTCTCGTGGCTTCTACCGGTGTGATCGGCATGCAGCTTCCCATGGATCGGATTACGGCTGGAATCAGAGCTATGGCTCCGAAGCTTTCCGATACCCTGGAGGGCGGAACCGCTGCATCGAAGGCGATTATGACCACCGATACGGTGAATAAAGAGGTGGCCGTGGAGTTTTCGGTGGGAGGAAAGACGGTGACCATCGGCGGTATGTGTAAGGGCTCCGGTATGATCCACCCGAATATGTGCACCATGCTGAGCTTTGTGACCACGGATCTGGCAATATCGAAGGAGCTTCTGACGGAGGCGCTCCGCGAGGATATCAAGGACACGTACAACATGATCTCAGTGGACGGAGATACCTCCACCAACGATACCGTGCTTCTGCTGGCCAACGGAATGGCGGAGAATCCGGAGATTACAGAGAAAAATGAAGACTATGAGGCATTTGTAAAGGCATTAAACATCATCAATGAGACGCTCGCCAAAAAGATGGCCGGCGACGGAGAAGGATGTACGGCCCTGTTCGAAGTGAAAATTGTGGGGGCGGAGACGAAGGAACAGGCGGTGACGCTGGCTAAATCGGTTATCACCTCCAGCCTGACAAAGGCCGCTATCTTCGGCCATGATGCAAACTGGGGCCGGATCCTCTGCGCCATGGGCTACTCCGGAGCCCAGTTCGACCCGGAGCAGGTAGATCTATATTTCGAGAGCGCAGCGGGAAAACTCCAGATCATTGAAAATGGAGTCGCACTTCCCTACAGTGAGGAGGAGGCCACAAAGATCCTCTCCGAACCGGAAGTGACGGCTACGGCCGATATCAAGATGGGACCGTGTTCGGCTACGGCGTGGGGCTGTGACCTGACCTTTGACTATGTGAAAATAAATGCGGATTACCGTTCCTGACCAGCGGTAATCTGCCGGTGACAGCGGTTACGAAAAAAATGTGGGAAAAGGGACGCCAGAGAAAGGCATCGATAAAATATAGAAAAGAGAGCGAACGATGGCTGTAAAAGATGATTACGTAATGCGGATGATAAAGGATATGGCGAGAGTTCTGGCCCGCCTTATTCTCGGAAAAGACGATATCAACTACGTTCTGCCGGAAGATGAGGAATTTACAGTAATTGATAATCTGTACAAGAAGCTGATCACCATGGCGGATGCAGGACAGATCAACGAGGCAGAGAATATCCTGCTCAATGAACTGGAAGACAAGAGCTCGGAGTATTTTGAGATGGCGGCATCATTTTATCTTCATTTGAATGAATACAGCGATGGATTTCTGGATGCACACCAGTATTCAAGAGAAGAGATCAATGAAGGAATGGGAAATCTGGGTAAAGAATTTGGAGTCGATTTGGGAGGAGCAGAAAAATGGATCTAGATCAAAGCATCATGCAGAAGGCGGAAGTCCTGATAGAGGCGCTTCCATATATTCAGCGTTTTAACAGGAAAATTATCGTCGTAAAATACGGCGGCAGCGCCATGGTGGATGAAGAGCTGAAGAAGCATGTGATTCAGGACGTCGTTCTGTTAAAGCTGGTAGGTTTTAAACCGATTATCGTCCATGGCGGCGGCAAGGAAATCAGCAAATGGGTCGGTAAAGTGGGAATGGAGCCGCAGTTTATTAACGGTCTGCGTGTGACGGACGAACCGACCATGGAAATCGCTGAGATGGTGCTTAACCGGGTGAACAAGAGCCTGGTGCAGCTGGTGAATGAGCTGGGCGTGAAGGCGGTCGGCATCAGCGGCAAGGACGGCATGATGCTGCAGTGTAAAAAGAGATACGCGGACGGCGAGGATATCGGTTATGTGGGCGATATCACCGGAGTGGACCCGCAGATTATCTATGACCTTCTGGAAAAGGATTTCCTGCCGATCATCTGTCCGGTGGGATTTGACGAAGAATTTAAGACGTACAATATCAATGCGGACGACGCGGCCTGCGCCATTGCAACGGCCATGAAGGCGGAGAAGCTGGCATTTTTAACGGATGTGGAAGGCGTTTACAGAGATTTTGAGGACAAGGAATCTTTAATTTCGGAAATGACTATTGATGAGGCGTTGAATTTTGTGAGCAGCGGAACACTTGGAGGAGGAATGCTTCCAAAGCTTCAGAACTGTATCGATGCCATGAAGCAGGGAGTTTCCAGAGTACATATTATGGATGGACGGATTCCGCACTGTCTTCTGCTGGAGATCTTTACAAATAAAGGAATCGGAACTGCGATTATCAATTCGGGAGATGAGAGGTATTACCATGCCGAATAAACAGGAATATATTCAAAAGGCGGAACAGGAATTTTATAAGACGTATAACCGGTATCCGGTCATTTTTGATCATGGGGACGGGGTGTCTCTTTACGATATGGAAGGGGAAGAATATCTCGATTTCGGAGCGGGCATCGCGGTTATGGGACTGGGATATAACGATAAACAGTACAATGAGGCGGTGAAGGCCCAGGTAGATAAGCTTCTGCACACCTCTAATTTATTTTACAATGTGCCTTCCATCGAAGCGGGAGAAAAGCTCCTGACGGCTTCCGGCATGGATAAGGTGTTCTTTACCAACAGCGGGACCGAAGCCATTGAGGGCGCTCTGAAAATTGCCAGAAGGCACGCCTACAATAAGGCGGCCGAAGAGAAGCGGGGAGAGGGCTGTGTCCACGAGATCATTGCCATGCGCCATTCCTTCCACGGAAGAAGCATGGGTGCCTTGTCTGTTACAGGAAATGACCATTACCAGGAGCCGTTTAAGCCGCTGATCCCGGGGATCAGATTCGCAGATTTCAATGATCTGGACAGCGTGAAGGCACTGATTCATGAGAATACGTGCGCGGTTATTATGGAGACTGTTCAGGGTGAGGGAGGCATTTATCCCGCGGAAGAGGGATTCTTAAAGGGAGTTCGTGCACTGTGTGATGAACATGACATGCTGCTGATCCTTGACGAGATCCAGTGCGGGATGGGACGTACCGGTTCCATGTTCGCATGGCAGCAGTACGGTGTGAAGCCGGATGTCATGACGGTGGCCAAGGCGCTGGGAAACGGCGTTCCGGTGGGCGCATTCCTGGCTTCCGGAAAAGCGGCTTCAGCCATGGTTCCGGGAGATCACGGCACCACCTACGGCGGAAATCCGCTGGTAACAGCGGCTGCCAGTGCGGTGTTAAGTATTTTCGAAGAACGCGGGATTGTGGAGCATGTGAATATAGTGGGCGGCTATCTGTGGGAGAAGCTGGAAGAACTGGCCTCACAGTTTGACTGCATTACCGGACACCGAGGCAGAGGGCTGATGCAGGGGCTGGAGTTCCAAATGCCTGTCGGCCCCATCGTACAGAAGGCGCTTCTCGAAGAAAAACTGGTGTTAATCAGCGCGGGAAGCAATATTATTCGATTTGTACCGCCGCTTATTATAGAGAGAGAGCATGTGGATGAGATGGTCAGGCGGCTGACGGCTGTGTTGGAATAGAAGAAAATGAAACGTGATTACCGGACACAAAACGTATGTGTTCGCCAATCACGTTTCATTTTTATGGTAAGTATCCATTCCTTCTATACAAATGATCGTGGTTCCTGTGAAATCGATTTTCTCGTTGATAATGGAGAAACCGTTGTGCCGTTGGAAGCGAAAGAAGAACTTAACCTTCCATTATTTGCGGTAGGAGAAATGGAAGGAGTAATCAGAGAGAACAGATAGCATAAAGACAAGGAAGGCTCAATGTAAGCCTTCCCTATGTAAAATCGCTTTTTCCACGCTCCAGTAAAAGTTCTCTTCACCAATCATATCATAGATATCAGAGCGTTTCAGCATCGCCATTGTGCTGCCTGGAACGCCGCATAAAAGAATGCGTTTTCCCTTTGCCTGTAAATCTGACAGGACGTGCATAAATGCAATTGCTCCTGAGATATCCATATAGGAAACGCCGCGCATGGACAGCAGCACTGTGTCAAAGTCCTTTGTACAGGCCTCTATCTCTTCGATTGCCTGAGTATTGGCAAAGATGACAGCGCCGGTCAGATAGGCGACGACTGCGTTGTCGTATTCCTTTGCAAGTGCTGCATCTGTGCTGCGGACCCGGTCCATGTCTACCTTTTCATAATTTATCTCGATGTTTGCCAGCCGGCTGACGAGGAGAACCAATGCGGTGACGACGCCGATCAGGATTGCGGTTGTCAAGTCAAATACGATTGTGGCAGCCATGGTAATGATGTATTTGGCGGCGGCTCCCTTGAAATGATGGGAGAAAATATATTTGATTTCCTGCCAGTCGTTCATGCGGAAAGCGGTGACCATCAGCACGCCGGCGAGGGCGGACAGCGGGATTTTTGCCATCACGGGTCCGAGGATAAACATGAAGGCCAGGAGTCCCAGCGCATGGAAGATACCGGTAAGCCTTGTGCGGGCGCCGGATTTTAATGCGACGCTGGTACGAGCGATGGCCGCTGTGGCGGGGATTCCTCCGAAAAACGGAAGGATGATATTGCCGATCCCCTGGGCTACCAGCTCCTGGTCGCTGTTCAGCCTGACATTTGCCATTTTGCCGGCGCTGGCTCCGCACAGCAGACTTTCGATCATTCCCAGCATGGCGATACTGACGGCTGGTCCGATTAATCCGCTGAGATTTGCAGGCGTAATGGCGGCTAAATCTAACCGGGTATCCAGAAAAAGTGTTTTCGGGATGGCGCCGACAGTTTGGATATCAAGCTTCAGGCATACGGACAGAATGGTCGCAAGAATAATGCTCAAAAAAGAGGCGGGAACCACCGCGTTCCATTTCTTAGGAAAGAAAACCATGAACAGGACAACGAAGAGTCCCAGGCCCGCCGCCTGTATATTGACAGGGAAGCCCAGATGTCCATAGCTTAAGAGTTTTACGACAGCGCTGGAGCCCTCGGAGGTAACTCCAAAGAAGTTGTCGATCTGTCCCAGTGCGATGATGACGGCAATACCGGAGGTAAAGCCAGTGATAACAGGTGCAGGAATGAAGCTTGTCAGCCTGCCGATATGAAAGATCCCACACAGAACCAGCAGAATCCCGGCGATCAGTGTCGCAGTGAAAACGCCCTGCATTCCGTATCGGGCAATTATGGAAATTAAAATGGCGGCCATGGCGCCCGTAGGACCGGATATCTGGTAATATCCACCGGAAAGTGCGCCGATGACGAGACCTGCAATAATGGCGGTAACGAGGCCGGCTGCGGCTGTGGATCCGCTGCTCACGCCGAACGCAAGCGCCAGAGGCAGTGCAACCGCCGCAACCGTCAGCCCGGCCATCAGATCTTTCATGCAGTCGGCACCAGTGTAGTTTTGAAATTCAGATTTTAGTTGTGATACGTAATTCTTAATCATTGTAATCGTGTCCCATTCTCTTTGTTTTTTGGTTTCCAGGCAGAACTTCCTGAAACCGAGATGAGTATATCAGAAGAAGAACAGGAAATCAATGGAATAGGAACAGGGACTGAAAAAAATACAGCAATCGCGGAACAGCGCCGGCCGGAGTGATCGGGTATAATAAAGCTACCACGTGGGAAACGAGAAAAGGAAGTGAGAGTGTTGGGACAGAAAGATATCCTTATGGAGTGCGCATTATATATCCGGTCGCATGCGAAGGAGCCGCTGTCGGTACAGGGGCTGGCAGAACAGTTCGGGTATTCGGCCTGCCATTTTTCCCGGATGTTCCGGGCGGAGATGGGGGTCACCCTGATGGACTACGTAAAACAGCAGCGCCTGTTCGGAGCGGCCAGGGAAATACGGGAAGGGCGAAAAATCCTGGATACCGCGCTGGATTACGGTTATGAGACTCACAGCGGCTTCACCAGGGCCTTTCGTGCACAATTTGGGTATTCTCCCGCACTCCTCCGTGCATTTCATGTCGGAGAGGCTTTCGAGAAAGGAGACTGGGAGAATATGGGACTTTATCTGAGAGAAACGCCGGTTCACGCACTGCCAAACGAAATTTATGCACTGCTTTTTAAGGTGTTAGACGAAGCCGGAACGGAGTATAAGAAAAAACATCTGGAGGCCGTTTACGGGCTGGCCGAACGGGTCTATAAAGGGAAAAAACGCCGTTCGGGTGACGACTATGTGACGCATCCCCTTAACACTGCACTGATTCTGGCAGATATGGGAGCCGATGAGGACACGGTCTGTGCCGGTCTGCTTCATGATATCTGGGAAATGGCGGATGAGCCGGAAATGTATCTGTCTGACCCGGCTGTCACACCGGCCATGAATGAGATTCTGAGGGAATACAGGGCATTTGAAAAATACGTAAGCTGTGATGAGCGGGTGGTCTTAATCGCACTGGCCGACCGGCTTCACAATATGAGGACCATCGATTTCGTCGATCCGGCCACATGGAAGGAGCGGGCGAAAATGACTCTGGAAGTATTCGGCCCCATGGCGGCGGAGTGCGGAAAGGTAAAATGCCGGATGGAGTTTGATGATCTGGCAGAAAGATATTTGAAGGAATAGCGTTCTGATGCACATGCAGGACAAGGAATTTTGAACGGGCAGAATGCCGGCAGCACTGGAATCCAATAATTCTGTGGCTTCCCGGCATTCTGTTCTGTGTAAAGATACAAAAGCTACGACCTTGCTCCGTTCAGTTCCCTGTGGAGCCGCACCGCCATAAACACGGTGATCATGGCGGAGATAACATCTGCAGCCGGCTGGGCGTAGAGAATGCCGTTTATTCCCCAGAGGGATGGGAGAAGCAGTATGACAGGCACAAAGCAAATTCCCTGTCTGCAGGCACCGAGTATAAAGCCTTCTTTCGCTTTTCCCAGAGAGAGGAACAGGGAAGAATAGACGGTATAGAAACCGAAAAGCAGAAAAGAAATACCGTTTGCCGTCAGCGAACGCCGGCCGATCTCGATCATCTGTACATCGCCTTTCGTGAACTGGGAGATGACGGCCGTGGAACAGAGCGCCATTCCCAACCCGAAGACCGCGCAGAAGATGGTTGACCATATTATAGAAGTTTTGATCGCCTCATGGAGACGGTCATATTTTTTTGCCCCATAGCTGTATCCGGCGATCGGCTGAAAGCCTTTCAGAAAGCCGAATACCATCAGGCTTCCCATGGATATAATTCTCGTTACAGCTCCCATACCGGCAATCACGGAATCGCCGTATGGTCTTGCCTTTAAGTTGATCAGGGCGACAGAGAGGCTGGTCAGCAGCTGGAAAACCAGTGTGGGAATTCCGATTTTAAGGATTTCGGACATAATTTCTGATGAGAAGCAGCATTTTTTTATGCTGAAGCTGAAGACACTCTTTTTTCTGAACACATAGCAGAGATAAACTGCCGTGGAAACGATCTGGGAGATGGCTGTGGCAATTGCGGCGCCGGCGACTCCCAGGTGTAAGACGTAGATGAAAACCGGATCCAGAACCATATTTAACACAGCGCCTGTCAGAAGCGCACACATCGTGGTTTTTGCAGCCCCCTCGCTGGTTACGATATTGTTCATAGTGACATTGAAAATATTGAAGATGGACGAGACGACGTAAATACCCGCGTAGATTTCCGCATAGGGAAGAATGCTTTCCGTGGCGCCCAGGAGCCGCAGGATCGGTCTTAGAAAGAGGATGGTGCAGATAATTATGACTGCGCCGACGGAGATGTTGCTGTAAAGCGCCGTGCTGGCAACCCGGTCCGCAGTCTCTGTTTCCCCGTGACCAAGCAATCGGGAGATATAGGAGGCGGCGCCATTTCCAAATAGCAGGCCCAGTCCCACGACAACCTGTCCCAGGGGAAATGCGACAGAGATCGCCCCCATCTGGCTGGTTCCCAGCCCTCCGACAAAGTAGGCGTCCACCAGATTGTAAAGCGCATTGATCATCATGCCGATCATGGTGGGAAGCCCCATTGCTAAAAGCGCTTTCGGTATTGGCGCGCTGCCAAGCAGTTCCATTTTACTGTTACGTTCATTCATGATTCATTCTCCCTTCTGTTGACACAAAATGTAAAATATAGTACTATAAAGTATAGTAAATACGGCCGTGAAGCCATAGTACTATATTTTATAGTATATGTCAAGCGGAAATAAGGAGGACATGATGGCGACAATAGATCTGATCGTATTGGGAATTCTGAAGAAGGAATCCTTAAGTGCCTATGATATTCAGAAGCTGGTGGAATACCGCAACATCTCACGGTGGGTGAAAATCAGTACGCCTTCCATCTATAAAAAAGTAATTCAGTTGGAAGAGAAGGGCTATATCCAGAGCAGCATGGTGAAAGAGGGGAAAATGGCGGAGAAGGCGGTCTATACCCTGACCGAAGCCGGAGAGCAGGAATTTGAAAAGCTCATGCTGGAGATTGCGTCCGGCCCGATCCATATATTTCTGGATTTCAATGCGGTAATCGTAAATTTAACCAGCCTGCCTCAGGAAAAACAGCAGGAGTGCTTAAACCGGATCGAGAGCAATGTGAAGATTCTGAAGGCGTATCTGGAAGAGAATATTGACCGAAAGGGAAATGCGCCGGGGATACCGGAAACGGGCATGGCCGTTTTGCAGCAGCAGTATATCCTGGCGGAGGCGATCGAAGCATGGATTACGTCTCTGAATGAGAGCATGGAAAAATAGCCTTTCACGAATTTCCTGATTATGGTATACTGGAAACACTTGGTGAAGCACTCACGAATGGAGGAAATTATGATAAAGGAAATGGTGACAGAAGAATTTCTGGCGGAATTATCATCGAAGAAACCGACTCCCGGCGGCGGCGGTGCGGCTGCACTGGGCGGTGCAGCAGGGGTATCTTTGGGGCAGATGGTGATTAATCTGACTCTTGGCAAGAAAAAATATGCGGACGTGGAAGAGGAGATGAAGGAGCTTTTAGAGCAGCTGGAAACTCTGAAAGCAGAGTTTCTTCATCTGGCCGACGAGGATGCGCGGGTGTTCGCACCTCTGGCGGCAGCCTACGGTCTGCCAGGTACTACGGATGAGGAAAAAAAGCGAAAGGCCGAGGTGCTGGAGGGCCATCTCCTGACGGCAAGTCTCGTTCCGCTCCACGTGATGGAAGATGCGCAGAAGGCTCTGGTTATCATGGACATTCTGGCGGAAAAGGGGAGCCGGATGGCGGTCAGCGACGTGGGCGTGGGCGTACAGTTTATCCGAACGGCCTTAACCGGCGCGGTCATGAACGTATGGATCAATACGAAATCCATGAAAGACAGGGAGAAGGCAGAGGAACTGAACCGGCAGGCAGACGAGATGATGCGTTCCGGGACAGCGGCGGCGGATGCGGTCTATCAGAAGGTGGAAAACGCGCTGCGCTGAGACGTGCCTCCAGAAGAGGAAGATACAGACTGACAGAGCGTGAAATGAGAGGATTGAACGGATGATTACATTAAAGGGTGCAGAGGTTTCTGCAAAGATAAAGGAACAGACAGCAGAGATGCTGAAACAGTGCGGCGGCAGGATACCGAAGCTTGCCATCGTCCGTGTGGGTGAGAGTCCGGACGACTTGTCGTATGAGCGGGGGGCGGTGAAGAAGATGGCGGCATTTGGCCTTTCCGCTGAAGTCTATGCCTATCCTGCGGACATTGATGATGAGGCGTTTAAGGCGGAGTTTCAGAAGATCAACGAGGATCCGGAGGTCGATGGGATTCTCCTGCTCCGTCCGCTGCCGAAGCAGATCCACGAGAGAGATATTGAGCGCATGATCGATCCGGAAAAGGATTTAGACGGAATATCACCGGAAAATATAGCAAAGGTGTTTGCCGGGGACAGCTCGGGGTATGCGCCATGTACCGCAGAGGCGGTGGTGGAGACATTAAAAGCCTTTGAGATCCCGATCAGCGGAAAGCGGGCGGTGATCGTGGGCCGCAGCATGGTCGTCGGGAAACCGCTGTCCATGCTTCTGTTGAAAGAAAACGCCACGGTTACCATCTGCCACACGCGGACCGTGAATCTAAAAGAGACCTGCCGGAACGCTGAAATTCTGGTGGCGGCAGCGGGCCGGGCAAAGATGCTTGATAAAGAGAGCGTGGGAAAAGACGCGGTTGTGATCGATGTGGGCATCAATGTGGATGAGAACGGAAAACTCTGCGGAGATGTGGATTTCGAGACGCTGGAGGGAACCGCTTCCATGGCGACGCCAGTTCCGGGAGGTATCGGCGCGGTAACGACGGCCGTGCTTGCGAAGCATCTGGTGATGGCGGCAGCGGGAAAAGGGTGAATGGAAAATATAAAATGACATTCAGAATATTAAACTGGACATAGAGAATGATATCAAACCACAGCTAAGGCTGTTAGCAGAAAACTATGTTCCTGCTGCTATACGTTATGAAAGCGAATCAGCAAAAATATCAGCTCTGGAGGCTGATGTAGAAATCATGAAGAAGGTGATTTCGAAACATAGTGAGAAGCTGCAGTAATTAGCATAGTAAGAAAAGATGAGATAAAAGAAGGCAAGAGGACTGCGCCGCACGACGCAGCCCTCTTACCTTCTTTTTTTAATAATATAAATAGAACCGGTTTAAGAACTGATCGCCTGCTTTTTCACCTGCGCGATTGCCTTTGCCACTGGCGGCAGGCTGAGAATGACAACGGTTGCGATTGCTTCCGGCACGATGTAGGTGGCATTATATCCCAGCGTGTATAAAAATGGGTTCATACCTTCCGGTGCATAAGCGGCAAAAAATATGTAGCCGGAGAGCACATGGCAGATATAACGGCTGAAGATACCGAAGAGATAGCCAGTGATCAGACCATGCTTTTTCGAACTGAAAAGCCCGGCCAGTCCCAGTCCGGCGAAGGCCATCGGGTAGTCGAGAAGCACCTGAAGCGGAGCAAAGATATACGGTTCGATGAGGAACTGCAGGATTCCGTAGGCCATTCCGGTGATCAGGCCGGTTTTGGCCCCGTAGATGTAACCGATCAGGCAGATAAACATCATGGAAAATAAGGTGATGGAGCCGCCGAAGGGCAGGGAAGCCACCTTAATGTAGGAAGTCACGACTGCGAGAGCCATGGCTGCGGAACAGGTAACAAGCTGTTTCGTCTGCATCTTCTGCGTCTTAAGGGATACTTTTCCCAGCTTATAGATGACGAATAACAGTGCGGCCAGTAAAATGATGAGCAGGCCATAGCCGGCGGGCTTCAGCAGATACTCTTCGCTGTCTGCCGCGTAGGTTAAGAAAAATGACATAAAAAAATCCTCCTTTGTTTACACACAGGAGGGGACTACTTTTGATGAAGTATGAATCATACTGCTTCCTTACGCCGGCATTGTCCGGTTCAAGTAGTGAGGGTCATGTAAAAAATTCCATTCTCAGCCAATTGGCTCCCCTAGCGTGTCTTTTTCTGTTTTATTTTACGTGTGTGAGTATATCGCAAAAACTGCCTGCTGTCAAGATCATGTGTGTATGAATAGAAGTTCCAATTCTGCGCATGATAAAGGAAAGATTAGAAATGTATGACAGATTTGGAGGTTATTCTATGACAGGCTTTATCATAGCATTGATTTCAGGAGCGCTGATGAGCATCCAGGGAGTTTTGAATACAGGGGTCACGAAGCAGACCAGCATCTGGGTGTCAGCCGGGTGGGTGCAGCTGACAGCGTTTATCACCTGTATTGTCATCTGGTATTTTTCAGGGAGAGAAAATATTTCGGGAATCCTGCAGGTGGAACCGAAGTACATGCTTCTGGGCGGAATTATCGGCGCCTTTATCACATATACCGTAGTGCGTAGTATGGGCTCGCTGGGACCTGCAAAGGCGGCTCTCATCATCGTCATTTCCCAGATTATCGTGGCATACGGAATCGAACTGTTCGGTCTGTTCGGAGTGGAAAAGGTCGGATTTGAATGGAAGAAACTGCTTGGCGCTGTTGTGGCGGTGATTGGTATTATCATATTTAATTAGATGGAATATGAAAAAAAACGTTGGGTATCCGAAAGCAGGGGAGGAGCGGGGAACATGGAGATCCCGTTCCAGCCTGTGCCTCCGGAGGTCCGACGTTTTTTCGGCTGTGAACAGTAACCTTTCCCTGAAACTTGGAAATAGTGCTTGTATTTACTGGTATCTTTTTGTAGAATAGTAACATAGGCTGAAGATGGTATCCTTTCCCTGAGAAAAAAGGAGGGATATCATGAAATATAGATATCAGGCAGTAAAAATGGCTGTAATACTCATATGCGTGTTGGCTGCAGGCGTATGCTACAGCTGTGATGGAAGGCAGGACGGATGGGAATCCGGGGAACTGCCGGTTATGAATGCCCCGGGTGATGCGGGGACGAGTCGGGCGGAAGATGCGCCGGAAGGAAATGGGGAGGCGGGGGATTCTGATCCTTATGGGAACGCGAAGGAATCAGATGAGACGGAGATCCCGGTTTTAGAAGAGACGGCGGTTTCTGTCTGTTACGTACATATCTGCGGAGAAGTTGTGCTTCCGGGTGTTTATGAGATGGAAGAGGGGAGCAGGATTTTCCAGGTAGTGGAGCGCGCTGGCGGATTCACGGAGCGTGCGGCGGCGCAGTATCTGAATATGGCTCAGGTTGTCTGTGACGGTATGAAGATCGTGGTTCCGGATGGCGAATCGCTCGATGGGGCGGAACGCTACGGGCTTGATTCCGAAGGCGGGAATCATGGAGCGGGCAGCTCAGGCGCCGGTGTGATCATGCCGGAGGGGAAGACCGCGGGCGGCAGTACGGCAAAAGAAAAAGTGAAAGTGAATTTGAACACGGCCGCCAGGGAAGAGCTGATGACCTTAAAGGGGATCGGAGAAGCAAAGGCCGACGATATCATCGCTTACCGGGAGAGCCATGGCGGGTTTCAGAAGATTGAGGATATCAAGAAGATATCCGGTATCAAGGATGCGGCATTTGAAAAGATCAAAGATGACATAACAGTGTGAGTGGAAGATAGAGGTGTGACATGGCACGTATTTTAGTAGTGGATGATGAGAAACTGATTGTGAAGGGAATCCGGTTCAGTCTGGAGCAGGACAACATGGAAGTGGACTGCGCCTATGACGGAGAGGAAGCCATTAATTTAGCGAAGCAGAAGGAATATGATGTGGTGCTCCTCGATGTGATGCTGCCGAAGTTTGACGGTTATGAGGTCTGCCAGGCCATCCGGGAGTTCTCCGAGATGCCGATCATCATGCTGACGGCAAAGGGCAACGACATGGATAAGATTCTGGGGCTGGAGTACGGCGCCGATGACTATATAACGAAACCGTTTAATATTCTGGAGGTAAAGGCCAGAATCAAGGCGATTATGCGGAGAAATACGAAGAAAAGCAGACGGGAAGGCCGGGCCGAGTCCAATGTGGTGACTTCCGGTGATTTAAAGCTGGACCGCGACAGCCGCCGCGTCTTTATTGGTGAAAAAGAGATTAATTTAACAGCCAAGGAGTTCGATCTGCTGGAGCTTCTGGCCTGTAATCCGAACAAGGTCTACAGCCGGGAACAGCTGCTTACGTACGTGTGGGGCAACAAGGCCATGGATTCCGGCGATGTCAGAACCGTGGACGTCCATGTAAGGCGTCTCCGTGAGAAGATCGAGCCAAGCCCCAGCGATCCCAAATATGTTCATACGAAATGGGGCGTCGGATACTATTTCCGCGCCCAGTAAAGAAGAGATGATGGAAGAAACGATGGAAGAGGAGGATATCTGCAGGTCTGACGCCGCAGATTCCGCCTTTTCTTTCATCCGCCGGGAGGGTGTGGCGGCGGAATGTGAAGGATGAGAAGAGGTCAGAGAGATGGTATATACAATCAGAAACGTGAAAGCAGAGGATCTGGATCAGGTCACAGAGGTGGAAGCTTTATGCTTTCCGGCGGCAGAGGCCGCGACGGGAGAGTCTTTTCGGAAGCGGATCGAAACATTTCCGGAAAGCTTTCTTGTGGCAGAGAATGAGAGCGGGAAAATCATTGGCTTTATTAACGGCTGTGTAACGGATGAGAGAACCATACGGGATGAGATGTTTGAGGACAGCGGACTCCACCGGGCGGACGGGATGTATCAGAGCATTTTCGGGCTGGACGTGATTCCGGAATACCGGAGGCAGGGCGTCGCGGCCGATCTGATGAATCACTTGATTCAAACGGCGAAGGCGCGGGGAAAAAAGGGCATGATTCTGACCTGCAAGGACCGTCTGATCCACTACTATGAGAAATTCGGCTACCGCAGTCTGGGGATATCCGGGTCGGTACACGGCGGAGCCGTCTGGTATGATATGCTTCTGGAGTTTTAAAAACAGAGCCATATGTTACAGTTCACAGCCCTGTCGATCTTTGCTTCCCGGTCTGCCCCGGCTGGCTTATGCGTGGTTTCCAGTGACTTTGCAGGGGATTAGCAATTCTTAACGCGCAGGATTTTTCGTTCAGGGGAAATTCCCACCTGTCTGAGCGCAGCGAGTTTGGGAATTTTCCCTGGTTTTTAGAAAAATTCTGCACGTTTAGAAGTGCTTATCCCCGAAACTTGAACTGGAAACCACGCATAAGCCAGCCGGGGCAGACCGGGAAGCAAAGATCGACAGGTCTGTGAACTGTAACGGCTATTTACCTTTGACATTTCAGGAAAGTTTGACAGTTGGAAAGGATAGGGGTTCAACGATGAAGAAGAGTCCACAGGGGGAGAGATGGAGACGTCTTGATAATACGGCGAAGATATTTCCGGTCATTGCCAATGAACATCTGAGTAATGTATACAGGATTTCGGCAACACTAAAGGAAGAGGTGGTTCCGGGAACGCTTCAGCGTGCGCTGGAGGAGATACTGCCTCAGTTCGAAGGATTTGCGGTGAGGCTGAGACGCGGTTTTTTCTGGTACTATTTTGAATCGAATAAACGGATGCCGGTGATTGAGCGGGAAACCACGTATCCGTGCAAGTATATCGATCCGCGCACCAGCCCTTACTATCTGTTCCGGGTCAGCTACTATGAGAAACGGATCAATCTGGAGGTGTTTCACGCGGTAACGGATGGGCTGGGAGCAGTCAATTTCCTGAAGGCGCTGGTTTACCGGTACTTGGATCTGACCCGCGACGGCAGGACCGGCCATCCGGCTCCCCAGAAGATATCGTCCGATGTCTCCATGAATGTGGAGGACAGCTATGTGCGCAACTACAAAGAGGTTGCCCGCAGAAAATACAGCACCCGAAAGGCATTCCATATAAATGGAGACCTGCTGCCTCTCGATGAGGAGAGTGTACTGCATGGTTATGTAAATCTTGCGGAACTGAAAAAGGCCGGCAAGTCTTACGGCGTAAGCATCACGAAATTTCTTGCCGCTGCCCTGATCTGGGCGATTTATCTGGAGTATGAGGATGCGGGAATCGGAGACCGGTCCATCGGGATCAGCCTGCCCATCAATTTGCGTGCGTTTTTCGATTCCGAGACCATGGCCAATTTCTTCGCGGTCACGCTGCTGGAGTTTCTGGCAGACGGGAAAAAGCATGAGTTTTCCGAGGTGGTGGAGGCGGTAAGCCGCCAGATGGATGAAAATATTACGAAGGAGAAGCTGGAAGAGACGATCTCCTACAATGTTTCCAATGAAAAGAAATGGTATTTGAGAATTGCCCCGCTTTTCATGAAATGGGGTGCGCTGAATGTGATTTTCCGCAGAAACGACAGGGCTTATACCATGACACTCTCCAATATCGGCCCGATCAAAGTGGAAAAAGGGTATGAGGAGGAGATCGAGCATTTTCATCTTATGATCGGTGTCTCGAAGCGTCAGCCCATGAAGTGCGCCGTGTGTGCGTACGGCGAACATGTGGTGGTGACATTTACCTCGGTCTTTCAGGATACGAGGCTTCAGGACCGCTTTTTCGGCTTTCTGAGGGAGCTGGGAGTCTCTGTGGAGACGGAGAGCAACGGTGTGCCGGATTCCCGGGATGATAAGGCGATGTATCCGCGGATTCAGTACGATCCGAAGAAGTGGAAGGAAGTGGTCAACTCTTTTTACATTATTCTGTTCGCGGTGGCGGCCATACTGGGTATCGTCAATTACGCCACGTACTCAGGGTCCATGTGGTCAGTGATCGCCATCGGCTGCATCGTCTATGTGGCGCTGACTCTGAGGTATTCGATTATGCGCCACGCGAATCTGGCTTCTAAAATTGTGCTGCAGACCATTGCGGCGGAGGTGCTTCTGGTGATGATCGACCATTCTACGGGATACGCGGGCTGGTCGGTGAACTATGGCATTCCGAGCACACTGCTGTTTGCGGACCTTGCGGTAGTATTTTTGATTATAGTAAACCGGTTGAACTGGCAGAGTTACTTTATGTACCAGATTGCGATCACCATTTTCAGCTTTATTCCCGTCATTTTATGGGCGGCCGGACTGGTGACACGTCCCCTGATGGCGCTCATAACCGTGGTGGTCACCGTCGCGATTCTGTTTGTCACCATCAAGTGGGGGGACAGAAGCGTGAAGACGGAGTTGAAAAGGAGATTTCATCTGTAGGATGGGGTGAACCGGGTCAGGGGTAAATGGAGTAAATGGCGGAGCCATAGCGGATAGACGGCTGAAAAGAAAGGATAAAACAGATGAGAGATAAACGAGTGAGTGTTCGGGGAAATCTTGTGCGTGACATGATGCAGAACGTGATGGAGACATCCTTAAAGCAGCCGATTCAGAGCGGAGAACTGAGAAAGAATCCGGTGGAGCCGGCATGGATCTGTCCTGCCGGTTATGAGTATGAAATTGTGGAGACGGAACAGTTCCCGATGGAGTATTTACGGCCGGAAGGGATCTTTACGGGGCGTGTGATTCTGCAGCTGCACGGCGGCGGCTATATCGGTCCCATGAAGAATATATACCGGAAATTTGCGGTGCGGTACTCCAAGCTGAGCTTCGGCGGCGATGTGCTCACGATCGATTACCGGGTGGCTCCGGAGTATCCATATCCGGCTGCCTTAGAGGATGCGGTTTACGCCTACAAATGGCTGATCCAGGAAAAGGATTACGAACCGGATCATATCATCGTAGCGGGAGATTCCGCGGGCGGCGGACTCGCTTTGGCCCTGGCCATGTATCTGAGGGATAACAGGCTTCCTCTGCCGGGAGGAATTATCACCATGTCCCCCTGGGCCGATATGACCAACAGCGGCGCCAGCTACACGGATAATTACGAGACGGATCCGCTCTTTGGTAATTCCACCGACAATATGCTGTTTCATTCTTCCTATATCGGAGATGCCGATCCGAAGAATCCGTATCTGTCGCCGTTGTTCGGAGATTTTCAGGGTTTTCCGCCGGTGCTCATGCAGGTGGGAAGCTATGAGGTCCTTTTAAGTGATACGCTGGGAGTTGCGGATAAGCTGAAGCAGGCGGGCGTACGCCGCCGTTTATCCGTCTATGAGGGAATGTTCCATGTATTCCAGATGGGGATGGACTTAATTCCGGAGAGCCGGGAGGCCTGGAACGAGGTGGAGGAATTCTTAAGGATCACCTACGGAATCAGCCGGAAGCCGGACGGAAAAGTGGTAAAACGGGTGAAAACCCAGCGGAAGAAATCCGCGGCGCAGGTGGCGGGCAGAGTTCTGGAGGCGATGAAGAAAAACCTGCCGGATAGCAGGGCAGTCAAACAGTAAGAGGAAGATACATGAAGATAACGCTGGTCACAGTTGGAAAGATAAAAGAAAAATATTACACCGCCGCGATCGAGGAGTACAGCAAGCGGCTGAGCCGGTACTGTAAACTGGAGATTATCCAGGTGGCGGATGAGAAGACCCCGGACAATGCCGGGGAGGCGCTGGAAACTCAGATCAAGGAGAAAGAGGGGGACAGGATTCTGGCCAGTATCAGGGATGGCGCCTGTGTTATCGCTCTGGCGATCGAGGGAAAGATGCTGGATTCCGTGGAACTGTCAGAGAAAATCGCCTCGCTGGGCGTATCGGGAACCAGCCAGATCGTGTTCGTCATCGGCGGCTCCCTGGGGCTCTCAAAGCGGGTTCTCGACCGGGCTGATTATCTGCTGAGTTTTTCCCGGATGACATTTCCGCACCAGCTGATGCGGGTGATTCTCCTGGAACAGATATACAGAGGTTACCGGATTATGAACGGAGAACCGTATCATAAGTGACGGGGAGAGGGATGATTGCTTGTAAGAAGATGTTCCCAATGGGGGATGTCTTCTTTTTTTGCCATAAATTACAAATATTGCATTCTGCATTTAAAAATCAATGAAGATAGCATATAATGACTGTATGTAAGAATGATTCAGAATCCGCACTTAACTCAAGCTGCAGGGATATCACCTGCTGTATCAGAAAAGTTCCAACTTACCGGGATCTGCTGAATCGTCTATCGGGGCGGTGAAGGAACGTAAGCCGCTGGCGGAGGTATTATCTGTATTGGGCTTCTGAAAAACAAAATTATCAGAGGTATAGGACGGTAGTTTATGGGGAATCCCAGGCCTCTTTATTGAAATGGCCTGGGATTCTGTATGGCGGATCAGATACGCCGGACAACGTAATCGAGAACCTGCACCCAGACGCCCTTATTCTGTTTCCACACCTGAGGAAACTCTGAAAACGGAACGGGGCACGGTGTTTTTCCGACTTCCAGTGTTACGCCGGGGACTGCGCCGCTTCTCGACTGCATCCAGTCTTTGAAGCCTCCTTTGCCGTCGCTGGAATCCATGCGGTAACCGGTCATGACCGAGACGGCCTCGGCCAGCGTATTGGAGGCCATCTCCGCTCCATTACTGCTTGTGGTCCAGTAGATGACCTGGCCCTGGGAGTGGTAGCTGACTGTGATGGCCCACGGATACTGGTCTGCCAGTTTTGCCAGTGCCTGGCTCTCCGGTTCGGAGAAAGGAGCCGGGCCCTTGTAGCTCGCAGAGGAAGGCTCCGTCAGCTTTGTGGCCAGTTCATCCCAGCCGTATGGAAAATTGTAATTTAAGTCTACGCCGCCGGCGTTTGCTTTCCACTTCGTTAAGTACGTTTCGAACGAATCCGCGGTTCTTTTCAGATTCACATCCCGTGTATAGCAGTCCCTTATGACCTGTTTCAGCGCATCGGAGCGTATGGCATCGATTCCAAACTGGCTTAAGGATACGCCGTCGGGATTCGTCATGGGTACAAAATGAATGGCCACTTTCTTAAGCATATCGGCAATCGATTTATAATTATAGTGTCCCGTATCGTAAAAGGCCAGGGCATATTCCAACTGGCTCATCATCACCAGAGGCGTCATATACTCTCTGGCATGAATCGCGCCCTGCATAAGAATCTGGGACTTTGCCTCGGGATTGCCCAGGATAATATCATAGATATTCCTTCCATCCAGTGAAGTACCGATGATATTTACGGTGATTTTATCTCCGTACTTGTTTTTAAGGGACTGGATATCGGCTTCCATCTGATCGTAAGAGTACTTATCGGCCGGCTTTACAATGGGATCTGATACCTCCTGATCCAGAAAATCATTGAGGCCTACGGCTGCCTTGATCCCAGGGCCTACCGCATTGGCTTCTGAATAGGAGGGCGCTCCGTAGCTGACCATTCCCCCATATCCGACACTTCCCATAACCAGTATACCGCTTAATACGGCACAAACTATTCGCTTCATATTCGTTCGTCTCCCCTCTTCCTGTACATTTATGCAGTGTATCCAGTTTATATTTCATATGTTTCTAATCTACTACAAATAATGATTTCATTCAAATAAAGTTTTCTTACGTTTTTATGCCATTTTTCTAACTCTGCCGTACTTTTCCATATTTGAGATGATTTAGAGAAAGGAATGATACAATGACTTTCGTGAGAAATGCATTGATGAGTACCGGCAGGGAGAACATTTCTTCCCTGTGTCCGGCGGAAAGGGGTATTTAATGAGAAAGAACAGAATAAAAAGGGTGCTGCTGCAGATGACCCTTATTTTAGCGGCAGCAGCCAGTCTGTATGGGTGCAGCAGAGACGGGAAGGTCATATCTGATCCGGAAGGAGCCGCGGCAGGAACGCAGAAGAATCAGGCTTTGGGAAGGTATGCGGAGAGCGAAGTCCCTTTGCCGGAGGGAGTCACATATGATTCCGGACTCGGTTTTTTAGAAGGACCGGATGGGAGACCGGTCCTGTTTGCCAGGAAAGAAAAGAATGGAACGGCAGAATTTACCGCATACCTGCTGTCCGAGGATCTGACCTGGGAGGAAAAGGAGTGTGGATGGTTAAATCAGCTTGGTCTTAAGTATGAGAACAGCAGCATTGGTATTACCTTTGGAGAAGACCACAACATGTATGCGGTCTATTCGGAAGGGGATGACCAGGAGGTTATCAGCAGACACCATGTTGTAGCGGCCGGGGATTGGGAACATGGACAGGAACTCAATCTCCCTGTTCTGCTTGAGACTGGCGAGTATGGGTATAAGTATTACCCGCGGTCCATTACCGTATTGGAAAATGGGAACCTGTTATTCTCATCCGGAAATAACATTTACCTTTATGACGCGGCCGGACAACAGAAGCTCGCAGAGCTGCCAGGCAGCGACAGCTGTTACTTTGCCAGGGGCAGCCAGTTTTATGCCATTGACGAGGCTTCCGAAAGTCTGATATTATATGACGGAGAAGACGGCAAAGAAAAGACCAGATATCCGCTGAACTTAAATCAATACTTTGGAGTCCCGGGCATTGTCGGAGAGAATGGTGATATAAGTCTGTTGTCAGTGGAGGGAATTCAGGTCTTGAAAAATGGTTCCGGAATCTGGGAGCAGATTATAGAGGGAAAGAGCAATACCATGGGTTCCCCGAAATATTATGCCTCAGGATTCGCGGCGGGCAGTCAGGAGGATTACTTTGTCTATTACAATTCCATGGATGAAACCAATAAGCTCTCCCATTACGTTTATTACCCGGATATGCCGGTAGAGCCGGAAAAAGAGCTTACCATATTCTCACTGAGCGACAACAATACCATACGTCAGGCGGTCAGTGAGTATCAGATTGAGAATCCCAACGTGAAAGTTGATTTTCAGCCTCTCCTGGAGGAAGGGTCAGCCGCAGTCGCTGACGATTATATCCGAACCTTAAATGCCGAACTGCTTGCTGGAGAAGGACCGGATATTCTGATCTTAGACGGATTGTCAGAGGAATCTTACATCGAAAAAGGCGTTTTGGCTGATATTACAGATGAAATAGAGCGTTTGACTGCGTCCGGTGATTTTCTGGCCAATATTGCAGAGGAGTGCCGGGTGGATGGACGGATTTACTCTGTGCCGGTCAGAATCGGGCTTCCGATGACATTCGGCAGGAAAGAGGCGCTTAAGGAAGCGGGGCAGTTATCTTCCCTTGCTGATTATGTTCAGGCCCATGAGACCGGGCAGGTATTCGGGACGGTTGACAGGGAGGCGTTACTTTCTTTTTACGCAGATGCATTTTTAAATGATATCGTAAAGGAAGGCGATGTGGTCGAGGAAACGGAATTAACGGAATTTCTTACCGATATGAAGCGGATCATAGATGGAAGCGAGGTCTCAGACGGCACGAGGGAAAAACGGCCTTCCAGCATATGGGGGCTCCTGGAAAAGGGCACACATCTGTATTCAAATGTGATCAACGGTTTTTTTGAATCCGGGCAGGGAGCTTCCATTGTCGAGCAGGCCCAGGGAAAACTGGAAGCGGACGTTATCCTGATCAATGAGACGTATGTGCCGTATGGCACCATAGGAATCACGAAAGCCAGTAAGAATCAGGATCTGGCAATTGGATTTCTGCAGACAGTTCTGTCGGAAGACGTACAGTGTTCCGACTTTTACGATGGATTTGCAGTAAATCAGAATGCGCTGGAGTTTTTATGTACGGTGGAGAGAACGTCAGCGGATGCATACGGAGGAACTATCCCCGGTGCGGATGGAAGAACATACGATATGAAAATTGGCTGGCCCTCCGAGCCGCTTCGCCGCAGGATGACAGAGTTCTGCAAAACCGTGAAGCATTCCGCCGGCAGGAACTGGAAAGAGAAACAGATCCTGTTGGAATACTCAAAAGACTACTTTGACGGAACCGCCTCCCTGGAGGACGCAGCAAAGAAACTGATGACGAAGATAACCTTATACCTTCAGGAATAAAATGCAGAAAGGAGAACGCGCTGTGAGGATACTGCCGGTGGAAGATGATATGGAATTATGCCGGCTGATGGGGTTCTGGCTGGAGGAGAAGGGCTACCTGGCGGATATCTGCCAGGACAGTCAGGAAGCATTTTATTATCTGGGTATGCAGGCATACAATGTGGTGATTCTGGACCGGATGCTGCCTGGAATGGATGGAATACAGATTTTGCAGCGCATGAGACAGAAGGGGATGGCGACACCGGTTATTATGGTGACGGCTCTCGGCACCATAGAAGACAGAATCGGCGGTCTGGATGCGGGGGCAGATGATTATCTGGTTAAGCCGTTCGCACCGGAAGAGCTGTTTGCCAGAATCCGGGCACTGGAACGGCGGCCGGTACGGATGGAGTTTGAACGGCAGGTGGTATGTGGGGATGTGACCATGAATCTGTCCAGCCGGGTGTTATGGAAAGAGGATAAAAAGGTGGAGCTTTCGAAAAAGGAGATGGATCTGCTGGAATTTTTAATCAGGAACAAGGGACAGATCCTTACGAGAGAATTGCTGCTGAACCGGGTATGGGGACTTGACAGCGCGGTGGAAGAGGGGAATCTGGACAATTATATTTATTTTCTCAGAAGAAGGCTGAAACAGGTGGGGAGCAGTGTGACTATTAAAACAGTCAGGTCTGTGGGCTATTCTCTGGAAGAGCAGCCGGAGCAGTAGGGAAGAAGGGAGCGGCCATGGTAAAGCAGTTAAGGAGAAAACTGGTCGGCGCTTATGTGCTGGCTACCGGTCTTTTGCTGAGTCTTATTGTGACCGGTCTGCTTCTTTTGTCTTTAAATCAGTACGAGACGAATAATATCAGCCGGTATCAGACTGTATTTGGCAATGTGGTGGATACGATCAGGGACAGTAATAAAATCTCCCATATGTGGCTGGCTCAAAGTGAAATCAGTGAGAATATGATGATCTCTGTGTCCAGTAATTCTGTTCCGCTGTCATTTAAAGGCGCCTGGAAGCCTCTGACCGATAGGGACAGGCTGTTTGAAAAGCTGAATCATTTTGCAGAGCAGGACGGATTTTTCGAAGAAATACCGGGAAGTAAGCCGGGAGAAGTGAGAAGTCCGGTTTATTCCATATATGGGGACCAGAGGGAACACTATTACGGCAGTATCTATCTGAAAAAAGCGTATGGAACGGAACAGAAGATACTGATCCTGAAAGCACTGACAGATGAAAAGGAGGTTTACCGGAATTCCGTACTGCTGTATTTCTCGGTAAATCTGATGGGGCTGGTGATTCTGTTTTTTATCTGCCGTACCTTTGTGAACCACAGTCTGAAGCCATTGGAGACTGGCCTTAAAAGGCAGAGTGAATTTATCGCGGCGGCCTCTCACGAACTGCGGGCGCCGCTTACCGTAATACGTGCGGGGATTCATGCGGTTTCCATGGATGAGGGGAAGGCGAAGCAGTTTCTGCCCGGAATCGAGAAGGAAGGGGAACGGATGACGGTCCTGATCGATGATCTGCTGCAGCTGGCTTCGGCGGACGCGGGAACCTGGACCATGCGCGCGGAACCTCTGATGACGGATACATTTCTGATATCAAACTACGATGCCCTGGCAGAGCTGTGCAGGAAAAAGAATCAGCCGTTTGAATTAAGGCTGCAGGAGGAAGAACTGCCGGAGGTCTGCGGGGACCGCCAGCGATTGATGCAGCTTATGACGATTCTTACGGATAACGCCTCCAGCTACTCACCGGAGGGCAGTACGATCGCCGTCATTGTCCGGTCGGACGCAAAGCACGTGTTCATCGAGGTGGAGGATCATGGCTGCGGCATTTCGGAGGAAGATAAAAAAAGAGTCTTTGACCGGTTCTACCGCGCGGATAAGTCCAGAAATGACAAATCGCATTATGGGCTGGGGCTGAGCATCGCCGTAGAGCTGGTTAAGCTGCATCACGGAAAACTGACGGTGAAGGACACGGATGGGGGCGGAAGTACGTTTGTGCTGCAGCTGCCTGTCTGGGATTCGCAGAGAGATGGGGATGTGGGGAGCAGAAAAAAAGAAAAGGGGATCAGGTAAATGGACTTTGTATGTGAGAGCAGTCATTTTATTGCAGAGTATCATGAGAGCGAGAGGACCTGTGTAGAAGAGGTGCTGAATTTACTGGAAGAACGATACTCCGATATAACAGAAAAGACAGGCAGAGAGCTGAAACAGAAAACGACAGTTAAGATATGCTCGGATCGGGCGGAATTGAATCTGGCCCTTGGAATCGAGGACGCTCCTGAATGGATAAGAGGGGGAATTGCGGCGGGGAAAACAGTCATAGCGTCGCCGCTGAATCCGCCGCCGGGATCGAATTACGAACAGGTGATAAACACTGTCGTTCACGAGTTTACACACGTTCTGATAAAAGAGATAAACCCACACATCCCCAGATAGCTCGACGAGGGAATTGCCTCCTACGAGGGGAAAGACAATCATGAAGCATGGATTCGAAATACGGTCTCGGAGGGGCTAAAGAACAACCGCGTGCCGGCACTGGCCGATCTGGACACCGGGGCTGACTTCCAGGAGTTTTTTCGGCGGGACGGGTATCAGTATTCGTACACAGTGGTGGAGTATGTGACTGCAAGATATGGATACGGAAAATTGATGGAATTGGTCAGACGGCCGGAAAAGCTTGAAGAGACATTTCAAATGACGGAAGAGGAGTTTTACCGCTCATGGGCAGCGTATCTGGAAGAAAATTATGGGACGGATGCAGATGAAAGACAGAAATAGGCAAATAAAGCAGGAAGAGCAATACACCATACACGGTCCGCGAGGCTGTATATACATAGGTGCGGCAAGTATCGTTTTTGGAATCGCGATGGCCGCTTTCTGCCTGTATT
The DNA here is from genome assembly GCF_014288035.1 of Hungatella sp. L36. Lineage (NCBI taxonomy): Bacteria > Bacillati > Bacillota > Clostridia > Lachnospirales > Lachnospiraceae > Hungatella > Hungatella sp. L36. The sequence continues at coordinate 105,295 of NZ_JACOPC010000008.1, read as the reverse complement.
CGAGAATGCACGGGAATCCGACGGCCTCCATTGGGATTATGCTTCTATTTCTGATCCTGTTTTCTGTGCCCGGAATCTACCTGATCGCCTACGGCTCCTGGTCTCTTACCGTCCATCCCGAGACGGTGGTGATCCGGCGGCTGTTTGGAACGGATCGAATCGTATCACTTAAGGCTGTGACGAGAGTGAAGTGGAGAATATCCGGCTGTGTCTTTTACGGCGCAGAGGGGAAATTGTTTACTGTATACGAGATGCCGGCAGAGTGTGAGAGGCTCTTGTGGCGGCTGATCCAGAGAGGCGTGGAGGTGATTCCGCCCATCGGTGTATACCGGATACCTGACAGTACAGAAAGGCGGATCGTGCTGCGAATCTATGAGAAGCGTGTTTCCGTACTGAATGCAGTCGGTATGGTCTTTGGACTTCTGCTGATGCTTACCGTGGAATGGCTGGAGAGCCGGAGCCTCATAACCGCATTGGGCTGTATTTCCGCCCTGAGCTTTCTGGCGGCGGCCTGCAGATGGCAGGGAAGAGTGATTCTGGAGAATCGCAGGATACAGATCAGAGGAATCGTGAAAAAACGGCAGGAGTATTCCGTGCAGGAAATAGGAGAAGTGCGTCTGGATATGACTTCCCGCTCGGGGACGCTGGTAATTACCATCTTGGGACGGGACGGTATCCTGATTTGCAGAATCACAGAGAGGGCCAAAACCGCGGGTTACAGAAATCATGGCGTCTCCTTTATAAAGGAATGCAGGAGAAATGGAATCCGTATCACCGGTTATGAGAAGTTAGATGAGAATCTCTGGAGACTGATCTCCTCAGGTATCATAGACCAGGAGGAAATTCCCCTGTTTTGCAGCGAGGAATGCCGCAGACTGGATCTGGAGTGCAGAAAATACAGCCCGAAGCTCTCTGAAAAGGGCGTGGAGATGGCCCATGGAATGGTAATGCTGACCGATGGCTTCGCTGATGTAACCGGCAGTGAGAATGGCGGCAGTTCGATATCCTTCACTCCAGGGGAAGAGGAATTTCTGGCAGAAGCTGCATATGTGATGTGCTTTTTGAAAAATGACCGGATTCTGTATGCAAAGAAGGACGAACTGCTGTTTTATCTGCAGGATGTCGTAAAGAGTGTGACCGTGGAAACTCCGGAAGGAAAGAAGAAAATCTATCTGTTTGAGCCGGTCATGTACGCGGTCGTGAAATACGTGGCTCAGTACTGCGTCAGGCAGATGGAGAAGGGGGAGTTTGACGTTTCCGATCAGTATCTGGTGGTTGACTTGAAATAAGGAATGGCCGGCATGATGATTCGCATGCCGGCCATTCCTTTTCTTCTGTGAATTATTGAGGATCAGAAGCGTCTCCTTCTTCGGGCAGCCGGGTGATATAATCCATAAAGTCCTCCAGCGGCAGCGGGCGGCTGTAATAGTAGCCCTGGTAGATGGAGCATCCAAGCTCCGATAAGACATCGCGCAGTTCCGCGGTTTCCACAAATTCGGCGACGGTACGGCAGTTTAAATTCCGGGCCATTGTGATGATTCCGGAGACAATTTCACGGGAGCGCTTATTGGTCATAAGCTGGGATACCAGATTGCCGTCTAATTTCACCTCATCGAAGGAGCCTTCCTGCAGCTGAATAAGGGAATTATGGCCCATTCCGAAGTCGTCCAGACTGAATTCCACGCCCTGGCTCCGCAAGTGCTCCATCTCGTTTTTCAAATCATCCGATATTTCCATTGCCGCCCGTTCCGTGATCTCGAAAACGGGGCGGATGTGATCGGCGGGATACTGCCGGATCAGAGTGAGAACCGTGTCGAAAAATCCATTGCTCTTGATCTGCTTGGAGGAAATATTGACGGACAGACAGACGTCTTTCTTTAAAAGCTTCGCCATGGTCTGGGCGTCCAGACAGGCGCGTTTAATCAGATAGTAGCCGAGTTCATCTAAAAATCCATTTTCATAGGCCAACCCCACCAGCACGGGCGGAGCGATAAATCCGGTGACCGGATGCTTCCAGCGCAGAAGAGCCTCCATTCCATGAAGCGTCCCGTCGCGGGATATCTGCGCCTGATAGTATAACTGAACCTGCCCCCGTTTTACGGCGTTCTGTAAATCCATGGCGAGATTTTTGGCGTAGTAATAACAAGGGTAATCGTGGCTTAAGAAGCTGGGTGGATTCCCGTGCTTCTCACCAGCGGCCATGTCTGCCTCCATCTGTCGGATCGCCTGTGTAAATTTGCCGGTCTCCAGCTTTTCACTGCGTTTGATAAACGGGATATAGATCAGCGTTCCGATCACAAGGTTGAACAGCTGCATCAAACTGCCTGCGATGGATCCGGTGGCTTTAAATCCGCTGAGCAGAACGGGAACGGTCCATTCCACGGATTGGGTCACAGCGGGTACCAGGCCGAGACGGATGGCCAGTGCGCTGGTGACTGTCAGGACGACCGGGGTGATGATAAATGGAGCCGCCATCGTCAGGTTAAAGATGATCGGGAAACCGAAAACGGCGATTTCACTGATATTAAACAGTACGGAGGGAAGCGCCACATGGGCGATCTTCCTGTTATGGCTCTGCTTCGAGGCGATGCAGAGCGCAAGGACGAAGCTTAAGGCGGTTCCGCAGCCGCCCAGGAATACGAAGGTGTCGAGAAACGTCTTGGAATAGATTTCCGTAGGGAGATTTCCAGCCGTCATCAGGGCCTGATTGATCTCCACGTTCTGCTCAAACAGCTGTCTGGAGACAGCCTCCAGCGTATTGGTGCCGTGGATTCCCATGAGCCAGAGGACGTGTGTGATAATCACATACAGAAGGATTCCAAACAAATTCCCGCTGATTCCGTCAAAGAGTTTCAGAAACAGGTAGGAACCGAAATTCGTGATATTGCTGTCACTCCATGTGATGCGGACGAAATACCCCGTAATTGTGAAAAGCAGGGTGATGGCAATGACGGGAATCAGACTCTGGATCGAAGTGTTAAACAGATAGTCTGCTCCCGTGGTGTGCAGTCTCTCGAACCGGCGTCCAAGCTTTAAGAGCCGCTGGAACAGGATACAGGACAGCAGGGTAATGCACATGGCGGTAAAGACCCACTCCGCGTTGAAGATATAGTCCGTCTGATCCTCAATTCCTCCGCAGAAGGCCAGATAGGAGCAGACAGAGACCACGGGATAGAGCAGCAGCTGGTCTGTCTCAGCCAGCTGTCCGTAGGAGATGCTGATGGTGATGGTAAGAACCAGGGCAAGGGAACCCAGACTGATCATGTAAATGGTGTTTAAAAGCTCCGCAGCAGCTCCGTCAAGCCAGGAGGCGAGAAAGATCTGATAGCTGTCAATGGGAAAATTATTGAGAAGCAGAGAAAAAGATCCCATGATCAGAAATGGGATAGCGAGTGTCAATCCATGGCGTATGGACCGTGCAAAGATTGAATTTTGAAACCGGGATATTATTTTACGAAGACTCATGGTAACTCCTCAGGCCGGAGGCTGCAATGGAATCCAGTTGCTGTAGCTGCTGTTTCCTACATTATACACGAATCAGTTTCAGAAGTCATTCCATAAATGCATCAGTTTGAAAAAAACAGATTGGATGATGCAACTTTGATGCATGCCCCCTGTAGAATCAATACTGACACAATTCGACAAAAAACGGATGTACAGCATAGAGGAAAAGGGGTACGGAAATGAAGAAATTATGGATCTATATGGCGGTGCCCATGACGCTTTTAAATGGATGCCAGATCCGCCCGGCACAGGCGGCGCCCACGGTGAATACCGTGGCGGAAAGGGAGACCGGCCAGGAACAAACGATACCAGTGGAGCAGAAAGTGCCGCAAAATCAGCAGGGGATGGCCGCGGAAACCATAAAAGAAGCCGCGTTTCACGGCTCAACCGTCACGATTGCCAAATCGCAGAAAGCAAGGGCCGCCGATATCACGGAGGAGGAAATCGAAGCGATGGTAAGGATGGCGGCCTCCGATTTGAAAACTGTCGTGAAAAATGGGCAGACTGTGGTACTGAAGCCCAATCTGGTCCAGATGATTGTGGATTCCACGGGGGAGCTGCTGGATCAGGAGGTCAACGGGATAACGGTGGACTGGCGTGTCACAAAGGCCGTGTTAAAAATGGTAAGGGAGTTAAATCCGGATGGAAAGGTCTATATCATGGAGGGATCTGCGACGGGGCCGACCAGAGAGGTGATGAATTATTTCCATTACACTCCGGATTATATGGAGGGAGTGGATGGGTTCCTCTGTCTGGAGGAAGACTGCGGGGCGTGGCAGGATTTTGACGCGCCGGAGGTGGTAAAGGTGGAGCTGCCGGACGGTCTGCTCCATAAAACGTATTATTTCAGCCGGATTCTCTATGAGGCCGACGTGGTAATCAGCATTCCCACCCTCAAGACCTCTTCCGGTGTGGTGGTCACGGGCGGAATCAAAAATGTGAGCATCGGCACGCCGCCGGGGAATCTATACGGAGTGGCCCCCGATAACCCCAGCAAGACGGCCATGGTATCCCACAAGATTACGGACGGGGAGCTGGACCGGTGGATTTACGACTATTATATGGCCAGACCGGTGAATTACGTGATCGTGGATGGCCTTCAGGGCTTTCAGAGCGGACCGGTTCCCATGTCGCACGAGCGGAAAGAGACCGATAAAATGAATATGGGCGTCATCATGGGAGGAACGGATGCAGTGGCGGTCGATACCATCTGTTCCCTGGTAACCGGATGGGACCCTGAGAGCATCGGTTATTTAAATCTGCTGCGGGAAAATACGGAAGCGGGGAAACTGGAGGCGATCCGGGTAAAGGGAGCGTACGTCGATGAACTGAGGAAGAAATTTACAATCAGGAAACCGGAGTTGGGCGGTATACAGCTGGAAGCCGGAAATGGGCCGTCACTGGAGGCGGAGGCAGGAAGGAATGGGGAGCAGTTGGAGATACAGTATAAGACTGGAGAAAATGCCTGTAAGGCGGAGATCTTCGTGGATGGGATATTTCAGTATTCCGGCGGGACGGTCGCTGATGGGGAAATTCAGCTGAATATCCCCGGACTGTCTGCCGGAACACATGAGGTGCAGATCGTCGTCTACGACCGTTTTCTGAATAAGACGGCGAAGACCATAGAAGTATAAGACTGTGAGGACCATTATGCATCAGATCAGCTCATGTATCCGGCGGATCAGATCCAGGTCCTCTTTTTTCAGTTTCAAATTGGAATTCAGTACGGTTCCATCCGGAGCCGTCACCCGGATATCGATGACCGTTCCTTCAGCCAGAGCGCGTCCGCGGACCGCTTTCATGAAGGAGGGGAATTTCGGATGGCGTACCTTAAATGAGGTCCATTCTTCTTTTAACTGCATGAGTGCTGCAAAGTTCATGGATAGGTGCTTCCTTTCTGACTGTATTGTGCTGCCCGTAAAATCGTATCACAGAAAAAAACTATGGTCAATACGTAAAACAGACTGAAAATTTTGTACCACGAAATCGTGGGTATGAAATTTAGAAACTGCAATTCCGGACCTGAAACTTCGGATTGAAATATTTCGGATTGAAATATTTATCAGAAAAAATCAGCAGAAGAGAACTTGTATTTTAATCAGGGACAGGTAATAATGATAAGAAATGGAAGTGAAGAAAATGTATTTTAAGAATCGTCAGGAGGAAGTGAAATCGTGAAGAAGCCGGATTATGTAAAAGTCATCAAAATCGCCGTGGGCGCGGGCTTAGCTATCGTCCTGGCGGAGCGTATGGGGTTACGTTACAGCGCATCCGCCGGGGTGATCACACTTTTAAGCATTCAGGATACAAAGAAGGAGACGATCCGGGTAGTGGCACGCCGGCTGCTGTCATTTGTCATGGCACTGGCCATCTCCGCGGCAGGTTTTTCTGCCTTTGGGTACGGCCCCCTGGCAGTATGCGTCTTTCTGCTGTTCTTTTCTGCGGCCTGTATGGCGTTTGGAATGCAGGAGGGGATCTCTGTGAATACGGTGCTGATGACTCATTTCCTGGCAGAGCGTTCCATGACGGGAGCCAATATCGCCAATGAACTGGGGCTTCTGGCCATAGGCGCGGGAATCGGTGTGATTCTCAATCTCTATATTCCCGGAAAGGTACATTTAATCCGAACGAGCCAGCGCCGGATCGAGAGCCATATGAAGGAGATCCTGCGAAAGATGGCGGGACAGCTGACCACTGGAAAGGGCGGAGATGCCGGGCTGGCAGACGGTGAACCGCCGCTTTCCTCCCTTTTAAAAGAGCTTGACGCAGAGCTGAAACAGGGGGAGAAGAGCGCGTATGAGGACATGGAGAATAAGCTTCTCACTGAGACGAGATACTACCTCCGGTATATGAACATGAGGCGGACACAGGCATTTGTCCTGGGACGGATCGAGGGGGAGTTAAAGCATCTGGGGGAACTGCCTTCCCAGGCGCAGCCGATTGCAGAGCTGATGGAGCGGATCAGCGGGGGCTTTCATGAGTATAACAACGCCGTAGGCCTGCTTGAGGCCCTGGATGCGGTAAAGGAGGCTATGCGGGAGCAGCCCCTTCCGGAGCTTCGGGAAGAATTTGAAAATCGTGCGGTGCTGTTTCAGATTCTGCTGGAGCTGGAACAGTTCCTGGAGATAAAGAAGGAATTTGTGGAAGAACTGTCGGCAGAGGAAATAGGAAAATTTTGGAGAGAGACCACGTGTTGACAGGCGGAGCAAACTTCTGTATACTCGACACAGCGTCTGTGTGCGAAAGCCGGCTTAAAGTTGTTTCTGCCGGAAACTTGAGGTTTTTTTCCCGAAGTCTTCAGAGTATACTGGAAAAGAAGCTGGGGCGTGCCGGAATATTCACCGCACCGGTTTTAAAATTGCGGCCGGGAGGTGGACAGTATGGAAAAAATGACGGATTTCTTTACAGCCAGGGTTGATATCTATGATGATCATATGATTCATGAGGTTGAAGGGTGCCGGGAAGGCTATTTAAAGATGGCGGAGCTCGTGCCGGAAAAGACGAAGACACTTCTGGATCTGGGATGCGGAACCGGACTGGAGCTGGAGGCAATATGGACCAGGAACCCGGGGATTGCCGTCACAGGAATCGATCTGACGCCCGCGATGCTGGAACGGCTGAAGAAAAAGTATTCCGACCGGGATGTAACTCTGATCGAGGCGGACTACATGGCCTGCGAGCTGGGGACGGAACGGTATGATGCTGCGGTTTCCTTTCAGACACTGCATCATTTTACCCATGAGGAGAAGCTGGGGCTGTATGAAAAATTATGGCGTGCCTTAAAGGCCGGCGGCTGCTATATCGAATGTGACTACATGGCGGAAACGCAGGAGCAGGAGGACTATTTCGTCGCGGAGAAAAAGCGCCTGGAGGAAGAACTGAAGCTTGTTAAGGGGGAATATTACCATTTTGACATGCCGTGTACCATGGATAATCAGAAGCGTCTGTTAAGACAGGCTGGTTTTACTGAGGTGGAAGTGGTATGGAGACAGGAAAACACAACGATCCTGTATGCAAATAGATAGAGAGGGGGCCGTTTCTTTATGATGAAAGAGGTTAAGACTGCATAGCAACAGGCCTATGCAGTGAAAGATAATATGAGTAATTGTATAGCCTTTGCTATTCCTGACAGTAAAATATGTTTAGGAGGCAGCGATGCGCTATCGGAAAGCAACGGAGGTTCTGCCGGAAGAACTGGTGGAAGCAATCCAGAAATATATGGATGGGGGATACGTCTACATCCCCAGAAAAGAAGAGAATAAGAAGAAGTGGGGAGAAGAAACCTCCTTTCGGGGAGAGCTTAAGACCCGCAACGAAGAGATTTATCGTAGATATCTGGATGGATTCGGTGTGAAGACGCTGGCGGAGGAGTACTTCCTTTCGGAAAAGAGCATTCAGAGAATCATTTTATCAGAAAAAAATAAAGAAAAACAATAGTATGGAAAAACGATGTGCCGAGGTTCTTTCTCGGCTTTGGAAGCGGGGCCGCGCAGGGAGAGTTCATATCCCGTGTCCGCCCCGCTTCCTACTCACCATAAAAATAGCCGGGATTGTCGGACACCAAATGCATGTGTTCGCCATTCCCGGCCATTTTTATGGTGAGTATCCAGACGGCGGCACACTGGGATATGAACTCTCCCTGCGCGGTCCACATCCAAAGCCGAGAAAGAACCCCGGCACATCGTTTTTGTATATACCTCCCAATCTCCCACCGTGTAATGTGCCGCGTCTTTCAGACAGAACCGACGACGAGGTATGCCTTCGTCCGGAGCCGTGTTAGAGTGGTTTCCGGAGGGACTGTTATGAAGAACAATATTCAAAAAATAAGAAGAGAACGCTGGAAGCTTGTGCCGGAGGCCGTACCCACGGTGAGACGGAATTGCTCGAAATGTAAAGAAAAACGTGAATTTATAAATAGCATGAAATTCCGCGTAAATGCTAATGGGAAAAACGTGGATGTATGGCTGATCTACCGCTGCGAGAAATGCAGTACCACCTGGAATATGAGCATTTTTGAGCGGAGCCCGGTGAGTGCGATACCGGAAGAGGAGTACGCCGGCTTCCAGGCAAACGACCGCCTGCTGGCAGAATCCTACGGAAGACGAATGGATTTATTTGTAAAAAACAGAGCGGAAGCAGTGACGCCGGAAGGCGGGTACTGGATAGAGGCAGAAGCGGAATCTGAAACAGGCGCAGAGGAAGGTGCTGAGGCAGGAGCCGAGGAAAACGTCCTCCCGGCTGAAAGCAGCTTCCGGCGTATTGAGCTGGAGGTTCCGTTTCCCATGGTATTGAGACTGGACAGCCTGCTGGCCGACCGGCTGGGAGTATCGAGAAGCATGGTGAAGCGCTGGTGCGGCCAGGGAGTTGTGGTGAAACTGGACAGAGAGGAGAACGCGTGGAAATCGGAGGAGAAGCTCTGCCGGGAAAAGGTCAGGAACGGTCTGGTGATCGGAATCCGGCCTGTCCTGCCGGTTCCTGAGACAGGCACGATGCCGCAGGTCTGTCCTCCCGGTTTGACGTCTGTGAAATTGAAAGCCTGAAGGATGATCTGAACTGCCGCACAAATATTACCATATTATATCGGAACACTTGACCGTAAAAGGTAAAAATGGTATAATAAAGTAAATAAAACTGCGGAAGGAGATTGGCTATGATGAATCTGGAGAAGTTGAAAAAACGAAAGAAAGAGTTGGGAATGACGAACCAGGAGCTGTCTGAACGGTCCGGCGTGCCGCTGGGGACCGTTAATAAGATATTCAGCGGAGCCACGAAGTCGCCGCAGTACGATACGATACTCGCACTGGAGACGGTTCTGGGGATGACGTTTTACCGCGACGAAGACGGACCGTATGTCAGCAGTATGCGGGAAGAAGCTTTTCATTATACGGTTCAGGGATCGTATACCCTGAAGGATTACTATGCGCTCCCGGATCATCTCAGGGCCGAGTTAATTGACGGCCAATTTTACTATATGTCATCTCCCGGCCCCATTCACCAGAAGCTTGTCGGAGAACTGTACTTTCAGATCAAAGAGTACATCAGGAGAAAGGGGGGACCCTGTGATGTATTTCTTGCTCCATTTGATGTGTTTCTGGACTCGGATGACAGAACGGTGGTACAGCCTGACCTGATGATCATCTGCGATCAGACGCGCGTGGAAGCGAAAGGCGTAACCGGTGCCCCTGATTTTGTCCTGGAGATCATATCCGAGAGCACAGGGAAGAAAGACTATTCGACGAAACTGAATAAATACTGGTCGGCAGGCGTCCGTGAATACTGGATCGTTGATCCGTTAAAGGGACGAATCCTGACGTACTGTTTTGACGGCGACAATCCGGATATAGGGATATATGGTCTGCACGATACCGTTCCAGTGGGAATTTATGGAGATTTGTCCATCGATTTTGGAGAGTTTTCCTTCCTGGCGTGATTTTAGTTGGAAGACAGGAGGTTTCCCGCAGACGTGAGATCAGATACGTGTATTTGCGAAGAACTGCAGGATAAAAGGAATCAGACACACCTCATTGACAGGAGGCGTTCTGATTCCTTTATTCTTTTTAGGAAGAATGCTCCTTCTTTCGGAACTCAGAGGGGGTGACGCCCGTGTAGTCTTTAAAAAGCTTGCAGAAATATTTGACGTTGGGAATCCCGACAGCCTCTGATATTTCGTACAGCTTCTGATTGGTGTTCAAGAGCAGCTGTTTCGATTTTTCAATCCGCACATTCTGAAGGTAGTTAATCAGATTCAGGCCGGTCTTCTTTTTGAACAGGGAGCTGAAGTAGCTGCTGTTCATGGAGATGAGGTCGGAGATCATACTCAAATCCAGATCCAGGTAATAGTTTTGTTCCATGTAGGCGATGGCCTGGTCTACCGGAGAGGAGGCCATGTGGGAGGCAGGGGCGGCTCCGTCTTTTTTCCGCTTCCAGTAATCCATCAACCGGGCATAGAGTATATCCGTCAGGGCATCAGGGGAATCGCACGCCGTCATGGCTTCGGAAACGGATAATTCGATCCGGTAGGCGCTCTCCGGTTCGAGACCGTCTTTGGCGGCCTGAAGGGCAAAGGTATCTTTCAGCCTGTCGAGACAGTCACAGACGTAGCCGGGGGAAGAATTCTCTACGCTGAGGATGTGATGGATGAAGCTGTAGAAGTTCTGGCGCAGATCAAACTGGCTGTTTCCAATGAAGTAGTGGTACAGCGTTTCGATCATGGTTAAGGGAATCACGGGAGTTCGTGTCTCCGTGTTCCGCTGCCGTTTTGGGTAAAATGCCACGGCCTCCGGATGGAAGAGCCGGTAATGCAGCAGCATGCACGCTTCCTGATACATGGCGGGAAGCGATTCCCTGGAACTTTCCACACGGCTGATGGAGAGGCAGATCCGCAGCCCGTGTTTCTGGCCGTATACCCGGATCTCTTCCTCTAGATTCTGCCATATCTTCTGGCTGTAACCGGAATCGAGGCGTGAAAAGTTAAAAAGGAGGCATTTATAGACGGACAGGATATCCGCCTGGTAAACGGCGGCATAGGGCTCAAAACGGGAGACGATCCACAGAAAATGGTTTTTATAGTCGATCGAGGACCCGTCTGAAGAAACAGCAGGCGTGATCTTGATGCAGACAACCGCCATGTACTCCTCCGGAAATGCAATGGAGTAGTGGGAGAGGAAATGTCCGATCTCCCCGGCCGGATAACGGCCGGACAGGATATTGCCCAGCAGCAGCTCCTGGAAACGGTCCAGCTTTTTCTCATAGGTGTGGATCCGTTCAGTCAGCTCCAGGCGGAGTGACTGCTGTTCCTTCAGCTGTCCAATCACCCGGGTGAGCACTTCTTTTATCTCATTCTTGGTGCTGGGCTTTAACAGATAGTCTTTTACTCCATATTGAAGGGCCGTGCGGGCATACTCAAAATCGCTGTAGCCGCTCAGGATGATAAACTGGCCTTCCGGCAGAAGTTTCTGGCTCTCCCGGATAAATGTCAGGCCATCCATGAGCGGCATTTTAATATCGGTCATGATGATGTCGGGAGCATGCTCCCGGCAGAGACGCAGCCCCTCTTCTCCGTCACCGGCCTCGTAGATGTGTTCAAAGTCCATCTCCAGCTTCCGCAGGGTGACGATTAGTCCTTTTCTTATGATATCTTCATCTTCAACAATCAAAAGTGTCATAACTTACTCCGTTCATTAAGAAAATTTTCTTCCTGTTCCTTTGTTGGTATGGAGACGGGCAGGGAGATCGTGTTGCAGGCGCCGCCTAAGTCCGAGGAGGAAAACGTAAAGGAATAGTGCCTTCCGTAAAGGAGGAAGAGCCGCAGGTTTACGTTGAGAATGCCGATGCTTTTACCGGATCGGGAGGATTCCCTCTCCTGCGGTTCAAGGGATATGGGTTCGACCTCCAGTGTTTCCGTGGATTTCTTCATGGCAGCTGTAAGCGTCTGCTGCTGTTCCCCGCTGATTCCTGTCCCGTTGTCCTCAATCTTAATGATAATGCTGGAATCTCCCCTGTAAATGGTCACCTTTATGATCAGCTCACTCAGCTTATTCTCGAATCCATGGACGAAGGAATTTTCAATAATGGGCTGAAGAATAAAATTGGGAATCTCAAAGCGGAGCAGATTGTCCGGCACCGACAGGAGCAGGGTGACCCGGTTGTTTAGCAGTAAATTCTGGATATTGATATAGTCCCGGATGATCTGCAGCTCGTGCTCCAGCGTGCAGTGGTAGCTGGCCGGGGAGATGTTGTAGCGCATCAGATTCCCCAGGGCGGCGATGCTGTCGGAGAAATCATCCAGGTCGTGGATGATGGCGATCATTTTAAAGGTATCCAGGATATTGAAGAGAAAATGAGGATTGATCTGGGCCTGGAGGGCGGAAAGCTCCGTCTCCTTCTGCAGCATCCTGGCTTTGTACACCCGGTTGATCAGCTCATTGATCTTGAATGACATATAGTTGATGTCGGTGGCCAGCTGATCGATCTCATCCTCCCCGTTTACCGGGATAGCGACGTGGAAATCGCCTTCCTGAATCTTATGTACGGCATCGATAATCGTGTTGATCTTTCGGATCAGCAGTGTGGACAGAAGGTAGGAGAGCAGCACGATGCCGATGGCTGCCGCTAAAATCACCAGGGTGAACGACTGCTGAGCCTTTAGAACCGGGCCGACGATCTCGGCACCCGGAACCGCGCACAGGATCCAGCTGTCCAGCGAACCGATCTGCTTGATGGAAATCAGATACTCTGTCTGTGCCAGGGAGACGAGGAACGGGCCTTCATCGCTGTCAGAGAGACAGTCTCCCTCCATAAGTCTCTGCTCCAGGGAATGGCGGAAATCTGCGGTAACCTTTGCCGGGAGGTCGGAGATGATCTTTCCGTCGCTGTTTACTGCCGCCACAAAACCGGATTCCATGGCCGGTATGGTCTTCATGTCCTCGAAAAATACGGATGGTTTGATGCAGACCTCCAGGAAATTATTGGAGGTCAGAAGAGGATAGAACAGGGAATAGACCATCTGGTCTTCTCCGCCGTAGCCGTAGCTGTAGCTGCGGTTTATGTGGCATGGCTCCAGATAATAGCCTTTGTCAAAAATGGAATTCTCCATCTCCTGCATCCATGGCTCTGAGCGGTAGTCATCGTACTGATGAAGGTACTGGGTTTCCGGAATCGAGGGGTTATTTGTGAAAAAGTGGTAGTAGGATATCTCCGGACTGGAGGCTTCCAGCCAGGAGAGCAGAGGTGAGATATCGTTGTTCAGAATCTCAATTAATTCGAGATCGCCGTAAAATTTGGGGACGAAGAACTTATTGATGACCGTGTTGGTGGAGACTAAATAGGAGACATTTCTTATCTTTTCTATTTTGGAATTGATGGTGTTCAGTTCCTGATCCAGTCTCTGATCGATGGCGCTCACGGCGTTTTCCCGGACCGGCTTTACGATGGACTGATACAGCAGGACAAGGCAGAGTATGAGCGGGAATGAGACAAGGACAAGATAACAGAGAATCAGCTTCGATTTATAATGCATTTTTTTGATTAATCCCATTTGCAGGACCTCCGAAGTATGGCTGTTGCGTGAAAACAACTATATTTATTGTACTATTTCCAAAAAACGTGTACTTCTTTTACAAAAACCGTGTGATATACTATGAGCACCTGGTAAGGTATGCAGTATGGCAAACGGGAATGTTCCCAATATTCAATTATAAAGCGTTTTTTTAGTTTTGCAACGGGAAAAAACGTCAGAAGGAGGAGGCTTTGTATGTGTTTATGAAAAAGTTACCGAAAAAAAAGAGGGTGGGAAAGAGGCAGTTTCAACTGCAGTTAATGGTGATTCCTGCCATGGTTTTCTTTTTTATTTTTTCCTATATCCCGGTCATGGGACTGGCAAATGCTTTTCTGGATTACTCGCTGACCGATGGATTCTTCGGCCACGCATTTGCAGGAATGAAGTATTTTAAGGAGCTGTTCTCCAGCGAGAGCTTCTATCTCGCCATGAAAAATACGCTTGGAATGAGTTTTTTGAAGTTCTTCTTTACGTTTACGTCGCCGCTTCTGCTGGCGCTCATTATCAATGAGGTGCCGTTTAAGTGGCTGAAGAAGGCAACCCAGACGGGAAGCTACTTACCGCATTTCCTGTCCTACGTCATTGTAGCGACGCTCTGGATCGTGTTTCTGGACAGCAAGGGACTGATCAATGATATTCTGATGAGACTGCATATCACGGATATGCCTATCGAATTCCTGGCGGATTCCAAGTATTTCTGGTGGATCGGCGTGTGGATTGACTGCTGGCAGGAGAGTGGCTGGAATGCGATTATTTATCTGGCGGCCATCGCGGGCATCAACCAGGATATCTACGAAGCGGCGGCCGTGGACGGCGCCGGGCGTCTAAAACGGATCACACAGATCACGCTTCCGTCTATCGCATGGACGGCCGGAGTCCTTTTCGTTATGAACTGCGGAAACTTACTGAGCGGCGGACCGGTGGCTTCCAACTTCAACCAGTCGTATTTGCTGGGAAATGCCTTTAACTATTCGAAATCCTATGTAATCCAGAAATTCATTGTCGATGAAGGCTTAAACCAGCTGAGGTTTTCCTTTGCGGCGGCGGGGAATCTGATTCTGTCCGTACTTTCGGTGACGCTTCTTCTGACCGCCAATAAAATATCAAAAAAAGTATTTGGAAAGAGCGTCTTTTAACGGGAGGGTGACGATATGCTTCGAATGAAATTAGGAAGATCGAGAGAGGACAGGATCATTAATATCGTTACTGCTGTATTGTGTATTCTGGTTCTGATCGTGACCGTATATCCGGTTTATTACTGCCTGATCTATTCGTTTAATGACGGCAAGGATGCGGCGAAACAGGCACTTTACTTCTGGCCGAGAAAGTTCTCCCTGGAGAATTACAAGATCGTTTTCCAGAACAAGGCAATCTATCCGGCCTTCATAATGACGATGCTCAGGAGTATTGTGGGAACGGTACTGGCCGTTTTCTGTATGGCCATGGCGGCGTATGCGCTGTCCAAGGATAACTTAAAGGGGCGGAAGGTTTATATGATTATGGGCGTCATAACGCTGTATTTTTCAGCCGGAGTAGTGCAGTCCTATCTCCTTTACCGGGAGATGCGGCTTTTGGATTCCTTCTGGGTCTATATCCTGCCTAACATTTTTCAGTTTTACTATATCATTCTGTTTATATCATTTTTCAGGGAACTGCCTGCGGCGCTGGAGGAATCGGCGCAGATGGACGGAGCGGGGTACTTTACGATCCTGTTTAAGATCATCATACCGCTGTCAACGCCGGTGATTGCCACGGTATCGCTGTTTGTAGGGGTCTGGCACTGGAATGACTGGTTCCACCCGGCGTTTTTTATCCAGAACGAGAGCCTGATGACACTGCCGGCCGTCCTGATGCGGGCCATGTCTCTGGCCGAGGCGCAGCAGACGCTGCAGAAGATGATCGCCGTGCCGTCGCAGAGCAGTACCACCATGGAGTCGGTCCGGTATGCGATGTTAATCGTGTCGATTCTTCCGGTAACGATTATTTATCCCTTCGTCCAGAAGTTCTTCTTAAAGGGAATGATGCTGGGAGCGGTGAAAGAATAAGTGTACCCATACAAACTGTCATAGGGCGGAACGCCCGGGCTTCTTATTTTCGTATATTTCAAAAACAGGAAGATGCACGGCTGAAAATCTGCCAATAAAAAGTAAATCAATAACCATACATAAAGGAGATAGGGAATATGAGAAAGTTGAAACGTGTATTATCATGCATGGTGTGCTCTGCTATGGTAGCAGGTATGCTGGGAGGCTGCGGGGGCGGCCAGAGTACGGTTAAGGAGACCACAGCGGGGACTGCGGCAGCAGATACAACGGAAGCAGAACCGCAGACACAGGCGCCGGAGGCGGCTGCATCGAACTTCCAGTCTGAGATGGATTGGGAAAGAATCGGCTGGCAGGCGGATCCGGAAGGTCTGGAATGGAAGGAAGACACCTCGCCCATAGAATTAGGGTATTACGCCAACTTTTCCTGGTTTTCGCTGGACTGGAACGATGCCACGGCAGAGCGTGTGACCGCGAAGACAGGCGTTGATTTAAACTTTATGAAACCCGTAGTTGACGACGGCCAGAAGCTGAACATGATGATCGCCGGCAATCAGCTGCCCGATATTCTGACTCTGGACAAAAATGACGCGGCCTTAAAGAAGATGGCCGAGGCGGGGATGCTGTGGCCGCTCGACGAGCTGATCGACCAGTATGCGCCGAAGATGCGTGAAATTCTTCCAAAGGAAATCTTAAGCAACTATCAGATGGCGGATGGGAAGACGTATCAGTTTACCACATGGATTCAGGGTGAAGCATGGCAGAAGGCTGCGAGAGAGTACGATCAGATCGTGGGAACGAACCAGCCAATTATTACGGTGAGAAAAGATTACTACGATGAGATTGGCCGTCCGGAGATCAGGAATATGACCGAATTCATCGCCGCCGTTAAGCAGATGAAGGAAAACCATCCGGATAAAATCGGTTTTTATCCCGCCGATGGAAGCATGTCCGCCGATGAGTTCGGAAAGAGCGCGAAGCTTTCCCACTATGGCATCCAGATGGGGCTGAGCACCGACTTTTCTGAGAAGGACGGGGGAATCCAGTGGGTGGTCCGTGACGACAAGTTCAAAGAACCGATGAAGTATTTAAATGAGATGTATCTGGAAGGAATTTTAACAAAAGATCCGTTCATTGACACAAAGGATGTAGGAAAGGCTAAGATTGAGCAGGGCGATGTGATTTCCTACTGCTGGACGATCTCCGACGGCGAGAAGGTGCCCGGAGACAACCCGGATACTACCTACGAGATTCTGCCTCCGTTTGAGACATACGGACAGATCAGAACGGGAGCCGGCTGGCTGGCGACCGTGATTCCGAAGACCTGCAAGGACCCTGAGAGAGCGATCCGTTTCCTGGAATATCTGGCATCTGTAGAGGGACACAGCGACGTATCATGGGGCATTGAAGGCGATACGTATCAGGACGCGGTAGCAGGCGCCCAGTGGCATATGATAGATGGAAAACCGGTTCTGCTGGAAGAGTATGTGAAGGATAAGAACGCGGACTGGGGCGGCGTTGCCTCCAGAAATGGACTGGGCGAGTATTGGATCGCCTGCAACGAGCTGTTGTGGAACCTGCCGTGGTGGAACGACCAGGATGAGAGAATGAACAAATTCAATGAACAGTTCGGAAAGTATGTGGAATTCCGTCCGGAACTGGATATTCAGGACCCGTCACCGGAATCTGAAGAGGGAATTATCAGACAGAAAGCGTTCAGCCTCCTGCAGCAGTATTCCGTAAAAATGATCTTTACCGAGGACTTTGAGTCCGTGTACCAGGAATTCATTCAGAAGATTGATGAGCTGGGGATGAATAAGGTGGAAGCTTATTGGACGGAAGAGTATAAGAATAAGACAAAATAAGAGGGATTATGACTGAGAAAAAGATTACCTGCAGCGGAATCAGACCACTCATTTACTGCATCAGCAGGGAAGAGGGAGATCCGTATCTGATCCATAATTACGACGGCGCGGTGGAGTTCCCGCCCGTTACCCGGTGCTTTATCCTGCCCTTCCATGGGCAGGGGGAGTACCGCTCCTATGAGGTGACATCGAAAGAGCCATTTCAGGTTCACATAAGTGCAGATGAAATGGAGGTGACCGTTTCAGCAGATATAGGGGATGCTATATCCCCGCTGGCATGGAAAGAATTTGACGGCCCGCCGCACTGTGATGTGATGGGGAATTCCATGGAGCTGGACTTCGAAAATGGGGATATCTTCCGGGATACGTATTACCATTTTTACTGGGAAACGCTTCTGCCCTCTGTGGTGGAACGGACGAGGGCGAAATCGTATTCCAACAGCGATGGTTACGTGGTGAGTACGCTTCAGAAGGGCGCCTATGCGGGAACATACCCGGATGTGGACCATGAATTCCAGATCAAGGGACGCCTGGCCATGGCGGATGAACTGGATCTGGCTGTGGTAAGGCGCATGATGGAACTGCAGCTTAAGCTGATGGCGGAGGACCCGGAGCAG
Organism: Hungatella sp. L36; assembly: GCF_014288035.1. Lineage (NCBI taxonomy): Bacteria > Bacillati > Bacillota > Clostridia > Lachnospirales > Lachnospiraceae > Hungatella > Hungatella sp. L36. The sequence continues at coordinate 87,210 of NZ_JACOPC010000008.1, read as the reverse complement.
GCGTTCCGTGATCCGTGTGCCATTCAGCCGAACGGAGCCAGAGAGTACCATGTCAGGCGGAACAGCCTGGATAACTCGGAGAATGCGGAGATGTTTCTCGTGACCGGGAATATCGAAATCATTGAATCTGCATGCTTTTATTACGCAGCCGTTAAAGACGATGACTGGCTTCGCGGCCATATCGAGGGGCTGGAAAACTCCCTGTCCCTTGTGGAGAGCTGTATCGACCGACAGGGCCGGCTGTGGTCCGACGTTTATTACGAGGATCAGGTGATCAAGGACGGCCGGGAATGTATGGCCCAGGCGCTTGCGGCCAGGTCATTTGAAATCATGGCCGGGCTGGAAGCGGTCTTAAAACGGGATAAACAGGAGGCGCATTACCGGGCCGTATCGGGCCTGCTGAAGGACGCCCTGGTGCAGGCGCTTCCCACCGGCTTCTGGGATGCGTCGAAGAAGCGGTTTATCGACTGGGTGGACAGAAATTCGGTGTCCCATGACCATATCCACCTTCTGGCAAATGAGCTTCCGGCGCTGTTTCATTATACAAATCCGGATCAGGAGCAGAGCGTGATCCGTCTGATGGAGGCGTGTTTTGAGGAGTTTCAGCGTTTCCCCAGCTTCGTTTCCGCCAGAATTTCAGATTATACGGAGTCGGAGATCGGTTCGGGAGGCCCGTATGACCTCTGTGCGGCCGGCAGATACTGGTGCTGGGATTTTGCCTACTGGAGAGAAAAGGGAAGAACTGATATTCTGGAACAACAGCTGTTGGCGGTCTGCCGTCAGGCCAGGATGGACAAATACCGGATGGGGGAACGGTATGACATGAATTACGTTTACTATCTCAGTGAGAAAAACTGGCACGGAGCGGCCCATTATTACGAGTATCCCTGTGTATTTATCTGGAATCTGATCGCCGGGTACGCGGGTGTGCGGTTTGCGCTTCAGGCTGATTTAGAGATAGAGCCGATGCTCGCCGGAGACGGAAGAGTGAGGCTGGAAAATCCGCAGTACGGCATTGAATATACGGTGGCGGGAAATACCATTTTCGTGAAAAATCTGCTTGCTCAAGAGCGGTCACTGCTGGTAAAATGGAAAAATGAGGAACGGCTGGTGAAGCTGGGAGAAAACGAGACCTGGTCCTATACGCGCGGCGTGAATTAATGGAAAACCAGAGCATTTTTTAATAAAAAGGGAAAGCTGTACAGATACCTGTACGGCTTTTCTGGAATGAGGAGATTACATGGTAAGAGATATAAAAAGATATGGAAATCCGGCCTGCAGGGAACGTGCCATTGTACAGGGTCCGAACTGCCGTTTCACCGTATTGACGTCCTCACTGATTCGTATGGAATACAGCGAAAACGGTAGCTTTGAGGACCGGGCCACGCAGATCGTAATGAACCGGGAATTTACGGTTCCGAAATATGAAGCCGCATGGAACGGCGGTTTTCTGACGATTACTACGGAGTTTTTGCAGCTGCGTTACCGGGGCGGGGCGTTTGCTGAAGACGGATTAAGCATACGAACGATCGTTGATCCGAAGACGGGAGAAAGCCGCTTATGGCGCTGGGGAGACGAGAGTAAGGATCTGGGAGGAACTGCGCGCACGCTGGATGAGGTGGATGGTGCGATTCCCCTGGAGCACGGGATGATTTCCAGAGACGGCTTTACTGTGATTGATGACAGCGGGTCCATGGTCATTGGAGAGGACGGCTGGGTTGCGCTGCGCGGAGGAGATGGGCTGGACTTCTACTTCTTCGGTTATGGCCGCCGCTATCAGGAATGTATCCGCGATTTTTACAGGCTGTGCGGGAATACGCCTCTGCTTCCGCGGTGGGCGCTTGGAAACTGGTGGAGCCGGTACCATAGATATACGGAAGAGGAGTATAAGAGGCTGATGGTGCGCTTTCAAAGAGAGCAGATCCCATTTTCCGTGGCAGTCATCGATATGGACTGGCATCTGGTCGATATTCCGCCGAAATATGGGACCGGGTGGACCGGATATACCTGGAACCGGGAGCTGTTCCCTGATCCGCCGGAGTTTCTGGCGTGGCTCCATGAACAGGGGATGAAGGTTACCCTGAATGTCCATCCGGCGGACGGGGTGCGCGCCCATGAGGAGGCGTATCCGCGAATGGCGGAGGCGCTGGGAATCGATCCGGCAGGCGGGACAGCGGTAGAGTTCGACGTGACGGACCGGGCGTTTCTGGAGGCGTACTTCGATGTGCTGCACCACCCGATGGAAGAGGACGGCGTCGATTTCTGGTGGGTGGACTGGCAGCAGGGGAAGAAAACCAGGATTCCCGGCCTGGATCCGCTCTGGATGCTGAACCATTACCACTATTTGGACAGCACGCGGGCGGGAGGCGCGGGCCTTACATTTTCCCGGTATGCGGGAATTGGCAGCCATCGGTATCCCGTCGGATTTTCCGGGGACACCATCATAAGCTGGGAGAGTCTTCAGTTTCAGCCGTATTTTACGGCTTCGGCAAGCAACGTGGGATATGGATGGTGGAGCCATGACATCGGAGGACACATGATGGGGGCCAGGGACGATGAACTGGCGGCGCGCTGGGTGCAGCTCGGCGTGTTTTCACCGATCAACCGGCTTCACAGCACCTCCAATCCGTTCAGCGGCAAGGAACCCTGGAATTTCAATAAGCGGGCCGAGATGATTATGGGAGACTTTTTGCGGCTCCGTCATGAACTGATCCCCTATCTCTATACTGCGAACCGCCGGGCCAGCTTCGAGGGATGTCCTCTGGTTCGGCCGCTGTACTGGGAGGAGCCGGAACAGAAGGAGGCCTATGAGTTTCCGAATGAATATTATTTCGGCTCGGAACTGCTGGCCGCGCCCATAACGGAGCGGATGGATCTGGAGGCGGATCTGGCGGGCGTGAAAGCCTGGATTCCGGATGGAATCTGGTTTGATTATCAGAATTCGCGGATATATCAGGGCGGAAAACAGATGATGCTTTACCGCACCTTAGAGCAGATGCCGGTGCTTGCAAAGGCGGGAGCGATCATTCCCAGAAGCCTTGACAGGATGGGAGGCACGGGGAATCCGAACTGCATGGCGGCCGATATTTTCCCTGGCGCGGACGGCTGTTTCAGCGTATGGGAAGACGACGGGAGAACAGAAGCAGATGGAGAAAATGATGACAGGTGGTCTGTAACGCGGCTTTCCCTGGAGTGGAGCCCGCTTACCCGTTTCGTAATTGGAGGTGTTGAAGGAAATCGGAGTGCGGTTCCGGAAATGCGGTCGTGGAAGCTGAATTTCCGGAATGTGGAATATGTGGTTCCGGAAGTGACCGTCGAAGGAGAGCGTGTGGACGCGGTTGTCTCCTACGATGAGGTGAGAAAAAATCTGACACTGGAGCTTTCGGGAATCCCCTCCGTAAAAACCGTGGAGGTGCGATTTGGAACCGGTATGGAGATGGCCTCTATGGACCGGGCAGATCAGGCATTCGAGATTTTAAACAGGGCGCAGATTTCTTATGATAAGAAGGAAGCGATATTAGAGGCGGTAAAGAAACAGAGAGGCGATGCGCTTCTGACTATACAGAGCATAGAGGAAAATACGGTACTGGTGGGGGCGCTGGCGGAAATACTGTTCAGCGATGGAAATTAAAATGCGTTTCCCCGCGCATAGACATCAGGCATTATGCCCGGCGGCCCCTTGACAGGGACGCCGGGCTGTAAGCGTTTGATACAGACACACAGCAGGCAGACTGAAAGGAGAAGAGAGATGGAAAGTATTTTGAAGGTTGGTGAATTTGAGGTGATTTCGGAGGCGGCTGTATCCTGCACCGCTTCGGTGACAGAAAAAGGGGCGGGGAGGATGGTTACGGAGTTTCAGCTTCAGTCAGACCGTATTTCGGATATGGGAGCTGCCGTTGAAATCCGTTATTCCTTTCCCATTCTCGATATCTGCGGACGGTGGCATCCGAACTGTCGTGCCGACCGGGCGCTGAAGGCGGATTGGGAGCTGCCGGTGGCGTCCATGACAGCCGTCTCGGCTCCTGTCGTCTGTTTCTTCAATTCCGAAAGCAGAAACAGGCATACGATCGCTGCTTCGGAGCTGTGCCAGGAAGTGGATATGAATGCCGGAGTGCATGAGGAAGACGGGCGGATGGCCGTTAAGATCCGGTTTTTTCTGAGTCCGCAGAAGCTGAACGCGGGATATTCCTTCCGGCTGTGGGAGTCGCAGGAAGATGTCCCGTACTGGGATACGCTGGATCAGGTGAGGCAGTGGTGGGAGGAGGCAATGCCGCCTGTCATGGAGGTGCCGGACGCGGCCAGAGAGCCGGTGTACTCTTTCTGGTACTCCTGGCATCAGGATATTAATGCCTCTATTGTTGAGGAAGAGGCGGAGCGCGCTGCGAAAATGGGATTTGATACGATAATCGTGGACGACGGCTGGCAGACCGGGGATAATAACCGTGGATACGCGTTTTGCGGGGACTGGGCCCCCGAGCCTGGGAAATTTCCGGATTTTCCCGAGCATATACGGCGGGTTCACGCCATGGGGATTAAGTATATGCTGTGGTTTTCCGTACCGTTTGTGGGAAAGAACACAGGCTGCTGGGACCGTTTCTCCGATAAACTGCTCTGCTACGATGAGCGGCAGCAAGCCGGAGTTCTGGATCTGCGTTATCCGGAGGTACGGGAGTATTTGCTGGCAGTCTATTTAAAAGCTGTCCGGGAATGGGATTTAGATGGGCTGAAGCTGGATTTTATCGATGAGTTTTATATAAGAGAGGGCACTCCTGTGTGGAAGGAGGGAATGGATTACAGAGATATCCAGGAGGCGCTGGACGTGTTTATGACCAGCGTGCGGGAGACTCTGCGGAAGGAAAAGGAGAATCTGCTGATTGAATTCCGGCAGCGCTATATCGGACCCAACATGCGCAGGTATGGAAATATGTTCCGCGTCGCAGACTGTCCCTGTTCTCCGGTGACCAACCGGGTCGGCTGTGCGGATCTGCGGCTCCTGTGCGGACACAGCGCCGTCCATTCGGATATGCTGATGTGGAACCGCGGGGAGAGCCCGGAGGCTGCAGCCATACAGGTCTTGAGCTGTCTCTTCGGCGTTCCGCAGATCTCGGTCCGCCTGGCGGATCTGGAAGATGGGATTGCGGAGATGCTCCGGTTCTGGCTGGATTTCATGAGACAGCACAGAACACTGCTGCAGACGACTGTGATCCATGCGAAGGAGCCGGAAAACCTCTATCCGGAGGTGAGCGTGGAAAATGAAACGGAGGAGATCCTGGTTCACTATTCTGCGGGAAGAGTGATCCGTCCGGCTGCGAAGAAGGTAATCTCTTACTTTGTCAACGCCCTGCACGCCCAGGAGCAAATACTTATTCTGGATCCGGAAAGGGCGGTGTCGGTTACCGTGAAAAACTGCCGTGGTGAAGTGATGGAGACCATGGAGTGGAACGGGGGAGAGAGCCTCGTAAGGCTGTCCATGCCCGCGTGCGGTCTGTGTGAGCTGCGCTGGAGATGAGCGCGGCGAGGTACTGGTACTGCGCTGCGTAATGCGGTACTGGTACTGCGCTGCGCAATGCAGTACCAGTGCCGCCCGGCGTATTTAACCCGGGCAGCACTATTGAATTGGGATATAGAGATCAATCTGGGATTCCGGGTTGTTATATCCTGAAAATCGCTGATCGTATACTTCAAAATCTTCCCGACCATCCAGTTTCTCATTCGTTCCGAGAAACCAGGTGCCCCAGATATAAGAATAGCTGTCCTGAAGGAGGGAGAGGCTGCCGGTGTGTGTGAATACCGCGTAGCGCCCTCCTTTTATGATCTTTGGAACAAATGGCGCAGGGAGGCCGTCAAAGCTGCTGACCTCGACTGCTGCGACCTCTGAGAAGAGAACATCCCCATTCATGCTGTAGAGCGTGTTGCCCTGGCCGCAGGCCTCGCAGATGCCGAAGCCTCTCCCGCCGGGGATCTGGTGGGGAATCTGATGAGACATTTCCATAAAGGCGGCCCAGAGGCCGGGCAGCACATTATCGTTCAGCGTGGTGCTGCCGCGCAGACCGGCGGCCATGATATCGGGCAGTTCCACAATGACGGGATGGACTGTCAGGTTCTTCGTGATATGGGTGAGGCGTTCCCCCTCCAGCTGCGGCTTGGATCCGATGAACAGATCGAGCCGGTTCTTCCGGTAGGAGACCGGGCTGGTGAGGTAAAGCGACTTGAAGGCGCGGCTGAAGCTTTCCGCAGACTCGAATCCGCAGTCTAAAGCGATATCGAGGATCCGCCTGTCCGTATAGAGCAGCTCCTTGGCGGCTTTGGCGATCCGCCGTTTCCGGATGTAGCTGCCCACACTTTCACCCAGCAGGGCATTGAACTGCCGGGTAAAGTGGTAGTAGGAGTATCCGGCCGCGGCAGCCGCGTCTTCGACTTTGATGTCTTCGCCCAGATGATTTTCGATGTAGAGAATGGCGCGTTCCAGCGCTTTTAAATAGTCCATGGTCAGGCTCCTTTCGGCCAGAGCGTGTTTGAAAATTGCTTTCCGTCAGCTGTGCGTCACAGTGGGCAGCGTGTTTTGGTACAATCTGGTTGAATCTTAAGGTTATGCGAATGGATTCGGGGCGAAACGGAACATATCCGGAGCCGCGGGTTCACAGGAGATGGAGATCACTTCTTCCGAAGCGGGGAGCGGATCGCTCAGCCGGTACGTATGCCAGCCGTTTTCTGCCCGTCCGCCCCAGCATAATTCTATTATACCATCCATCGGATCGATGATCATGCTTTTTGTTGTGCCAAAGAAATCCTGATAGAAACGGCAGCACAGCCCGTTTGGATAGGGGGTCAGAAGCATGGATTTTAACTGGCTGACCGTGAGCGTTTCCGCGCTGTCTGCAATGCTCTTAATATAGTCATACCGTTTCAGGGAATGGACCATGGCCTCCGGTTCTAAGGATGCCAGTTCCTGGATTACGGCATGGTTGGCGGCGTGGAGGTAGGGAAGCGGGGAGGTTTCATCCAGCAGACGGACCGCCATTCTGCCATCCAGTGTTTCTACCAGGGCGCCATTACCGGAACGGTCCAGCAGGATCAGATTGAGATTGTAGGCGATGGGCATGCCCTTTAAAAAGAGGAGCGCCTCCCTGGTATCGCGGCAGTTTTCCAGAAGCGAGCGGATAACCGCCCAGTACTGCAGGCCCTCCAGTGCAGGCCGGCGCATACATTTGTCGGCGCCGACCGGAAATCCGCAGGAGCTCATGGTGACGGCGAGCCCCTGGTCATTGAAGCCATCCTCCCGACCAAAGCTTAAGACACTGGTACCCATATGCGTATATTTCCCTTCCACACTGGTTTTAATCAGCTGGAAATCCTCCAGCTCGTCGTTGAATTCATAGTTGCGCGCAATAAGCGGGTGTCCGTTCGAGGATTTGGAGGGCAGCAGAGCTAAGTGGCTGCAGTTAGGCTTTAAATAGGTCATGGCATAGTAGATGACAGATTCCAGAGGGACGTTCAGTTCGCCGGCGAAACCGGAAAGCTCCTCATTCAGTCCCGGGCACCACCGGTCAAACAGCGTTTTCGCCTGCCGGGCTTCGGCTTCACCGAAGTTTTCATATCCGGATGTATAGTAATTCTTCATCGGAGGAATGGAGGCCGCTATGCGTCCCAGCGCCTGTCCGATCTCATAACTGCTTCCTTTCAGTTCCAGCGTCCGTGTTGTGATTGATTTCATATGTGAATACCTCCTGTGTTGGATGATTGATGAGATGATCTTAACGTAAATAAGAAATTTAATCTTGACATTTCCTGCGGGAATTTTCCCTGAACGAAAAATTATGCGCGTTAAGAATTCCGTATACGCAAGCAGTCAGGTCTTTTACGAATGCTGTGTTTATGATACAATGGGAGCATCGTGCAATTCAGAACGTGTCAGAAAGGAAGGAATAAGCGTATGGCGGGAATGAAACTGGCGGAGCCGTGGCTGCCTGAAGTATATGAACTTGTGTCGGAGGAGACAGAGCTTCTTCATCAGAGCAGGGAAGAGGACGAGCGGATCCAGAATGCATATTTAAAGAATATGACGGCACAGGAGGAAGATTTTTCCGGCCTGTGTTTTTCCAGAGTAAAGTTTGAAAATTGCAGTTTCGAGGGGTGTAATTTTGAAAAAGCGGAATTCAGCGATGTGTTGTTTATCTCCTGTAACTTTTCCAACTGTCTGTTCCGCGACAGCTTTCTCAGACGGGTGTCATTTCAGCGGTCGAAGGGGACTGGTGCCAGGATGACAGAGAGCAGCTTAAAGGATGTGACGATCACGGACTGCAGTATGCAGTATTTGAATTTAGACGACTCGAAGCTGGAGTCTTTCCGGGTAGAAGATACCGATTTAGAAAATGGTAATTTCGCGCAGTGCAAGTGCAAAGGCGTTACGTTCAGCCAGGTCAGGCTTCAGAATGCCAGCTTTTTTAAGACTCCGCTTAAGGGAATGGACTTTACCACCTGCGATATCAAGGGGCTGGTGCTTTCCGATGAGTGTTCAGAGGTGCGGGGGGCGGTCATGGATTTATATCAGGCGGCGGAACTGGCGAAGCGGCTGGGGATAGTCATAAAGTGACATAATATGTACGTGAAATGAAAAGAAAGCGGCCGGTAAATTTGATAATATATGGAGTGACGGAGGTAATTATGAACAGCAGCAAAACATTCAATGACGTAATCCTATATTTGGAAAAAATAATTCCCGATGGCTGTGAAATCGATTATCATGAAATATCCAGAATAGCCATGAGTCCGGCCGCGTTGTTTCAGCGTATTTTCAATTTTATCTCGGGGATCAGCATTTCTGATTATGTAAGAAAACGAAGACTGACATTGGCCGGATACGATCTTAAAAATACGGATATTTCTGTTCTTGATGCGGCGGTGAAATACGGTTTTCAGTCTCATTCCTCTTTTTCACGTGCCTTTAAGGAGCACCATGGGATTACGCCTTCACAGGCCAGAATGAAAAATGCCCGGCTAAATGATTATCTTCCGATTAATTTCTCAGATATGAGATTTGTAGGAGGAAAGCGTATTATGGCTGAAATGAAACGCATCATGTATAAGGAAACACCCGAACGGCTCATGGTGGGGCTGCCTCGGGAAACCAGCTTTTCCGACGCCGGCTTTGTATGGCAGGAATTCTTTCAGGGAGATACCATTGAAAAACTGGACAGGCTGGCGGACGTCAAATGCTGTGATGACATTGACGAAAATGACGGAATTGGTTTCATGTACGACTTTAGCGACAGAATGAATTTTAAGATAGTGATAGGTGACTTTGTCCGGATGCAGACGGAAATACCGGAGGGACTGTTCGTAAAACACATACCCAAAGGCAGGGCGGCTTATGTTCAGATTGAGGGCAGCAATGTGGCAGAAATCCTTGATTCTGCTTACTTGCTGATTACGGAAGCGATTGAGAAAACAGGTGGAACCATTGACTTCGACAACTTTTACTGGTGTGAGATTTATACCCATGAGCGTTATTCGGAACCGTTTGCGAGGGGAGAAAAAGTCGTGATTGATTATATTATGCCGGTGAAGGCAGATGCGGAGGCGGCAGGAGAATGCCTGGAAGAGAAATAATCTGGAAGAGAAATAAGGGGGAGGGATCGGGAAATAAATAACATATTTGATATAATTCGTCGCAGATAGGAAGAACGGGCGGCAATATGCAGCCCGCCCTTCCTTTTTTTGTATGATTTTTTGTATACCGAGTCTGCGTCTCTTTCTCAAATCCCATCAATCTTAAGTTTTTAACTGCGAAAGGCTTTTAACTGCTCCAGTCTTTTAGCTGCTTCTTATAAGTCTCGGGCGGTGTCGTATTATAAGCCTGAAGCGAATAGAAGTAATCGAGAGCGGCCCGCCGGCAGGACTCCACATGTGTTTTCATCAGAGACTGCGCCTTATCGACGTCCTTTTCCAGCAGCGCATCGAGAATTCCCATGTGCTCTTCCCTCGCATCATGAATCTGCACACGGTTTTGCTTGCTGGCAATAATAACCCTCGTATTGTCATCAAAGACTCTGTGCATCATATCGATAATGTAACGATTTCCGCAGTATTCAATGATAAATAAATGCATGGCAGTGTCCAGACGGAAGCTGTTGGGGATATCCTCGAAGTCTTCCAGAAATTTGCCGCGAAACTGGATCAGTTCGCTTTCCGGCAGATAGGGAGCGGCCATGCGAAGCGCCACGGGTTCTATCTCAATTCTGGTCTGAAAAATCTGAAGCACATCGCTCAGTAAAATATCTGATACGTAAATCCCCTTCTTTGGCATGATCTTCACAAAACCATCCGATTCCAGCCTGCTGATGGCTTCCCGGACAGGAGTGCGGCTGAATCCCAGATCCTCGGCAAGGCGAGCCTCGTTGAGCAGCGTCCCTGGCTCGTAGGTGCAGTCCAGTAACCGCTCCTTTATCGTTTCATAAGCTTTATTTTTTAAATCCCGATTGTTTGCTGCCATGGTTTTACACTCCTATTCTTCTGATGCAAAGTATACAATAAGTATATTATACAACGGTTCCGGGAAAACAACAAGCATTATTTAAAGGAATGTTTTTAAGAATTACCATTATTTTACAGGAGTTTTATAGTGATTTATCTTTTATAATGAACGTATGATATTGTTTTAAATGATAATATATCAAAGAATAAAAAAACATAATATGTAAAAAGTGCACAAAAATATTGCTTGTATATCTACTATTTGAGCATTGAAAACAAAATAATCTTGTTGTATACTACAGATACATATCAAGTATGCATTAATGCGCAGGTTATAAATCCATGGAAATGTAACTCGTTGAGATCAGAGAAGAGAAAGGGGGAAGCAGCTGAGAGATGGTCAAGAGAGCGGAAGAGTTGGTTACAGAACAAAAGCCCAGCCCATTTAATGGCCCAGGGACAATTTCCTGCAAAGAGCTGTTGAAGGTGCCGGAGGAAATGTATGATAAGGGTCGTTTCTTCGGTCATACCACGGTAATGCCGGGATCAGGGATTGGTTATCACATCCACGAAAAGGAATCTGAGACCTATTACATTCTAAAGGGAACGGGCCGGTTTAATGACAATGGAACAATTAAGATTGTGAAGCCGGGTGATGTGACTTTTACCGGAGCAGGAGAAGGACACGGTCTGGATGCGGTGGGGGAAGAACCGCTGGAAGTGATTGCACTGATTCTGTTCCAGTAAAAACATGTGAACAAAATATTCCAATTAAGGAAAAGGGGAAGGAAGTACACACATATGAAAAAATTTACAGCAGTATTACTGGCAGCAGCAATGGCATTTTCTTTGACCGCATGTGGGGGAAACAGCGGCAGTACGACAACCGCAGGTACCGAAGGTCAGACAACAAAGGAAGAACAGGCAAAGCCGGAGACGGATACGACCGCACAGGCTGAGGCACAGACAGAGGCGGCCGGACAGCCGAAAGAAGGCGGCACACTAAAAATGGGGATGAGCGTAGAGTGTATGACGGCCGCCGCATGGCGTATAAGAAGCAATCAGGAGACGGTGACCTGGGGATTGGTTTATGAACCGCTGATTAAACTGGATGATGCAGGAAATCCGGTTGGTTATTTAGCTAAATCTCTGGAAGGGGATAAGGAGAATCTTACTTATACCGTAACACTTCGTGATGATGTGTATTTTTCAGATGGCTCTCACTTAGATGCAGATGTTCTATTATGGAACTTCGAGAATTTCAAGGAGAAATCCCAGACTTCCAGCACTCATTTCGGAAGCGTGGATTCATTCGAAAAAACAGGGGATTATACGGTAGTCATTCATTTGAATGAGTGGAACAGCCAGATACCGTATTCTCTAAACAGTGTACCAGGGCTTATGTATTCCAAGAAGGCGTTTGACGAGAACGGTGAAGAATGGTGTATGCAGAATCCGGTAGGAACCGGTCCTTATGTGCTTGATAAGTGGGTAAACGACGATTCCAAGACCTTTAAGAAAAACGAGAACTATTGGAATAAAGAGGCGACTGTATATTTAGACAGTGTAGAAACGAAGGTTATTGCCGATGAGATGAGTGCCCAGGCCGCACTGTTAAATGGGGATATCAACGCATATTTCGGTGGAAGTACTTCTTTCCAGAACACCATGATGAAGGCCGGATTTGAAAGAGCGGCAAATAAGATGAATTACCGTATTTATTTCCTGATCTTTGCCAGTGATGTGGAAGGTTCTCCGTTAGCAGACGTAAAAGTGAGACAGGCAATCAGCTATGCTATTGATTCTCAGAGTATTGCAGAAAACGTTGATTTTGGTATTACCTTTGTGTCAAAAGAATATGCGGTAGAGGGAACTCCTTTCTATAATGACGCAGTCAAGGGATATGGCTATGATGCAGCGAAGGCAAAGGAACTTCTTAAGGAAGCAGGTTATGAAAATGGATTCACAACAACAGTTTACGCGGGAGTGGATCAGGCGCTGACCAGCTATCTTGTGGCAATCCAGGGATATTTAAAGGAAGTCGGAATTACGCTTGATATTGAAGAGCAGGAAACGGCAATCTGGACCTCCAAGGGAATTTACGATATTGACGAGGGTATGATTCTCGCAGGCCATGGATTTGGCGCAAACTTAGTAAACCAGCAGGTTTCCAATTTCTCCAAACGTGCCAGGGAAGGCGTAGGAATGCTGAAGGAATGCAAGCTGCATCCGGATGATTTAGACAATGCGATCATGAGTGCTTTGCAGGCATCTGATACGGCGGAGATGTTAAAATATGAGTTCCAGGCTCAGGAAATGATTATCGACGACTACTGTCTGGGCTATCCGGTGGTTATGAGTGAGGCGTATGTGACCATGATGAACAAGGATCTGGTAGATGCCAACTGCTTCGCCAATAATGATAACTTCCCGGATTTTACGGGTATTTACTTTAAATAAAGGAGACAGACAATGAACTCTTACATTACGTTTATTGTCAAGAAGGTTTTGTTGTCGATTGTTACCGTATTTGCCATTTCCATATTTGCTTTTCTAATCATGCAGATGACGCCCGGCGATCCGGTTCGTGCCATGCTGGGCGCAGAGGCTGATGAAGAGATTGTAGAGGCAACACGAACGGAACTCAATTTAGACAAGCCTCTTGTCGTACAGTATACACTCTGGCTGAGAAATGCACTTCGCGGTGATTTTGGGACTTCGCTTGTGCTGAATCAGGATATTGGAGAGATTCTGGCAACCCGCATCCCGGTCACACTGTCACTGACGATTCCAGCATTAATTATTTCACTGGTTCTGGGAATTCTGATCGGTGTGCTGTGTGCGGTGCATCGCGGCTCTGCCCTGGACCAGATCATGACGGTTTTAATGACGACGATGAATGGAATTCCGGTGTTCTGGATTGGTATCATGATGATGTACTTTTTCGGAGTAAAACTGGGATGGCTTCCGTTAATGGGATATACAAGCCCCTTTGAGGATTTTGGACAATACGTGGCAAAGGCGGTCATGCCTGTCACCATCATGGCTTTTGGGCCGCTGTCTTCCATTGCGAGGCAGGTCCGGACGAATATGCTGGAGGTCATTAACCAGGATTACATCCGGACGGCCCGGGCCAACGGGCTGTCTGAAAGTTCAGTCAAATATAAACATGCCCTGAAGAATTCACTTATTCCGGTTATTACGTTGATTGCGCTTCAGGTTCGGTCGCTGGTAGGCGGTTCTCTTCTGGGTGAACAGGTATTTTCTATTGCGGGCATGGGACGTCTGATCATGGTATCAGTTATGAATAAGGATTACCTCGTCGTACAGGCAACAGTTTTTGTGATTTCACTTTTTGTAGTGGTCTGCAATCTGATATTGGATATTTCTTATGGCCTGGTAGATCCGAGAATCCGGTTAACCGGTGGAAAGGGGAGATGACGCTTGAAGAATACGAAAATAAAATCATTCTTAAGAACCTTTTTCAGCCGGGGAATCATCATCAAGATTTCCGTAGTGATTGCATTTGTATTCATTGCCGGCGCAGTGTTTGCTCCTGTGATCGGCCGCTACGATCCGAATGCTATCGAGTTGAACAATGCGCTTAAAGCATCAGGGAACGGTCATATTTTTGGTACTGACGCCTACGGGCGAGATGTTTTTACAAGACTTCTGTATGGCGCCAGAATTTCCCTGCTGGCCAGCGTGTTTTCCTGTCTTGCTGCGGCCATCATCGGAATGCTGCTTGGCCTGTTGGCAGGTTATTATGAAAAGGCGGCGGCGCTTATTATTATGAGGTATGTGGATATTCAGCTTTCTATTCCACCACTTCTGTTTACTATTGTCATCGGCCTGGTCGCCGGCCATGGATTGGGGGGCCTGATATTTGCTATCAGTTTTGGTCTGATTCCGGGATTTACAAGGCTTATGTATGGAATCGTGCTTTCTATTAAGGAAAGTGATTACATCGTAGCGCTTCGGCTGGCCGATATAAAGAGTTACAAGATTATATTAAAGCATTTGCTGCCAAACAGTTTTCCTTCCATGATTGTTATGTTTGCCACAAATTTAGGCTCTGCCATCATGCTGGAATCTACGCTGAGCTTTCTGGGTATCGGCATTCAGATGCCGACGGCTTCCTGGGGAAACATGGTGTCGGATGGATACTCTTACCTGTTCACCAACCCTATGCTGGCACTGCTTCCCGGTGTCTGTATCACGCTGATCGTGGTGGCCTTTAACATTATTGGTGACGGCTTAAGAGATGCGCTGGATCCTAGATTAAGGGGGAAACTGTGATGGAAGAGAACAGATTATTGGATGTAAAAGATTTAAAAGTATCTTTTTTTACTCCTTCCGGTGAGGTCAAAGCGGTCGGGGGCGTATCGTACCATGTGGACAGAGAAGAGGTCATTGCTATCGTAGGAGAGTCCGGATGCGGAAAATCCGTTACGCAGATGTCCGTAATGCAGATGATTCCTGATCCGCCGGGAAAAATCCTGGGAGGAGAGGTATGGTTTGAAGGCAAGAATCTGCTGAAGTACAAATCAAAATCAAAAGATATGCGATCGGTCCGTGGGGCACAGATATCCATGATCTTTCAGGAACCAATGACCGCGCTGAACCCTGTTTTTACAGTTGGAAACCAGCTTTCAGAGGTGATCCGTACTCATATGAAGGTCAGTAAAAAAGAAGCATGGAAGATCGGGATACAGTCTCTGGAAGCCGTAGGAATCCCGGACCCTGAAGAACGAATGAAAAACTATCCGTTTGAGATGAGCGGAGGAATGCGCCAGCGAGTGCTGATTGCGATTGCAGTGGCATGCCGGTCCAAGCTGATCATCGCGGATGAACCGACGACTGCTCTGGATGTGACGACACAGGCTCAGGTAATGGAACTGCTGCTTAATGTTGTAAAGCAGTATAAGACGTCTTTGATTGTTGTTACCCATAATCTGGGACTGGTGTCCCGCTATGCGAAGCGAATTTACGTTATGTACGCGGGACGGGTTGTGGAATGCGGAACAACGGAGGACTTGCTAACCAGGCCGAAGCATCCGTATACCATGGGGCTTCTGCAGGCAGTTCCAAGGCTGGACGATGACAAGGAGCAGGATCTGATACCGATTCACGGTGCGCCGCCCAACCTTGCAAAGCTGCCGGATGGCTGCTATTTTATGCCGCGATGCCCCTATGCATGTGATAAATGCAAAAATTCAAGCTATCCGGAATTTAAGGAAGTGGGGGAGCGGGGACATTTTGCAGCATGCCATCTGGATATAAAGGAGGGCGGGGAGTGAGTAAAGAGATGAAAAAAGAGCCGATCCTTAAAGTAGAACATTTGAAGATGTATTTCCCGCTTACGAAAGGTTTTATGAAAAAAACAGGCGGCGTGGTAAAAGCCGTTGATGATATCTCCTTTTCTGTGGAAAAGGGAAAAACCCTGGGAATTGTGGGAGAGTCGGGATGTGGAAAGACGACTACCGGCAAATGCATTTTACAGATTAACAAGCCCACAGAGGGAAAAATTCTTTATGAGGGACAGGATTTAATCACTATGGACAGGAGTCGTCTAAAGGATTGCAGAAGAGATATTCAAATGATATTTCAGGATCCGTTTGGCTCGCTGGATCCACGGCAGAAGGCATTTTCCATTATACGAGAGGTGCTGGTGGAAGAGGATGACTATCACGGAGCCGATGAAGTCAAAAATAAGGTGAATGAACTTCTGGTAAAGGTTGGACTGTCAGAGGAGATGGGGGAGCGGTATCCTCACGAGATGAGCGGCGGGCAGAGACAGCGTTTGGGTATAGCGAGGGCATTGGCCTGTGATCCTAAAATTATTATCTGCGATGAGCCGGTTTCGGCTTTGGACGTCTCCATTCAGGCGCAGATTATCAACCTGTTTAAGGAATTACAGCGGGAAATGGGATTGACGTATATTTTCGTTGCCCACGATCTGGCTGTGGTCCGCCATATCGCTGACGTGATTGCGGTTATGTATCTGGGGCGGATTATGGAAATGATGGAAGCTGTTGAACTCTATAAAAATCCAATGCATCCATATTCGCAGGCGCTTTTGTCCGCGATTCCAATCGTGGATTACTATGAGGAACAGAAGAGGGAACGTATTCTGCTGAAGGGAGAGGTACCGAGTCCGATTCACGCACCTTCCGGCTGCCCGTTCCATCCGAGATGCCCTTATGCCTCTGAAAAGTGCAGGACAGCACCTCCTGAACTCAAGGACCTGGGGAACGGTCACTATGTGGCATGTTATCATGTGGATAAAAACTGAATTCGAAAACTATAAATTAACAGAAGAAAAAGGAGAAGGATTATGTCAGCTAAAAAATCAATCAGACAGCTGTTGGAAGCAAAGGAATTTATCTGGGCACCGTGTATTTATGACTGCGTTTCTGCCCGTGTGGTGGAGAAGTGCGGCTACAATGCGTGCCTGATCAGCAGCTGTGAGTTAGAATTTGCCATGAATGGTATTCCTGCCGGGCTGTACAATTGGGAAGAGTATATCTGGGCTACGGAGCGTATTGCCGGTTCTACGACACTTCCGGTCATCGTGGATGGAGAAAACGGCGGTGGAACACCACTGGCGGTCTATCGCAACTGCAAGCGCCTGGCGGAGGCCGGAGCCATGGCAATCTCGATTGAGGATACACTTTCCGGTGCGGTAGCGGTTGACTATTTTTATGGACATGGCCGTGGGTATATGGATAGAGAGCTTTGGGCCGCTAATGTTCATGCCGCGGTAGATGCGGTTAAAGGAACCGACTGCATGATTATTGCCCGTACGGACTGCAAGGGCGGTGGTGCCGCACAGACGGGGGCGATCGCTGACAATCCATTCTGCCTGGGACTGGAAGAAGCGATTCTTCGTGCGAAGATGGGGGTGGAAGCAGGAGCAGAAATTACCATGATCCAGAATATCTGCCATGCTGGCTGTGAAGAAGAGTGCAGGAGAATCGCCAGAGAAGTTCCGGGCTACCATTTCTATCCGGATGTACACGCTACAGACGGAGTTCCGGACGCAACGCTGGAACAGATGGAGGAATGGGGATTCCAGCTTGTATCTAATCATGCTGCCATGAAGGGTGCGACAAAGGGGATGATGGAATACTTCAGTGAGAACTTTAAAAATAAAAATACAGTTTATACGGAAAACGACGAGTTCTATGATATGGGCCATATCTTTACGCCGTTCGAAATGGAGGACTGGATCGAGAGAGATAAGAAATATGTCACTTATGAGGCGGAGTTAAGAGAGAAGAACAAATAGAGTGGAGCAGTTAGGGCTTCAGGCAGAGTTTCACTTTGCCTGAGGCCTTTTTAAATAGCACATGATGAAGAAACGATTATATTATGATTAAATACGAAAAGTAGACGAATTATGATAATTATCGCGATTTATCGCGATTGAAATCGCGATTTCATCGTGATATAATAAGAAAAAAACATGGAAGGTGTATGATGGATTTTTCAGAAAGCAGTCGATTGGAATTGAAGGAAATAATAAATAATGATTTCAAAAAAGAGATCATCGCTTTTGCTAATACGGATGGAGGAGAAATATATGTAGGAGTGGCGAAAGATGGAACTGTCGTTGGAGTAGAAAACAGTGAGAGAGATATGGAACGAATCAGCAGCATGATCCATGATGGCATTCATCCGGATCTTATTCCGTTTACAACGATAGAAACGATAAAAATTGACGCGAAACAATTGATCCATGTTACTGTTTCACGAGGTGGAAGACCTCCGTATCACCTTACCGACAAAGGTTTGAAGCCCAGTGGCGTTTATGTCAGGCATGGCGTAGTCTCTGTACCGGCGAGTGAAGAAATGATACGCGATATGATACGTCAGAGTGATGGGCTTACATATGACCGCGTGCGTTCCATGAATCAGGATTTAACCTTTCAATTTGCAGAATATTATTTTAAAGAAAAAAAAGTATCTTTTACAGAGGAGAATAAACGTACTTTGGGTCTGACAGACTCTGACGGATATTATACCAACACGGCGTTGCTGTTATCGGATCAGTGTGAACACAGTATAAAATGCGCGGTATTTGAAGGGACGGATAAAACCCGATTTAAAACACGAAGAGAATTTTACGGCTCTGTATTTAAACAACTGGAAAATGTTTATGAATATATTAGTTTAATTAATAATGTCCATGCTGATTTTATCGGATTGGAACGGGTGGAGCACTTTGATTATCCTGAATATGCCATTCGCGAAGCGCTGCTGAATGCGATTGTGCACCGGGACTATGATTATTCTGGCAGTATTATTATTAATATTTTTGATGACAGGATTGAATTTGTATCAATTGGAGGCCTGGTAAAGGGAATTACACTGGCGGATATTCTGCACGGCGTATCCCAATCGAGAAATATGGTGCTGGCAAATATTTTTTACCGGCTGAAACTGGTTGAGAGCTATGGTACTGGGATACAGAGAATTATGCAAAGCTATAGCGGGAATTCTTCCCCCAGTTTTTTGACGGAGGCGTCTTCTTTTGTAACAATCCTTCCGAATCAAAATTACAGTGTACAAACCATAAGTGATATGGGGGCGGAAGATAAAGTGTTGAGGCTGCTGCGTGAGAAAAAAGAAATAAACCGAAAGGATGTGGAAGAACTACTGAATTGTTCTGGATTTCCTGCGAGAAAGGTCCTTAAATCCCTGCTCAATCAGAATAAAATTGAGGTAATTGGCAATGCAAGAGCTACCAGATATATACTAAAAAAATAAATGTTTTGTCATGGCTTCAGGCAAATTTCACTTTGCCTGAAGCCTTTTTAATAAAGCCTCCTGAAGAATCTGTGAGAAATTAAGACCGGCATTCGATGCCGCTTCATTCAGCCATTCGGGAATCGTCAGCGTCTTCTTAACGGCCTTGCTGCGGTGCTTTTTTCGATAATCCATGGTGTCGCACAGAATATAATTAACAAATTGGCCTTCTTTAAGTATAATATCTTCCAAATTGCCAGGCGGAGGGATGACGCGGTTGTCTGCTTCATATCTATATAGAACCAGGGCCTGGCACAAAAACCAATCCATAACAATCCGAAACAACAGGATAACTTGACAACTCCATCATTTGAATTTAAAGTTAGATGAACAAGAGTATTAACAATAAGAATCCATTCATAAGCACCGAAACATAATAGGAGACAATCACTATGATCTTATATTTTTCAGGGACAGGAAACAGCGAA
Source organism: Hungatella sp. L36 (assembly GCF_014288035.1). Classification (NCBI taxonomy): domain Bacteria; kingdom Bacillati; phylum Bacillota; class Clostridia; order Lachnospirales; family Lachnospiraceae; genus Hungatella; species Hungatella sp. L36. The sequence continues at coordinate 67,498 of NZ_JACOPC010000008.1, read as the reverse complement.
TACGCTGCAAAGCGAATCGGCAAGGAGATTCATGACGAAGCAGTCAGTTTGTTTGAGAAAATCCGCAGTCATGATTTTTCGGAAATGAGTTCAGACAATCCATGGGTGGTGGTCGTTCCCAACTATGCGCGGAGAATACCGCGGATCGTACAGGAATGGCTGATGAACACCAGGCTGATTGGAAACAAGAAGATTTATTTTGTCATAACCTGCGGTGGAAGTGCAGGAAATCCGGGAAAATATCTAAAAAAATTATGTACCGCAAAGAGCCTCAGTTACATGGGATATACCGCAATTACGATGCCGAAAAACTACATAGCGATGCTGACCACACCGACCAGGGAGGAGGCGTTGGAAATTATCCGGCAGTCAGAGCCTGTGATCGGCAAGGCGGCTCTGGCAATCAGGAGCGGCGAACCATTACCGGAGCCAACCGTGACATTTACGGATAAGATGAGCAGCGGCATTGCAAACGACCTGTTTTACATACTGTTTGTACATGCAGAAAAGTTCTGTGCCGCCGATACCTGCATTTCCTGTGGAAAATGCGTCAGGGTCTGTCCGCTGAACAATATCCGTCTTGAAAATGGGAAGCCTGTCTGGGGAAAGAACTGTACCCACTGTATGGCCTGTATCTGCCGCTGTCCCAGTAAGGCGATCGAGTACGGAGAACACAGCAGGGGGCTGGAACGATACGTCTGCCCTGAATATATTAAAGAGTGAAGCAAAATATAGAAGACAAAATACTTGAATTAATCTATAATCGTAGTATAATGTACCTGTAATCAAAAACGGGGTGCTCGCTGAAAGCGGGCTGAGAGTAGGCTGTTTTGCCTTGACCCATTAACCTGATTTGGATAATGCCAACGTAGGGAACATAAAAAAGCATGTATTTTATGCTGCAATGATACCTGTGGGTGTTATTGCAGCTTTTTTTTAGTCCTTACCAAAGAAGAAAAGGAGAATATCATGTTAAAAGAATGTCTGGAAAATGTCAGAAAGAAGTCGCCGCTGGTACATAACATCACAAATTACGTCACGGTAAACGACGTAGCCAACATCCTGCTGGCCTGCGGAGCGAGTCCGATTATGGCGGATGACAGGAACGATGTGGAGGACATCACCACAATCTGCTGCGGTTTAAACATTAATATCGGCACGCTGAATCAAAATACGGTTCCGTCCATGCTGCTGGCCGGAAAAAAAGCCAATGAGCTGGGCCATCAGGTCCTGCTGGATCCGGTTGGAGCGGGAGCGGGTACATTTCGGACCGAGACGGCTTTAAATCTGATGAGGGAAGTGCGCTTCGATGTGATCCGCGGAAATATTTCCGAGATCAAGACACTGGCCAGAGGCTTCGGACGCACGAAAGGCGTCGATGCGGATGCGGCAGACGCTGTAACGGAGGACAATCTTTCCGGGGCTGTCACATTTGTGAAGGAAATGGCGGCTGGCCTTGGCTGCATCATCGCGGTTACCGGTGCGATCGATCTGGTATCTGACGGAAACAGCACTTACGTGATCCGCAACGGCCGGCCGGAAATGGGTCAGATTACCGGAACCGGTTGTCAGCTTTCCGGGCTTATGACCGCATATCTGACAGCAAACCCGGACAATCGTCTGGAAGCGGCAGCAGCAGCTGTCTGCGCCATGGGACTTGCGGGTGAGATCGGATGGAGCCATCTGGAAAGCTATGAGGGAAATGCCACATACCGGAACCGGATTATTGACGCGATTTACCGGATGGATGGCGATACACTGGAGAAAGGAGCCAGGTATGAAATTAGACAGTGACAGCCTGCTTAACAGCAGCAGCCTTCTGCTGTATGCAGTAACAGACAGAAGCTGGCTGGGAGAGGAGACTCTGTACAGTCAGGTGGAAAAGGCGCTGAAGGGCGGCGCCACAATGATTCAGTTGAGAGAAAAGGATCTGTCGGAAGAGGCATTTCTGGATGAAGCCAGGTCCATCAAGGAGCTGTGCGGGCGTTACGGGGTGCCGTTTTTAATCAACGACAGCGTAGAGATCGCAGCAGCCGTGGACGCAGATGGCGTTCATGTAGGGCAGAGTGATATGGAGGCCGGAGATGTCCGCCGGAGACTTGGAGAAGGAAAGATCATCGGCGTATCGGCGCAGACCGTGGAACAGGCGCTTCTGGCGGAGAAGCACGGAGCCGATTACCTGGGAGTAGGAGCCGTATTCCACACGGGTACGAAAAAAGATGCCAGCGATGTGAGTGGTCAGACGTTAAAGGACATCTGCGCGGCGGTACATATCCCGGTCGTGGCGATCGGCGGAATTACAGCGGAAAATATGAAGCATTTGGCAGGAAGCGGTATCTGCGGCGTAGCTGTCGTGAGCGCCATCTTCGCTGAGGACGATATCGAGGAGGCCGCCAGGAGGTTGAAATGCGTGGCCGCGGCTGTAACAGAAAAGGAATAAAAACCGGCATCACATAGTCAGAGAAAGGAACGACCGATGAAGGGAGCCATATTTGATATCGACGGAACACTTCTGGATTCCATGTCCATGTGGGATCATGCCGGAGAGTGGTATTTAGACCGCCTCGGCATCAAGTCCGAACCGGGGCTTGGAAGACGTCTGCTTCCCATGAGTATGGAGCAGGCGGCCGGATATATGAGGGAGCAGTACTGCCTGGCACAGACCGAAGCGGAAATTGTAAGCGGCGTGGAAGAAACCGTAAGCCGGTATTACAGGGAGGAAGTTCTTCCGAAAGCAGGGGTTCCGGAGTTTCTTACCCAGCTTGGAAAACACGGTTTTGTGATGGCTGCGGCGACCTCCAGCAGCCGGAAGGAAGTGGAGGCGGCGCTTTCCCGATGCGGCCTTAAGGCGTTCTTCCGGCAGATATTTACCTGCACGGAGGTCGGGGCTGGAAAGGACCGGCCGGATATCTATTACGAGGCTCTCTCCTGCCTGGGAACAGAAAAAACGCGGACATGGGTGTTTGAGGACGCCCTCCATGCGGCAGTAACCGCGAAACATGCAGGATTTGCGGTTGCAGGAGTATATGATGAGGCCAGCGGAATGGATCAGGAAGCGTTAAAGAAGATTTCTGATTACTATTTAAAGGATTTCAATGATTTCCCCGCTTTTTACCGGATTGCTTCCGGGGCAGGTGAATGAAAATGAAATAGATTGAGGCGGTGAACTGCTGTAAATCCACCATGGCAGCACCGCCCCGCAGACCAGCGGCAGATTGGGGGCACCACCTTCTGTCGCTTAACAAAATGTAACGATTCAGCTGTGCGGCTGAATCATTACACAAAATTAATGCGAAGAGGAGAAAGAAAAATGAGAACAGCATTAACAATCGCCGGGACAGATCCCAGCGGAGGCGCCGGAATTCAGGCAGATTTGAAGACAATGACCGCCCACAGGGTCTACGGTATGAGCGCCATCACGGCCGTCGTAGCCCAGAATACTACCGGCGTAACAGGTATCATGGAGGTAACTCCGGAATTTTTGGCAGAGCAGCTTGACGATGTATTTACGGATATTTTCCCGGATGCGGTGAAGATCGGTATGGTTTCGTCCAGCGCTCTGATCAGAGTGATTGCAGAAAAACTGAAACAGTACCACGCGAAGAATATCGTCCTCGACCCTGTCATGGTAGCGACGGCGGGATCGAAGCTGATCAGCGACGAAGCCATATCCACGCTGAAGGAAGTGCTGATTCCGCTGGCGGATGTGATCACACCCAATATTCCGGAGATGGAAGTGTTGTCCGGTATGACAATTCGGTCAGACCGCGATATGGAACGGGCTGCTGCGAAGTTCGCAGGGGATACCTGCCACTGTGCCGTTCTCTGCAAAGGCGGCCATCAGCTTAACGATGCCAATGATCTCCTGTATGCGGATGGGGAGAATCTCTGGTTCTATGGAAAACGGATTGCCACTTCCAATACTCACGGTACCGGATGCACGCTGTCCAGCGCCATCGCTTCTAACCTGGCAAAGGGCCGCGGACTTGCGGAATCTGTGCGCAGGGCGAAGGCGTATTTATCCGGTGCACTCGGAGATATGCTGGATTTGGGAAAGGGAAGCGGCCCCATGAACCATGCATTTGCCATCGCGGGAGAGTATGGCGATGACGCCGGTATGTCCGGTGGCGCAGGCGATGGAGGAAACAGCAGCGGAAACTGCAGCGGAGGAAACTGCAGCGGAGGAAACTGCGATGGAAAATAAAGGGACGAGCACTTTAAACAACGGCCTGATCTGGTTTGGAGCCGGTGTCTCCATCGCGGAGATTCTGACCGGAACGTATCTGGCGCCTCTGGGATTTGAAAAAGGGCTGGCAGCCATTTTGCTGGGACATTTAATCGGCTGCACCATGCTGTTTTTCGCCGGCCTTATCGGAGGCATGAAACGGCTCAGCGCCATGGAGACGGTGAAGCTCAGCTTCGGCGGTAAGGGCTGCCTCCTGTTTGCCGTGTTAAATGTTCTGCAGCTGGTGGGTTGGACCGCGATCATGATCTATGACGGTGCGCTGGCGGCTAACAGCATTTACGGCACCGGCGCCTGGATCTGGTGTCTCGTGATCGGGGGCCTGATCATTGTCTGGATCCTGATCGGACTTAAAAATCTGGGGAAACTCAACACGGTGGCCATGGCGCTTCTGTTTATTTTAACGCTGATTCTTGGAAAGGTGATATTTTCCGGCTACGGCGGAAGCGGCCTCGTATCGGAAGAGGGTATGAGCTTCGGTGCAGCGGTGGAACTGTCTGTGGCCATGCCGCTGTCCTGGCTTCCGTTAATCAGCGATTATACGAGAGAGGCGAAAAAGCCGTTTCAGGCAACGCTTACGAGCACACTGGTCTACGGTGTGGTCAGCTGCTTTATGTATATCATCGGAATGGGAGCGGCACTTTTTACCGGTACATACGATATCGCAGTGATTATGGTCAAAGCAGGGCTGGGTGCTGCCGGGCTGTTCATTATCGTTCTCTCCACGGTTACCACCACGTTTCTGGACGCTTTTTCCGCCGGTGTATCCAGCACGGTAATATCCAGGGCAGTTAAGGAGAAATGGGCGGCCATCGCGGTTACGGTGATCGGTACGATCGCAGCCATCGTGTACCCCATGGACAATATTACCAATTTCCTGTATCTCATTGGTTCCGTGTTCGCACCGATGATTGCGATCCAGATCGCCGATACGTTTATTCTGAAAAATGATTTTCGAACTGTACGGTTCCACGTCCCCAACCTGGTGATCTGGGCATGCGGGTTTGTCCTCTACCGAATTCTGATGCATGTGGACACTCCGGTGGGAAATACACTGCCGGATATGGCGGTTACAATTGGCATCTGTCTCGTGTATCATGCGGTCAGCAGTGCGGCCGGCAGTAAAAAGGTGAATAAGGCAGAGCCGGAGAACGTGTAATGAGTTTCATAAATATATAGAAATCCCCTAAAAGATATGATAAAATGAAAATTGTCTGGAAACAGCCGCGGCGCTTGATGACCGCGGCTGTTTTTTAGCAGTAACCAGGTTAGAATACCATGCTGGTATTGTAATAATAAATGTGAAAGGAGGTAACGGTATGGAACTGAAAAATTTAATTAAGCGGAGGGCTTTGTTAGGGTAGCTCTCCCAAAGGAGCAGAAGATGGATTATATAGGAAATAATAAAGCAGCCTGGGAAGAGGCATTTGACCATAAACAGGAGGGTTGGGGAGAAGAGAACGATAAGCGTTTACTGAACGAGGATCTCCCGTTTTTTTGTAAGGACATGGCGGCGGAGCTGCGGTCCATGGATTTTAAAGGAAAGAGCGCCGCACAGTTCTGCTGTAATAACGGGCGGGAGCTGCTGTCTCTCATGCAGCTTGGCGCGGAGAGCGGAAACGGATTTGATATTGCGGAAAATATCATCGCACAGGCGTCTGAAACCGCTGAAAAGGCAGGCATTTCGAACTGCCGGTTTGTCTCGTGCAATATTCTGGATATTGATGAGAAGTATCACAACAGCTTTGATTTTATTCTGTTTACAATCGGAGCGATTACATGGTTTGAGGATTTGAAGCCGCTGTTTCAGAAGGTATCGGACTGCTTAAAGCCAGGCGGTATCTTATTGATCCATGATTTTCATCCAGTCATGAACATGCTGCCCATGCCGGGCGAGCCTGAATTTGATGGGGAGCATTTAAACAGAGTTGCCTATTCTTATTTCAGAAAGGAACCATGGATTGAAAATGAGGGGATGGGATATATGTCTGAACCGTATGAGTCAAAGACATTCACCAGTTTCTCCCATACCATGTCGGCCATAATCAACGCGGTCAGCGATTCACAGATGAGGATCGTCAGGCTGAAGGAGTTTGATTATGATATCGGCTTAACTGAAGTGTATGACGGAAAGGGATTTCCGTTGTCTTATATACTCACTGCTGAAAAATGCAGATGATTGTTCTGAGCGGTTCGCAGTTGTCTGCCGCCGGATCATCATGTGACAGCAATGAGAAAGCGGCCGGCTCCGCTTATAAACAGTCGGTAGGGCGAAAGCAGAAGATGCTTTCGCCTTTTCTGTTTTTCTGAGAAATTTTCCATCTGTTAAATTTTCCATTTTATTTAAATCCTTTCTTAAGTTTTCCGCGTTATATTATATGTAACACAAAGGAAGCCAGACAAAACCGGGCAGAAATCAGAAAAAGGGCGGTGACGGGGAGTGAATGAGAAAGAGATAATCAGGAGGATTAAACAGGGCGAAAAGGCGCTGTTTGAGACCCTGGTAAAAGAATACTATCAGGAAATCTACCATTTCTGTTTCTATAAGACGGGAGATGCGGAGAGCGCTTATGACTGCACCCAGGAGACGTTCCTCCATGTGATCCGGTTTCTGGATGGGTATACGGAGCGGAATCATTTCCGGGCCTGGATTTTTGGAATTGCGCGGAACGTGTGCAGCGATTTCTTCCGCAGCAGGAAATTCGTAACCATGGAAGAGGAGGCGCTGGAAGGCGTACAGGAGGAAGAGGAGGGATACCGCCGGGCGGAAATGCGGGACAGCGTACAGGCGGCATTAAACAGGCTTCCGGAGATGCAGAAAGATGTGATTATTCTGAGATTCTATTATGATATGAAGCTGAAGGAAATTGCCGCGGTCGTGGGGGCGGGAATCCCCACCGTGAAATCCAGATTGAAACAGGGAATGGACAAGATGAAGCAGTTCTTAGGAAAGGACGGTGATTTACAGATATGAAACGGGTGTTTGGAGTCTCCGATGAGGAGAAAGCGATGAGAAGCGTGCTGAGGCAGCATGAGGCGCCGGATATGACAGCCCTTCAGGAGCAGAAATTACGGGTTCTTTTAAGTGAGGAGCTGGATAAGAAGCGCCTGACACCGGCTCCGGGCATGTGGAGGCATATGTGGCGGCTGGCCCGGTTTATATCGCCGTCGGTCTGGATTTTACAGGCAGTATTTCTGCTTCTGGCCATATGGGTTTCGGGCAGGCAGACGGAGGAATGGTATCTCTGGAATTTGTCGGCCATGATTCCGTTTCTGGGCGTGATCTGTGTGCCGGAGCTTACAAAGAGCTTCAGCCTTGGAATGTGGGAACTGGAACAGAGCTGCTGTTTCAATTTAAGAAAGCTGATGGCTGCCAAAATGGCGGTCCTGGGTACGGTGGACGGCGTGTTCCTGATTTTTCTGATGGCGGCCGTGGGAAGCCGGGGAACCGGATTTACGGAGGCTGTCCTCGCCCTGCTTCTGCCGTTTCAGGTGTCGAACGCGGTATATCTGGGGCTGTTTCAAGTGCTGAAACGCCACTGCAGCGGGTATGTACTCACCACGGCGGGGATTTTTATGGCGGGAGGAATCCTGATGCTCAGGCAGTATCTTCCGGAGCTGCCCGTTACGGTTTCGGCGGGAATGGCGGCAGGTATCGGAATAGCGGGCTTCGTACTCCTGCTTGTGAGCGGGTACGGGGTAATAAAACAGATGGATAGAGAGGAGACAGTCATATGGAACTTCGGATAGACAGACTGACGAAACAGTATGGAGCGAAAATTGCGGTGGACCGCATGGATTTCACCCTGAAAGCGGGGGTGTATGGACTTTTGGGCGCCAATGGGGCGGGGAAGACTACGCTGATGCGTATGATCTGTGATATTTTGAGACCGACCTCAGGGGAGGTGCTCTACGACGGGCGGCCCATCTCGGAACAGGGGGACGCCTACCGGATGGTTCTCGGCTATCTGCCCCAGCAGTTCGGCTATTATCCGGAATTTACAGCGAATAAATTCATGATGTATATGGCGGCGCTGAAGGGTCTGGGGAAGAGCGCCGCAGCGGCAAAGACACTGGAACTTCTGGAGCTGGTAGGGCTGTCCGAGGTGAAAAACAAGAAGATCAAGACATTTTCCGGCGGAATGAAACAGAGGCTGGGAATCGCACAGGCCATGCTTAATGATCCGGAGATCCTCGTTCTCGATGAGCCGACCGCAGGGCTGGATCCGAAGGAGCGGGTGCGGTTTCGAAACCTGATCAGCTCTTTTTCCAAGGATAAGATTGTGCTGCTGTCCACCCACATTGTCTCCGATATTGAATACATTGCCAATGAGATTCTCGTCATGAAAGCGGGAAAACTGGTTCATCAGGGAAAACCGGAAGAAGTGACGAAGGAGATCACGGGATTTGTCTGGGAATGCAGAGTACCGGCCAGTGAAGCGGATCGCTGGAATGAGAAGTATACCATTGGAAATCTGAGAAATGAAGGCGATTTTTCTATCCTGCGGGTGATTTCCGAGCGTAAGCCTGCCGGAAATGCCGTTCCGGTGAAACCAGTTCTGGAAGATTTATACCTGTACTATTTTGAGGAGGAGAATAGCTGATGAAACAATTAATAAAATTCGAATTTTCTAAATTATTAAAAAAGAAGCTTGTTTTCATCGCGCTGGGGGCGTTTGCCCTTATTTACGCTACCATGCTCTGGTCGTGGATCTTTGGAAATGAATGGGCTGTTACGCAGGAGGGGGAGCAGATTTACGGAACTGAGGCGGAGCGGTACAACACGGAGATTGCAAACCGTTTTGCCGGTCCCCTGACCGATGAGAAGGTGCAGGAGATTCTGGCCGCGTTTCCGAGAACGGATGGGATGACGACGGGGGACGTGTCCAACAATACGTATTATCCGGTTGCGAATCTGTTTGCGGAGCGGGATGGCACGTGGAACGGCAAAACGGTGCAGGAGGTATTTCCGGAATTTGATGAGCCGCCGGTGATCGGTATGTCCAGCCGATGGGAATCCTTCTTATACAGCATGATGTATATCGTTCTGATGTCCGGAATTCTGGTGGTCATTATCGTTTCCCCTGTCTTTTCCGATGAGTATACCAGCGGGATGGATGCTTTGATTCTGACCTCGCGGTATGGGAAGAAACGGTGCGTCCTGGCAAAGGTGATATCTGCGTTCTGCTTCAGCATCACGATGGAAGCGGTAATTCTGCTGGTGGGATTTTTGCTGTTTGCCGCCGGACGCGGACTGGAGGGATGGAATACAGATATCCAGCTGAGCGAGCTTATGGTATTTTCGAGGATTGCGCAGCCGCTCAAATGCTATGAGGCGGCGCTCCTGACGGCGTTTCTGGCGATGATGTCCACCATCACGGTGACCGGGCTTACCCTGCTGTTTTCAGTCCTTTGTCCGACCTCCTTTGTATCCATTATCCTGGCGGCCGTCACCTATCTGGCCCCCATGTTTTTAAATCCGGGAAGCCAGACGGCAAGGCGCATACTGATGCTGTTTCCTGTGAACAGCATCAGCGTTTCGGGAGTCATGAGCGTGGGCGGTTTTACGGCGGGGAGTCTGACCATTCCGCTTCTCGCTGCAGTCGGGGGCGTCGCGGTCGTGATGGCTGCTGCCGGCACTGGTGGATGCAGATACATTTTCTCGAGACATCAGGTCTGTTGAACGCCATGGCCAGCGCACCGGACGTATGATACTCTATCTGATTCCTGCGCCTTTTGCTTGACCTTTTTTGGTGCCTGCGGTATCCTTAACTGGAATTGTAAAGAAGCAGCTTCCGAAAAGGGTGATGAGATAAATGATAGAGACTGTGGCATCCGTAGGGCTCGCGATTGACGAGCGGCTTACGATCTTTAAAAACAGAATACAGCCGGAGAAAATGACAGGAAATGAAAAACGGATCTGCATCGTGACCGGCATACACGGGGATGAACTGGAGGGACAGTACGTCTGCTATGAGCTGAACCGGATTTTAAGGGAACAGAAGGAACGGGTAAAGGGGATCGTGGATATTTATCCGGCCATGAATCCGCTGGGCGTGGATTCCATTACGAGAGGCGTCCCCGGGTTTGATATCGACATGAACCGGATATTCCCGGGAAGTGAGGAGGGGGCGGTGACGGAGCATATCGCTACCCAGATTATGGAAGATATTTCAGGGGCGGATTTCTGTGTGGATATTCATGCCAGCAATATTTTCCTGCGCGAGATCCTGCAGGTGCGCATGAGTGAGGGGACGGCAGAACAGCTGCTTCCCTACGCAAAGCTGCTGAATACGGATTTTATCTGGGTTCACGGGGCGGCTACTGTCCTGGAATCCACGCTGGCTCACGGGCTGAATACCAGTGGCGTGCCTACGGTTGTGGTGGAAATGGGCGTGGGCATGAGGATTACGAAGAGCTACGGACTCCGGCTGACGGAGGGGATTCTGTGTCTGATGAAGCGGCTCGGCATCTGGGAAGGGGAGACGATCGCTCCGAAGGAACCCATGACCTCGGATAACAGAAAAATCGGTCTGGTTCACGCCAATACGGCGGGAATCTTCCTTCCATCGATGGAGCACCAGGGGATGGTGGGAGTGGGGGAACGGATCGGGGAGATCTTAAATCCTCTTGACGGGACTGTTCTGGAGACGGTGGTATCCCCGGTGGAGGGCATGATCTTTACACTACGGGAATATCCGGTGGTCTCCAACGGCTCTCTGATCGCACGTGTGCTGGGAGGTGAGGGCGAATGAGGAAGGAAGTCATCTATACCCTGAAGAATTTGTACCGGGCGGACATGAATATCTACGGATATCATTTCGGAAAAGGTGAGAAATCGGCCTGCATCGTGGGCGCCTGCCGTGGCAATGAAATTCAGCAGCTCTACATCTGCTCCCAGCTGGTCAGGAAATTAAAGGAGCTGGAGGAGCGGGGAGCGATCGTAAAAAATAACGAGATTCTGGTGATCCCTTCCGTCAATCCGTCCTCCATGAATATCAGCAAGCGGTTCTGGCCCACCGATGATACGGATATCAACCGCATGTATCCGGGGGATCCGGGCGGAGAGACGACGAAACGGATCGCCTCCGGTGTCTTCGATGTGGCGCGCCAGTATAATTATGGCATACAGTTTACGAGTTTCTACATACCCGGTGACTTTGTACCGCATGTGCGGATGATGGACACGGGCTACCAGAACCCGAGCCTGGCGAACTTATTCGGTCTGCCCTATGTGGTGGTCCGGAAGGTGAGTCCGTTTGACACGACGACGTTAAACTATAACTGGCAGATGAATCAGACCAATGCGTTTTCCGTGTACTCCAGCGCTACCGATAAGATTGACGAAGAGTCGGCGAAGCGGGCGGTGGCGGCGGTGCTGCGCTTTCTCACACGGATGGGAATGGTGCGCTATCAGAGCCACAGCGGTTATATCGCCACGGTGATCGAGGAGGGCGATCTCGCCAGCGTCAGGACCGACCGGGCCGGACTCTATAAACCGCGTTTCCGGCCGGGCGAAGAGGTCGCGCGGGGTGATGTGCTGGCGGAGATTATCGACCCCTATGAAGGGGAAGTGATCAGCCAGATTCTCTCTCCGGCCGATGGAATCGTGTTTTTCGCACATTCCCAGCCGCTGGTGATGGAGGGAACGATTATATTTAAGATTATTAAACGGCTGCATGAATGACGGCGGACCTCCGGATTCTAAAGAACGGCGATCCTTTTAACCTGAGTATCCTACAAAAAGGAATCTGGCTTAAAGCAAATTCGATTGACAGATTCCTTTTTCTGTGATAACTTATGAAAGAGACTTTATAAAGATATTTTAGTAATGGGAGCTGATAAAACTTCTGCATAGGAAAGGAGGCGCGCATGGGAGCGGATGCAAAGCTGATGAAGGAATTGAATAAGCGGCAGCTTCGCCGGATCCTCCGGCAGTGTAAGGAGGCGACCAAGCCTGAGCTGGCGGACCGTACCGGACTGAGTGTGGTCACGATCAACAGCCTTCTGGAGGATTTGTTGAAGACAGGGGAGGTTGTGCAGTCGGGGCTGGCCCCTTCCGGGGGAGGACGCCCCAGCACGCGGTACCAGTACCGGCCGGATTACCGGTATGCGGTGCTGCTGTACGGCCATCAGAGTGAAGGAAGAAATCTGATGCATCTGGCTGTCGTCAATCTGATGGGCGAGTGTGTATGGCGGAAAGAAGAGTATTTCGACGAGATCCTGTTGGAGAGCTTTGAGGCGGTTCTCGACGATGTGATCGGCCGTTTTCCGGAAATCGGTCTGCTGGCTTTTGGGCTCCCGGGGGAGGTCGTGGATGATGTGGTGACCATTCATGATTACCAGGCGCTCGTCGGGCCGGAATTTATGGCCCATTATAAGGAGCGCTACCATCTTCCGGTAGTCTTCGAGAACGATATCAATGCCATGACCTACGGCGCCTGCCGGGAAGGGGACGTGGAAAAGGCTACGGTGGCGGGAATCTATCTCCCGAGAATTTATCCGCCGGGCGCAGGACTCGTAATTCAGGGGAAGATCTATTATGGAACGTCCCACTGTGCTGGCGAGCTCGCCGGTCTTCCCGTGCCGGTTTCATGGGATTCACTGGATTATGGGCGAGAGAACGACGTCCTGGAGAACCTAAAGCTGCTGACCGCGGTGTATGGGTTTACGGTAGCTCCGGAAACGCTCATATTTTATGGTGATTTCTTTACAGGGGAGCTGCAGGAGCAGCTGAGGGCATACAGCGGGAAGCTTCTGGAAGGAAAATTCCATATGGATCTTATCTTCGCAGAAAATCTGGAACGGGATTACGAAGAAGGAATGAAGCGGCTGGCCCTGGAAGCGCTGTGGGAAGAAATGGAATAAAGATGAAGAAGTGTTGAAACAGTGATGAAACAGAGACAGAATCGAACATGAGGAGGAAGTAAAGATGAATCAGAGAGAAAGAATGTTAAGCGAACTGCCATATAAGGCGTGGGAGGATGGACTCGAGGAGGAGCGGAAGGAGAGCAGAAAACGGGTTCACCGCTATAACAATCTGCCTCCGGAGGCGGAAAAAGAGAAAGATGCGCTGATCCGTGAGATCTTCGGAAAAACGGGTGAGAATATCTTTGTGGAGGCGCCGTTCCGCTGTGATTATGGAACCCACATTGAAGCCGGAAATAATTTCTATGCGAATTTCAACTGTGTTATCCTGGATGTGGCAAAGGTGGTAATCGGCGAAAATGTCATGTTTGCCCCCAATGTGGCGGTCTATACGGCTGGCCATCCGGTTCATCCCGATTCGAGAAACAGTGGATATGAGTACGGAATCGGCGTGACAATCGGGGATAATGTCTGGGTCGGCGGAAATTCCGTCATCAATCCGGGCGTCCATATCGGCAATAACGTTGTAATCGGTTCCGGCAGCGTTGTGACAAAGGATATTCCTGATAATGCGATAGCCGTGGGCAATCCCTGCCGTGTGATCCGCTACATTACGGAAGAAGACCGGAAATACTATTTCAAAGACCGGGAGTTTGACGTAGACGATTATAAATAGGAAGGACCGCCAGAGTGTGAAACTTTTGTGATCTTTCCCTGAGAATTATTTACAGTTTCCTACTATCGTGGTATGATATGGCTGATTTCTGGAAAATGATGTGATACGAAAGGAGAATGCCATATGACGATGATGGAACGATTGATTGGTTACTTAACAGGCCATTTTGATAATTCGCAGCAGCTGGAACGGTTCGAAAGAGAAGGGATCACCGGTTATCCCAGGGCGGAGCACAGGAATACCGTGTGCAATGACCGGATAACGGGGCTGCCGGCAGATTTTTCTGGAGTATTCGTTCTGGAGGAGAGCTATTATACGACGGACGGCAAGACGAATGCAATGCCGCATCTGTTCCTGTTTACGGAGGAAGAGGGAGGCATCAAGCTGACTTCCTACGATATGCCGGAGGGATACACGAAGGAGAACTTTACCAGCGACAACTTAAAAGAGACTGCATGGGAAAGTCTGAAGATTTCAGAGAAGTTCACGCCGATCATTTATCACGAGGAGAACGGAGCCTTTGTGGGAAAAGGTGTCAGCATGTTTTCGCCGGTGCTGAAATTTAAGCTGGAGGAGAGATTCGACAGTGAGGTGCTGGAGGTCTCAGAGACCTTTGAGGTGAACGGAAAACGGACGTTTGGATATGATCTGCCGTTGGAATATAGAAGAGTGTAGTCTTTGTTAAATATTTTCAGATGGATAGTGATCCGGGGGCGGAAGCCCCCGGTTTTTTTGTACTGACAGAGGTTAAACTGTTACGACAGAGGAAGCAATCTTTTCCCAACACGTTTACATTTCCCCTACAACGCGGTAAAATACAAGGAACATGATATACAAGGAACATGACATACTCCCAGGAGGCAAAATGATTCCCAGAAATGAAATTCTAAAGCGCCTTCGCGCGCAGATCAACGTAAATGGACACATTATAGGTACGGTGGCAGGCTCGGGCATGACTGCCAGATATTCGGCCATGGGAGGGGCGGATTTACTTCTGGCGCTGAGCGCCGGGAAGTTCAGGATTATGGGAAGAAGCTCCTTCTCCAGCTATCTGTGTTATGGCGACAGCAACACGATCGTGATGGATATGGGCTGCAATGAACTGCTGCCAATCATAAAGGATACGCCGGTGCTTTTTGGCCTGTTTGCCAGTGATCCGATGATCAATCTCTATGATTATCTGCAAAAGATCCGTGAAAATGGTTTTTCCGGCGTTGTAAATTACCCGACGCTGTCACTGATTGACGGGAAGTTCGGGGAAGCACTGAGCGAAGAGGGGAATACCTATGAGAAGGAAGTGGAGGCCATTAAGCTGGCTCACTTTCTTGATTTATTCACCATTGCTTTTGTCGTGGACGCGGAGCAGGCCAGGAAGATGACGCTGGCCGGAGCCGATGTGATCTGCGCTCATCTGGGGCTGACCAAGGGCGGATTTCTGGGGGCGAAAAAGTACATCTCCATCAATGATGCGAGAAAGATATCGGACGAGATATTCAATGCCAGTGACGAGATTCGAAGCGATGTCATAAAGATGATCTATGCCGGACCGGCCAATACGCCGATCGACATGCTGTATCTGTACCAGAATACAAAATGTCAGGGCTACATAGGCGGTTCAACCTTCGACCGGATTCCTACGGAACGGGCGATTTTAAATACGACGAAGGCGTTCAAAAGCTACGGAAGCTTTGACGAAAAAGACCCCATGTCTAAGCTTCTGAACGGAAACTGGAATCCGGGCGATTACGTGGAATTTGTGAAAAAATATATCGAAGAGCACTATATGAAGGAAATTCAGCTGAGGGATTTGGCGGTGGTAGCCCACGTGTCAGGTTCTTATTTAAGTGTCAAATTTAAGAAGGAAGTCGGATGCAGCTTCACAGAGTATCTGGTGCGGTTCCGTATGAACAAGGCGAAGGAATTGTTCGAGCAGAAAAATGCCTCCTGCAAGGAGGTTGCCGCCATGGTAGGATATGAAGATTACGCCCAGTTTTCCAGAATGTTTAAGAAGTATACGGGCATTCCGCCGGTGGAATATGCAAGGAAAGGGAGGGAAAGTCATGAGCATATATAAATCAGAGGCAGGGCGAAGAAAATCGCTGGAATTATATGACAGACAGCTTGCGAAACTGCAGCTGCCATTTTCCGATATCTATGCAGATACATCCTTCGGCAAGACTCATATCGTTGATACGGGAAACAAGGAGGGAAGGCCATTACTCGTTTTTCATGGTGGAAACAGTACCTCTTCCTATAATTTGCTGTTGTGCCGTTTCCTCCTGGCGGATTTCCATATCTATGCGGTTGACACAATCGGACATCCGGGAAAGAGTGATGAAGTCTGTCTGTCTCCCAGAGGATACGACTATGGGCGATGGGCAGGCGAAGTGATTGAAAAAATCGGATATGACCGGATTGCCTGTTTTGGGGGCTCGTTTGGCGGCGGTATCCTGGCAAAGCTGTTATGTACGGCTCCGCAAAAAGTTGAAAAAGCCGTTTTTATTGTACCTGCAGGTATCCATAACGCGGTGCCGGTATCCTCTGTCAGAATGATGATACCTCTATTACAGTACCGCATTACGAAGAAGGAGAAGTATCTGATTAAGACTGCGCTCTATATGGCATTACACAGAGAGGTTCTTGATAAAGACACCTTAGATATATTAAAAGACAGCTTTGAACATGTAAAAACAAAAGTCGGTATGCCGACAAATATAGAGAGAAGGAAACTATCGGGATATCATGCTCCAACACTTGTCATTGCTTCGGAAAAGGATTGTTTATTTCCGGCGAAAAAGGTGCTGCCCAGAGCAAAACAGCTATTTCCAAATTGTAAGGTATATGAATTAAAGGACAGCGGCCATATGCACGTTCTGCCGGAAAAGGTCAAGGGCTGGATCGTGGATTTTTTGAAATGAGGTGTCATCATTTCATGGAAAATGCAGCTGCATTCAGGAGGAAGCTTATGACTGTCGACGTGAAAAATGTGAAAATGGAACTGTACGTGCCGGAAGCGTATGTTGAACCAATACGGGAGGCGCTGGTGCGGATCGGTGCATGCCGGGTCGGTAACTACGATCACGTGGTCTCTTACCATAGTATAAAGGGGACGTGGAGACCATTGGAAAACAGCAATCCCTTTAACGGGGCAATTGGAGAAATTTGCTGCGGCACTGAAGTCAAAATGGAGGTGCGCTGTCCGGTTGAACTGGCAGAGAATGCGGTCAATACGGTTAAAAAGATTCACCCATATGAGGAACCGGTCATAAATGTCATTCCGCTATTGGAGTTTTAATGGGGAGTCAAGCCGGAAGTATTTTCATAAAAGGAGGAGTTGTGGGAGTCAGTAAAAAAGGTAAGCGGAAAATTATGATAGACGGGAACGTGTACTGGTGGTTTGCAGAGGCGGGGGCCGGGGGCGAACCGGTGGTCCATATATTGGCGGATGACCATTCCTTTCTTGCAGATTGTAATATGTATTGTCCGGTTTTAAGAATTACAAAAGACAGCCGTAAGGGCGTACGCGATCTGGCAATACCATTTGATGTATCTGATCGGTATGCAGCATTTACGCCCAAATACATCGAGGAGTTAATCCGAATAGGAATTTCAGATAATTTCAACACTTTAGGAGGGGAATGATATGTTTCAATCGATTTTTCAGAAGACAATGGCTGAGGAGAACTGGCAGGAAGTCCAGAAACAGGGGGCTGAGAATATACCGGCACTTTTTCCTCTGGGTGTCATTGAAGAGCATGGACCGCATCTTCCGTTAGGCGCTGATATTTACTGGAGTTATGCGATGTGCAGGATTGTGAAGGAAAAACGAAAGCATATGGGGAAAGAGAGCGTGATACTTCCGCCGTACTATTGGGGAGTGAATCACTGTACCGGGAGCTTTCCGGGGACATTTTCGCTGAAGCCGGAGACTATGAGGCAGGTGCTGTTTGAAATATTTGAAAATGTAAAGGATTTTTCCTTCCGCCAGGTATACTGCTTTAACTATCATGGAGATTCCTGCCATGTAAACAGTATTATTGAAACAATTAAAGAAGTAAATGAAAAGCTGGATCTTTCGGTCAAACTGGTCGTGAATGCAATGGATTTACCACTGTATGGCTGGCGGGGAGATGAGAATTTTCTGTTGGTTGTGGATCCGGACTATCCAGTGGAGTGGTTTGAAGAGGAGGAACCTTCAGAACACGGCTTGCAGGATATTCATGCAGGTGCGTTTGAGACTGCGGTTCTTCATTATTTTTGTCCGGAACTGGTTGATTTGGAGACTGCGGAACAGTTGGTCTCATCATCGCTGAATGAGGAAGGCATGGAAAAATGGCTCCAGGGCGGCAGTGTAATCAGGGAGGCTGCTCCTCTGGGCTATGCGGGTAATCCGGCGGGGCATCGCGCTGTCGCCAAACACGTGGCGGAAATGCTGGATATGCAGGTGGAAAATATCGTAAGCCAAATGAGGCTATGATGGAAGGCAGGATAAAATGGAACTGAATTATAGAAAAGCCGTGCAGGACGACGCGGAACTTCTGATTGAAATGTATAATGCGGCCTTCCATGCGGATTACATTCGCTACGGGGAATGCCCGGCGTATGGGAAGACGAAGGAAGCGATGGAATTATCCATTGCCGGATTTCCCAAATACATTATTTTGAGTAAGGAAGTCCCTGCTGGTGTGATTTCTCTCGTGAACAGAGGAGATGGACAGTACCATCTGGGGTGTTTATGTATTATTCCGGAATATCAGGGGAAGGGAATCGGTTCCCGGGCATTTCGGCATATGCTGTCCGTTTTTCCTGACTGGAAGCGGATTACGCTGGAAACGCCTGCGGATAAAGAGGAGAACATCGCATTCTATACGAAAAAATGTGGATTTCATACTGGGAATAAGGAGATGGATGGAAATGTGGAGGTTATTACTTTCTATATGGAGCGCTAAGAAAGATTGCACGTTTAGGAAATTAAGGAAGATCACAATGCTTGCATGTGTTCTGCTGATCATGATACCACTGTCCCTGACCGCATGCGGCGGAAGGGCAAACACATCAAGCAGTGTTTATCCCAATATAGACGATGCGGATATTCCTGATATTCTGGAAAAAACGGTGGGTACAGTGGGAAATACGTATTTTACTTCTTTTGGGAAATCAGACAACAAGGATTATCGGTCTTATCTGGCGGTGACATTTGAAAATACCACAGAGGATGACTATGACGAATTAATGGAACATTATCAATCCGCTTCGACTGGAACGGACGAGGAGGGCTTCCTGCTTTTTGACTGGGGACGGCTCCATGTAAATGCAGAGGATGATTCCATTCTTCTCAATGCGTATATGAAGTAGAAGATCACTTTATACAATTGAAAAAAGATCAAATCATGAACAGAGAGGCAGCGATACCGCAAAAGTACCGCTGCCTCTCATTTTTGTACCCAAAAGTAAAAAAGCGGGAAAACGCATCTCCAGGCACTGCAAATCGCTTTAAATTCAAAATCTAATATAAACACAAGGAGAGTTAATAAAAACAACAACATTTAGAAATATAAACACAAGAGAAGATAAACTAACAACATTTATTCGGAAATGAGGGAAGTGTACAATATATTTGTAGCAGGGAAGCAAAAATGGGGATAGAAATACAGCGAAAATCACGGCCGGGTTTCGCTGAAAAGAAGGAGAGGTTTACATGAAAACAATAGCAATCGCAGGAACCTTTGATACGAAAGGAAAGGAATATCTCTACGTAAAGGGACTGGTTGAGGAGCTGGGGCTGCACGCATTAACCATACATACCGGCGTGTTTGAACCAGAGTTTACGCCGGACGTGTCCAACGCGGAGGTAGCAGCCGCGGCCGGATACGATATCCGTGCCATTGTCGAACGAAAGGACCGGGCCATGGCGACAGAGGCGCTGTCGAAAGGAATGGAGACACTGGTTTTGCAGCTGTACGGGGAAGGCAGGTTTGACGGGATTCTGTCATTTGGAGGTTCAGGGGGAACTTCCATGGTGACTCCTGCCATGCGGGCGCTGCCCATCGGAGTTCCCAAGCTTATGGTGTCAACCATGGCTTCCGGCAACGTGGAACAGTATGTGGGCACCAGCGATATTGTGATGATGCCGTCCATTGTAGATGTGGCCGGGCTGAACTCCATCTCAAAGGTGATTTTCAGAAATGCAGTCCTTGCCGTCTGCGGAATGGTGAGGCTGAAAGAGGAGCTGAAGCCGGAGATAGGGGATCACAAGCCTCTGGTTGCTGCGACCATGTTCGGTGTTACGACGCCGTGTGTTGGATTTGCAAAGGAGTGTCTGGAGACGCATGGGTATGAAGTCCTGGTATTTCATGCGACCGGTACCGGGGGGCGGACGATGGAAGCGCTGACGGACGCCGGATTCTTTAAGGGCGTGCTGGATCTGACCACGACGGAGTGGTGTGACGAGGTGGTGGGCGGAGTCCTGGCAGCAGGCCAGACGCGCTGTGAGGCGGCGGCCCGCTGCGGGATTCCCCAGGTGGTTTCCGTAGGGGCCATGGATATGGTGAATTTCGGGCCGTTCGATACGGTTCCGCAGAAATTTGCGGGAAGAAATCTCTATAAACATAACCCGACCGTTACCCTGATGAGGACCACGGCCGATGAAAATAGAGAGGTTGGAGAAAAGCTGGCTGAGAAGCTGAATCTGGCTTCCGGAAAGACTGCGCTGCTGCTTCCGTTAAAAGGCGTATCGGCCATCGACGCGGAGGGCCAGCCATTCTACGGACCAAAGGAAGATCAGGTGCTGTTTCAGACACTGCGTGACGGGGTGAACCGGGACGCTGTTGAGATCATGGAACTGGATTACAACATCAACGATAAGGAATTTGCCGTATGTGCGGCTGAAAAATTAATGGAACTTATGGAAAGAGAAGCATAAGAACAAGGAGGATTTAAAAATGAACAGAATGACAAGAAGTGAGATCATGGAAAAATTCCACAAAGAGGTGGAAGAGGGAAGAATCCTGGTAGGCGTTGGCGCAGGAACCGGAATTACGGCGAAATGCAGTGAAAAGGGCGGAGCTGACATGCTGATTATCTACAATTCCGGTCGTTTCCGTATGGCTGGCCGCGGTTCCCTGTCAGGGCTGCTGGCGTATGGCGATGCCAATAAGATCGTACAGGAAATGGGCTCCGAGGTACTTCCGGTCGTGAAAAACACTCCGGTTCTCGCCGGTGTCTGCGGTACGGATCCTTTCCGTGTGATGGACCTGTTTCTGAAACAGCTGAAGGACCAGGGCTTCAACGGTGTGCAGAATTTCCCGACCGTAGGATTAATTGACGGCAAATTCAGAGCTAACCTGGAGGAGACAGGAATGGGATACGGACTGGAGGTTGACATGGTCCGTGAAGCACACAAGCTGGATATGCTCACCTGTCCATACGTCTTCGATCCGGAGCAGGCAAAAGCCATGGCGGAAGCCGGAGCGGATATATTGGTTGCCCATATGGGACTGACCACCAAGGGAAGCATCGGCGCGGAGACAGCGCTCACGCTGGACGACTGCTGCGTAAAGATCAGGGAGATTATCAAGGCGGGAAGAGAAGTGCGCCAGGATATTATGGTTATCTGCCATGGCGGCCCGATCGCAGATCCTGAGGATGCCGCCTACGTAATCAAACATGTGCCTGAAATCGACGGATTCTTCGGCGCCTCCTCCATCGAGCGCCTTGCATCAGAACGTGGAATGACCGCACAGACAGAAGCATTTAAGGCCATTGAAAAATAAATACCAATATGCCCTGGGGCTGCACTGCCGCAGGGCATAAGCTGAATAGAAATGGAGAAGGGGAAAAATATGGACAAACAGGGGATTACAGCAGATAAAAAGACGGTGTTTGATTTAAAGTTTTTTATAAAATGGGGGATCGCAATCGGAGTTCCCTGCATCCTTTACTTTGCAATTCCGCAGACGGAGGCCGTCTCACTGGAAATGAGAAAATTCTTCGTATGCACCGCGTGGGCGATTCTGACCTGGGCGATGAATCTGCTTCCGGTTTACATTTCCGGCCTGCTCTTAACGGTAGGAGCGATTCTTTGGGGAGTGGCCCCCGCCAATGTCGTCCTGTCACCGTGGACCGGTTCGGTCGTATGGCTGTCTCTGGGCGGTCTGACGCTTTCCGTGATCTTTGAGAAAAGCGGGCTGATGCAGCGGATCGCGTACTTTTTTATTGTAAAATCCGGCGGTTCCTATAAGGGGATCATAACGGGAATCACACTGTCCGGTATCGTGGTGGGGCTTCTGGTCCCCAATATGACCGGTCGTGTCGCCCTCTACTGCGCCCTGTGTTTTGGAATCTACAACGCGTTAAAGATACCGAAGAACAGCAATACCGGAGCCGGAATCATGTTTGCCGGTTTCGTGGCGGCAATCGCACCATCCTGGCTGTATCTATCCGCAAGCGAGAACCTTCAGCTGGTCAATTCCTACTTAAAGGAAACGGGAAACAGCGTCAGCTGGATGCAGTATTTTATCAGTAACTTTCCCGTCATGCTTTTATGGCTGATCGTTCTTCTGATCATGGTGCGGATTCTGTTTAAACAGGATGCCTCCATTGACGGAAAAGAGTATTTTAAAGAAAAACAGGAATCTCTCGGAAAAATGTCGAAAAAGGAAATCAAGTTTCTGGTTATCCTGATTTTACTCGTTATTGCGATGGTATTTTCGGGAATTGACGCAGGCTGGCTCTTTATTCTGGCTGTAATCGCCTGTTTCCTTCCGGGAGTGGACGTTGCGGATATCGAGGATATGAAGCAGGTGAATTTCCCGATGGTATTCTTCGTGGCGGCAACCATGGCGATCGGAAGCATGTCAAATGCCGTTGGCGTAGCCGGTCTGGTGAGCGAGCTGATGATGCCGATTCTCCAGAATGTCGGAAATTTTGGATTGATCCTGTTTGCATGGCTGACCGGTGTGATCACCGATATGATGATGACTCCTCTGGCCGGTATGGCGGCATTTTCACCGCTCTTTATTGACATTGCGGCGAAGCTGGGACTCAGCGTGGTGGGAACCACCTTCAGTTTCGTATGGGGCGTGGAGCAGCTGTTCTTCCCCTATGAGTGGGCGCTGTTCCTGATTCTGTTCAGCTACGACGTCTTTGATATGAAAAAAGCCATGAAATTCTGTACCGTCCGCACAATACTCAGCATCATTTTCCTGGCGTTTCTGATTTATCCGTACTGGATGATGACTGGATTTTTAAGATAGGAGAGGAAGCATGAAAATATATGATGTGATCATTGTGGGGAGCGGACCTGCCGGGATGACGGCCGCGATATATGCGAAGAGAGCGAATCTTGACGTTCTCCTTTTAGATAAACTGGCGCCGGGCGGGCAGATCATCAATACATATGAAATACAGAACTATCCGGGCTTCAGTTCGGTCAATGGAGCCGATCTGGCGATGCAGGTGTTTGAGCATACCCAGGCTCTGGGAATCGAATTCGATTACGGCACTGTGGAGAAAATTGAGACAGAGGAACGGGAAGACGGCGGCTGCGGTACCATAAAGATAGTGACGTGTGCGGAAGGAAAAACATACCGTTCCCTGGCAGTCATTCTGGCTGCGGGAACAAAGCCGCGTATGCTCCACGTGCCGAATGAGCTGGATTTTGCAGGAAAATCCATTAGCTGGTGCGCCATCTGTGATGGAGCAAAATACCGGGATAAATCGGTCATCGTGATTGGCGGAGGCAATTCCGCGGTGGAGGAATCCATCTACCTGGCGGAAATGGCAAAAAAGGTGACGGTGGTAACCATGCTTGATCTCACCGCAGACCCGATGGCCTGCGATAAACTGAAGTCTCTGCCCAATGTGGAAGTCCATGAGTGGTTTGATATCAAAGAATTTCTGCCTGGGGCTGTATTTACCGGCCTGCGTGCGGTTTCCAGCAAAACAGGGGAGGAAATCGTAGTATACGGAGACGGCGCGTTCGAATATATCGGGCTTCAGCCGGTAACGGAGCCATTTGCCGGTCTCGGCATTCTGGAATCACACGGTTATATTGAAGCGAACGAGCGGATGGAGACGGCGGTGCCGGGAATCTTCGGTGCCGGTGATAGTAACAGCAAGCTGCTCCGGCAGATCGTGACTGCCTGCTCGGATGGCGCAGTGGCCGCTCAGTCAGCGGCGGCGTATAAGAAGAAATGTATGGGATAAATGGGAAGGAAGGGATAACAGATGATTCGATATGAGAAGAAAAACAGCCTGATTACACAGCAGGCGGAAGCGGAACAGAAGTTTCTGGAGACATTCGAGGCGGGAGCATACACGGCATCCAGCCCGCTGGTAGTGAGAAATCCGTATCTGATCTCTCCGCTGACGGCGATGATTCTTTTTAAGACCGCTGTAAAGCAGGAGGTCACGCTGACGGTAAAGGGGAAGGAGCCGGAAGGCGATATCAGCCATACATTTCCGGCCGATACGGTCCATATTCTTCCGGTTTATGGTCTGTATGCGGACTGCGAAAATACGGTGGAGCTCATTTTGTCGGGAGGAGAACGGGAGACGGTTATGATTAAAACCGAGCCGCTTCCCCCAGAGGTACCGGTTCCCACATTCTGCAAGGGCAGCGGAGTGCATATGGGAGACAATGTGATTTTTCTGACACAGACGTCGAAGGCCGATGCGCTGGCATGTGATTACCGCGGGGACGTAAGGTGGTATCTGACGGTAAACGTCTGCTTTGATATGAAGCGTCTTGCGAACGGCCATCTGCTTGTCGGTACGGACCGGCTGATCAAGCTGCCGTATTACGTGAGCGGTGTGTATGAGATGGGGGTACACGGAAAAATATACCGGGAATACAGGCTTCCGGGCGGTTATCACCATGATACCTTTGAGATGGAAGACGGCAATATCCTGATGCTGTCTCAGATTCCGGACCGGGATACCGTAGAAGATGTGCTGGTCCTTGTCGACCGCCAGACGGGAGCGATCGTGAGAACCTGGGATTACAGGGAGATTTTGCCTTACGACTGCCAGACGACCTGGTCCGGATCGGCCTCCGCACACGACTGGTTCCATAATAATGCGGTATGGTACGATAAGAAGACGGATTCCATCACGCTTTCCGGCCGGCATCAGGATGCGGTGATTAATATAGACTTCAAAACAGGAGCCCTCAACTGGATTCTGGGAGATCCGGAGGGATGGCCGGAAGAGTACGTGGAGAAGTATTTCTTCCGGCCGATCAGTGAACCGTTTGAATGGTCTTACGAGCAGCACGGCGTGGTGGTGTGCCCGGACGGAGATATTATGATGTTTGATAACGGTCACTATCGTTCCAAGGTAAAGGCTCATTACAGCAAGGCGAAGGACAGCTATTCCAGAGGCGTGCGCTACCATATCGACAGAGAGGCACGGTCTATCGAACAGGTATGGCAGTATGGAAAGGAGAGAGGCGCAGACTTCTTTTCGCCATATATCTGTAATGTGGAATATTACGATGAAGGCCGCTATATGGTGCATTCCGGTGGAATTGCCTATAAGGACGGGGAACCGTTAGAGGGGCTGGGGAGCATGGATGGAACCGGTGAGGGCTGTACGCTGAATGCAATTACCTGCGAGCTGGTAAATGATGAGGTAGTCTATGAGCTGCACGTACCTTCCAATGTATTCCGTGCTGAGAAGCTGCCTATGTATTATGCCGGTGAGACGGCGGAACTGGGAGCAGGGAAAACACTTGGTTCCATGAGCAGAACTGGAGAATTTGCGACAGAGATTCCGGCTGCCTGTACGGGGGAACTGATTCCGGAGCATTACGAGGCTTCCGTTACGGAGGAGGAGGACCGAATCCTGTTTAATGCTACCTTTGAGAAGGGGGAGCTGGCCATGCTCCTGCTGGAAGAGGAGGACGGTGGTGTGCACCGCTATTATATCAACACGTCGGCTGCGAAAAATTTCGAGGCAATGTGTGTCGGAACGTTTCTGAAGAATGATCCCAGAAATGTAGATGTGTATGTTAATAAATGCGGGATAAGCAAAAACGTGAAGGTCCGTGTGCTGCTGGAAGACAAAATCTATGAGACCGGCGTCGAAATCCGTATGGAATAGCAGACCAGCAGAGCAGGAAAGAGAAGAAGAACCGGGATAGCAAGCGGGCAGGGCCGCTGTGTTCGGAGCATGGAAATGCGAGGGATACAGCGGCTTTTTGCTGTGAAGTCCGGAATATTGGTGTTTGACTTTAGAGATGAAAATGATAAAATATATGTATTCAGCAGTTCTCAAGAGAAGAGATGAATCATAGCAATTGTAGAATGAAAACAGCAGTGAGAAAAGGAGAAAACGATATGGGATTTAAAGAGATAGCAGTGGAAGAATTGAATTTTAATCCATTTACAAAGATTGGCACGGAGTGGATGCTGATTACGGCGGGCGATGAGAAGAATTTTAATACGATGACGGCCAGCTGGGGCGGAATGGGAATTATGTGGAACAAGAAGGTGATTACTGCTTATATCCGGCCTCAGCGCTATACAAAAGAATTTGTCGATGCCAATGAGCTGTTCACCGTATCTTTTTACGATAAGGAGTACAGAAAGGCGTTGAACATCTGCGGATCAAAGTCCGGGCGCGACTGCGACAAGGTGAAGGAGGCAGGCCTGACCCCCTGTTTTATTGACGGTACCACAGCATTTGAGGAAGCGAATATGATTTTTGTCCTGCGGAAACTGTACTCCGATCCCATGCCAGCTGAAAATTTCCTGGATAAGGAAATTGATCAGAAATGTTATCCGAATAAAGACTATCATACGATGTATGTGTCGGAGATTGTGAAAGTGCTTGTGGCAGATTGCCAGGCTGACTAATTGTGAAGGGATTTCGTCTTAGATAAAAGTCAGATAAGAGGGTAGTAAGCTGGTGCGAATCTGAAGTAAGCATGAAAATACCGGGGGATTCGCACCGGGAAAATGAGAGAATAGGTAGAAGAAGAAAGATCGCTATTGATTTTGTTGGAGAATATTGTACAATATAGTTAATGATAGGGGGAGGGAGTGGGGGAGGTGTTGTGGAGAATTGCGGTCACCTTCTGTGAGGAAGGTGCGGATTGAAATTCCTGCTGCTTCTGGCCTCCACAGGGGAGACGCTGTCACCTTCTGTGAGGAAGGTGCGGATTGAAATCGCCGGAGAAAGAAGGAAGTATATGAAAAAATATGTCACCTTCTGTGAGGAAGGTGTGGATTGAAATTCATTATGTCCTGTTCCGTCAATCCCAATACATAGTCACCTTCTGTGAGGAAGGTGTGGATTGAAATTCCAATCTTCTCAGCCCATGTATACGTCTTAGTCGTCACCTTCTGTGAGGAAAGTGTGGATTGAAATCCCAGCTGATGCCGTATTCGTAAAGTTACCAGCTGTCACCTTCTGTGAGGAATGTGTAGATTGAAATCTCTGAAGGAAGTGCAAATCATACACTTTCTCTAGTCCCTTTCTGTAATGACCATATGTCTTGAAATAACCATATCCTCCCTTCCAACCTCTCATCACAACAAAAAGAACCTTCAGAAAGCAAATGCTTCTAAAGGTTCTCTTTTTCTGATAACAATATCCTCTCTAATCCCCAAGATAATAAACCGCCGTAAAATACCCCTTACTATTATAATAAAGCGCATTCCCAAGTACGCTGCTGTCAGCCAGCGCCTCCGTCTCCCCGCCGCGCTCCGATGCACCAGCACAGATCTCAGTCTGAGTTTTCGATGCTTCTGCCAGGCTGGTATAAGCGCCTGTCACGGCTCCTTTCAGAATGTAAATGTCCCCTTCATATACCGTCTTCATCACAGTGTCTGCGCTGGTCTGCCACAAAGTATAGGTTCCATTTTCCAGATCTGCGATGACTCCTGTTTCACTGCCTTGTGAGGAAGGCGTTGTTCCCTTGTCATACATCAGATAGCCGTATGAATTCGAGTCCCCTGCGTTGGGATCCAGGGAAATTAGTTGGCTTTCGCCGGTCAGCGCGTTTAAAACCACTTCGGCTTCCCCGCCGTTTTGCACTGCAGAAAACTGTTCCTGCGTCATGGAGGCGGGAACAGAGATCGTGCCGGGAGCGCTGTAGTACACGCCCATATCTTTCGCCTTCGTCATGTCTGCGGACAGCCCGGTTTCCCTGCCGGTATGCAGGTACGAGAGGTAAGGCGCAAGCGGAAGGCGGTCCCATTCGCCTGCATAATCGATTCCGTCTATGATATTTCTTTTGTCAAAAGGTTCCTCTTCCAGTCCCCGAATCAGCGTAATATTCTTTTTCTCGATATCAGAAAGCAGGGAATCCGAAAATTTGTCCGGATCCAGGAGGCTCCGATACCAGACTTCATTGGAAAAATACTGGCTTAAGACCTCGGAATCAAATTTTCGTCCATGCGCCGCGTAAATTTCATTTCTGAGCAGCCACAGGTCTTCGGTCGGATATAAGTATAAATCCGCCTTGCTTAAATAACGGGTGAATACCTCCGGTCTGCTGAAAGAACGCTGGAAGGAATAGTAATCCCCCTCCAGACGAGCGTCGCCGTCTACTGTAATATGTGGAACCGCGTCATTTAAATAGAAGGTAATGCTGCACGTTCCTTTTTCCTGGGCTGCGTCGTGGAATTCCGGTATGATGCTGTAATCTATTTTTCCGCTCTCCGTATCAACGGCCGCTTGAGCAAGCCCATTCCAGAAGCTTTCATATTGGTTATCCTGGGACAGGAAATCGCAGGTCAGACGACCGGAATCCCTCCAATCCTGTGTGAGCGAAAAGGATATGGCGGACCGCACGTCGCCTGCTTTAAAATACCTG
This sequence comes from Hungatella sp. L36, assembly GCF_014288035.1. Lineage (NCBI taxonomy): Bacteria > Bacillati > Bacillota > Clostridia > Lachnospirales > Lachnospiraceae > Hungatella > Hungatella sp. L36. The sequence goes on along the minus strand of NZ_JACOPC010000008.1, from coordinate 38,890 downwards.
CTGGATATCAGCTCAGTGTCGGCATCCAGGTTTTTCAATGCTTTTATATCAAATTTTAGAGCAGCTGCCCCAGAGGAAGAACCATCCGGTGAAATCGGACTCTGGTCCTCTGCACCGGAGGATTTCTCCGGCGGGGAAGCGTTTTCTGTCTGATTACCTTCCTGCGATTTTTCCTGATTGGAGTAAGGCTCCTGCGTGAAATCTGCCGTATTGTTCGAAGCCCGGTCCGTATGGCAGGCAGAGGATAAGATACTAATTACAATGACACATCCCAGCAACAGTTTTCTCTTCATCCGCGTTCTTCCTTTCCATCGTGAAGCACCGTGCCTGTACGGCCCGGCGGCTTACGTTCCATTCGTTATCCTGATATTCTGTACCGCTATCATACCATATACCTCTGAAAATGAAAATAATTCCCCGTCATAATTTGTCCCCCTTCACATATATTGAGGTAAGAGGAGGGATGAAGGTGGAGAAAAAAGACGAGCTCATAAAAATCTTTTCAAAGAATATAAGAGAGATTCTAAACCGGGTCGCTGTTGACTTTGATGAAGTGCAGGAGATCCGCCTGCGGGTGGCGGCACCGCTTTTGATGGTCTATAAGAATGAAGAGTACTACATAAGCCGTTTGGGACAGCTGAGCCAGGACTGCCGGGATGCCTATCTGGTGAGCCGGGGCGAGTTAAAGGAAACCATGGAATACATGAGCAATTATTCCCTGTATGCATTTGAGGAAGAGATGAAGCAGGGATTTCTTACCATCCAGGGGGGCCACCGCATCGGCGTTGCGGGTAAAACCATTTTGGACGAGTCGGGAATTAAGACGATGAAGTTTATTTCCTTTATCAATGTAAGACTGTCGCATCAGGTGAAGGGATGTGCTTCCCCGGTTCTACCGTATCTCTATGACAAGGAAGAAATTCTGCACACCCTGATCATTTCGCCGCCGCGGTGCGGGAAGACGACGCTGCTCCGTGATCTGATCCGGCAGATTTCCAATGGGACAAAGGATCACGCAGGCATGACGGTGGGAGTGGTGGACGAACGGTCGGAAATCGGCGCCTGCTATCAGGGAATGCCCCAGAATGAGCTGGGAATCCGCACCGATATCCTTGACTGCTGTCCGAAGGCCAGAGGCATGATGATGCTGATCCGTACCATGTCGCCGCGGGTGATAGCCGTGGATGAAATCGGAAGCAGGGAAGACTTAGAGGCCATGGAGTACGTTATGAACTGCGGCTGCAAGCTGATCGCCACGGTGCACGGCAGCTCCATCGACGATCTGAAGCAGAAGCCGGTGCTGCGAAGACTGGTGGATGAGCGGATTTTTGAGCGGTATATCGTGCTGAATAATAAAGGAAAGATCGGCAATATCGATCAGATCTACGATTCCCGCGGGACGCAGCTTTATAAGGCGGAGGTCCACCGTATGGGGAAAAGATGGAACAGCGAGGAGTGCATGGCGTATGGATAACACGGGAATCAGAATTCTGGGAGCCGTTCTCGTCGTGATTTCCTGCTCCGGCATGGGATTTTTTATGGCGGGGCAGTGGGGAGAACGGCTGAAAACCATGGAACACTTAAGAAAAATGATCTTCCTGCTGAAAGGAGAGATCGTATACGCCCGCTCCGCGCTCCCTGAAAGCTTCGATCGGACGGGGAAGAAGGGCGGAGGAGAGATCGGCGACCTGTTTATCCGGGTGGCCGAGCGGATGGAGGGACAGCGGGGGGAGCCATTTTACGATATCTGGCAGGAGGAGATCGATAAGCTTCCCAAAGCCTTCTGTCTTTCAAAAGAGGACAGGCAGAGTTTGAAAGGGCTGGGCGAGCATCTTGGATATCTGGACCTGGAGATGCAGGAGAGGACGATTCTCCTCTATCTGGAGCAGCTGGATCTATCCATCGGTTATCTGAGGGAACATAAGCAGGAACGGAGCCGTCTCTATACCAGCCTTGGTATTATGGGCGGCATCTTCATAACGATTATGATGTATTAGAGGGAGGATAGCATGGGGGTCAATCTGATATTTAAAATAGCGGCGGTTGGAATCCTGGTTTCCGTCATCTGCCAGGTACTTAAGCACAGCGGGCGGGAAGAACAGGCATTTTTGACGAGTCTCGCTGGTTTAATCCTGGTGCTGTTCTGGCTGGTGCCTTACATTTATCAGCTGTTTGAAACCATTAAAAATCTGTTTGCATTGTAGGGGTAATGAGAATATGACGGTAGTGACCATAGCCGTAGTCGGTATCACGGCAGTCCTTCTGGCCGTTGCGCTGAAGGGCATGAAAGGGGAGTACGGAACCTATCTGGTGATGGCAGCCGGATTTTTCATATTTTTTTACGGAGTCGGAAAGCTGACCACAATTCTGGATACCATCAAACAGGTTCAGTCTTATATCAGGATCAACAGCGTCTATCTGTCCACCCTGATTAAAATGATCGGGATCACCTACGTGGCGGAATTCGCCGCCGGAATCTGCAAGGATGCGGGATACGGCGCCGTGGGCACGCAGATTGAAATCTTCGGCAAACTGTCAGTGCTTGCCGTCAGTATGCCGATTCTCTTAGCGCTTATCGAGACTCTGCAGGTATTTCTGTCATGAAGGGGCGTCTGTACAAAACAGCCGTATTACTGGTGCTGGCGGCGGTCCTGTCGGGAACGGGAGGCCTGTTTTTTGCAGGAGGGCTGTCCACGGTCATGATCAGCTGTGCGGCGGAGCACGGTGGCGGGTCTCCTGCCGATTCCGGGGAGACGGTGGACGAAGCGGAGACGAAAGAGGTCTCCATGGATTTGGAACAGTATGACTTAACGGAGATTCAGGATTATATTAATTCTCAGGGGACGAGCGGATGGAACTTGTCCTTTAAGCAGATGATGAAGGACATCATGGCGGGCAGGTTGGGGGACGTGATGGGGCAGATTGGCGAGGGGCTCCGCGATGCACTGTTTTCGGAGGTCAGAAATAACGGCCATATGATGGGTCAGATCATAATTCTGGGAATTATTGGCGCTGTGTTTGCCAACTTCTCCAATGTATTTACGGGAAGCCAGATATCGGAAACGGGATTCTTTGTCACCTATCTGTTACTGTTTACCTATCTGGCAGCCAGCTTTTTTACGAGCATTACCATTGCAGGAAATGTGGTCAATCAGATTCTGGGATTTATGAAGGCGCTGATGCCGGCATATTTTCTGGCGGCGGCATTTGTGGGAGGGAGCGTTTCGGCGGTCGCATCCTATGAATTTACGCTGTTTGCCATCACGGTGGCTCAGACGATTACCGCCGCTGTCCTTCTGCCTATGGTGAAGGTCTATGCGCTTCTCGTCATGGCCGGCCATATTGCAAAGGAGGACATCCTGTCGAAGCTGACGGAGCTCTTAAGCGACGTGATTACCTGGAGCCTTAAGACCATGGTCGGGATCGTGCTGGGATTTCACCTGATCCAGGGACTGGTGCTCCCCTATGTGGATTCCATGAAAACGGGGGCAATCCAGAAGCTGATCGGAATTATACCGGGAGTGGGGCAGGGAGCCAGCGCCGTGACACAGATGGTCATCGGTTCGGGTGTCCTGGTAAAGAACACCATGGGGGCCGCCGGAGTGGTGATCCTGGTGATTATCACCCTGATTCCCATGATGAAGCTGGTGATTCTCATGCTCCTGTATCAGTGTGTGGCTGCCGTCCTCCAGCCGGTATGCGATAAAAGGATTGTATCCTGTATTTCGGATATGGCCAAGGGACACAGAATCCTGCTGTCCATCGCGGCTTCGGCTATCGTGCTGTTCGTGGTGACCATCGCGGTGGTGTGCGCCTCCACTAATGTAACGTATTACGCAGGGTGATTGACATGGAAGGTTTATATGAGTGGATCAGAAATATCACATATTATCTGATCTTTATGACAGTGGTAACCAATCTTCTTCCCGATAAGAAGTATGAAAAATATTTCCGGCTGTTTGCGGGCATGGTGCTCATTCTGCTGGTGTTAAAACCATTTACAGGCGGCCTGCGGCTGGATGACAAGCTGGCCTATTACTTCGAGTCCATCAGCTTTCAGAAGGAGGCGTCGGAACTCTCGTCCCAGCTCACCGATATGGAAGGCGTGAGGCTGAAGAGCATGGTGAGCCAGTACGAGGAGGCGGTGGAAAATGACCTGCGCACCATGGCGGAATCGTCGGGATTCATCTGTAGGAAGGCCGAGGCCGGGATCGACGGGGATGAGAAGAAGGAGACCTTCGGTCATGTGGTATCTGTCAGTCTCCGGCTGGCTCCTGACAGCTCCGGGCAGACGGACCAGGGCGGAAGTAGTTCCGGTATCCAGCCGATGGAGCCGGTAGAGCCTGTGGAACCCATCGAACCGGTGGAACAGATCCGCGTGGAACTGAACGGCGGGAGCGAGGAGGTATCGGAGACGGTCGGTGCATCGGCCGGGCAGCCGGATAAGCGGCAGGAAGAAAATTCTGCTTTGGCTGGTCTGAGACGGCGCATTTCTGAATATTATGATTTGGAGGAACAGGACATTGAAATTCAACTGGAAAATAGGTAAGGATAAATGGCTGATTCTGCTGGCGGTGGGACTTCTGCTCCTGGTCCTCACGATTCCTTCCGGTCCGGAGACGGAAAAGAAGATGTTAAAAGACGCCGCTTCGGGGACAGAAGCCTCCTTACAGGAAGGGCTGGTGACAGAGGCGGGGGAACCGGTCGCCGTGGCCGCAAATGCGGACCGCACCTATGAACAGCAGCTGGAGCAGCGGGTGAAGCAGATTCTAAAGACCGTGGATGGAGTCGGGACCGTTGACGTGATGATCGTGCTCAAGTCTTCCGAGGAGAAGGTGCTGCGTGTGGACAAAAATACCTCCAGCTCCAGCACTGAGGAACAGGACAGCGGCGGCGGAACGAGGAAGAGCAGCAGCGCGGAACAGCAGGAAAGTACAATTTTGACCGGAACCGGGGAAAATACGGCGCCGATCGTGGAGAAAGAAATCCGTCCCGAAATCGAAGGAATCATCATCAGCGCCCAGGGCGGAGGCAGTCCAACTGTAAAAGCTGAAATTTCAGGCGCTATGGAAGCATTATTTGACTTGCCGCCACATAAAATAAAAGTATTAAAGAGGGTGGAATAAAGAAGGAGTGTTAGGAATGAGAAGCTTAAAAGATATCAGAGAATCCAAAGTCCCGAGAACCCCAAAGAAAATGAATATGAAGAAACTGTTCAGAAGAAATCAGATTATCATCACAACGCTGGCGGTCATGATCGCAGCTGCCGGATACCTAAACTACGCCGGGAAGCAGGAAATGGCGTCGGGAACTGATGTGTACGAGGCCGGTGTGACGGATATTTCCGATGAGGACATTCTGGCTGAAAACCAGGCGCTGACAGGCGACCCGGGAAATTACCAGGAGATTGCAAGCCTTGACAATGACCCTAACGACGAGAGTCTGGCGGCTCAGGAGACAGATGGCTCCGGCAGCGCAGTGGCCAGCAATCAGGAAGGCGTGGCAGGAGACGCAGCAGCGGACACCACCAATGTAGCCGACAATTCGGCGGCGGAAGGCGGACAGCTGGCAGCCAATGAGACGACAGGCGATCTGGAAACCGGTCTGGAAAATCCGGGTGAAGCGGTCTTAACCAGCGGTATGAATGTATCCGACTACATAGCGAACGTGCAGCTGAGCAGAGAGCAGGTCCGTGCCAAGAACAAAGAGACTCTGATGAATTTAATCAACAATGAGAACATTGAAGAAGCTGCCAAACAGGAAGCGATTCAGGAAATGATCGACATGACCGCAGTATCCGAGAAAGAGAATGCCGCAGAGACTCTTCTGATGGCAAAGGGCTTCTCCGATCCGGTTGTCAGCATTACCAGCGGCAAGGTTGACGTCGTCATCAACGCTTCCAGCATTACCGATCCGCAGCGCGCCCAGATTGAGGACATCGTAAAGCGCAAAACGGAAGTGGGAGCAGAGAATATCGTGATCACACTGATGAAGCTGGAAGAATAGAGGAAATGAAGCACCCAGGCGCGAATAAATCTGAAAGAATGAACAAGGATGCGAAAAAGCCGCATATGGCTTTTTCGCGTCCTTGTTTCTTTTTCCATCTATTCCCAGCCTCCTGATTTCGCTGTTTTTTCTGTCCCCTATTGAGAAAAGTTTGTGCATTTTATGGAGTTGCCTATGGCTAACTCCCTGTGTTATGATATTAGGGCAGCGCGCGGTGTGAGATACATGTAAGTCCAGTATGCATGTGATGTGATATCTTGCGAGTTGTATTTTTTTGCCTTTTTGGTTAGCTTAGGCTAACTAAAACACTGTACATCATTTGATTTGAGAGGAGGAACCCAAAATGAAACCAAAGACTCTAACCATCCTTCTGGCGGCAGCACTGGTCATTCTGTCGGTGGTATCACTGTTTCTGGGTGTCATGGATATAAGCCTCGGAGGCGTGCTGCGCGGGGATTTTGAACAGGTGGAGATCCTGTTGATATCCCGGCTGCCCCGTCTTCTGGCGATACTCTGTACCGGAGTCGGTATGAGTATTTCCGGCCTGATCATGCAGCAGCTCTGTATGAATAAATTCGTTTCCCCGACCACAGGCGCGACGATTTCCTCGGCGCAGTTCGGTATTCTGCTGGCGCTTTTGTTTATGCCGTCATCCTCGCTGTGGGGACGGGCCGTCTTCGCTTTTATCGCGGCGATCGCGGGGACATGGATCTTCGTCTGCTTCATTCAGAGAATCCAGTTTAAGGACGTGGTCATGGTTCCGTTAGTGGGAATCATGTTCGGCAATGTGATCGGAGGCATGACCAGCTATCTGGCCTATAAATACGATATGACACAGGCCCTTTCCTCCTGGCTGGTGGGACATTTTTCCCTGGTAATCAGAGGACGCTATGAACTGGTGTATTTAACGCTTCCGCTGGTGCTTCTGGCCTTTTTATTTGCCAATCATTTCAATATTGTTGGAATGGGGAAGAATTTCTCGAAAAATCTGGGTGTCAACTACAATGTCGTGCTCTTTCTGGGACTGAGCATCGCCGCCATGATTACAGCCAGCATTGTGGTAGTCGTCGGAAGCGTTTCCTATATCGGACTGATCGTGCCCAACCTGGTGGCGATGTTTAAAGGCGACCGGATACGGGGGACTCTGCTGGATACCGCCCTGTTTGGAGCGCTGTTCGTTCTGGTCTGCGACATGATCGGCCGGACTGTGATCACCCCCTATGAGCTGCCGATTGAATTGATTATCGGTGTCATCGGAAGTGTGATTTTCGTAGGTATGCTGATCTACCGGTTAAATCACGGCCGGAAAAGCATCACCCTTCCCTTCGGGAAAAGGAGAGCCGCGGCGGTACCTTCGCCGCAGACGGGAGGAACGGAGGCATGAAGCAGGAAAAAATGAGCAGAAGGACCGGAAACATCAACGGAAAGAAGCTGGTGATCCTATCGCTGCTGGCAGCGGCCGCCGCCGTGCTCTATCTCTTTCTGAATGTGAATATGAAATATTTCAGCTACGCCATGAGCCTGCGGATTCCAAAGCTGGCGGTCATGCTGATCACGGCGTTCTGCATCGGCGGGGCTTCCGTCATCTTCCAGTCGGTGATCAACAATACCATCGTGACGCCGTGCCTGCTGGGGATGAACTCCCTCTATACGCTGATCCATACGGCTGTTGTATTCTTTTTCGGCTCCACCAGTCTTCTGGCCCGCAATACGAACCTTTCCTTCGCGGTGGATCTGGTACTTATGGCGATCATCGCCACCATCATTTACAGCTACTTATTTAAGAAGACAAGCCATAATGTGCTGTATGTCCTGCTGGCCGGAACGGTGCTGTCCACCTTTTTCACCAGTATGCAGACGACGCTGACGCGCATCATGGATCCCAACGAGTACGACAGCCTTCTGGCGTCGCTGGTCGCCAGCTTTACGAATGTAAACACGGAAATCATATTCTTTTCCCTGATCCTGATTGCAGTTCTGCTCTTTGTCCTGCGCCGGGAACTGGCGCTGCTGGATGTCATTACACTGGGAAAGGCGCAGGCGATTAATCTGGGGGTGGACTATGACCGCACCGTGCGCAGACTGCTTCTGGGGGTGACACTGTTTATCGCCATAGCGACCGCCATGGTAGGTCCGATATCCTTCCTGGGCCTGATTATCGCCAATTTATCGAGACAGCTGTTTAAGACGTTCCGCCACAGCTATTTGATCGCCGGCTCGGCATTAATCGGTATGGTGATACTGGCAGGCGGCCAATTGCTTGTGGAGCAGGTATTTGCCTACGGCGTCCCGGTCAGCGTATTTATTACTGTCGGAGGCGGAATCTATTTTCTCTATCTGCTGCTGCGAACGAGCCGCTCCGCATAGGGTGTGAAAAAACCAACACAAGGAGGTCATAACGATGTTTGTCAAAGAACTTTTGAAAAAATACAATGGAAAAACCGTGGTGGACGGCGTCTCCTTCGAACTGCCGAAGGGAAAGGTGATCTCGCTGATCGGCCCCAACGGAGCCGGTAAATCAACGGTTATGGGAATGATCTCCAGGCTGATCGCACAGGATGACGGTTCGGTGGATTTCGAGGGAAAGGACATGTCCAAATGGAAGAGCCGGGATCTGGCCAGGCGGCTGGCCATTCTGACTCAGAGCAACCACGTCCAGATGAAACTGACAGTCCGGGAGCTGGTGGCCTTCGGTCGCTTTCCCTACAGCGGCAATCGGATTACGGCTGAGGATGAGGAAATCATCGAAAAGGCCATCGCCTACATGGAACTGGAGGAATTTGAGGACCGGTTCATTGACGAACTGTCCGGCGGCCAGCGCCAGCGCGCCTACATAGCCATGGTCATTGCACAGGATACGGAATACGTCCTGTTGGATGAGCCGACCAATAACCTGGACATTTACCACGCCACCAACATGATGAAAATCGTCCGGAGGCTGTGTGATGAACTGGGAAAAACCGTGATTCTCGTGCTGCATGAAATCAATTACGCAGCGTTTTATTCTGATTACATCTGCGCATTCGTGGATGGAAAAATATCAAAATTCGGTACGGTGGAGGAAGTGATGACAAAGGAAAATCTCTCCGAAATCTACCGCGTGGACTTCGAGATTCTGGAAATAGAAGGAAAACCACTGTCGATCTATTACTAACCCCAAAAAAGGAGATACTAACTATGAAAAAAATGACATTACTGACACTTGCAATGGCAGCAGCCCTTTCCATGACAGCCTGCGGGCAGGGCACCGGACAGGCCGGAACAACAGGCGGACAGGCTGGCGAGACGACTTCTTCCGAAGCCGCGTCCACAGATACAGAGTCCCAGTCCGGCTCCGGGGAAGGTGAAAATGAAGATGCACAGGCCTCGGAGACACCGGAATCCGTCACCGTGACGACGCTGAATGGAAACGGCGAAAAGGTGGAGCTGGAGGTTCCCTATAATCCGGAGCGGGTGGCCATTCTGGATATGGCGGTGCTTGACATGATGGATAACTGGGATCTGGGCGGCCAGATCGTGGGAATGCCGAAATCCTCCAAAATCGATTATCTGATGGAGTATAACAACAACGAGGATATCGTAAACCTCGGCACCTTAAAGGAAGTGGACATGGAGGCACTCATGGCCAGCGAGCCGGATGTGATCTTCATCGGAGGCCGTTTAAGCGCGCAGTATGACGAACTGTCGAAGATTGCTCCTGTCGTATACACTGCGGTGGATTATGAGGAAGGAGTGATTCAGAGTGTGAAAAATAACGCGGCCATGATCGCTTCCATCTTCGGTGAGGAAGAGCGGGCGGCGGAAGAACTGGCTGGATTCGATGCACGTGTGGAGACGCTCCGCCAGGCGGCCGAGGGAAAGACAGCAGTCATCGGAATGGTGACCAGCAGCAATTTCAACACATTGGGTGACGGAAGCCGCTGCTCCCTGATCGGCAATGAAGTCGGCTTCACCAATCTGGCCAACGACGTGGATTCCACGCACGGCAATGAATCCTCCTTCGAGCTTCTCGTTTCCTTAAACCCGGATTACATCTTTGTCCTGGACCGCGATTCCGCAATCAACACGGAAGGCGCCAAGCTTGCGGCGGAAGTGATGGATAATGAGCTGGTGAAGAAGACGGAAGCATACAAAAACGGTCACATTGTCTACCTGACACCAACCGTATGGTACCTGGCGGAAGGCGGCATTACGGCTGCTGATGTGATGTTAAGTGACTTAGAAGCGGGTATTCTGGGCCAGGAATAGAAAAATGTTTTGCAAACTGTGGCTGTCTTTGTTATAATAGTCTATAATCCAAGTAACACATCGAATTGAAAACAGGAGGGAATCATTGTGGCAGAGACAGAGAACAGAAATACTCATAAAGTATATGAAAAAGATAAAATCGGCGAAGTACAGATTGCGGATGAAGTAGTAGCCATCATCGCAGGCCTTGCGGCGACGGAAGTAGACGGCGTGGATTCCATGGCCGGCAACATTACCAATGAACTGGTTGGAAAGCTGGGCATGAAGAATTTATCCAAGGGCGTTAAAGTCGAAGTAACGGAAGAGCACGTATCCGTTGACTTATCCTTAAACATCAAGTACGGCTTCAGCATTCCGGAAGTATGTGAAAAGGTGCAGGACAAGGTAAAGAGTGCGATTGAGAACATGACAGGACTTACCGTGCTGGACGTGAACATCAAGATCGCCGGCGTGTCGATGGAAGAAAACCGGTAAGAACGTGAAAAAGAGAGAGGAAGCTGCGCAGAGTGAGAATTCTGCACAGCTTCCTTTTTCGTTAAAATGGTTCAGGCGGAAAAGTATTTCCAGAGTGTCCTGCCGCAGAGCGGGAGTTTCTTCGGGGACAGGCAGGCCAGGACGACATCGGCGGCGACTGGCTCCTGCAGCGGGATCACTGCGACATTTTCATGGCGGAATACATCGAGATTACTGTAAGGAAGCAGGCTCACCGCCTCTCCGGCGGCGACTGCGCTGACAATGGATTCTATCTTGGCTGTCCGGGTGACAGCGGGCTGGAATCCTTTTTTTTGGCAGGCCGTGAGGCACAGGCGGTAGATGCTGCTGCTGGGATGCATCAGAATAAACGATTCTCCGGACAGCTCTTCCAGGGGAACGGCTGGTCTGCCTGCCAGCGGATGGCCTGCGGGAGTCAGAAGCACCAGCCGGTCGTGAGCCAGCAGATGGCATGTGCTCTGCACGCCGGTAAGCAGTTCCGGGCGGCCGATGATCAGATCGTAGCTGCCCTGGCGGAAGCCCTGCCGCAGCGGTTCATCCTCCACCTCGTCGATCATGAGGGTGATCTCCGGGTGAGACTCGGCAAACTGCCTCAGAACGGGATTCAACCGGTACTGATGCAGGATGGGAAGGACTCCCAAATGCAGGATGGATCTCCGGCTGTCCTGATATGGAGCAAGATGCTGCTTCATTCCCTGAACGCCTTTTAACAGCTTCACCGCATCGGGATAGAGGATGCGCCCGGCATCCGTTAAGGAGGCGTGGCGGCGGCTTCTGTCAAACAGCTGGACGTCCAGCTCCAGTTCCAGATTCCGTATCTGTTTGGACAGGGTGGACTGAGCGATATGAAGGCTTTCCGCCGCGTCAAAGAATGTGGCGCTTTCCACGATCGCCACAAAGTACTGCAGTTGTTCCAATGTCATATTCCGCCTCCGTTCAATCATTCCGTTATGGAAACAATGATACCATAAAATGAATTGATTGTACAGGCGATTTCCGGTACAGTGAAGGGGAAGACCGGGAAGCGGAGACCGACAGGGCTGTGAACTGTAACAGGCCAACGTGCCTCTAAACAGCAATAGAGACAGTAAAAGCAAAACAGCAAAAGCAGAAGCAAAAGGAGGAACTCTCATGGATCTGATTATCGGAGTGACAGGAGCCAGCGGAACCATATACGCGGTAAAGCTGCTGGAGGCATTAAAAAAGACAGAGTCAGTGACGACCCATGTGATATTCAGCGATTACGCCTGGGTAAATCTGGAGATTGAAACAGGATATACGAAAGAAGACGTCCTGTCTTTGGCGGACCACAGCTATGATAACCGCGACTTGGCGGCCTGCATCTCCAGCGGCTCCTATCCGGCGGATGGCGTGATTATCCTGCCGTGCAGCATGAAGACGCTGTCGGGAATCGCTAATGGATACGCGGACAACTTAATCACCCGCGTCTGTGACGTCGCCTTAAAGGAACGGCGGAGGCTGGTGATCTGTCCCCGGGAGACGCCGCTTAATACCATTCATTTAAAACATATGTATGAGCTTTCGCAGATGGGAGCTGTCATAGCGCCGCCCATGCCGGCATTTTATAACCATCCGGAGACCGTGGAGGACATTGTAAATCACCAGATCATAAAGATACTGGACCAGTTCCGGATTCCCTGTGAAGGCGCGAAACGATGGGGAGAGAAGGTGCAGGACCGTGTTTGAGGAACTGATGGATTTTACCATGACAGGCCACGGCGTCTCCGTGCAGTTTAAGGTGCTCCGGATGGGAACCGACTGTCTGGTGCTGGCAGCGGGCGGTGATACGGGCCATATCGGAGCCATTGCCTTCGGGGATAGAGGCGAATGCCTGTCAAATGCCAGAGAGGGCCACAGGGAAGGCGTGGTGACGGAGCTGATTTACCGGGAACTGAAATCGGTGGTTTCCGGGGGACTGGCCGTGCTGGCCGGCATCCATGTGGCCGGAATCACGAAGGAACAGATCACCGGCGTCGTAGCGCTGTGCGAAGAAGGCGCTCACCGGATCGCCGCCGGTTTGAGAGAGTATCAGTAAGAGCAGAAGGAAGAAAAAGGAGGAAATCAGAATGATTGAAGATTTACGGAGTGCGTTGGAGGAACTGAAAAAGTATGATAATCAGATTGCCTGTACAGATACAGAGGTAGATTCCTACGCGGAAGTCGCAGGGATTTACCGCTATGTCGGGGCGGGGGGGACGGTAAAGCGTCCGACTAAAGAGGGACCGGCGCTCCTCTTCCGTAATATCAAAGGCTTCCCGGACAAACAGGTGCTGATCGGCCTTCTGGCTTCCAGAAAACGGGTGGGCTGCCTGCTGGACTGTCCGCCGGATAAGCTGGGATTTCTCTTAAAGGACGCGGCCGCGAATCCCATTATGCCGGAGTTTACGGCAGGCGGAGACGTGCCGTGCCAGGAGGAAATCCATTATGCATCGGAGGAGGGCTTCGATATTCGGAAGCTTCTCCCGGCCCCTCAGAATACGGAGGAGGATGCCGGTCCTTATATCACCATGGGAATGTGCTACGCCTCCGATCCGGTTACGGGGGAAGGGGATGTGACCATTCACCGTCTCTGCCTGCAGTCGGCGGACGAGATGACCATGTTTTTCACCCCAGGGGTGCGTCACCTGGACGCATTTCGGGAAAAAGCGGAACGGGAAGGCGTGAATCTGCCGATCAGTATCAGCATCGGCGTGGATCCGGCCATTGAGATCGCTTCCTGCTTCGAACCGCCCACAACGCCTTTGGGTTTTAATGAGCTGTCCATCGCAGGCGCGCTCCGCAAAAAGCCGGTCCGCATGGCAAAATGCCGGACCATTGACGAGTACGCCATCGCTAACGCGGAGTTTGTCATCGAGGGCGAGCTGGTGGCCGGAAAACGGATGCGGGAGGACATCAACACCAACACGGGAAAGGCCATGCCGGAGTTCCCGGGATATACCGGCCACGTGTCGGGAGAGCTTCCGGTAATAAAGATCAAAGCGGTTACCCATCGGAAAAATCCAATCATCCAGACGTGCATCGGACCCAGCGAGGAACACGTGAGCATGGCGGGAATCCCGACGGAGGCCAGCATCCTGACCATGGAAGAGAAGGCGCTTGCCGGGCTCGTGAAAAATGTTTACGCCCACCGCTCCGGCGGCGGTAAGTACATGGCGGTCATACAGTTCGCCAAACAGGTTCCCAGCGACGAGGGAAGGCAGCGTCAGGCGGCGCTCATTGCCCTCACCGCATTTCCCGAGCTGAAGCATGTGATCGTGGTGGATGAGGATGTGGATATCTTCGATTCAGACGATGTGCTGTGGGCGCTCAACACCCGTTATCAGGGAGACGTGGATACCATCACGATTCCGGGAGTCCGCTGCCATCCGCTGGATCCGACCGAGGGGCCGGAATACAATCCAATGCTTAAGGACCGGGGAATCAGCTGTAAAACCATCTTCGACTGCACCGTACCATACGGCCTAAAGGACCGGTTCCAGAGATCGAAATTTAAAGAAGTGAATATGGAGGACTACGAGATCCGGCCGTTGGTATAATGGATCCGGAAACGAGCTGAACAGTAACCTGAACGGCCTCCCTGCAGTAACAACAGTGGACATTTTCCCGTTTTGAGTATAACATAGTGTTAGAGCGTGTTTGAAAATTCATTCCTGCCATCTGTACGCCCCACTTCGCGGTATATTTTGCCCCAATTCAGTCAGCGTAGCCCACTACGCCTCCTTCATCGGGGCCAAATCTCCCACAAAGTGTGACGCACAGCTGTCAGAAAGCAATTTTCAAACACACTCTAGAGCGTGGCGGAAAGCAGCTTACAGACACGCTCTGGAATTATAAAGGAGGATGACCCATGAAAGTGAGGCAAATTTACGCATCAGCACTGATCCTGTCCCTTGTATTCCTGGCGGGCTGTTCGAAAGCTCCCGTTCAGGAGGAAGAGACACTGCATCTGATCCAGGAAAACGCCGCCTCCCTTCCCGGAGATGAGCGCGCGGACCTGTGGCAGGACGAGCACAATACCTTCGACAGCTACAGACTGCCGGATGGAACCAGACTTTTGACCATCTATAAGACCGTTGGGCCTGCCAACTGCTATGTGGCCGGGACGGTAAGCTACAATGATTTAAGTGAATCTGCGCGGAAGGGCATAGACGGTTACTACGAGAAACAGGGACTGCTCTACGACACGGAGGCAGAGCTTCAGAAGGCCTACGGGGATTACCTGTCCTGCCGGGAGAACGGGACTGCGTACCAGGAACGCCATGTGCGTCAGGAAATCACGCCCTCCGCGTCCAATGATACAGCCGTAAGTTTTATTACAACGGTCACACTCCCGGTAAACGGCCAGGAGGCTAAAGAGCTTCGGCTAGGGGCCGTGTTCAACCGGGAGACAGGGGCCGTATACAGCAACTGGGACTTATTCAGCCTGTCGGAGGACGCGGCCCGGCAATGGCTTTTAGACGCCCCCGGCACCGTCAGTCCGGCGCTGCGCAAAGAGATGGAGGCAGCTCTGCGGCCAGAGTATATCCTCCTTTTCCCGGATCACCTGGAGATATCCTATCCCCAGGGAACCCTCCCAAGCCAGGAGTACAGCTACAGCATCGGTCTGGACTATGATGCAGAGCTTCTGTCAGTGCTTCAGCCATGGGCAGTGCCGGATGGAAGGGAGACGGCGGACTCAAGGCAATAGAAAATCAGCGGTTCTAAAAATGGCCGGGATTGTCAGACACAAAATGCATGTGTTTGCCATTCCCGGCCATTTTTATGGTTCGTATACAGGCGGCGGCACACTGGGATATGAAGTCTCCCTGCGCGGTCCCGCACCCAAAGACGAGAAAAAAACGAATCAGCTGCTGCAAACCATCATGGTTGATTTCCCATATCTATGCATATTTGGCATAATAGACAAGATCCATCCCATCCTTAATCTTTTCCACCTTACCAGTCTTCGTATACCCCATCTTCTCATACAAATGGCAGAGCTTCGCCTCCTGGCTGATTGTGTCGAGTTCCCATCTCGGAATCTCCGGATACAGGGCTTCGGCCAGTTCGATGGCCTGTTGTGCATACCCGTGTCCCTGGAACTCAGGAAGGATGAACAGCTGCTTGAGTTTACATAATGTTTCAAAATGGCAGATGCGGATGGCACCGATATGCTTACCGTCTAAACTGATAAAATAGTAATCGGAAAAAGGATCCTTCAGCCGCTGAAGTGTACGGTCCTTCGTCTCCGCGCCGGGATTGGAATCGTAATCCTGGTATTTCTCCAGAAGCGGACGGAAGGAAGCGGTCTGCAGGCTGTAGAGCTCCTCACAGTTTGAAAGTTTGGCCTTTGTCAAAGTGATCTCCATAATCTTTCCTCCTTACATCATCATTCCAAAATCATATATTTTATAATTCTTATCCAGGGCTTTTTTGCCCACCAGGAAATTCCTGCCGCATTCTCCGGAGTTCCACTGCGGTGCATGCGACTCGGCCTTATTATTCCATTTCTGATAGAATTCCACGTGAATGACTGCATAATCCTTCAGGTTCTCCTGCCGTGCCCGTGTTTCGGCGTCGGGATAGGAAAACGCCTCGTTGTCTCCGGCGTACTGCTCACGGTCCAGGGTCGTGATGGAGCGTATAATATAGGTTTCCATGGATTCGCCCTTTAAGAACGCTTCCTTTTCATTCTCCAGCGTGATCCTGTCAAGTTCCGTATTGGGAAGAAGTTTCTTCATTTCTTTAAAATCTCCCGTTATCTGGTTAAGGAAGTAACGGGCTACGGTGATCTCGGCGGCGGTTTTGGGCCGGTCTTCGTACCGGATGCTGCGGGTTCCGATGGTCGTATCCGCGGGAACCGGATAGCGGCGCGGCACCAACAGACAGAATGCCGCCAGTAATGCCGCGGCTCCCAGGACAGATGCGGTCCATACTGCTTTCTTTTTCATAGGCTCTCCTCCTTATAATGGATGATTCTACCATCGAAGCGGAAAAAAGACTTTAAGGATTTATGAAAATTCTGTTACGATTCCCATAGGAACTACAAAAATGCCCGGCCGCTTTTTGGAGATGGCGGCCATTGGAAGCTGTTATAATAAAACTATGCGAATGGAACGGAAAACGGTAATACGAAGGGAGGATTGATTTCCTTATGGTACAGAATTACGTTATGGCAAAGGAGGCCAAAGAGGCGCTGAACCTGCTGGCCGGATATGAGGGGCGCGGAAGGATCATAGCGGGCGGAACCGATCTGATGCTGGACTTACAGAGCGGAAAGTATCAGGCGGAGTGCCTCGTGGATATCACGGGAATTCCGGTAAACCGGATTCTGGAACAGATGACGGACAAGCTGATGGAATACCCGAAAGAGAAGCGGGATGCGCTGTCGGATACCATGTGCTGCTTTGTGCAGAACCATTTTAACTACCAGAAGACGGCGGACGCCATGTACGCCCACGTCAACACCATCCGTTACCGGATCAGCCTGATGGAGAATTTGTGGGGCTGTGACCTGCAGAGAGAGGAGGACCGCCTGCTGTTCGAGGTAGTCAGCCGCCTGCTTCCTCTCTGGATGAAGGAAACCGGATATGAGTGACCGGGGAGCTGGGAATACCGCTGCAAAAGCAATGTTCTGATTTTGCAGCGGTATTTTTGATGTCTGTTGAATGAAATGCAAAGTGACTGTTATGAAAGAAAATGTAAGAAGAGGGGAGAAATCACTTATTTTTGTGAATTATAATGAAAATTTTTCGTGAAATATAGGAAAAAGTAATAAAATGGAAAAAATACAATAGTCGGAATGTTGAAAAAATAAGGGACAAGCTTGCTGCAAATTGACGAAATGGTCAAAAATGAGAACGTTTGCATTGAAATTGAAAATGAATGAGTCTATAATAAAGCTATCTTTAAAAAAGGTGGATTTATTTCACAGACAGGAGGGAACATGAATATGAACGCAAAAACAAAGCGGATGAAAAGGGGGACGGCCATGCTGCTGTCAATGCTCATGACTTTTTCATCTGCAAACTTGCAAACGTTTGCATGGGGGGGGGGGGGTACGAGTCAACCTGACTTGTCAGAATCGGAACCCGCAAGCATGAGCAATGCATCCAGGCCGCAGAAAGACCATAATTCTTCGGACAGCTTAGCCAGTGGAAGCAATGCAAAGAAGGAAAAAACGGTTTTTTTTGATTTCGACGGCGAAGAAAAGCGCTTCGACCGCTCGGAGGGAAGCAGCGATGTCATGGAGGTCCGGGTACCGACGCTGGCCTATGACGACACTTCGATCACGCTGGTCTGGGATAAGCCGGAGAAGTATGACGATGTGGCGAACTATTACGTATACCAGGATGGCGAGAAGATTGGCGACGCGAGAAGCAATTTCGCGGAGAATGCTGACTGGGCGGCCGCCTATATGGAGTCATTCTACGACTACTATGAGACAGAGAAAAGTTCTGTTGACATGGTAAATGTCGATATCCACTCCTTTAAGGCGACCGGGCTGGAACCGGATACGGAATATGAATTCGAGGTAGTGGCCGTCGATGACAGCGGTGCCGCGCTGGGAGGCGCCGGCAGTATCTCGTGGTCCACGACCGGGAAGCCGGAGGAATTCAACATCAAAGACTATGGCGCCAAAACCGTGGAGACAGGGTATACCACCTACGACGAGGAAAAGAACGCGTTTATTCTTGCCAACACGAGGGCGATCCAGGCCGCGATTGACGACTGCAGCGAGGGCGGCAGGGTTGTGATTCCGAAAGGAATCTGGATGAGCGGCGCGATCTATTTAAAGAGCAACATGACACTGGAACTAAAAGAGGGCGCTGTGCTGTTCGGTTCGCCGAATGTGGATCACTATGATCAGAACTACCTTCTCTATCCGTATTCCACGGACACCCGCTCCTGGGCACTGGTGAACGGCTACAGCTCCGATGAGAATGGAATGCTGGAGAATATCCGCATCGTCGGAAAAGGCACCATCTACGGAAACGGATGGAAGTACGGCGAAAAGGACACGATCTCGGGAGACGGCACCAGCCCGTACTATCAGTCCAGACAGAGCGGCGATCCTGACTGGACCAGCGATGCGTTAAAGGGATACGCGCTGAAACGCTGGGTAGCCGGCAGCAACTCCAAGGTGTACGACAAGAGCAACCCTGATAAATCCTATGGAATCCTGGCGGCGGATGCATCGAAGAAGGGCCAGGAGAGAGGGCTCAGCGCAAGTCTGGCATACTCTACACGGCCGAATCTGGTGGTTCTCAGAGGCACGAAGGGCGTCTATCTGGAGGGCTTCATGGCCGAGAACCCGGCGTTCCACACGGTGGCGATCTTAGACAGTGAGGACGTGGTGTGCAGCAACGTGAAGTTCTCTACCTATGACGTCAACAACGCCGATGGAATCGAGATTGGAAATACGCAGAACGTTGTGATCTTCAATAACTTTATCGATACGGGAGACGATGGAATCAACTTTGCAACCGGTATGGGGAAAGGCGTTCAGGATTCCGGACAGCAGGCGTCGGCCAATATCTGGACCTTCAATAATTTCCTGCGAGAGTGCCATGGCGGGGCCATTGCGGCGGGAAGCCATACGGGAGCAGGAATCAGCGGCATGCTGGTGGAAGACAATGTCATGAACCACAGCGATATGCCGTTCCGGTTCAAGAGCGCTCCGGTCAACGGCGGCGGTGTGTCCAATATTCTGATCCGGGACTGTGCCGTTTCCGATGCACAGCAGGTGTTCGTTCTCAGCACCACCTACAGCGATGCGAATCAGACCGTTTCAGTGGAACCGGCTGACAAACCGGCTGAATTTGCGAATATTCAGGCTTATAACATCACGGCAGATGTGATTACGAAGAACACCATGTCCATGGTGGCAGATATTGATAACACGATGCCTTACAAGACTTACCATACGCACCATGACTTATATTTCCAGGATATTGCATTTACCAATATAGCAAAGTCGCTGGCGAAGAAATCCGAGGTACTTCAGGGAATCAGCGATACCACGTTCTATGACGTAACCATGGACTGGACCGGCATTGCGAAGGAAGAGGACGACGCGGCCGCCGGAGCCTATAAGGCATGGGCATCGATCAGCAACAGCACAGGATTGCGGTTTATGGGCAGCACCACGCTGTCAACCAGCGCATACAACGCCATGGCGGTTCCGGTCTGGGGCGATGATGCCGAGCTGAAGGCCAGTCCATCCAACGCGGCGAAAGCGGACGATACAGCGGTAAATGTAACACTGACATGGTCTGACGCGAAAGATGGAGAGCAGCCGGCCGGAAGCGGTTCCATAGCCGGTTACGTGGTGGAGACGTATCTGGATGATGTGATGATTGACCAGCAGCCGCTGATCAATGCAAACACGTACACCGCCGGGGGCCTTTCCTCTGCGCTCACCTATACATTCAAAGTCTATGCAGTGGATTCCACCGGCAACCGGAGTGAACCTCTGACGGAAACTGTAACTACCGAAGGAGACGAGGATACGGCAAAGGTCAAAGGTCCGGAAAACGGCAGGCTGACCTTCTCAGGAATCGGTTATACGTGGGGAACCGCGTCATTCCAGTCAGCAAAGAAGACAGATGCCCGCGTGAGAGGCTACCGCGCCTATGCAGGCGGCGAGCTGGCAGCGACTTTCTATAACTATCAGTTAAAGGACGGAGCGACGGCGGCTTCCTTAAGCGCTACCATCGGCAGAATGATGGAGCAGGAGAATGAGGTAAGGCTTGAAGCGTTTACGGACGCGGGTCTGACCTTTGAATACGATACGGCCAAAGTCACAACCACGAAGAATTACGATCATCTGGCGCCGGTATGGACCGATGATACGCTGGAAGTGACGGTAAACGGCAGTGATATAGTATTAACGTGGACAGCGCCGGAGGATGAATCCGGAATTTACGGCTACCGTGTCTATGTAGATGGAAATGGTGTCTATACCAGTGACAGCGATTATTTTAACCATGTAAACGGCGCTTTTACGACGAAGAACACCACCTATACCGTGAGCGGGCTGGATGTGACAGATTATCATATCTTCCGGGTAGAGGCGGCTGACGCGTGGTGGAAGGCGCTGGATGGAAGCGGACCGTTCCACTGGACCTTCAGCGGGCCGACAGCGAGCATCGGGACGAAGCCGGACGATAAGGGCAGCGGTCTCTGGAAGGCAGCAGCCTTTGGCCAGTCCACCGACATGAATTTCAGCTCCAACGTGCTCCCGGAAAAGGTGGGAACCAACTACGTATGGCCGGTCGGCTCCGACACTCCGCTTACGGAAAAGGGTGAGAAAGCCCAGGACGTGATCATCGAGTCCAGAGGCGGAAAGATTCAGTCAGGCCACGACGGACTGACCTTCTATTACACGGAAGTACCGACCGACAAGAATTTCGTGCTGTCCGCCGATGTGACGGTAGAGCACATGGGACCGGAAAACGGCAAGGCGCCCAATCTTCAGGAGGGCGCGGGACTGATGGTGCGTGATGTCAACGGACCGGCCAGAAAAGATCCCCTGGAAGAGGGCTACGAGGAGTATCCGGCCGCTTCCAATATGGTAATGCTGGAGGTTCTGTCCGCAGGCAAGAAGGTGGATGCGGGACTCAGCATCAAGGCCATGGCCAGGTACGGCGTCAACAGCCCTGCAGGCAACTTGAATACCCCGACGCCAGGCAGCACCTTTGCCACAAATGTGGCGTCGGCTGACAACAGCCAGGCTCCGGAGAGCGCGCCGTACAAGACGAATTTCTATCATGCGAAAATGAAGCTGACTCTGGAGAGAACGGATGAAGGATTCAGCGAAAGCTATACCGGCGAAGACGGAGTTACAAAGACCTACCGCTTTACCGATCAGAACGTGACGCCAAACATTGTGGCACATCTGGATGAGGATACCATGAATGTAGGATTCTTCGCATCCAGAAACGCCAGAATCCGGGTGGAAAACATCTCGCTCGCCTTATCCGACGTGCAGAATCCGGATGAGACACCGGCTTACGTGGCGCCGAATGTGGAAGGCTCCTCCCTTTTCATTGCCTCCTCCGATTATACAAACAGCAGCAGCTACACCCTGCAGGGAATGGTTAATCTGGATGGAACCGTGAGCGTCACGCAGGATGGCAGAACAATTGCGGACCGTATGTCCGTAACCGGCGGAGAACAGTTTACCGTGCCGTCGGTGATCGAAGGCGCCTCCTCGGCGTTTGCTGTTACGTATACCGCATTGGAAGGCCATGATGAAGGCGTGGAAAAGACGGCGTCCGTGACTGTGAAGAGAGAGACCTATGGGGAAGAGCTCTACGCATCACCCGACGGGACCGATGACGGGGACGGAACGAGAGAAAATCCAATGAGCGTTGACGCGGCAGTCCGGAAAGTCATACCGGGGGGAACCGTATATATGCTGGAAGGAACCTACAGTCCGTTTACCATTCCATACACCGCCTCCGGAAATGAAGAAGCCAGAAAATCTCTGACGGCGGAGGGAAGCGTGGTTATCACCGGAGGTTCCGGAAAGCTGTTTGTGCTGGACAGTGACTACTGGAATATAACGGGACTCGATGTCGATGGTAAAAATGTAGCCGGCTCCAGAGGCTTTATGATTCACGGAAGCCACAACATCATTGAACGGTGTCTGATCCACGACACCTCCAGCGACGCGGGCCTGACCATTACGAAGAACAGGGGAAGCCGGACCTTATGGCCGTCCTATAACCTGATACAGAACTGTGAATCCTACCGAAACAGGGACGAGTCCGGCATCAATGCCGACGGCTTTGCATCGAAATCCTGTTCCGGCGACGACAACCGTTTTGTAAACTGTGTTTCCCATGACAACGCAGATGACGGCTGGGATTTATATAACACGCTTCAGGACGGCCCTAACGGAAGGACCATCATCGAGAACTGCGTGGCTTACGGCAACGGCAACAACGGCTTTAAGTTGGGCGGCGAAGGACGCGAAGTGGCCCACGTGCTGAAAAACAGCGTGGCCTTCCACAATAAGCTGGATGGAATCACGGACAACTTCAATCCGGGCGCCCTGAATATACAGAACAACACGAGCTTTGACAACTACAGATTCAATATGATACTGAGACCGAGTCCCTATAAGACGGATGCGGATGGGAATCTGACGGCGGACGGAACGGTGAAGAACAACGCCTCCTACCGCACGGCTGCATTCTCCGCAGGGCTTGACAAGGTCTATGACGACAAGATATCCGCAGTGATCAAGATGAATAACTTCCTGTATGCGGACGGAGAAAACAGCGTCAGCGCTGATAGCTTCGTATCCCTGGACGAGGCAGACTGCTTCTCCTGGAAGGATGGCAGGATAGTTTTCGGCGATTTCTTAAAGATCGCAAAGGGAAGCGAACTGGATCAGGCGGGCGCCGGCGCAAGGCTGTCAGAGGATATGGAAGACGTGACTCTGGAAGAGCTGGTAGCCAATATGGCGGCCGATCCGGATTCCTACACAGCGGATCAGATATTTAACGCAGTGACGGATTACGACGTGGAAACGATCTGTCAGGCAATGAAGAACGACAAAGTCTTTGCTGAAAATCTCTCCAT
Source organism: Hungatella sp. L36 (assembly GCF_014288035.1). NCBI lineage: Bacteria > Bacillati > Bacillota > Clostridia > Lachnospirales > Lachnospiraceae > Hungatella > Hungatella sp. L36. The sequence goes on along the minus strand of NZ_JACOPC010000008.1, from coordinate 15,550 downwards.
CCTGGAAGAGTCCTACATGGAAAAGAAAGGTATAGAGGTCGTGATTGAAGCAGATGACGCCATTGCAGAGGAGATTGATGCCGGTCTTATGCGCGTGATCGGTGCGGCCTATAATTCCAACGGCGGCAATGTGACCGTCAGGCTTTCAATGCCTGAAAAGGAAGCTGCGGTTGATGGGGACAAATACGACACCGCCCTTCAGGTGGAGATCACCTTACAGGGTGTGACGGGAGCCCTGTCCGTTCCGGTGACACTCGTTATGCCGGTGCCGGAGGGAACCGAAGGGAAAGCGTTCCGTGTGCTGCGCTACCATGGCGGAATCCTGAAAGAAACGATTACGCCGGAGCTTCTGGGCGGCGGCCTGTTCCAGATGACCGTGAAGGAATTCAGCACCTTTGCATTTGTAACGGCAAAATCCGATCCGACGCCGGATCCCGACCCAACCCCGGATCCTGATCCGACACCCGATCCAAATCCCGATCCGGCCCCAGACCCAGACCCAACCCCGGATCCCGGTTCCGGCCATAAGTCCTCCGGAGGAGGCCAGAGCCAATCGGTAACCAGCGGATTACAGGGTGTCTGGAAGCAGGATGCCCGCGGCTGGTGGTTCCAGAAGAAGAGCGGCGGCTACCCGGCGGCCGAGTGGTGTGATATCGCCGGACAGTGGTATTACTTTAACGGAGACGGCTATATGGTGACCGGATGGCAGCAGGTAAACGGCATCTGGTACTACTTAAAGCCGGACGGAGCAATGTTCACAGGCTGGTTATTCACCGGAGACAAGTGGTATTACTTAAATGCAGACGGTTCCATGGCCGCAGGCTGGATCAAGCTGGACGGAAAATGGTACTATCTGAATCAGAATGGGGATATGGAGACGGCTTCCAAAGAGATTGGAGGAAAGGTTTACTCCTTCAATGAAAAAGGGGCCTGCACGAATCCATAAAAGACTTCTGTGAGATCTTTGTAAGATATAGTTTGAAACACCGGTTAGTCTGTGATTAACCGGTGTTTTTTTGCTGTAAAAGCCGTTTTTTTATCTCTTCTCCTCTGCCTGCCCCCAAAAAAGGTATTTAACACCATAAAACCGCGCATAATGTGACCAGATAGAAAATGGAGGTCTGGCATGAAAAAAATGTACAAGGAATTGTTTTTGTTTAAATGGGCGCTTTTGCTGCTGATCCTGACTGTGATTGGTTCCGTGGCCGCGAATCTCGCGCTGCCCATGTATCTTTCCGAGGTGATCAACACTGCAATCCCGGCGGGAGATAAAGTCCGGATCGTGTCCATCGGGGGAACCATGCTGCTGTTTGTACTGCTGGGAGTCCTGTGCAGCGTGGGAACCGGCTTTTTTGCGTCCCTGGCATCGGTTGGATTTGGAAGAAATGTGCGGAGCCGGATATTCCGAAAGGTGCAGTATTATTCCCAGACGGAATTTGACGGATTCTCCACCTCATCCCTGATTACCAGAACGAATAATGATGTCGTCCAGGTTCAGACCTTTATGAATATGCTTCTGAAGGTCTGTCTGATGGCGCCTATTATGTGTATCGGCGGAGTGGTGCTGGCCCTGGCCAAGAGCGTGACCATGTCGATGATCCTGATCGTGTCCCTTCCGGTCATGATCGCATTTGTCCTGATCATTGCCCGGCTGGCCTCCCCGCTGTCCCGGAAAATGCAGGAAAAGCTGGATGAGATCAATCTGGTCACCAGGGAGAAGCTGACGGGGATCCGTGTGGCCAGAGCCTTTGGAACAGAGCAGTTTGAGGAAGAGCGGTTTAACCGGGTCAATGACGAATTCATGGTCAATACCGTCCGCATGAACAGCGTCATGGGGATCATGATTCCCGGGCTGAGCCTGATTCTGTATGCAACCATGGTTGCCTTAATTGCCTTCGGCGGCTACCAGATCATAAATATTCATACGGCGATCCCGATTGGCGATATCATTGCCGTCATCCAGTACGTGATGCAGATTATGATGTCGGTGATGATGCTGTCCATGATATTTGTCATGTATCCCAGGGCGGCCGTATCTGCGGGAAGAATCAATGAAGTGCTGGACACGGTGCCTGTCGTGGCAGACTGTGACGGAGCGGTGACAGAGACAGGGATAAAGGGATACGTTTCCTTCCGGGATGTGACATTTACCTTTCCCAACGCGGAGGCGCCGGCGCTCGAGCACATATCCTTTGATTCTTCTCCGGGGGAAGTTACGGCCGTGATCGGCTCCACGGGAAGCGGCAAATCCACCCTGATCAACTTAATTCCCCGGTTTTACGACGTACAGGAGGGAGAGATTCTGGTAGACGGGGTAAATGTGAAGGAGATGAGCCTGGAAACACTCCGGGGAAAGATCGGACTGGTGCCCCAGAAGGCGTTTCTCTTCCGGGGAACCATTGCTGAAAATGTGGGATATGGTCAGGAAGAGCCGAACCAGGCAAATGTGGAGCACGCCGTGATGACTGCGCAGTCCTATGATTTTGTGACTGCCAAGGAGGGCGGCTTTGACGCGCCCATATCCCAGGGCGGAGCCAATGTATCGGGAGGCCAGCGTCAGCGTCTCGCCATCGCAAGGGCGATTGCCAGAAAACCGGAAATCTATATCTTTGACGACAGCTTTTCCGCGCTGGATTATAAGACAGACGCGGCGCTGAGAAAGGCCCTGCTGTCTGAAGCGAAGGAGGCCACCGTGATTCTGGTGGCACAGAGAGTCAGCACCATTAAAAATGCGGACAGAATCCTGGTGCTGGAAGATGGCTGCTGTGTTGGCCAGGGCAGGCACGAGGAACTGATGAAGAGCTGTGAGGTATACCGGGAGATCGTGTATTCCCAGCTTACCCAGGAGGAGGCCGAGAAAGATGAAGTCTAATACCCACAATCAAAAAGCGGATTCCGGCACCGTTTTCCGGCGTCTGCTCCGGTTTATGGGCCCTTATCGCAAAGGCCTGACCGTCTCCGTAATCTGCATCATCCTCTCCTCCCTCTTCAACAGCTTCGGGCCGTTCGTGCTGGGGCGGGCGACGGATGCGCTGGCAGGGCTTGTGACAGGCGGGGAGCCGGTTTACAGCGAGATACGCAGATTCATCACCATACTGATTCTGTTGGCCTCCATTTATATTTTGTATGCATTTTTCAAGTATATCAGCACGGTTATCCTTGTCCGGGTCTCCCAGAAAACGATCCGTGACTTGAGAAATGATATCGACCGGAAGTTTCAGAAGCTTCCCCTGAACTACTTTGATACGAACTCCTACGGGGATGTGCTCAGCCGCATCACCAACGATGTGGACACCATCTCCAACAGCCTCCAGCAGAGTCTGGAGCAGATCGTGACGGCGGTGACCTCCGTCATCTTCATTCTGGCCATGATGCTCTATATCAGCCCCATGCTGACGCTGATCGGTATCGTGACCGTCCCCCTCGCGCTTGTGTTTTCCATGAAGATAGCAGGGGCCTCGCAGAAGTACTTTAAGACCCAGCAGGAGACGCTGGGGGAGATGAATGGATACGTGGAGGAAATGTATACGGGCCATACCATTGTCAGCGCCTACGGTACGGAGGAAGAGACCATCGATGAGTTTTCAGAGACCAACCGGACCCTGTATGACAGCGGATGGAAGTCCCAGTTTATGTCCAGCACCATGATGCCGGTTACCCAGGGGATGGCGAATCTGGGTTACGTGTTCGTCGTGATCGTGGGCGGCTCCTTCGTCATCGACAACCGGATGACCATCGGTATGATTCAGTCCTTTATCCAGTATTTAAGACAGTTTTCACAGCCCATCAACCAGACGGTGCAGATCGCCAACATCCTTCAGTCCACTGCGGCGGCAGCGGCCAGGGTATTCGAGTTCATCGATGAGAGGGAGGAGAGTCCGGATCCGGAACATCCTGTGGTCCCGGAGCCTGTGGATGGCTCAGTGGAATTTATCCATGTAAAATTTGGGTATCTGCCGTACCACACCCTGATGCACGATGTGAGTCTGGAAGTGAAGCCAGGAAGCAAGGTGGCTATCGTCGGCCCCACCGGTGCAGGAAAAACCACCCTGATCAATCTGCTGCTGCGCTTCTATGATGTGAACGACGGTGAAATCCGCGTGAGCGGCATAAATATCAGGGAGATGACGCGGAAAGACCTCCGGGCCGTATTCGGCCTGGTTCTTCAGGATACGTGGCTGTTTACCGGCAGCATCATGGAAAATATCCGTTACGGACGACTGGGGGCAGGAGATGAAGAGGTGATGGAAGCGGCCAGGGCGGCCAGAGCAGACTCCTTTATCCACACCTTGCCGGGCGGGTATCATTTCAGGCTGCAGGAGGGGGCGACGAATCTGGCCCAGGGAGAGCGGCAGCTTCTGACCATTGCCAGGGCCATCCTCTCGGACAGCCCGATCATGATTCTCGATGAGGCGACCAGCTCCGTCGATACGCGTACAGAGGTCCTGATTCAGGAGGCCATGGCGGTTCTCATGAGGGGGCGCACCAGCTTCGTGATTGCCCACAGACTCTCCACCATCAAGGACGCGGACATGATACTGTATATGGAGGGCGGAGATATCAGGGAGGTGGGAAACCACAGGGAGCTGATGGTCCGGGATGGGCTTTATGCAAAGCTGTATAACAGCCAGTTTGCCAAGGAAAACGGCTAAGGAAAATCGGCTGAGGAGAATCGGATAAGGAAGCATGGCTGCTTCCTTATATCCGAGTGGAAAAGATATGGTTATTCTCCTTGATCCAGTCCGACGCCTTCTCAAACTGGATCACGCCTTCGTAGTGTTCTCCATAAATCGGTTTTTCCATTGTGCTGGAGCCGTAGCACGGTGCTTCTAAATCCAGCTTCAGCGCATTGATGACTGTATTGCCGCGGACGATGACATTCCGGCAGGAGGACAGGAACATGGCCTGTCTCGGACAGTCGATAAAGGAATTCTGCTCGATCAGGATATTCTGGAAGACGGGTTCCTCCGTCCGGCCTCCCGGGAGATAGACTCCCATATAAAGCACGGCCATCTGCCAGGCGTTTAAGTCACAGCGGCGGATGACATTGCCGCGTATAATCAGGTTTCTGACGCCATGGCCCTCGCTCCACCGGGATTCACATCCGGTTTCGATCTGGATGGCGGCGCCCTGAATATTTTCAAAGACGTTGTTGACCAGCATGCCGTTCGATCCCTGAAGCAGGACACCCCGCGCCCGGTTGTTGGTGAAACGGCAGCCGCGTATGATATAGTTCTGCGTGGAGAAGCGTTTGTTCCATAGGACGGTATCCGTGGAAAGCCCCTCGGGAAGGGCGTCTGCAAAGGTAAGGCGGCAGGTCTTCGTCCCGGGCAAGTACTGCACGGCGGTGAGCAGGGAGGAAAAGCCGGTGGGGGACAGATCCGGATTCCGAAGCTCTACCGGATAGCCGGTCTCAAACAGGACCGATTCCTTCGTGACCCTCCTGGCCAGCAGGGTATGGGAATCGAGAAGCTGGATTCCCATGGAGGAATTATCGTGGATGTTGATGCAGTCGTCTCCGGCATAGCCGAAATCGCAGTCTTCAATGATGAAGCTTCCCTGCGAGTTGCAGACATGGAGGCAGTCCGTAGCCGTCGATACACTGCGGGAGGTGCCCGGACGGACCGTGACGCGGCAGCCCTTTAAATGGAGCCCGTGGATATCTCCGTTGCCTACGAAGCCGCTTCCCGGCGAGGAGTAGATCACGACGTTGTCCAGCGTGCAGTCCCGGGTATCCTGGATGGGGATGGTCAGGATGTCATACTCATAATGGCGGAAGTTAAAGCAGTTTCCAACGTGGAAATGCCTCCTCGTAAAATCCGGGTCTGAGGTATAAAAACGCAGCCTGTTGGCGGCAGTCTTTTCCTGCCTGGGAAGGAAGACATTGGACAGCTCACGAACCAGCTCCTGCATCTGCGCATCGGTCTTCTCATCGCCGCTTTTCTTCACATGGTCATTCTGATAGGGCCGGAATTCCATGCCGCCCGGACAGCCAGGCGTATAGCGGCATGGATCGAAGGGGCCGACGATGGAAAATGCCATATCCTCTGCGATCTCCCCGTAAGCCGGAAAGACACATTCGATATAACTGCCGTCCTCCGCCACTTCAGAGACGACGCCCACGCTGGAGAGCGGGGCCTTCTCCCAGTTCCAGTCCAGGATCAGATCGCGAACCAGAATGCGGCTGGAGCGGCAGATGGATAAGTAGGAGCTCAGTGATTCGAAGATCAGCTCACTGCCCTGGCCCTCCAGCGTGAAGTTTTCCATGTCGTCAAGGATGAGATGCGCGTTCTGACTGCACTCTTTAAAGCGGTAAACGCCTTTTGGAATAATCAGCTTCTCTGCCTTTTCCCTCCGGCAGTACGTAAGCGCCTGGTTAAAGGCCTCCGTGTTGCAGAAATCGCTGTCCGCCCTCGCGCCAAAGTCGGTGACCGTGACGCTGCGGCCTTCGGACGGCAGTTCAATCCGAAGAGCCGCCAGTTCCAGTTCCAATTGTTCAAATACAGAGATATCTGTCTGATTCATATGCCTTGTTCCTTTCAAATTGCCGTTATTGTTTATCCTTTTACACCGGATGCCATAATACTTTGTTTTAACTGCTTGGAGAAGAGAATCGACAGCAGGATGACAGGGGTGATCGTGACCACCGCCAGCCCCATCAGGGCATTCTGCTTCGTCCCGGAATTGTTGGATATATTATACAGGGCCACATTCAGCGTCCACAGCTTCTGATCCTCCGTGACCAGCCAGGCCCAGAAGAAGTCATTCCAGTTGCCGATAAAGGTCTGCAGGGCAATCAGGGAGATAATGGGCTTGGACAGCGGCATGCAGATGGCCTTATAGAGGTAAAACGGGCTGGCGCCGTCTAAGGAAGCCGCCTCGAAGTAGCTGCCTGGAATCTGGTCAAAGAAGCCCTTGTATAGATAGACGTAGAAACCGAAGGGATACAAAAATGGCAGCAGAAGCGCGGCATAATTGTTGTAGGCCCCCATTTTCTGATACATAATTAACTGGGGAAGCATGATGCTGGCAAAGGGAATCATCATGCCGCCCATGAAGAACAGGAGTACCAGGTTTCCGGCCTTCCTGGAAAGCATACGGCTGATGACGAAGGCCGATACCGAACATAGAATAACCTGAGACACCATTGCGAAGCCGATGACAAGGATGCTGTTCATGACAAAGGTCAGGAAACCAAACCTGGCGATAACCTCATTCTTCGGGTAGATGTATGCGGGCATTTGTAAGTAATATTTGAAACTTTCCAGATTAAGCAGATGATTCGTTTTATTTCCCACGGTGGTGAGACTGCCGCTTAAGGGGTACTTCTCAGCCAGGACTTCCATGACTTTTGTCTGAAATGCATGGGCCATACCGGAGCCGGCTGGCGCTGTCCGGGATAAGCCGTTTACGTCAAATTCATAGCCGAAGGAATCGCAGGCCCTGGTATAGCGGTCTCCATGGATCAGCACTTCCTTTTTCACCGCGGAATGGGCGTAGATACCGTAGTCCTTTTCCAGCTGCAGCTTCATCTGATGCGCCCTGGAGTAAAACAGCGTCTTGCCGTCTCTGACCCCGTATACAGAGATCTCCATGATGGAATCATCGGAAAGCTTGTAGTTGATGCCGAACATTGCCAGAACATTGTCCTGCATCATGGTGTCCTTCATCTGTTCTTCGTCTGCAAACTCCATGCCGGAGTAGTCGATGACGAGGGCGAGGCTGTTGGCCTTCTCAGGAAGCAGCTTCGGAGGAACTTCATAGATCTTTGCATTGTCCTTCATGGCGCTGGATACCGCGAAAATCAGCGGATAAAGCATCAAAGCGGCAAAGAGGAGGGATACCGCGACGGCGCAGATTTTCAGCCTGCGTTCGGCGGCCCCGTATTTGATTTTCGTCTTTTTCGTCGTTGTGTTCTTTTTCATTCTGTCTGGCTCCTCCTATTCCTTCTCTGATTTTTCAAAATGCATCTGCATGATGGTCAGGGCCGCGATGACGAGCAGAAGAATCACCGATGCGGCTGAACCGCGCCCGTAGTTCAAGTCCTGGTTAAACGCATTATAGATGAATATGCCCTGTGTGGTGGAAGCGCCGCTCGGCCCTCCGGAAGCATACATGTAAGGTGCGTCCAGCAGCTGCATGGTGGTGATGACGCTCATAATCAGCTGAATAAAGATCATAAAAGAGATGTTCGGCAGTATAATATGGATGATTCGGCCAAATCCGGTACAGCCATCGAGAGAAGCCGATTCCATAATATCGGTGGAAATCCCCTGAATGGCCGAGAGATACAGGAGCACCGTCAGCCCGCCCCCTAAGATTCCGGGGAAAATGATACAGAACTTTACGAGATTGGGATCGCTTAACCATGTCTGGGGCTGGCCGCCGAAGAATTTGAGAATCTGGTTGGCGACGCCGTAATCCGGATGCCAGATCCATCTCCAGATAATGACATTTACTGACGTGGGAATCAGCGCCGGAAGTATGTACAGGGTGGTCAGGCTTTTCTGAAGCTTTGTCAGCTCATTGAGGAAGAGCGCCTGGATCAGGGGGATAAAAAAGCACATGGCCAGCTGCAGCAGCAGGAAGATAAACGTATTTTTCCACGCTTCCCAATAATAAGGCATCTTAAACATGCTGACATAGTTGGACAAGCCCACAAAAGTACCCGGTGATTGGATAGGATCGTATTGAAACAGGGAAATATAAAAGGCGCTGAGGATCGGGTAATATTTTAACCAGACCGTAAAAATCATGGGCAGCGCCAGGATACACCAGGGTGTTATCTTTTTTCTGAAAGAGTAGCTGCCGAAACTTGCTGAAAATAGATGTCTCTTCATAAAAACCTCCGATTTCTTTCTATATAGATGCTGAACTGTTACGCTGGTTCTATTATAAAAGCAACCATTTTTATTTATAATGGATTCAATAAACATTGAGGTCACTATTCTTAAAGTATTTTGCTTCCGGGCGGAAACAGGTTAAGAATAATGACATATTTCTGTGTATCCGTTAATTTTCTATTCTTTTCATGAAACCGTTCATCTGTTATGATTAATTCATCTAAAAAATAATCACTTCAGCGATGAGGTGTGACAGGCAAGAAGGAGGATCATTCATGAAAAAAACATTGGCAATCGCGTTAAGTATGTCCATGGCAGCAGGTTTGATGACTGGCTGTGGGAGCAAGCCCGCGGAGACCAACGCTACGACGGCGGCCCCACAGGCGGCCGAGACGGGGAAAACCGAAGCTCCGGAGACGACAAAAGCGCAGAATACTGCTGAGAAAGAACCCGTGGAGCTTACAATCTGGCTTACCAGCCGCAACAAGGACGACTGGTACGTACAGATGGAAGATCAGTTCCTGGAGGAGCATCCATGGATCACATTAAATAAAGTAGTAAAAGAGGGGGATCCCGGCAACGAATTCTATCAGGCCGTAGCCGCAGGCAACGCACCGGATCTGGTAGATTCCTCCTTCACCATGATGAATACATACATTGCGGCGGGAATCCTGGAGCCTTTGAACAGGTATACGGACAACTGGGATGAATGGGGCAATTTCACAAGCGAGTACATCGATATGTTTAAAAAGGACGGCAGCTACTACGGTCTGCCGTATCAGGTAGCGCCCATGCTGTTCGGTTATAACAAAGCGCTGTTTAAAGAGGCGGGAATCGCAGAGCCGCCGGCAACCTGGGATGAGGCAGTCGAGGATGCGAAGAAGATCAACAATCCGGATAAGCAGATTACCGGATATGCGACGTTGGCCGCTGAATGGACCGAGTGGTTCTTCCAGTATTACGTATGGCAGGCCGGCGGAGATCTGACGAAAGAAAATGCAGATGGAACGGCAGAGCTTACCTTTACCGATCCGGCCGTTATCGAAGCTGCAAAATACTATCAGAAGCTGCGCAGCGAGGGCGTGCTTCAAAGTGACTTAACCCTGAAGTTCGGCGATCTTGTAACAAACTTTGGACTGGGAAAGATCGGCATGATGCCATTTGCCGGCGACTGGGTAGCGGAAGCGGCTGAAAAGGGAATCGATCCCGACGACATCGGATTAAGCCTTCCTCCGGCAGGACCATCCGGAGAACGCACCACCGCGATCGCAGGAACCTGCTATGCCATCAATGCCAAGACCGATCAGGCGAAGAAGGACGCCGCCTGGGAATATATCAGTTTCTATACGAGCAGGGCGTATCTGTCTTCCTTCTTTGAGAATCTGGCTACCAAGGGCGCGTTAAATCCGGTTATCATTCCAAGAGATGACATCAGCGTAACGGATTTCTACGAGTTCCCGGAAGAGTACAATCAGGTTCTGGAAGCCGCCAAATCCGTAGGCCGTCTTGAATTCTACGGAAAATCTGATTTCGGTTCCTACGTTGACCGTGCGGTACAGAAAATTTTAGTAGATCCGAATGCCGACCCGGAAAAAGAATTCAGCGCAGCGCAGGATCTCTGTGCCAGCGAGGCATTGCAGGCTTTCAATGAGGCAAATAAGAGATAACAGACAGAACAGACCGACAGTACAGATCCATAGAACAGCCAAAAAGTGCGAGGATAACAGCCTGCACTTTTTGGCCTTTTGGCATTCTTATGATATAATAGTCACTTACGATGCAAAAACTGTAACAGGAAAGGGACGGGGAGATGTATGGCCATGATGCAGAAACTGAAAGAAATGAAACAAAGATGGGACCACAGCATTAAGGCCGTGCTGCGCCGGGTCAGTATTTTCCGCCGCCTGAATCTCTCCTTTATGCTGTTGATTATGACGGCTGCCATATTCCTGACCTTCTTCAGCTTTTACAAATATTCCGCCGAGATCAGAGCCAATATCGACCGGTACAGCTCCTTATTAGTCCAGAACGTGGAATTAAAGATTCAGGACACCATGCAGGAATACGAAGAGTCCGCCCTGACATTTTATGATGACAGCAAGGTGATCCGTGCGCTCAAGGAGAACGCGCAGCTGTATCCCTTTAAAACGGAGGCGGATAAAAATAAGTACGAGGAAAACCGCTACTTTGTGGAGAGCAGGCTATACAATATGCGCTACAACCAGAAGTATATCGTCAATGTCCAGTTTGTGACGCCCCGGGAACAGTACTACATGGTGGAACCGGACGGATACCGGAGAGGCGGCTGCATCCGCAACCTCGAAGAGTTTTATAAGACGGATATCTACCTCATTCCCCAGGAGAAGAAGGGGTATCCCGTCTGGTTTGATATGGCGGAGCAGACCAACATCTTCTATCAGAATGAGCAGAGCATCTACGGCTATCCCAATATCATCACGCTGGGAATCGGCGTCTACGCGCCGGGAAACCGGGAGTTTTTAGGCGTGCTGTTAATGAATGTCAACCTGAACGCATTTTCCGGTGCCATGGAGGGCTATGAGGCCTATAAGGACGGAAATACCTTTTTGATCGGAGAGGACGGCGTTTTGATGTGGTTCAATCCCAGCCTTACCGCCCCCGCATTTCCCAAGGACGATCTGCTGTTCCAGGAGATGAAGCAGGATGGACAGGGCATCCGGGAAAAGAAGATCGACGGAAAAAAGGTGATACTGGCCTATGAGCAGATTCCCAATACCGGCGTGTTCGTGGCCTATATCGCGGAGCTGGCGGTCCTTTATAGGGGGACGTATCGAATCAGAAACTTGTGCATCCTGGTGCTCCTTCTGATCGTTGTCGCCTGCTTTATCATCTCCTATTACGTGACCTGCAGCATTTCGGAGCCGGTCAGCCAGTTAGTCCGGGTCATGAAAAAGACTGGAGACGGCAAATGGAACGCGCGGTATGAAAACTCCGGTCACGATGAGATCACCATACTGGGAGACCGGTTTAATGAAATGGCGGACAAGACGGACCAGCTGATCGACCAGGTGTATCTGTCCGAAATCAAACGGCAGAAGATCTCCATAAGCTGGGCCAACGCCCGCCTGGATGCGCTGCTCATGCAGATCAACCCCCATTTCCTGTACAACACCCTGGATATTATCCGGTGGGAGGCCATGTACGAGGCGGAGGGGGAAAGCGCCGTGACCCAGATGATTGAGAAATTCAGCAGGCTGTGCCGCATGGGGATGCGCACCGGCGGCAATACGATCACGCTGAAAGAGGGAATCGAGCACGCCAGAACGTATCTGGACGTCATTAATTTCCGGCACAGAGAGAAAATCCAGCTGGAGATCGATATGCAGGCAGATGAGGAAGCCATCTATATTCCCCAGTTTATGCTGCAGCCCATCATGGAAAATGCCGTCGTGCACGCCTTCGACGACGGCAGCAGCGGATACCGGATCGTGATCCGGGCGTGTATCACAGGTGCAGATCTGCAGATAACCGTAAGGGATAACGGAAAAGGCATGTCCAGGGAGGAAGTGGACCAGCTGACTGCCAACATGGAAAGAACGGATCTGGCTGATGAAAACATAGGTCTCGTCAATGTCTATCAGCGGATCCGGCTGTTTTACGGGGATGCGTGCGGCATAGGCATCACCAGCCGTTTAGGGGAGGGGACCGAGATCAGGATCACCCTGCCTGTGCGGAAGCATTCGGAGAATATGGAAAAGAGCAAAGGAGAGGAAGATGGCATACAAAGTTTTAATTGTAGATGATGAGGAAATTGTATGCAGAGGACTGGCAAAATTCGTCAAATGGCAGGAGTACGGTTTCTCGGTGGAGGGGATTGCCTACAGCGTGGATGAAGCCCTGGCACTGATGGAGAGAACCGCCATGGATGTGGTATTTATGGATATCCGGATGCCGGGGAAGACGGGGCTGGATATGCTCCAGATCATCCAGAAGTCGTATCCGGGCGTCAAATCCGTGATTCTCAGCGGTTTCAGCGAATTCTCCTATGCGAGGGAGGCCATACGGTATGGTGCGGTGGACTATTTAAACAAACCGGTGAACCTAAAAGAGGTGGAAGAGCTGCTGGAGCGCCTGGGGAAAGACTTTATGGAGGAAAGGCGTGCTCAGGAGGTGCGGAACAACCGGATTGAGGGCCTGCTCCTTTCCGCTGTAAAGGGCTATTCCAGGCTGGAGCAGGAGAAATACCAGCTGCCCGTCCTGGAATGGTGGCACGGACTGTCTATGGAGCTCTTAAGCCGTGAACTGTCGGAGGAGGAGATTCTCGAGAAAAAGAAGCTTCTCCGGGCGAAGATCATGGCCATTGTGCCGGAGGCGTACCTGCTGGACTGCAATGTCTATGAGCTGTTTGCAATCATTCCCTGCAAAAATGAGGCGGAGGCCGACCACTTTGTGGATATCCTGGAACAGACCTGTCAGGTGGGGCTGGAGTGGTCCTGCGGAATCAGCAAGTTCAAGCACGGCATCGGCGCGCTGAGAGAAGCCTATGAGGAGTCCGGAAAGGCCCTGCGCTACCATCGGGCCAGCGAGAAGCGGGGGATGATCTGGTATAAAAATATAGAAACCCTGTTTTCCCAGGACCTGCCGGAGACTCAGGAGATCCTCCGGGAGCTGGTTGGCGTCCTGGCCAATCCCGAAGAGCGCGGCTGCGCGGTTTCTCAGCTGGAATCCGCACTGGAGAGTATCTGCGCGCAGAAAATGACCGTGATGCAGTTTCAGACCGTATGTATCCGGTGTCTGATCGAGCTGAATGGACTGCTGCAGGGCATGAAGGGGGACGGCATAGATCTGCACGGCCAGCTGAATAAGATGCTGGAGAAGATTCTGCTCTGCGACAATTACCGGATGACCATTGACTGTATGACCGGCTATGCCGGCATGCTGGTGCAGAAGCTGAATGATACCGATGAGGTGCAGCTGGGCGGCGGAGTGATCAAGGAGGTCCAGCTGTTTATCCGTCGCCATTACAATGAGACAATCACGCTCAATATGCTGGCCGACCAGTTCTATCTGCATCCCAATTATCTGAGCCGCCTGTTTAAGGAAAAAACCGGTAAGAATTTCGTGGAGTATATGACAGAGGTGCGCATGGAGAAGGTGAAGGAGATGCTGACCGACCCGGAAAAGAAGGTGTCCGATATCAGCATGATGGCCGGATATGAGAATCCAAGGTATTTTGCAGATGTGTGATAAAGAAGTAATAGAAGTGTAAAAAATTTTGCCGTTCCTATCCGGCACTTGCGCATTGTGTCGGATAGGTCGGGCGGTTATTCGGGCAAGTCCACCTTGCCAACAAAAGAATAATAAATCTCAATGTCCTGTCTGCGGGTCTTGTTTTCGTCATAGCTGCACTCATGCACAACGATTTTCTCTACAAACTCCCGCAGCAGAGTAGGGGTAAGTTCTTCAAAGCTGGTATGCCGCCGGACAACATTCATAAACTTTTCAGCGTTCACGGTGGCTTCCTGCGCTTTGGAAAGCTCCGCTTGGAGAGCGGCAACTCTTTCTTTCAGTTCTTTCTGCTCGGCTTCATAGTCTGCCGACAGTTCTGTGAAACGCTCGTCCGATATGCGCCCGGTCACGCTGTCCTCATACAGCCGCTTGAAGATAGCGGATAACTCGGCTATGCGTTTCTCGGCGGCTTCCAGCTCCTTTTTCTTGGCGGCGTTCCTGCGCTTGCCCCCGTCCTCGTTCTGCTCAATCAAGAGCTTCATAAACCGGGCTTCATGCTTTGCCGCATAGCTGGTCACTTTCCGCAGATTGGAGAGTACCCCGGCAGTCAAAAGGTCTGTACGGATAAAGTGCGCCGTACAGTCATGGGTACGCTTCTTGTAGCTGCCGCAGATATAACAGTCCTGCTTGCGCTTGTCCGTCTGGTATCGCTGCTGATACATCACGCTGCCGCAGTCGGCACAGAACAGTATGCCAGAGAACAAGCCCACTTCATCATAGCGGTTTGGGCGTTTACGCTGTTTGCGTAATTCCTGCACCCGTTCCCATGTCTGGGTGTCTATGATAGGCTCATGGTGGTTCTCAAAGACCGCCTGCTTATCCTCGTCATTGTAAATGATTTTGCTGCACTTGTAGGATTGCGTGGTAGTCTTGAAGTTTACCAGACAGCCCGTGTATTCCCGGTTTTCAAGGATATGCACAACGGTATTGGTCGCCCACTTGCACTCATAGCCGGGGTGGTAACGGTGGGTGTGTCCCGTCCTGCGGTATTCCAGCGTCCCCGGCGTGGGGATTTGCTGCTCCGTGAGCATACGGGCTATCTTGGTCGGACCGTTCCCGGCAAGGCAGAGATTGTATATCTGCCTGACTACGGGTGCGGCTTCCTCGTCAATGATGAAATTTTCGTCCTCGTCCATGAGGTAGCCATACACGGGCTTGCTCGTGATCGGCTTGCCGCTCATGCCTTTTGAGCGTTTTACCGCCCGTATTTTCTTACTCGTATCTCTCACCAGCCATTCGTTAAAAATATTCCGCAGAGGGGCAAAATCATTGTCGCCCTGTGCACTGTCCACTCCGTCGTTGATAGCGATGAAGCGGACGCCTTTCTGTGGGAAAATCATTTCCGTGTACATTCCCACTTGCAGGTAGTTTCGCCCTAACCTCGACATATCCTTTACGATAACTGTCCCGACTTTCCCGGCTTCAATGTCCGCAAGCAT